>NZ_CP030056.1:0-600000 GCF_015291645.1 Bradyrhizobium sp. CCBAU 53340
GCGATGAAATCGGCCTAGCCGCGGGAGAACCTCCGACGCGGCGAGGCTTTCCTCCCTCCGTCTTTGCGCTGCTGCCGGCTCTGTTGGAACGTGCCGGTATGGGCGAGCAGGGCTCGATCACGGCCTTCTATACCGTACTTGTCGAAGGTGACGGGACAGGCGATCCAATCGCCGAAGAGTCGCGCGGTATTCTCGATGGTCATATCATTCTCTCACGCGCGCTCGCATCGCGAGAGCATTTTCCGGCCATCGACGTGTTGTCGAGCCGAAGTCGCGTGATGGATGCGGTCGTCTCTGTGTCACATCGAAAGGCCGCCTCTTTCTTTCGAGATCTTCTTTCGCGCTATGATGAGGCCGAATTTTTGATCAAGGTCGGTGAGTACAAGCCAGGGGGCGATCCGCTGACCGACCGAGCAATCGCGTCGATCGAGGACTTGCGGAATTTCTTGCGCCAGGGGCAGGATGAACCGTCCAGCTTTGAGGAGGCCATCACGTGGATGTCGCGTCTTACCGACTGAATCCCAGCCAAGCGTCGAAATTGCGGCTGGTGAAGGACATGAGGGAGCGAAGTGCGCTTCGTCAATTATCCAATACGCAAGCCGAACGCCAAATTGCGGTTAAAGCGATGGAGAAAGCTTCCAAGAATGCCGCCAGCGCCGAGAAACGCCGCGCAAGCCTCGAAGCTGAACTTTATTTAGAACTCGCATCGTCTAACAGGATGTGCGTCACCGAACTCGACCGTAGGCTTCATCTCGTCATTGGACGCCTCACAGCTGAGATCGCAACTGCACGCCAGGTGCTTGAGCAAGCGCGCATCGCTCAACAGCAGGCCCAGGCGGCGGTTGTTGAGGCGCGGGTCGTGTGGGCCAAGCGTTCGGCGGCGAGCCAGAAATGGCAGCAGATTGAGTGCGATGTGCAGCGCTCGACCAACGCTTGCTCGGAGTGTGCAGCTCAAATCGAAACGGACGATGAGGTCTTGCTCCGGTATCAGAGTGGCTCGCGAAGCCAGGCAATTGGCGTTTTGATTTAATGGCTGCTTCTCTTATGTCGGCGCGAACTGCCGACCCCGTGAACATGAGCGCGGAAAATGCGGTCGGTGAACCGGCACGATTCGTGCCGCGGCTAAGATTGTCGCATAGCGCGGTCTCGTGCCTCAATTTGATGGCCCCCCGGCGAACGGTTCTGAAGAGCCGCCTTGGCGATACGCCGGTCTCGATATGTATTAACCGGCTTGTGTGGCAGGCGCAGCAATCGACCGCGCCGATGCTTGATTGTGTATTTCGCGTCGGAGCCGAAATGGCCGTCTTGTCGGTGCCGCGCCAGTTGGCGGAGGCATTGATTTCGACAGTGCAGCATGGCCTTACGTTACCTTCGGACCCAGCCCGCTCTTTCGTCCTCGAACTTGCGCTTGAACCATGGTTCACTCGAGTAGAGCATCTGCTAGCGCAGGATTTGCAAATTATCCGCATCGACGAAGCAACGATGGAAGGTCCTTATCTGGAACTCGACATCGTCTACGGGGCGCTCGTGGGCAAGGCGCGGCTGTTCCTATTCTCGTCTCTTGAGGGTCCGGTTCCGGCTGCCTTCTGTAAGTTAGGCGAGATGCTTGGCCAATTGCCCCGAGAAATGCGCAAGCTTTCCCCGGAGTTGCCCATCATGGTTGCCAGCGAGATTAGCTCGCTGCGCGTGTCCGTCGGGCTTCTTCGCCAAGCACAAACTGGCGATGCGCTGTTGCCGGACGTCATTCCCTTTGCGAGCGGTCAGGTCATCCTGACTGCGGACAAATTGTGGGCGCCGGCGGAGATTGCTGGCGACAGACTAATCTTGCGGGGACCCTTCCGCCTGCAACCCCACCCTCTCAAGAGTGCATATATGACAACACGACCCCAAACCCAGCCATCGACCCTGCCCTCGGAAACCGACATCGACAGCATTGAGATTACGCTCGTGTTCGAATGCGGCCGTTGGCCTATCCCGCTGGGTACGTTGAGGAGCGTCAACGAAGGGCATGTCTTTGAACTTGGCCGTCCCGTTGACCGTCCGGTTGACATTGTTGCCAATGGTCGATTGATCGGCCACGGCGACATCGTGCGTGTCGGGGAGGAACTGGCCATCAGGCTACGTGGTGGGTTGGCGGTCAATGACTGACATTCAGCCAGGCATTCCTGCACTTCTTGCAGCGACGGTCGGTCTCGGTCTGCTGGCGTTCGCAGTTGTCACGACGACGGCATTCATAAAAGTTTCCGTCGTTCTCTTCCTCGTGCGCAACGCGCTCGGAACCCAATCCATACCCCCGAACATCGTTCTGTATGGCGCTGCATTGATCCTTACGGTCTTCATTGGTGCTCCAGTGCTGGAGCAGATCTACAACCACGTTACCGCCCCGCAACTTCACTACCAAACGCTCGATGACTGGGCGACAGCCGCTAAGGAGGGAAGCGAGCCGCTGCGCGCTCACCTGAAAAAGTTCAGCAGTGAGGAGCAGCGCACGTTCTTCCTGTCATCCACAGAACATGTTTGGTCAGAGGAGATGCGGGCAAACGCTACAGCGGATGATTTTGCGATTCTTGTACCGTCCTTTCTGATCTCGGAATTAAAGCGTGCCTTTGAAATCGGCTTCCTTCTCTATCTTCCATTCATCACGATTGATCTGATTGTAACGACGATTCTGATGGCCATGGGCATGTCAATGGTATCGCCCACAATGATATCTGTTCCTTTTAAGCTCTTTCTGTTCGTCACGATCGACGGATGGTCGCGGCTCATGCACGGGTTGGTGTTAAGTTACGCCACGGCCGGAGGTTAATATGGACGAGACCAGCATCCTCACGCATTTGACCCGATCGCTCGTCCTCTTCATGATGTGGGTTCTGCCACCGCTCCTAGCAGCTCTCGTGGCCGGCTTGGGTGTTGGCATAATACAGGCGGCAACGCAGCTCCAGGATCAAACCTTGCCCCTAACCGTGAGGCTCCTCGTCGTCGTCGCCGTGCTCGTTCTGTTTTCTCGGGTGCTGAGTGCGCCGCTTATCGAACAGGCCAAACATATCTTCACGGAGTTCCCCTCTCTCACATCGAGGTATTAGTGAGGAACCGAAGGCCGAGTTTGTGAGGACAAAACCGCCCATCGACATCACCGGTGAATTACCAAAGTGGCTGGCCAGTTTGTCGAGCGAGCATGAGAGTATGGGGATCGACGGCCTACCCTGCGGGCTCGCAGTGCGGCTGGTGCTCTCGTTGAGCGCTATTAGAACGAACACCGCCGACTATTTGCGGCCTTGGCGTCAAACATTAAGGCACGGCGAGCGGAACCGGTTAGATTAGCTGAGGCGAACAACGAGCGCCGCGAATGCATGCTTTGTCACCCACCGAGGCGCAAGCTCTAATTCAGAGTGCTGTCGAGTTCGTCGTTGCAGCGGGCCTTAGCGCTGCGCGGGCCTTAGGCATTATGTTGGTGCTTCCCGTATTCACGCGGCCGCAGATTAGCGGGATGATCCGCACAAGCTTGACGATCGTGATTGGACTGCCATGCCTTGCGCATGTCAAGGCCGGTCTGCAGACTCTAGATCCGGCCACCCGTCTGGCCGCGGTCGCGTTCCTCGGTCTCAAAGAGATATTCGTCGGCCTGCTGTTCGGGATGTTCCTAAGTATACCGCTATGGAGCATCCAGGCAGTTGGCGACATCATTGACACGCAACGGAGCGTTTCAAGCCAGTTGGACGATCCTGCGACGCGCAGCCAGGCCTCCGCCACGGGTCTCTTTCTCGGAACTGCTGGGGTTACTATTTTCGTTGCGTCTGGAGGTCTACAGACGATGGTTCGGTGCCTGTATGGCAGCTATCTGATCTGGCCCGTGTACCGGCTACTACCTCCTCTGACAATGCAAGGGGCAATGGAAGTTGTAGCGCTTCTCGATCATATCATGCACACGGCCCTGCTATTTTCCGGACCCGTGCTGGCTCTGCTGCTCCTGATTGAGATATCCCTCATGTTGCTAGGGCGGTTTGCGCCGCAAATTAAGCTGAACGACCTCTCCCCCACCATCAAGAACGCCGCCTTTGGCATCATCATGGTGAGTTACACCGTCTTCCTCATGGAATACATGGGAACGGAGATTATCCAGTCCTACGGAGTGCTGGAGTGGCTCGGGAAGTTCCTAAAATGAGCGACTCGAGCGAAGAGAAGAAGCGTCCGCCAACTCCCAAGAAGCTACGGCAGGCGCGTAAGAAGGGACAGATCCCGCGCAGCGCCGATTTTGTGAGCGCGCTTAGCATTTGCGCCGCATTCGGCTGTCTATGTTTCCGAGCGGGCGCGATCGAGGGCGTATGGCGTGAGGGGGTGCGGCTCGTCGACAAGCTGCAGGGGCAGCCCTTCAACAGTGCGGTCCAGCAGGCACTGGTCGGATTGATCGAACTTTCGTTGACGAGCGTTGCCCCAATCATTGGAGCGGCCGTGGCTGCAGGCATTCTAGCCAGTGTCTTGGCTGCTGGTGGGCTGACGTTCTCCGTGGAGCCGCTGAAACCAAGCCTTAAGAAATTGGATCCAATCAAAGGGCTCAAACGGATTGTCTCTCAGAAGTCGCTTGTCGAGCTTGGTAAGTCGTTGATCAAAGTGTTCCTTCTCGGCGTAACGCTGTTTTTCACCTCACTCGCAAGTTGGAAGGCGCTGGTGTACCTGCCTGTCTGCGGTTTGGGTTGTTTCAGCTTTGTATTCAAAGAGGTCAAATTCTTAATTGAAATTGCTGCTGGGGCGTTTCTGATCGGCGGCTTGACCGACCTGCTAATTCAGCGCTGGCTATTCTTGCGTGACATGCGCATGACGGAGAGTGAAGCGAAGCGCGAGTCTAAGGAGCAGGAAGGCAACCCACATGTAAAGGGCGAACACCGCCGGCTTCGTCGGGAATCGGCGAGTGAGCCGCCGCTCGGAGTCAATCGGGCCACATTGATACTGACGGGCCCCGCGATGTTAGTTGGACTGCGCTACGTTCGTGGACAGACCGGAGTGCCGGTTTTGGTATGCCGCGGTGAGGACGAACTTGCTTCACAGTTGTTTGATCAGGCGAGGGCGCTGCATCTGAGCATTATTCAGGAACCTGCTTTGGCGCGTCAGCTGATCCGAAAGGGAATAATGGGCAAGGCCGTTCCGAAGGACTGTTTCGAGGGGGTTGCAAAGGCAGTCTTTGCCGCTGGCCTGGTCTAGCTTGGCGCGGCAATGCGATGCATTCGGGCGTGTTAGTCAAAGACGTCCAGTCGCTACTTGATCTGTAAGTCACGTCGTCTGGAAAGGCGGAAGCAGATCGTGGCGTCTGCGGAAGTTGGCCGCCAGAGTATCGCCAATGCTCTTGCCGCTCAGCCATTGAGAGTGCTCATTGGGCTTCTGACGCAATGCGATTATGAGTGTCACTTTCCAAGTGGCTCTTGTTGCCTGCGGCGAGACCTCCCCGTGCGGTAAGCGGAAGCACCGCACGGTCACCACTGGTTGGCAAGATAGCTCTGTTCTCGAGCAAGTCGCCGGGATCGTTGACCGTGACCGCGAGGTTATTGCGGATCGAACAGCCGAGCGTTGGATTGAAAGAATTGTCGTCTACTGAAGGGCCGATGATTGAAAGGGATGGACAGAGCGGAGGACGTGCTTCGTAAATGATCGCCTCGATTTGGACACCGAAATGGCTGGGCAGATCTACGGGGGAAGCGGACCGGCGAATATTATAGGCGGGAACGCCCATCTCGCGGGCCTCATGAGCCACCTGCGTAATGAGCCGGGGCGAACCACTGACGTCCAGATGGAGTGCATCCCGCCGACCGCGGCTGGCGTTCGCAATGAAATTACGCAGACCATACCTCTCGGCGCGACGAAGGCTCTGTAGTCGCAAGATACTGGTCTTCTGCTCCACTTGAATCGCTTGATCAGTCGGCTCAGAATAGATCGCAGCATTATGTGTGCATCCGCCTACGGTTGCCGCTACGGCAATCAAGTGGCCCAGGTTTCGCAAGGTCATTAGCGGTCCTCATTCGATAACAAAGCCGGCTCCGCCGGTCGCGTCTGGTTCGGTGCGGGAGCCTCGCGGCTTCGCGGGGGACGCGCCAACGTATTCGTTAAAATGCGCCCCCCGTCTGATGGCGGCCGGAGGCGGTCAGTCGGCGCGCTTATCTTGGCGGCAGATGATGCTGGCCGCACGATGTAAGGGGTAACGACGATGACAAGCTCCGTCTCCTGCTTCTGAAATGAGGAGGACCGAAACAGTGCACCAAGGATCGGGACATCGCCTAACCCGGGAAACGTGCTGATGTCGGTGTTGAAATTGCGTCTTATGAGCCCGCCGATTGCAAAGCTCTGACCGCTGGCAAGCTCGACAACAGTACTGGCACGTCGCGTGGAGAGGCCAGGCAGAGACATTCCGTTGATATTGACTTCACCTTCTTTGGATAACTCACTGACTTCAGGCTTGACGTGGATATTGATCTGATTGTTGCTGAGAACGGTCGGAACGAACTCCAGACTGATTCCGAATTGACGGAATTGAACTGAGAGTTGACGATTGTCCTGCATGACCGGAATTGGAAATTCGCCGCCTGCCAGGAAGCTTGCTGATTCGCCGGACATCGCGGTAAGAGTTGGCTCCGCCAATACCGACGCGAGATGCTCGTTGGCGAGGGCGTCAAGTACAGCACTGATGTTCGTGCTGCCAACGCCGACTCCGACACTTGCCGTGCCGCCACCCCGGCTCGCACCGGAACCGCCAGGCTTGCCACTGCTAAACCCGAAAATGACCGCTCCGTTTTGGCCCGATGCAGAGAGGTTGATGCCAAGCTCCTTCACGGCGCTGCGCGAGACTTCCGCCACGCGCACGCTAAGCGTCACTTGCAATGAGCCGGCCACTTGGATGTTGTTGACGACCAGCGCGCCCGCGCCCAGAAATTGCTCGGTAATCTTCTTGGCGCGCTCAACGACGTCGACACTTGGTGCTGTCCCTCTCAGAATTGCGCCGCGTGGCGTATAGGTGACTTGGATCGGATGGTCCCCGAGCTCAGCCTTTAGTGCAGCACGCAAATCCTCGATAGGCTGGGTAACGACAACACGTAACTCGGCTAACGCTTCTCCATTGTCGTTCAAAGCAAATAGGCTGGTCCGTCCCGACTGTTTTCCAAAGACGAAGATGGTTGTATTCGATGGGGCCTGGTAGTCGGCTATCGTTGGGTCGGCAACGAATATGCTGGCCGCCGGCGCCGGAAGATGAATCGTCTGGCCCTGAGAGGAGGAAAGATTCAAGACCCCGCTAAGGCTGTCAGTTGTTGACCGTGGCGACGCCTGATTAGGGTCGCGCTTTATCTGAGCTGCGGTAGTGGGCGGCAGCACGAGAGGAAGCGAGCAAACGACA
This sequence comes from Bradyrhizobium sp. CCBAU 53340, assembly GCF_015291645.1. Lineage (NCBI taxonomy): Bacteria > Pseudomonadati > Pseudomonadota > Alphaproteobacteria > Hyphomicrobiales > Nitrobacteraceae > Bradyrhizobium > Bradyrhizobium sp. CCBAU 53340. The sequence goes on from NZ_CP030056.1 coordinate 7,376, forward strand.
TACAGAAGGCGCGAGCGAATAGCTGAGGTGACCGCCGTCGGCCATCGGCAGCTGCGAACATCAAGGGGGAACTTCAACTGAGCGTCGTTTTCAAGTGTGGCGGCAAGGCAGCGGATCGTTCTTCAGTTCAAGCGCGTAGCCGACGCCGCGCGCGGTTTTGATTCGTAGCGTTGTGCCGGACTTGCTCAAATGTGTGCGCAATCGATAGATCCCGACTTCTAAGGCATTGGTCGAGACTTCATCGTCAAACGCATAGAGGCTTTCCTCTAGCAACGCTCGCGGCACGGTGCGGCCTGCTCGGCTGAGCAGATGTTCGAGAATGCAGACTTCGCGGCGCGCAATTCTGAGTGGCCGACCGTCAACTGAGACTTGCCGGCCAATAGGATCGAAATGTAAGTTCCCGAAGGTGATCACGGGTGCCGTCAATTGCGTCGATCGTCGCAAAATGGCGCGCATTCGAGCAATAAGCTCATCGATAGACACCGGCTTAGGAAGAAAATCGTCGGCGCCACCATTGAATATCGCGATCCTGGTCTCAAGATCGCTCAGGCTGCTCATCATCATGGCAGGCATTGAATATCCTTCACGTCTCAACTGTTTCAACCAGTCCAATCCATTTCCGTCCGGCAGAGCCAACTCGAGCAAGAGAATGTGATAGCTGGCACAACTCAGCGCGGTCTCCGCTTCGTCAAGAGTAGAGATGAGGTCCACGGCAAAACCGCGAACGAACAGGGTTTTCTTGGCGGCTCGCACGAAGGCGGCGTCCTGATCGACCAGTAGGATTCGCATTGTGGTCGCCTATAGTGCGATTGTGTCGAGGCCTGAGCGCATCACTGTCGGCACGGAGCTACGATGATCCCCCCGCCTGGTCGAGCAGCTGCAATTGTCGAGCATTTGACTGAAGAGAAAATCGAACCGCACGAGTAGCTGCGTCCTCCTTGTAAAGAACGGATACGACTTACGAGGCTTCAGGTAGGATCGAAAAATCAATTTTCTTGATAGTGTTCATCCAAGCCGCGAATAGGTTGCAAAGGGAATGCACGTAGCGGCGCGGAGAGTCAGCGCCTAGCTCGCCGCGAGCCGATGAATAAGCGGAAGCAGCAACGCTCTTATGCGTTGGCTTGCCGCGTCGAAAAACAGAACCGCGAGCATCGGGCGTCGCTGTTGACGCGCAGGTTGGGTGCCGGCGCTCGATTGTGCGTCAATGTGTTCCGCTATGGCCCAGGACGTCCCATCGGCTCAACGCTTTGAAGGAGGGGGCCTCGAACGTCTCGTCCTCTTTCCGCTTCGGCCAGATCGAGGAGCCGTAATAATCGTATCGCGGCGCCGGGGATTTCGTACAGCAACGCGTGCAAGTCCAAGCTGATCAGCTTGTACGGTCAAGCCGAAGCGGCACGACGCGCTTGCTGAAGGAACTCAGCTTCTTAGGGCTGACACCCCGAAAGGGATCGACCCCTTCAAAAAGTACCGATGGAATTTGTGGCGAATCTGGCCGGAAAGCGGTTAAGGCCGTCACTCAAGGCCCTGAAGGCGCCGGCGGTGTGACTAGGGAACCCGCAGCGTTAGCTCTTGAGACTGCGGCTAATCGCCAGCGCTTCGCTATCTAACGAGTGGTCTGCTGCTCAGCTCGTGCATCCTTCTGCGGACGGAAGCGGCATTCGGGCCGTCGAGCGGGAAGCACGCGAAAGCGCCCTGAATCGGAGCCGGTGGTGCCCAGTGCCAAAGCTGCTTGCCAGCGAGGCGTCGTGATCGTCTGCTCAGCTTCGATTCTGTTGCGATCCGATCGAACGCTTCGCCTTCCTCAGTTTGAGGTTCATGCGGGGTGAACATTCAACTTCGCCAGGTTAGATACAAACTCACGGTCCCAGCAGTCGGTGTCAAGAACCCGATGGCCATGCGACCCGAAGGTGTGCCCTGCAGCATTCCGTGAGCCGATCCGAATGCGGCGATATCCAGATATGCCGAGCGAAAGTTTCGTCGAGGCATCGAGCCGTTTAGCTTTCGACAATAAGCACGATCGTACTTGTCGACCCGATTTCACACGGCTAGTCAAATTCCAATCATGACACGACTGGCAGGACAAATTGAAAGGATGCGCCCGGCTCTTGCTTCTGGACGATCGACAGGCGGCCTCCGTGAGCTTCTACGATCGAGCGGCAGATCGACAGACCCATTCCAAGGCCGGTAGATTTGGTGGTGAAGAACGGATCTAAGACTCGGATCCTATCACCCTCAGCGATGCCGACGCCGCTATCAGTCACGGAGAGCTGCACGCGGCTCTCATTGTCTCTGGATGACTGAATCATCAGTTCGCGCGCTCTGTCGTCAACAGCTTGCATGGCCTCTACTCCGTTCATCACCAGATTGATGATTACTTGTTGCAGCTGAACCCGGTCACCGAGAATTTTGGGAAGTGATGGTGCTAGCTCAGTTCGCAAGGTCACTTGGTGGTTAATCAGCTCACGCGTTACCAGCGCGATAGAGTCGTTCACAACCTCATTAATGTCTAGCGCTACCATCTCGATATCACCGTTCCTCGCGAGTGTGCGGACCCTGCGAATCACTTCGCTTGCGCGCATAGCGTCATCAATGATCCACTCTACGGATCTGTGCACGGCGGAAATGTCGGGAGCTTCGCGACGTAGCCAGCCAAGGCACGCATCGGCGTTGCTGATTATGGCCGTGAGCGGTTGGTTCACTTCGTGGGCGATAGAGGCTGTTAGTTCCCCCAGCGCCGTCAGGCGCGTCACATGCGCAAGATCCGCCTGTGCCTTTCGCAGTCCTTGTTCAGCCTGATCGGCGCGAACTTTCGCCGTGATATCAGTGGCCACGCCTCGGTAGCCGAGAAAATGGCCGCTTACATCAAATAAGGGCCTGCCGCTGCTCTGGAAGTAGATTGGTGACCTGGTCCTCCCCACGGTACGATAGACCAGATCGCGAAATGGAAGATGGGCATTTAGCGTTATTTCATGCTGCCGCCACTTCTCGGGCTCTTCTTCAACGTCGCTCGCAATCTCCCAGCAACGCAGGCCGATGACCGCTCTTGCCAAGAGGTCCGTAGCGTTGGTGTGCTCCGACAAGGTGTACCGGTGATCCGGCCCGGTCTCCCATAACCAGTCAGAAGCAGTTGCGGCGTAGTCACGAAAGCGCTGCTCGCTCTCGCGTAGCGCAGCAAGAGTGTCTTCCAATTGTTGTTTGGCTGCGTGCTGCTCAGTGACATCCATGTGCGTTCCGACGAGTTCGACAGTTGAGCCATCGCTTGCCAGCACGGCGTGCGCAACAGCATGTATGTGTCGTATCGCGCCGTCGGGAAGACAGATTCGGAAATCGTATTCAAAATTCCCTGTTTTTTGTTCAATGGCCTGACGTTGGATTTCCTGTTGCCGCGGCAAGTCGTCTGGATGAATCCGCGATCGGATGGCCTCAATGGTCACCGGCTCATCCGGGTCAAAGCCAAATAGACGACTGACTTCGGCGGAGCGATAAGCAAAACAGCGACGGTTGCAGTCCCACGACCAGGTGCTCGTGCGACTGAGCTGCTGCGCGTCGACCAGATAGGCCTCGCTACGGCGCAGTTGTTGTTCCGTCTGCTTTGCTGTCGTGACGTCCGTGGCCGCCCCGACAAACTCGATATTCCCGGACGCGGTTCTCGTAGCACGTGCCACCGCGTGAATGTACTTTATCGAGCCGTCGGGCATCAGCAATCGGTATTCGTGCTCGAAATGCTCGCCTCGAAGGGCCCGATTCAAAGTGTCTTGGACAGAAGTCTTGTCTTCTGGGTGAGTGCGGTCAATGACGTGTTGCGCCGTTACTTTGGTCTCTGGATCATACTGGAATATCCGAAAGCTTTCCTTCGACCAAAAGACCTCGCCGGTGGCCACGTTCCAGCCAAAGCTGCCTGTGTGGCTCAATTCTTGCGCCTGAGCCAAATGCGCTTCGCTCCGCTGAAGAGCAAGAACCGTCCGCTTCTGTTCGGTGATATCTTCGCAGGCAATGAGGACGATGGGCTTATCGTCGGCCCACAAGATCGCCTTGGCAGTCTCGCGCACCCACAGCACCGAGCCGTTCCTACGGACTTTCTGGATTTCCCATGTACGCGATTGGCCGATATATGTAAGGCATCGCTCGATGGATTTGCGAACGACCTCGCGATCGTCTTTCAGAAAGACTCTGAACACCGATTGGCCGATCAGTTCCGCGGGCGTATAGCCGAGGTGGATCGCGCCGAAACTATTGACGTTCAGGACGGTTCCGGTTTCATTGACCATGAAGTACATGGCCGGGTTATGCTCAAAGATCTCGCGCCAGAGTTTCTCTCGGTTGCGCAGATCGTCCGCGCTGTGCCTTAGCTCGGCGGCGACCTCACGCGCTGCTTCCTTTTCGTAGCGGAGTTTTGCGATCAGGCGCGTTCCGATGATGGACGCAGTAAGGAAAGCGATAATCACCAAAAGCTCGTGAGGGGCGTCGATCTGGGGATTGAACGTGAGGACGTAAATTAAAGCGCTGACGGCGACTATGGAAAGCGCCAACGATGCGACGAAAGTGCCAATCAGCGAAAACACCAAAATCACGACCAAATAGACAAGCGCTGTGGCTGCGAAAGGGCTATGAAGATACAAGGAAGCTAGCGTCAATGCCGCGAGCGTAATGCTAGCCAAAATAAATTGCGCCGATGAACGTCCAAACGCGATGAGCCAATTAAACATGCTTGTATCCGTCCGGCCCTTCTGGCGGGATGATTAAAATGCAGGAATTTGTTCGAGCCGCCGGACAAGCGCTCCTGAGCGCTTTCTACGTCGGCCGCCGAAATCAGCATAGCCAAAAAAAAAGGCGCATTACAAACCTTCGTATAGTTCTCTTACATGGTAGAAATCGTACGCTCACATAGTAAATCAATGGCGTATCGTGCTTTTAGCGGTCCTCCTCGTTGGCGGCAATGCTACAATCTGGATTGCCGCGGCGAGTGGCAGAGGAGTGCAAAACCAAACGGTGGACGGATGGCCGCGGGGCATTGCTGAGTCTCAGGGATTTTGAGGAGGCCGTGTGTCGTTCCGGAAAGGGCCGGGCGAAAGCCTTTTGAGCGGCTCCTTCTGATGGAGAGGAAGAGGGTGGACGGGCTAGTGTGAGCCAATCGCGAGAGCGTGCCGGCGGTTCGATCCGGATCGCTCTCCTCAGGTTTGTCATGTGCTCGAGCCATCCGATTGTAAGGCTGGTGGCTGTCCTAACGTTCTCGTCCACAGCGCCCCTTCTGCTCTCCGTATAGCTCGCTGTCTACCTGCAAGCCTTGACGCTCGCCGTAATTTTAGGCAGCGCCATGGAGATTAATTCGGTCTTGTCGATCTGCTCAAGGCAAACCGCCTAGATGCCTCCGACCAACTGAAGTCCAATTCCTTTGTTGAATTGGCTCGCTCATTCGGGCCAGAATTTGATTCACGTTTCCTATATCGGCGATACCCCGGAGCTTCTCGGGATTGGTAGCTGCCTTTGGGAAGGTAGCTGGCAACGTTTCTAAGATGTGTACGCGTGCAGACAGCTCGAGTTGCACAGGAGGGGTAGCCGAGCGTTGGACGCCAGCCGCTTGACTTGGCACGTGCCGCTATTGTCCGTCCAACGGTCGGCGCCAAGGGAGCCATAGAATGGTCGGCCGACGGCCTCGCGCAAGGGGGCGCCAGCAAATGGACCGACGCTGTCAAGATGGAGACCTCCTCGACATTATCCGCGAAAGCTGGCGGCTTGGCGATGTCGCGAAGTCGCAGATGCGGCACTGCTTTCTCAACTTGCCTCGATCGGATCGAGGCCTATCAGCCAAGGTACCCACAATAGGTCACTAGCCAGCTCCTCCGCCGGCGGCGCGCCTCGTCGCCATGTCGCAGCCGGGCGGGTTCGTCGTGCAAGGGGCGGAGCCCAAGCGCTGAAGTTCACAAAGGCCGATTTTAATGACGCTGAATGCGCGCAGCAGGCGAGTGGACTGATATGCTGTATTCTCCTTGCAATAGGCGGGAGAAGACGGTTTGGCCAACATTTTTGTGGGCCCGCGCAAGTGCGCTTGGGGCCAGCGCCGTGGCCGTTCGTCTAATCAAGCCGTCAAGGTCCGCTGTGCCCATGTCAAGATGCGCCAGGCTTTAGACTTCCGAACGGAAACGGATAGCATCGGGGCTGGCGACCCTAAGAACAAGCAATCTGGATGCAAATTGGTTAGTCGCCTTCAAGAAACCAGCCGCTAAGGCCGGCTTTCTGTTTGTCACATAGCGCTTTATGTCCGGACCACTTGGGTGTTCGCAAGCGTTGTCGAAATGCATTCAGGTGCATTCGCGAGGCTGGATGTCGTGGACGAGGTGAGCGATGTGGCGCCAAGTGTCCTCAATGTCACGCTTCTGAGCTTGCCGCGTCTAGTGGGGCGTCGTGTCGAGAGGATGCAATTTAGGGATCAAGAGAGCACGACGGCTGACCTCCGTATCGTTACTCGACTTACGGGATCATGAATCGTCTCGCGTCAAGCACGAGCGCGGATGCAGAGGCTAATCTTCAATGCGGAATTAGGTAAGTCCCCTGGCGCTGACATAGAAGATCATCGACCTCGTCGTTTAGTGCGCGTGCTGCCCTTCGCCTTTCGCCGGATTGATAGTGCCGAACGATATTGCAAAGTGTGTGCCGCTCGTAACACTTACATAGTATTCCTCCGTTGAGGGCCGCCTTGTTTGACGGAGGCGAACGCTGCAGGTCCTAGGGGTAATCCTAGGAGAAGCGCTATGACGATTTCGAGGGCGGAGGTGATCACATCGGTCGAGCGGCGGCGCCGGTGGTCGCGGGATGAGAAGGAACGGCTAGTTGCAGCATCGCTCGAGCCCGGAGCCAATGTTTCCGAGGTGGCTCGCACGGCCGGCCTTCATGTGAGCCAGCTGTTCCGGTGGCGCAAAGAGCTTTGTAAGCACGGTGAAGCGAGTATAGCGGCCGTTCGTGCCGGTCGAGAGTCGGCCGTCTGTGCCGCCGCGGGAGGTTGCCGAAGCCCCTTTGGCGACGACATCGGGGCGTCGACGGAAGAGCCAAGGCATCATCGAGATTGATCTTGGTACCGGACCCCGCATCCGGATCGATGGCGAGGTTGATGGAGTGCGCATTCCAGGGATGGTGATGGAGACGCGCTGCGTCGTGTTCTCGATGCTTTGGTGCGCCGATGATTCCGGTTCCGGCGGGTGCGCGAGTGTGGCTGGCGACCGGCCACACGGATATGCGCCGAGGCTTTCCGTCCTTGGCGCGCCAAGTGCAGGAGGTGCTGCGCAAGGACCCGCTCAGCGGTCACCTGTTCGTCTTCCGTGGTCGCCGAAGCGATCTTGTGAAAGGTGATCTGGCACGGTGTGCTGCAGAGCATGAAGGAGGTGAATATCCGAATTTGATGCGTACAGCTTTATGAGAGATGGAGGACGGCCCTCCTGCATCGGTGTTCCAGGCGCAGGTGCAAAACCACGACACTGTGGCTTCGTTTAAAAGGCGCGGTCATCAGCAAGTGTTGCAAAAGTCCCGGGTTTACGGGGCAGGTACGTATCCAGAAGGCGAGCGAAAGCAAATCTTCCGATGACGCGTCGAAAATTACTAAGGCGTCGCCAAAATCAGGGGCGCGTGCCATCCCTGAGATCAATCCGTGAGACGCCTGGATTACTGCGCGGATGGCGACCGGCGTTTAGGGGACGCGATCTGGATACAGGCTCTTGTAGAGAACTGCAGGAACCAGTCGTTGTGATGCCAAGGGAGAAGTTCAAGCGGCGCACACCGCGAAGCAAGCTGCTGCTCGACGACATGCACGCCTGGCTGCTGCGCGAGCGAGAAACCCTCTCGCGCTCTTCCGAGGTCCTGAAGCCTATGAATTACATGCTCAGGCGCTGGGCCGACTTTGCGCGCTTCCTCGACGATGGCAGGATCTGCCTCAGCAACAATGCCGCCGAAAGAGCGCTGCGGCATCGCCTTGGGAAGGCGCAATTGAACCTTCGCCGGCAGCCTGCGCGGCGCCGAACGCGCCGCCATCATGCTGACGATGATCACTACCTGTCGTCTTAACGATGTCGATCCCAAAGCCGGGCTTGCCGACGTCCTCGCCCGGATCGTCGATCTTCCCGCTTCGCGTCTGCACGAACTGCTGCCCTGGGAATGGAAGCTCCCGCGCCAAGCCGACGAACCTACCGATCAGCAAGCTGCCTAACCTTCACGCAGCGCTATCATAGCGCTACCCGGCCCCCGCGCGCATGCGTCAATCAGGCGACCTTCGTCGTCTTTCAATTACCCACGAATGCTTTATTCGATTGCGGTAGCCCTGATCGAAAAATCTTGAATCGGATGAATCGCTTGTGATTCATTGTCGAGCACCTGAATCGCGACGGCGAGGTGCCTTGATGTGTTCAAGTGGAACGACATCTCGTTGGTCGGCCGGCCCGGATGGTCGCCAGGATGATGGTGATGAAAGCGCCGTCGAACACTGGACGGAGCGCGAGATCGACAAGACAGCTTTCAAGGATGCTCGTCTTGGTCAACGATTTGGCGAGCTGTTGAAGCAAATTGGTGACGGTATGGGCGGGAGCATACCGTTCGCGCGTCAGGACTGGGCGAACACGAAGGCGGCCTACCGCTTCTTCGCCAACGAGCGCGTGGAGGAAGCCGACATCCTCAGCGGCCACTTCGCCGCCACACGCGCACGTTACGATGATTGTACAGGCCCAATTCTCCTCATTCAGGACACGACGGAATTCTCCTATCAACGCGCGAACACGAGCGCCATTGGCCTAACCAAGAGCGTCAACAGCGGTCGGAACAAGGACGGTCGTTGGCGCCATCACACGGTCTGCGGAATGCTGATGCATTCCAGTCTCGCTGTGACTGTCGAGGCTTGCCGCTGGGATTGGCGGCGGTGAAGTTCTGGACACGAAAAAAGTTCAAAGGCAGGGCGCAGCTCAAGAAGAAGATCAACCCGACCCGCGTTCCGATCGAGAAGAAGGAGAGCGTTCGCTGGCTCGACAATCTCAGGCAATCGATCGAGCGGCTCCGACAGCCGGAGCGTTGCATTCATATCGGTGACCGTGAAAGCGACATCGACGAATTGTATTGCCTGACGCAAGAGCTTGGCGCTCACTTCCTTGTCCGCGCCTGCGTCGATCGGCTGGCAGGCGATGGCGGTCATACGATTGCAACCGAGATGGAAGAGACCAGCGTCAAAGGCTTGCATTACATCGACGTGCGCAACGACAAGGGCGAGACGACGAAGGCCGCGCTGGAAATCAAGTTCAAGCGGATCGCGGTCTTGCCTCCCATCGGGAAGCAGAAACATTATCCAGCCCTCGACCTTACTATAATCCATGCCACTGAGCGCGGTACGCCAAAGGGCCGTAAACCGATTGAGTGGAAGCTCATCACGGACCTAGCCGTCCGCAGGCGCTCGGAGGCAATCGAGAAGATCAACTGGTACGCCATGCGGTGGAAAATCGAGGCGTTCCACAAGATCCTGAAATCGGGTTGTAAGGCGGAAGACTCAAAACTCCGGACCGCGGAGCGACTTGCCAATCTAATGGCAGTCTTCTGCATTCTCAGCTGGCGCGTCCTCTGGCTCACCATGCTCAATCGCCTCGCCCCAAACGCGTCACCGAAGCTCGCACTGACAGACACCGAGATCGCATTGCTCGATCAACTCATCAGCGGCGCCAGCCATCGACGATGTCGGCCTGGAACCCTTGCATTTTATCTTACCAAACTTGCACGATTAGGGGGCTACTTGGCCCGGGCAGCCGATCCGCCACCGGGAAATGTTGTCATCTGGCGCTGTCTCTCGAGACTCACAGATATCAAACTCGGTGCCGAAATTGCAGCGGCTGGAAATGTGGGTAATTGAAAGCTTCGTCGTATGCGTACCTTACATACGAGATTGTGACGTTAGGTTTGCGTTCGCAACCACTTGCGTACGGTAGTAGCGCATGCTGTTTATCGCAACGGCGACGTTCGCCTGACGTTCGGTGCCCGCCAAAGTCTCCGAGCACGAGACGAGACGGGTACTGCTACGTATGTGAGTCTTGTATTGGAGAAGAGCATATGCGGCTCAATATCACATGTCTAACGAGACTGTCTTCCTTGCTTTTAGTGGCAAGCGTAAGCACGACAGCGAAGGCCGGCGAGCCTTCTGCAAAATATGTAGACGTGCTAAGTGCCCTGCGGGCCGGCAAGGTAGTAACGCTAATACTAGATCTCGATCGTTGCACAACCGTTGATGGCGGTCAGCCCGGACCAGCCATGCAAGGTGGTCTGATTATCAGCGCCTTCAGGGTTAGCGCGCAGAACGGAATCAGCTTCGCCAATGTGCATCAAACCTTGGACGACTCAGGACACCCTGTTACCGAATACATCCGCCACAGCCTTAACCGCGAAGGCAAGCTCAAGGTAAAGGCCTCAAAGTTGGTTGCTGGCGCGGCCGAAGCCGTGATCCAGGGTGAATTTGTCTGCGAGCTGCCAGACGGCGCGAAGTTCCTTTGGTAAGGGCAATAGCCGCCGTCGAGGGGCCGAGCTGCCGTTCGGCATCGGCCACCCGGGGCGTCAGCAAAGAAGCGCAACAGAGATCGTGATCGGCGCGATCTCAAGAGATTTGCTGACCGGAGCAGATGAGAACGTGGTTTGCAGCTCGACTTACCCGTTCGGAGTCGACTGCCGCTGACTGGTCGCAAGCCGGAGACGCGAAGAGCCTCGCCATCACAAAGGCCGAGGTGTGGAGCAGCCAAGAAATGAAAGCTCAATTGCGCTCGAGTTGAGCTCCGCGTTGTTACCATTTGGCTAAGCGTCACCGAGTCAACCTAAGGAAGTTACGGCTGGAATGAAGAACGTTTGGATTATATCGGCGATCGTCCTCGCCCTCGCGCTGGCGGCGACGTCTTTCGTCTACGTCGCAAGACAGCATCTCAACGCCGATGCACTCGGAGCCGGACCATCAAGTCCTTGCGTCGGCGACCCTAATGGATGTGAAGATCTTGCTCCATATCCATTTGGCCAGTATGTTTGCAACAGTTACCCGGGGGCGTGCCGACACTAGGGGGGCCGCTTACGCAGAACGTTGTGGTCAGAACGTCGCGAGTGCCGGGCCAGTGCGCCTTGCACTAGGCGGCGCAAGGCGCCATGCTAAACGTTCGCAGGAGTATATATCCCGAGATGGTAGTCAGGCTCACGACATGGGTGATGGAACTCTCTCGGGGAAAACTGCTGGTCGAAGCCGGCCTCATCGCTCCAAGCGGTAAAGGAATAGATTGATCTCATCGTCATGGCAGGAATTGATTGTAAGACCGCATGTCCGTCTCTGCCGGTGGGGTCGTTCGCCCTACACTGCGTGTCCGAGGTTGCTTAGGTCCGAGCCGAGGCGCCGTGGCGGATTATAGGGAAGCATTTGTTGGAATCGTGTCGCCAAACTGAGAAATGCCGTCGCGATTGCGGAGGCAGGCTGGGAGGGAGGGGTTCGCTTCTTCGGTGAAGTCGATGCTTCGGACGTTAACGTGCGCCGTATTGTATTATAGTGTGGATTCGCCAGCCGGTTTAATCGCATCCACTTCTGTTACGAGGCCGGCCCGACGGGCCATGGCCTTTATCGTCTGATCCAATCGCTCGGCCACGAATGCACGGTGGTGGCGCCATCCACCCTGATCGCCGCGCGACAGAGAGAGCTCGGATCGTCGCCGAGAGTCTGTTGCCCGGTGCTCAGGTGTCCGAGGTGGCGCGCAAGCACGGAGCGACGCGCTGGCAGATCTACGATTGGCGAGGGGGTTGCGACAGCGAGACATGTTGCCGCCGTGCGAAGCGTCGCAGCCGACATTCGCGCCGCTGGTCGTGGAAGGTGCGTTGGAGGAGCGTCAGGTTCCGGCGATCAAGCTTGAGATCGCGATCGGCGATGTCGTGCTGCGGACGGATATGGCCATTGATGCCGAGCAGCTGTCCCGGGTAATCCGTGCGGTGCGAGCGTCACGATGATCGCGGCTGGTGCGGATTTGCAACGCGGCCGATCGACTTCCGCGGCGGCCATGATGGGCTTGCGACGGAGGTGCAGGAGATGCTTCGTCTCGACCCGTTCCTCGGCGCGGCCTTCGTGTTCCGATCGAACCGAGGCCAACGATTGCGGACGGCGTGATGCGGATGTCGCGGGCGATGTTCGCGGCCTTTTTCGAGGGGCTGGATTGGAGGTTAGTCCGTCCGGAAGAAGCACGGCGCCCGCAGGCGGCGGGACAACTGCGGCAGAATGACTCGAAAGCTACTTTGAACGTAGCAGGCGCGGCCGCGATATGCTCGAAATAGCGCATGAGCATCGCGGCGCTGCGCGACGATCCGCGCGATCGAGGCGTACTTATTGTCGATGCTCGTGCCGCCAGGCGAAGGTCGATCTGGATGCGCTGGCCGGAGGGGAGCGTGGCCGTGTCGTGTTTTAGCGCGGCGCAAAGCAGCGACGCGAACACAGTCGGGATCAATACCGCCCTGCCGCAAGGACGATTCGGAATGGACACTCTGATTGACATGAGCACTGGTGGTCATCAAAGCGAATGTCGTGATCTGGGCCGACCTATGGCGTTCATGAAAGCGGGGGATAGTCCAAGCAAAGCGCCCAGAACTTGCTGGGCTTGACTTGACGTTCCAAGTTCGCTCGTTCTAATTTTGTTCTCCTGGGGTCCGATTCTGCCGGTCCGTCCCTTTTCAATGACAACAGCAGCGCCACGATCCGGCCAGGAACCATGCACGAGATCATCTGTCCCCACTGTGACAAGGCCTTCAAGGTTGATGAAGCCGGTTACGCGGACATCCTGAAGCAAGTCCGTGACGCGGATTTCGCTCAGCAGCTCCACGAACGGTTGGAGCTGGCCGAGCGTGACAAGCAGAGCGCCGTTGAATTGGCCAAGGCCCAGGTAAGCAGCGATCTGCAGAAGACCACGGCTGCTAAGGACGCTGAAATCCAGGAATTAAAGTCCAAGCTTGAGGGGAGCGGCGTTGCCCAGAAGCTCGCGGTTGCTGAAGCGCTCAGCGCCGTCGAAAAGGAGCGGGATAGACTCGCGAACGCGCTAGCTGAGTCCGAGCGCGAAAAGAAGGCGGCCTCGGAGCTTGCTGACGCGCTCCTGGCGAGCGAGCAGCACAAGATTGCTACTGCCAAGGAAAGGGAGATCCAGGATCTGAAGGCGAAGGTTCAGGCAGTTGAGCTTGAGAAGAAGCTCGCCGTGACTGAAGCGGTAGGTGCCCTCGAAAAAGAGCGTGATGAGCTGAAAAGCGGCATCAGTCGAGTACAGCTCGAAAAGCAGCTCTCCGAGCAATCGTTGAAGGATAAGTACGAAACCCAGATCAAAGATCGCGACGACGCCATCGAGCGTCTCAAGGATATGAAGGCCCGCCTCTCGACCAAGATGGTGGGCGAGACCCTCGAGCAACACTGCGAGACTGAGTTTAACCGGGTCCGGTCGATGGCTTTTCCGCGCGCTTATTTCGAGAAGGACAACGACGCGCGGACCGGCAGCAAGGGCGATTACATTTTCCGCGACTCGGACGAGGCAGGCACTGAAATCATTTCGATCATGTTCGAGATGAAGAACGAGAGCGATAAGACCGCGACGAAAAGCAAAAACGAAGACTTTCTCAAAGAACTTGACCGGGATCGCATCGAGAAGGGCTGCGAGTACGCTATCTTGGTCTCATTGCTTGAACCGGACAACGAGCTTTACAATGCCGGCATCGTCGACGTCTTCCACCGCTACCCAAAAATGTATGTCATCCGGCCGCAGTTCTTCCTGCCTATGATTACGCTCCTAAGGAACGCGGCAGTCAATTCGCTGAAGTACAAAACCGAGCTTGCGCTCGTGAAAGCGCAGAATGTCGATATAACCCAGTTTGAGAACCAGCTCGAATCGTTCAAAACCGCATTCTCAAAGAACTATGATCTTGCTTCCCGGCACTTTCAGACGGCTCTTACGGAGATCGACAAGTCGATCGATCATCTGCAGAAGACGAAGGATGCCTTGATCGGTGCGGATCGCAACCTGCGTCTTGCCAATGACAAGGCACAGGACGTGACGATTAAGAAGCTAACTCGGGGCAATCCGACAATGGCTGCGAAATTTGCGGAGCTTAAGAGCGCGCCTGCCGAAGCCGCGGAGTGAGGCGGTCGAAGTATTGAGTCTGCGCGTAAAATCGTGTTTTCGAATTCACGATGTCACGGCCTGACTGAAGAAGGCGGGCCGTTAGCCGAAGATATGACCAAAAACAAGGCGACGATTGCCGCAATGGCGGCCGGCGGCGCGGTCGCAATCACATTGTCCTTAACTTGTCGTCCGTTAAGAAGCCGATTGTAGCGATGAGCGGTCGCTGGCGGCCGCGATGAAGGTGGTCAGGATCAGGCACCAAAGAGCCCTCAGCCAGGCGAGGACCCGGCGGAAGTTGTGACCGACGGCGGAGAGGATGACGTTAGCCGCATCGCCGGGGCGGCCTTTGAGGTAGCATCGGCCGAGGTGACCATCGGTCTTCAGGTGTCCGATGATGGGCTCGATGGCGGAGCGGCGGCGCAACTCGCGCTTGATGACACCGAAGACGCCGCGCTTCTGGCCGGAAATGAAGACGCGACGAGGATTTTGCGCGTCATGGCCGCGGTATCCCTTGTCGACATAGGCCCGCTCGATCGCACAGCCGGTGAGTGTCTCGGTGCGGTCGATGACGTCCCGCAAGGTGTGACCGTCGTACGGGTTATCGGGTAGCGCCCTGGCGTGCAGCACGAACAGGCCGCCTGGAGCACGGCGGTTGTTGGTGACGATGGAGGCTTTGACACCGAACTCGTAGGGTGCGGCGGCCTTGCCCTTGCCGATGCACTCGACCTCTGGAGCATGGAAGGAATACAGCTTCCAGCCGCGCTGGCGCTGCTGCTGCGAGCGGATCTGCGAGGCCCTGCCGAGCGGCAGGGCGAAGGCGTTCTCGAGCACGGCCTGACCTTCGATCTTGCGGCGGATATCGCGGATGATCCGGCCCAACCGGCTGCGCAGGATGCGCAACTGCCGCTGATGCCGCTTGAATTGCTTGGCGTGGGCGTAGCGTCCCGCCATCATCGCCGCGGTCTTGGCAATGCGAAGATAGGACTGCCGCAGCTTGACCCCGTGCTTCCTCGCCAGGCGGTTGAGCCCCTTGATTGCCGCGTGCAGCAGCTTGGCATCGGTCGGGAAGGTGATGGCCTTTGGCTGCACCGTGGTGTCGACTGTGACCCGCTTGAGGTCCTGGCTGCGTAACGCGCCGGCCTCGTGCGCCACCCGCAGGCTCTCGGCCAACAGCAGCTCCAGCTTGTCGCCGAGCCGCTTGCGCCAGTGGCTCAGGTCCGAGCGCTCGTGCGGGAAGGCGTGCTGGAAGAACTCTTCGCCGGTGAAGTACTGGAAATACGGGTCGTGGACCCAGCGCTCGCACACCCCCTCATCGGACAGGCCGTAAATGTGCTTGAGCAGCAAGAGCCCGATCATGAAGCGGGTCGCGATGCCCGGCCGACCGTTCTCGCTGTAGAGCGGCGCGATCTCGCCGTCGATCCAGTCCCAGTCGACCTTGCCGGCGAGCTGAACCAGCTCGTGCTTCATGTTGATGATCTGGTCCAGCCTGGCCCGGAACAGATCGCCCGATCCCGTCGCTTTGGGCTTCTTCGGTCGCATCGCCACCTCCGATGCGAGGACGGAATCATGACTGGCGATTCGATGGAATCCTCAAAACGAAATTGCAGGGTTCCGATGCCCGAAGCATCAAAACCCTGCAATCCCAAAACAGGCAACAACGAATAATGCGATCCCAGCTCAGTCGTTTAGCCGCTCTTCACGGACGACTAACTTTTGCGACGAACTGCGCGAGTAGCGGCTTGAGGTGCGTACCCTGGGCGCCCGCAACAACCGACCTACTTGAGCCCTGAGCAGAACCGCTGAATGCGTGCACAGGCATCAAGGAGAACCTCGGTCGAGGTCGCATAAGACAATCGGAAATTCGGCCCCTGGCCGAACGCGGCGCCATGCACGACCGCGGCGCCTTCCTCCTCGAGGAGTGCCGCGGCAAAATCCTCGTCGTTCCGGAGGAACTTACCGGAGCGGGTGCTCCTTCCGATCGCGTCTGCACAGGACGGGTAGACGTAGAAGGCCCCGTCGGGAACCGGGCATTTGAGATGATCCGCCTCGTTCAACAACGACACGACGAGATCGCGCCTCTCCTTGAAGACAGAACGACTCTTGGCAATGTAATCCTGCGGGCCGTTTAGCGCTTCGACAGCCGCCCATTGCGCGATCGAGCAGGCACCCGACGTCTGCTGGCTCTGCAGCTTTTCGAGCTCCTTGATCAGCCTCTCGGGCCCACCCGCGTAACCGATGCGCCAACCGGTCATCGCGTAGGATTTCGAGACGCCATTGACCGTGAGGACTCGGTCGCGGAGAGCCGGCTCGACCTGCGCCATGGTGGTAAAGACAAAATTGCCGTAGGTGAGATGTTCATAGATGTCGTCCGACAGCGTCCATACGTGCGGATGCCGGACCAGCACCTCGGAAAGAGCCTTCAATTCATCGCCGCTGTAGGCGGCACCGGTCGGGTTCGACGGCGAGTTCAGAATCAGCCATTTCGTGCGCGGTGTAATGGCCGCCTCGAGCGCCGCCGCGGTCACCTTGAAACCGTCAGACAGACAAGTTGGCACAAAACTGGCCTGCCGCCAGCAAACAGGACGAGATCCGGATAGCTGACCCAATACGGCGCGGGAATGATGACCTCGTCGCCCTTGTTGAGCGTCGCAAGGAGCGCGTTGAAGATCACGTTTTTGCCACCCGTCCCGACGATGGTTTCGCTCGGCTTGTAGTCGATCCCGTTCTCCCGTTTGAACTTCGCGGCAACTGCCTCCCGCAGCGCCGGCACGCCGGGCGTACCTGGGTACTTGGTCTCGCCCCTATCGATCGCCGCCTTGGCGGCCTCCTTGATGTTGTCCGGCGTATCGAAGTCGGGCTCCCCGACGGAGAGGAAGACGACATCACAGCCGGATTTCTTCAGTTCGCGCGCCTTGCGCGTGACGAAGATAGTGGCGGAGGGTTGAATGCGCTCGAGCGCGTCGGACACGAATGACATCTTGCTTTCCTGGAAAAATCCTTTGATTAGGGCGCTGACGATAGAATCAGCGCCTCTCTTTCGCGTAGCGTTCCTTGGTCGCATCGTTCGGTGGATATAGACCGTCGAGCAATGCTCCCGCCTTCACCTGATCGTAGACCCACTCCTCGAAGCGATCTTTCTCGAAGGCTTCGACCGCAACGGCTTCTGCGATCGCGGCCGGCACGACGACGGCACCGTCGTCGTCCGCAACCACGATGTCGCCGGGAAATATCGTAACGCCGCCGCACGCCACCGCGACCTGCGTGTCGGCACAGAAGAACTCGGACGGCGAGGGCGGCGCGGTGGTGCCGTCCGCCCAGATCGGCCAATTGAGTTTCTTCATGCCGACGAGGTCGCGTATCGCTCCGTCGGTGACAAGACCTGCGATGCCTCGCGTCTGCATCCGAGCGCAGATGATGTCGCCGAACACGCCGGCCGACCGCAGCCCCATCGCATCCACGACCACCACGGCGCCGGCGGGAATCTTCTCCATGACCGTGCGCGGCGACGTGGGGCCGGCTACGGCCATGGTCGTCGTGATATCTTCGCGCGCCGGCACAAAACGCATCGTGTAGGCCGGCCCCGCGATGCGCTTCTGCCCTTCCACCAGCGCCCGCGGTCCGCGCAGCGAGACACGGGCGAAGCCCTTCTGCCGAAGGACAGTCGAGACGGTCGCGACGGCCGTCTTTTCGAGGGTTAGCAGGGCCTCAGTCGAAATATTCGTCATCGCCGCTCTCTTTCGATCATGAAGCTTCGCGGTCGCGGTGGCCGTAAAGACGAGCGGCCGCTTCCTGCGACAGACGTCCTTCGAAGACGTCCCTCTCGATCAACGCCGCCGGTCGTTCCTTCGGGTTGCCGAGACCACCACCGCCGGGCGTATGGATCACCAGCCGGTCGCCCGCCTCGATCGTCTGAAGCCCCTTGCCGGCGATCGGCCGTCCGGACGCGAGGCCGACATAGCCCGCCCCGCCGTTCTCGCCGCCCAGGCGTCCTCGCGCCGGATTCTTGACGCGCTCGAAGGCGGCGCTGAGCCGGAACGCGGTGCCGTCGGCGTTCTCGACCTCGATGATTTGGCCGAGACCACCGCGCGTGCGCCCCGGACCGCCGCTGTCTATGCGGAGCTCCTTGCGCCAGAACACGAAGGGGATCTGCGTTTCCGCGATCTCGATTGGCATGCACTGGATGCCCGTTGGGAACGCTGTCGCCGACAAGCCGTCCTTTGTGAAGCGGGCTCCCATACCGCCGCTGGTGGTAACCGTCAACGAGTAGTTGCGCCCCTTGCGCTCTCCGACTGTGAAGGTCCCGCGCAGTGCGATATTCCACATGCACGAACTGCCCTCGGCGGGGATGCGCTCCGGCAGGATTTGCAAGAGGCAGCCAAACACCAGATCCGGCAGCATCTGGCCGATCACGTGCCGCGCTCCGACGGGCGAGGGCTTCCTGGCGTTGACGATGCAACCCTCCGGCGCGAGGACCTTCAACAGGGACAGAGATCCGGCATTGTTGGGAATGTCGTCAGCGATGGCGCAACTGATGGCGAAGGACGTGTAGGCGGTCGCGTAAGTCAAGGGAACGTTGATGCCCTTAATCACCGCGGGGGCGCTGCCGGCAAAGTCGACAACGATGCCGTCCTCGTTAATCGTCAGTGCGGCCCGGAGCGTCAGCGGCTCGTTGTAGCCGTCGACGATCATCTCGTTTCTCCAAGTTCCCTTCGGAAGCGACACGATCTCCTTAAGCACCGCTTGGCGGGAGCGCTCGAGAATGAAGTCGGCGAGCTCCGAAAGATCATCGAGGCGAAACTCTGTCATTGTCTCTTGAAGCCGCCTGACGCCGACATCGTTGCACGCCGCGAGCGAGTAGGTATCCCCGATGGTGTCGACCGGAAGCCGCGTGTTAGCTTCGATCACCGCCATGAGCGTCTCGTTGACCGTGCCGGCGTCGATTAGCTTGATCAACGGAATGTAGAGACCTTCCGCAAATACGTCCGGAGCTTCAGTCCCCGCGCCCAGCCCGCCAATGTCCATGAGATGGCTGGTGCAGGCGAACAGAGCGACACACTTGTCTTTGTGGAAGCAAGGCGTGACAACGACGAAGTCGTTGAGGTGGCCGGTTCCGAGCCACGGGTCGTTGGTGATATAGGCGTCGCCCGGCTTCATCGTTGTGGTCGGAAAGCGACCCAGAAAGTGTTTCACGGACTCTGCCATCGTGTTCACGTGGCCCGGCGTGCCGGTCACGGCCTGCGCCAACATCCGGCCGTAAAGGTCGAATACGCCGACCGAGACGTCGCCGCAGGCGCGGACTAGTGGACTGAAGGCGGTGCGGATCAGAATCTGCGCCTGCTCCTCAACGAGGGCCAGCAGACGATTCCAGAGGACTTGATGGTGGATCGCGGAATTTAGATTTCGGGTTTCGACCGCCTGTTCCGAGGCGGCGATCCGCTGCATGACGATGCTGCCGTCCCCGTCGATGGAGGCGGAGAAGCGTGATGTGATGAAGGTCGTGGTCTCGTCCTCCACGATGAGTGCCGGGCCGCGGATGGTCAATCCATTTGCCATCTGCGAACGATTGTAGGCGGGGACAACGATGGACTTCGAGGCCGTGCCATCAAAGACCTCGCGCACGCCTGCATCCGATGGCTCGCCGATGTTCCAAATGAGAGCTGTCGGTTCGACGGATTTGCGCGTCGTCGAGACAGTCACCGACCAGCTCAGGACCTCGATGGCAGCGCCCGGAATGAACCGGGTGAAGAGGCGTCCGTAGAGATCCTCAAACCATTCGCGCAGCACGGTGCCCGTCAGAGGCTTGGACCGGTCCGGCAGGACAACCGAGATTTCATGACCCTGGCCCACGTAGCGCATGTGCGCCACGCAACGCTCGACGAGCTCTGCGCCCTCGGTCTTCACCAGGGCGATGGTGTCGGCCGCCAAGGCGTCGAGAAAAGCGCCGATCTCGGCTGGATCGACGGAAGCGAGATTGACGTGCTTGCTCCGGATCAGTTCAAAGGAGATCGGCGCCTCTAGGAATCCGACCGCCGAGCCGACGCCCGCGTTGCGCGGCACGACCACCTTGCGGATGCCGACCTTCTCGGCAACCCAAGCGGCGTGCAGTGGGGCCGCACCGCCGAATGCGATCATCGTATAGTCGGCGATGGGCTCGCCGCGTTCGGCTGCGTGCACGCGGACCGCGCTCGCCATGCTTTCGCACACGGTCTCGGTGATGGCGAAGGCCGCCGTTTTGCTCGAAAGGCCGAGCTTCTTGCCAACGGCGGCGTCGAGCGCACGGGAGGCTGCCTGCGGATCGAGTTGAACTCGTCCGCCCGCGAACGCGCCGGGATCCAAGAGCCCTAGCGCGAGGTCGGCGTCGGTCACTGTCGCCCCGGACCCACCACCCGGGTAACAGGCCGGCCCCGGCTGCGAGCCCGCGCTCTGCGGACCGACGGTGACCCTGCGGAGCCGGTCGACGCCTGCGATGGATCCGCCGCCCGCTCCGATCTCGACGAGCTCGACGGCTGGGATCCGCAGCGGCAGCCCGCTGCCCTTCATAAAGCGGTGCGTCCGGTCGACCTCGAACGAGTTGGCGGTGACCGGCTCGCCGTCCTGAATTAGGCAGACCTTTGCGGTCGTACCGCCCATATCGAAAGAGACGACCCGCTTGTCCCCAAGCCTGCGGGCGCGCTGTGCGGCGTAGATCGCTCCGCCCGCGGGGCCGGACTCGACCAGCCGGATCGGATAGCGTTTGGCGGTCTCGATGGAAGTCAGACCGCCTCCGGACGTCACTAGGAAAAGCCGACCGGTGAAGCCCGCTGCCGTGAGCGCCGCCTCCATCCTTTCAAGATAGCCGTTGATGAGCGGCTTCACGTAGGCGTTGGCGGCCGCTGTTGACGTGCGTTCGTACTCCCGGATTTCCGGGCAGACGTCGGACGACATTGTGATCGACAGGTCGGGCATCTGCCCGGCGAGGAAGCGCGCGGCCTTCCGTTCATGCTCCGAATTCGCATATGAATGCAGGAAAGCGATCGCCACGCTCTCGACAAGGCTTTTCCTGAGTTTGTTGACGATTTCGGCGAGCTCCGCGAGATCCAGTTCGAGCTTGACGTCGCCCTTTGCGTCGATGCGCTCGGCCACGGTGTAGCGGCGCTCTCTGGGTATCAGCGGCAGAGGCTTGGTTAGTTGCAGATCGTACTGGTCGTAACGCCCCTCACTGCCGACTTCCAACACGTCGCGGAAGCCAGCGGTCGCGATTAGTGCCGTCTTCGCGCCTTTACGTTCGAGCACCGCGTTCGTCGCAAGCGTCGTGCCATGGATGAAGACGTCGACTTTCGAGAAGTCGAGGTTGACCGTCGCGAGAAGCTGCTTCGCGCCGTTCATCAACCCGACCTCGGGCTGCGCAACCGTAGTGAGGACCTTGCGGGTGACCCTGCCGAAGGGGCCATCGAGCACCACGTCGGTGAACGTGCCGCCGATGTCAATGGCAAGGCGGGTTTCGATCTTCTTGGTCAAGGAATGTCTCCGACAGATCCGGTGCTCATATGAGAAGCGACTTCAATGATTCCGCTTTCCGTCCGCACAATCCGACGAAGCGGTCGAATTCGTCATTGGTCAGCGTAGGCGATTTTTTGCAGTTGAGATTAAGCGTTCCGAAGATCGAGCCGTCGTGCCGATACAAAGGGAACGCAACTGTGCGCCATCCCATGACGAACTCGTCTTCCATCACGCTGTAGCCGCGTTTGCGCGCGGCCATGATCTCGGACTTGATGACTGCTTTATCGGTCTGCGTCGCCTCTGTCTGTGCGACCGGCTTCAGTTTCGCCAAGTAGGAGGTGAGCTCGTTTTCGGTCTTCTGGCCCAGCAGCACGCGACCGGCCGCGGTGCAGTAGGCGGGAAACCGCGTGCCCACCCCTAGCGATCGCGACATCAGTTGTTCGGGCATCGTGTAGGCGACGACGAGCACCTCTGCGCCGTCGAGGACGCCGACCAGACAGGATTGTCCTGTGATCCGCGAGAGCTCTTCACAGGCAGGCTGCAGCACCTGGGCGTGACCGCCGCTCGCAAGGTAGGACGTCGCAAAACGGACGACCTTTGGCGTCAGCCTGAAAGTACGACCCGAAGTCTCTGCATAGCCAAGCGTGGTCAGGGTGTGCAGGATCCTGCGGACGCTCGGCTTGGGAAGATCCGTCGCCCTTGCCAGATCGCTGATAGTCGGAGGCTCGCGATGATTGCCAAGTGTCTCGATGACGCTCAGGCTGCGCGATAGCACTTCGAGGAAATCGGGCCCGCGGCCCGCTGCCTGACGTCTTTCGGTGTCTTCGGCTCGCAACTTCGTCATATTGCATTCTCCGCGGCTGGACGGAAGCCCCGGGTCTCTGCCGCGTCGGCTACGACGATCTGCGGCGTGCAGTGATTCGGCAGGTGCCTGCATGGGTCGAAGCTGACGTCTGACAACCAGCCAAAGTCCATTTTGCGCTCGTGGCGTTCTACGAGATTACGGAGTTCACTCCTGGCGGGTTGTTGAGTTTCAGTTAATAACCAGGCCAAGCCGCGAGACAAGACTTGTCCATGCTTCTTGCGTCGCGGCGACCTCGGAGGCGGCATCACGACCAACGCTTGGCTTGCCGACGACGAAATTCTGCTTCATGATATTTTGCATCGCGCTGGTTGAAACGATCTTGGTAAAAGTCTTCTCGAGGATATCCGTTATCTCCGCGGGAAGCTTTGCCGGACCAAACAGGCCAATGAAGCCGCCTCGCCAATCGAATTCGGCAGGATAGCCCAGGTTCTTAAATGTCGGAATGTTTGCAAAGCCGTCGACTTCATCGGGCGATAGCATCGCCAAAGCTTTGACCGTACGGGCCTCGATTTGAGGCGCTATCGTGCTCATCGTGCCCATTGCGCAGGCCACTTGGTTACTCAACAGATCGTTGAGCATCGGCGCTTCGCCCTTGTAGGGCACATGAACCATCTCGAGCTTGTTATAGTCGGAAAATAGCTGCTGAAAAGCATGGCTCGTGGTGCCGGCGCCAAAAGTGCCGTATGCAAGTCTTTTGCCGCGAGCGTAGGCGACAAATTCTTCCATCGTGTTGGCGGGAGACAGGGCGGGGACCACGAGTGGCATCACGGTCCGGCCGAGCGAGCCGATCGTCGTGAAATCGTCCACCGCATCATAGAGTTTCTGGGCGGCAACGGCCGGCGCCTGTACAAGGCTCGACGAATTGAAGAGCAAGGTGTGGCCATCAGGGTTAGCGCGCGCGACCTCTAAAGAGCCAATCATGCCCCCAGCTCCCGCGCGGTTATCCACGATCACCGTCTGGCCAAGCTCGGTCGAAAGGGTTTGTCCTAGCGACCGAGACAGCACGTCGACAACGCCGCCGGCAGGGAATGGGCAGACCAACCTTATCGTTCTGGTCGGATAACTGGCAGACCGGGCAAAAGGCGCATTGGCCATGACGGCCGTCCCAATAACGCCGACGTGGAATAACCGTCGCGTAATCATGCTGTCTCCGCTCGTACGTTCAGCGTACATTTGTACGTAGTGGAGCACAGATTGCACGAGATCGTCAAACTCTAAAAACGTCGTCCCGTGCCCGCCCTGGTATGCCGACGTCGCCCGAGAATAGAATCTCGGAATCCATTTCCAGGATGAAGAGGCTGAGCGAAGTATCGAGATTACGCACAGTCCTCGCGCGCATGCCGACCTCCGCGCTGTTGGTAGGAGCGGCGATAGCGCAGCTTCTTCGCCGGTCGCTCAGATGCCGACACGATCTCGCTACAATTCCGGGATGCTGACGGAGAGGTTTGCGATGCGCCAGTCGCGTGCGGCCGGCGACAAGCTGTTCGTCGACTGCGCTGGCGACCGCGGGGGTGATCGAGGGATTCGCCGGCGAACGGCGCACCGCGCCGACATCGCGAAAGCGATCAACTTGCTGCTGAACCGGTGGGCCGCGTTCACCCGCTTCCCTCACCAACAACGCTGCTGAACAGCGCGAGGGTGTCGGCCGGCAGATGAAACTCGACCTTCGCCGGCTCAGACGCCGGTAATCACCGTGCTAGAGGGCGTCTACACGATCATCGAACCTGCAAGATGACCGATGATGATCCCAAAGCGTGGCTCTCGGACGTCCTGCGCGGCTACTTGTGCGTCCAGCCAACAGAGTCGCCGACCAGCTGCTGTGGAATTGAAGGCCTCTCAGCAAGCCATCGTCGCTCCCTGACGAGCGTTACCTGCGCTATCTGGGGTCTTCTGGATGCGCACAGAAAAATCACAGCAACGACGCATCAAAGAGCGGCCCCAGCGGAGCTTTCGATATCCGCCGATGCTTGCCTGAAGGCGCTCGCACGCTCTTTTTCTTAGATTTGCGACGTCTCCTTCAATGGCTTCGTCATCGGGAAGTTCAGTTCCGATAGCTTAAAAGGCCAAGATGAGTAGTTGTAGCAGAGCCACGTCTGAAATCCGCGGGCGAGATCGCATCATGAGCTCAGACCCGATAGCGTTGACACATCGCCAAATGATAGTATTATGCACTACTACCATCATCTTTGTGGAGCCTTTCGATGACCTCTGTGTCGACCCCCCAGCAATCTGAGGCCCTCATCGGCCTAACGATGCGTTTCGCTGAGCACGTTGCTTTGCTCAAGTTCGAGGAAATTCCCGCTGACGTCAGCAACAAGGCGAAGCTGATCCTGCGCGATGGCGTTGGTAATGAAATTGCTGCATCCGCTATCAGCGAGCCAGCAAATAAAGTCATCGAGCTTGTCAAAGAGTGGGCCGGCACGCCGCAGAGCACCATCATTGGCCATGGCATGAAAGTGCCGACGCCCAATGCTGCGCTCGTTAATGCGATGATGGGGCACGGAATCGAGCTGGACGACGCGCATGGCTCTGGATTGATAAAGGCCGGTTCCGTTCTCGTTCCGGCAGCCTTTGCAATTTCGGAACTGTCGGGCGCTTCAGGTAAAGACGTCCTCACGGCGGTTGTTGCAGGCTATGACGTGGCAATCCGAATCGCGAAAGCGATCAATCCCGGTCACCGCCAGCGCGGTTATCACACGACTGGAACCGTTTCAGCCATCGGTGCTGCTGCTATGTGCGCGAAGCTTCTGGGCTGCAATGCTGAACAGATCGCCTGGGCCATCGGATTGGCTTGCATGCAGTCGGCGGGCATTCAGTCATATCTCGACGATCCTTGCATGGCAAAACCCTTTAGCCCCGGTAAGTCCG
The DNA here is from genome assembly GCF_015291645.1 of Bradyrhizobium sp. CCBAU 53340. Lineage (NCBI taxonomy): Bacteria > Pseudomonadati > Pseudomonadota > Alphaproteobacteria > Hyphomicrobiales > Nitrobacteraceae > Bradyrhizobium > Bradyrhizobium sp. CCBAU 53340. Next base: position 32,714 of record NZ_CP030056.1, read on the forward strand.
CCTTTAACGGCGTTCTCGCGGCGATCATGGCGAGCCGCGGCTTCAGCGGTCCTAAGAAAGTGCTAGAGTCGCGCGAGGGCTTCTTGAATGCCTTCACGGACAGTGTCCGCCTCGACGACTTGCAAGACAACCTCGGCAAGCATTTCGCGATCATGGAAGTCGGATTCAAGCCACATGCGGCGTGCCGATATGCCCACGGCCCGATCGACCTCGCGCAGGATGCGTTCGCGCTCGACGGCGTGCGTCTCGACAATGTCGATCGTGTTACCGTTCATATGAGCGAGCTTGCGATTCGTCAGGCGTCAAAGCCAAAAGTTACCAACCTCAATGCGGCGATGGGCAGCACGCAATTTAGCATCGCGCTGGCGTTGGCCTCCGGAAAGAATGGCCTGAAGGAATATTGGGACGGCTACAAGCAGGCGGCTGTCCACGAGGGCATGGGGAAGATCGAGTTGCAGAAGGAGGCGGCCTATGGACTGGGCGGACGTCAGGCTCAGATCGACATCGCGCTGAAGAACGGCAAAGTCGTGACTCGCAGCTCCCTCGAGCCGAAGGGTGAACCGTCCAATCCTCTCACCTCCGACGAGCTGGAAGCGAAGTTCTTGGCGATGACGACTATGGTGATCGAAGAGAAGCAAGCACGTCGAATCAGCGACCTCATGATGTCGCTCGAAAAGCAACCCAAGGCCGATGTCGTTCCTCAAGCTGCCGTGGTGGATAATGGGCCGTCGCTTCGAGCAGCATAACGCAAACGTCGATCCGGTCATGCCGTCCGCAATGAATGCGGGCGGCGGAGATCAAATCCCGATCCGCTGCACATTTATGCGCGGGGGATCCAGTCGGGGGGGCGTGTTCCTGGACGACGATCTGCCGCAGGATGAAGTCCAACGGGCTGCCGTCCTGCTCGCGGCGTATGGATCGCCGGACGACCGCCAGATCGATGGTATCGGTGGCGCAGATCCACTGACCAGCAAGGCCGCCGTCGTGAAGTTGTCGTCGCGCCCGGATGCCGAGATCGAGTATACATTCTACCAAGTCGGCATTGATAATCCTTCGGTTTCGACAGGTGGCAACTGCGGTAACATGCTTGCCGCGGTCGGGCCGTTCGCTATCCGTCGCGGTTTGATCGATGCGGTCGAGCCAGAAACGATTGTGCGGATATATAACACCAATACTCGGCAGGTCGTGGTATCCCGCATTCCGGTTCGCGATGGTGAGCCGCTGTCAGACGGCGACTGCGCAATCGCCGGTGTGCCCGATACGGGGGCGCCGATCCGTTTAGATTTCGGCAATTGTGCCGGCGCCGTATCAGGCAAGCTATTGCCCACGGGGCGCGCTCGCGAAGCTATATCGATCGATGGCAAGACCATTGAAGTGTCACTGATCGACGCGGCCACACCATTCGTTTTTGTCAACGCGGTCGATGTCGGGGCAGTCGGCACCGAGTCGCCGGACGCGCTACGCATCAACGAAATGCTAATGTCCCGCTTGGAGCAGGTTAGGGGATGGGCGGCTGTTAAACTCGGTCTGGTGACAGATCAAGCCGAGGCCCGCACCAAAAGCCCAAACATTCCGCGTGTAATAATGGTCTCGCCGCCGAGGTCCTATTCGGCTATTGGTGGCCATGAGGTCGCGGCATCGGACATCGATATCTGCGTTCGGCAGCTCGCCATGCAGCGCCCCCACAAGGCGCTCGCCGTCACCGGTGCGGTGTGTACCGCAGTGGCCTGCTCGGTCCCGAACTCGGTAGTTGCGGCAGCCATCGGCAAGCCGTTGCAGAACGTCCGACTTGGCCATCCGAGCGGCGTGCTGCGAGTAGCCTCGAGTATCGCTCAGGGAGCAAGTGGCCCGATCATCGAGAGCGCGCAAATCGAGCGTACGGCACGGATCATTATGGATGGGGCCGTGTATATTCGCCGACGGAAGTTTGAGGAGCTGGCCGCTGCTCTGGCCAGAAAGATAGCTTGATGAGTGAGATGCAATCGCACGACGATGGCTTTGTTCCCCCCGCGCGCCAGGGGAAACCCCGCAAGCGAGGGATGACAGCGGTTATCGACTACGGTCCGGACGGCTTCGGTTGGACGGGAGAGCGAGGCGTGGCCGATCTGCTTGATTGCGCGGCCGAGTATATCGACTTCGCCAAGATCTATGCGATGAACGCACTGCTTTTGCCAAAACCGGTCGTGCAGCGGATCGTCAAACTGTACCGCGACTCGGGAGTGAACTGCTATTCAGGCGGCATTCTGTTCGAATATGCTTATCAGCGCAACGAAATCGATCGCTTCAGTAGTCATCTGTGTTCGATCGGCTTCACTTCTCTGGAGATTTCGGAAAATTACATCACGCTGAACGACAACGAGCGTCTTTCGTTCATCGAGCGCTTTCAGCGCCTTGGGCTTTCGGTTATCTACGAATTTGGGCGTAAGAACCCCGAGCAGCCGATGCGGATGGAAGAACTTGAAGGTCTCGTCACTTCGTTAACCAATCGAGGCGTCGACCATATTATCGTGGAGCAGTCCGAGATAGACATGGCTGCAAAAAGCGCGCCCGATCTGCTCAAGGCGCTGGCGGCCGCGCCTTGGTTCGAACGAATTTTGATTGAGGCTGATCCGTACCGCTACCCAAAACAACATGTCGGCCTGCTGCAGGATTTCGGCCCGGATGTCAATCTTGCCAATATCGCGCCCGGGCAGGCCCTGAGACTGGAGGGTTTGCGTCGCGGGATAGGTCGCGCTGTCAATTATTCCATTCTCGCCGAGTGATACGCTTAAGTCACAGCATCACTGCGAACAAAGTTCAGCGACGGCAAATGCGGCGCGCAGGAAATTGACGTTGTTTGCAACGTAGGGCCGAGTCCTCGGCGCATGAAGGTGGCGACGTGCTCTATCGTCGCCGCCATTCCGTGCTCCACGCTTGAATGCGTTAGGCTTAGTCGCCAGCTCGGCAGATCGCGCTGTGGTTATCTCCTTGCCAGCCAGGCTGTAGATCGTGTTATTGTCGGGTTTGGCCTCTCGCAGCATGCCGTCCACGATCTGACGTACGCACTCGGAATCTGCGGCGGCCAGCCGGTTTGACTGCGCGCGCAATGGGTGGCGGTCAGCTGCGGAACTTTTGCGAGTTCGTCCCCGTTTGCCAGATAGTGTGCTGGCCGTACTAGTGTCTCTGCACAATTATTATGACTCTTTGGAAGTGTCGGGATAGGCGCGGCCCATTTTGGCGCGGGCCCTGTCTGTCGTGAACATCCATTTGATGCGGGAGCGTGCGGCATTCCTCTGGCGTTCCCAAATGGCGATTTCGCGGCGCAGCCGCTTGGGGTCATCGATCCTGCGATCGAGGCACTGTCCCCGCAAGACGCCGATCTCGATCTCGACCATGTTGAGCCAGCTTGCGCGTTTGGGGGTGTAGTGGAACTCGAGCCGCCGCAAGATCCGTCGGGCTTCGGCAGGCGGGAACGCCTGATAGAGGGCGCCGGCAGAATGAGTCGATAGATTGTCCTGGACGACCCGGATGGTCTCGGCGTCGGATAATGGATGTCGACGAGCTCGCGCATGCATTGGGCGTAGTCTTCTGCCGCGCGCCGCTCGGTGACTTTGACCTTGCGCCAGGGACGATGCACGTCAAGCAGGACGAAGAGACTGACCGTACCGTTGCGACGATACTCGTAATCGTAACGTTTGAGCCGCCCGGGCTCGGCCGGGATTGGCTAGCGCGCCTCGCCGATGAGCTGCACCGGGCTTTCATCGAAGCACACCACCGGCCGCTCGGGATTGGACGGCTTGGCGTAAAGATCCAGCACGTCCTCCATGCGGGCGACGTATTCGCCATCGATCTGCGGAATGCACCACATGTCCTTGCGCCAGGGTTTGAGGTCATTTTCGACCAGGCGCCGCCGAACCGTCTCGTGCGACAGGCTCTTGTGCTCGGTGAGCTTGACCAGCGCACCTGCCAGCAGCTTGAGCGTCCAGCGGGCACGGCCCTCCGGCGGACCGGCACAGGCGGTGGCCACCAGCAAGGCTTCTTCCTTGCCCGTGAGTTTGCGCTCCGCCCCGGGACGCGGCTCTTCGCTCAGCGCCCGCTCCAGATTGCGTTCCACGAAGCGTCGCTTAGTCCGGTACACGGTCGAGCCGCCCACGCCGACACTTCTGGCGATCTCCTCGTCGCCGACCCCGGCATCGGCAGCCAGCAAAATCTGCGCTCGCTTGAGCTTGCGGGACGCATGCTTGCCGCCGCTGAGCAGGGTCTTGAGTTCGGTGCGCTCGACTTGGCTGAGTTTCCTTGATCGAGGCACGCACGTACAACTGAATCGGATGGCCGGCGTGAGTCCTTCGGCAAAAACCTTCACGCCCAAACAGGGGCAATACCTTGCCTTCATCCACCTCTATACGCGGCTGCACCGCAGGGCCCCGGCGGAAACCGACATGCAAGAGTATTTTCGCGTCAGCCCGCCTTCGGTTCACCAGATGGTGCTGACTCTGGAACGAGCTGGCCTAATCAGACGGCAGCCAAGGATACCCCGCAGCATCGAGGTCCTCGTTGATCCCAAGAGCCTGCCGGAGCTAATCTGACCGCCGGACGCGCAACACGTCAAAATCACTGTGCAGAGCCACTAGACCTTCCGGCTTTTTGGCTTCTCGTCGCAATGAGACGCGCTTGATCTGCGAGATTTGAAGCGCAACATTCTGAACTCGTCGACATGGCGGGAGATGTAAAGCAATTTGGAAACCAGGACCAGCAACCAGCGTTTGATATCATGTGAGATCTCGATCATGCTTTGATCTGCGACGAATGGCGCAAGACGCTCTTAGAAGCCAGCTGCGCTCTGAGTTAGCTCAGCAAAAATTGTATCGTACGCTTCACATGACCAACCGAAGTTGCTTTCCGTTTTAACAATGGGAATGCCGATGGGAGCATATGCATTGTGCTGGCGCTTACTCACGCTGCCGTCAAGGGACAGGGCGAGGTCAGCGGTACCGCACTTTGGCCGATAGCCCGCGGCCCTCCCATGGCCGAAGCGGTTCGGTTTCTTTGCCAGGATATACGACAATGCAATAGGGCGCATGCACTAGACACCTTCGAGGTTTCGGCAACCCCCTTCCGCATTGATAATGATGCGAGCAGAGCCAGAAGCAGGATCGCCCGCTTGCTCAACGCTCCTGTCGCTTCGCTGGCTGCGCAAGCACCCTTACAGATCCTGACCGCACTGATCGCCGACGTCTGCCTGTCCGGTTACACGGAAAGGAAGGACCTGCGCTTGCCGAGGACCGCACCAACCTGTCCGAGCCGGACTCAAAGCTGCACCAGCGATTTTAGGCAATCCACGACTACTCGGATTCGGAGTTCGTGAGGAGAACGTCGCGCCTTTCATGCCATAACGCCGGAGGACATTCAGCGGCGTCTATGCCAACGCGATGAAGGAAACCCACTGACCTTCCTACACCAACTAAGCGGCGCTGCTGTCGAGGTCGAACTTCACGACGGGAGCTCGCCGAACGTCGAACCGACACCTTCATCAACCTCGAGCTCAAGACGGTGGAGAATCCTGCTACTTCTCTGAATTGCAAGTCCAGGGCCAAGCCAATAGAGCAAATCTTCCTGGTATTTCCACGGCTTCCGCAACTTAAGCCGGACCAGGAGGCGGCGCAATCGCGCTTTGGCAGGTTTGTGAGCTTGCGGACCGGGTCGACGCCAGGATCGTGCTGTGGACCACGGGCGCGAACGTCTACCCCTACTATAAGCATCCGGCCTTATGCAGCTGCACCATATGCCCTATGACCCAAGCATGGCGTATTTCCGCCGCGAGCCGATCGCGGCGGATGACAGGATGGTGGATCTGGGTGGCAGAAAGTCAAAAAGGCGCATCCATTCGGCAACCGGTAATCCTAATCGACTCAGCAGTCTTAGCTCTGGTCAGCCTCGAGACGATCCGAGTTCGCGACTTGCTCATGATGGTGCGACGCATCTTCCAGCACGTATCGTGGTAGGGAGCTTTCATATCCTCGTGAACGCAGCGGACACTGTTCAGTTACACACCGCGCTGTCGCCGCAGAAGAAGAGAGCAAAACGGTCCCGTTCTAGGCCGCGCTCTTCTTGATCGATATCGATCATTGTAGCCGATGCTGCAAAGGGGACGTTGAGCTTCCGACCTATGTCGTAATGCTTCGACCGCTAAGGGGACGCAAATCGATCGTCCGCCCTTTCTCAATCATTTCCTCCCGCCTGATTTTCTCAACCCCCCATTGGCATGGGGCTTGCTGTCTCGGCATTGCGATCTGATCTTGATACGGAGCGCCTCAAACATGAGCCACGATACGTCAATAAAGCTATCCGAGCGCGAAAAACAATGCCTGCAGTTCGCGGCAGAAGGGAGATCGTCTTGGGCAATTGGGAGGGAACTGAAGATCAGCGAGAATACGGTCAATTATCATAAGAACGCCCTGCGAAAGCTTGCTACGAGGACCCGCGTCCAGGGTATCATCAAGGCGATACGCCTCAAGCTGATCCCAGATCCGTCGCAGGAAACGCGACGAGGATAAGGACTAGCGCGACGTCGAGCTTTTGCGACGTCCTCAAGTCCCGGGAATGTGAACCTCCTCCGATCCCCTGAGGCACGTTGCTCGCCAATGAGCCAAGCTTCGTCGCCCGGGAGATGCTGCTGACCCTTATCCCAAATCCGCTGAGGAGGGCCGTCGGCGGTGCGGACACGGAGAGCAGCAAAGCGGGCTGTCAGCCGACCTTTGGTCCCGCTGCGCCAGCTCACGGCTTTCCATTTGGCGCTGGCCAGCATTTGTTCTGCGCCAATCGACAAGATATCAGGCACGTGGTGCTTTCGTGGTTTCCCGCGGGCTTTGGTAATCGGCCAAATGAGCTTCACATCGACCGGGTACACTTTCAGGTGCCGAGGGATTCCGACAGCCCAGACCAGCCCGCGCTCTGTTAGCCCTAGTCGAAACGGTACGCTGAGACCGTATCCTGCACCGCCAGCACATATCCAAAGCGCACGTTGGCTGCTATCGCGCGGTCAATCTCGGCCAAAGCAATCTCCGGCTTGGACCGTGGCGTTCGATGTTCGACTGGCACGCGAGCGCGCTTCAAACGAGATACGTCGCTTGTCCAACTGTCAGGCAGAAAGAGACGTAACGCGACCATCACGGGCACTTCGCCGCTCGCAAGCGTCAAAGACACCAGTGTCTGGCAATTTGCCGTTTTACCGAGTGCCGAGGCGTATTGAGCCCCAACACCGACCGAGCGCTCACCCTTCTTGGGAAGTGAGGTGTCATCAATAACCAGCACCGCAGCCCTGCCGCCGACAAGTCGATCCGCCTGGTTGAGCAACTCTGTCCCCAGCGGCGTCGCGTCCCAGACACCGTCCGCAATGAAATGGTGCAACTGGTCGTAGGTGCTGGTGGCAAGGCGTTCCGCCATCGGCTGAACGCTCTTACGATCGCCGGGACCGATCAATCCCGCAACATACAGAGGACACATCCGCTGCCGGGTCTTATGACCCAGCCGGTCCAAGAACGGCATCAACCAGCGTTCGAGTTCGTCTTCCCATCCTGGCATGGTCAGCCCTCCAAGAGCCGACCACCCATGAATCATTGAAAAATTGATTCGGGAATCTTGAGGGTTCTGTGAGGTCGCGTGGCAGGCGCGAGCCGCGCGCTCGGTCGTGGGTGCGACCTCATAGAAGCCGGATTGAACGAAGCTGCGGAGTTGTGGGCGCTATGGGAATAGTGCAGCGGGTGCGGCTGCGGGGAAGGCGCGCCTGTGGTCGCCGGGCGTCGGCGAGACGTTCATCGGATGTGAGCGGCCGGATTGATCGGGCCAAGGGCGCGATCCAGCGAGCGATTTGCTGCGCTGGGATGCGTGGCCGAACGATTGGCCGGGTGTTCGGAGACGAGTGCGGCCACGGCGACTTCGGACGTTGCCACCGCGAAGGTGATCACAGAAGAGGTGGATGGTGCAGGCGCTGGTCATGACGTATCACAACGAAACGGATGGTCGTGGGCACGGGCTCGCGGGACGACATCGACGCGGCGCATGGTGCCGCCGCAATGCGGGCAGACGGGGATCTGACATGTGGTGAGGGGATCGTCGCCGGCTTCTTGATCAGTCGGCGCGTTGCGGACAGCAAGGAGTTGACGGCAGAGAGCGATTTTATCGTTGCGTCCGCCATTGGCGAGGAAGCCATAGTGGCGGATGCGATGGAAGCCGTCCGGCAGGGTGTGTAGCAGAAAGCGCCGAATGAACTCATCGGCATCAAGCGTCATCACTTTGGCTTTACGATTCTGCCGATAGTCCTTCCAGGGAAAGCTCACCTTGCCGTCGGCAAGCGAGATCAGCCGACTGTTGGCGATGGCGACGCGGTGCGTATAGCGGCCGAGATAAGCCAGCACCTGTTCGGGCCCGCCAAATGGTGGCTTGGCATAGACGACCCAGTCGGTCCGTCGAAGTTGATTAAGGCGCGCGGCGAATGCAGCGGGATCGGTGAGATGGGCGAGAGCGCCAAAGAAGCTCAGCTGGCCAGCCGCGTAGGCAGCTTGCAGCTCTTGCAGAAACAGGCGGCGGAACAGCCGGGAGAGGACGCGCACTGGCAGGAAGAAGCCGGGCCGGCAAGCGACCCAGCGTGTGCCGTCGAGCGAGGGTCCACCGCCCGGCACGACGCAGTGGATATGCGGATGGTGTTGCAGGGTCTGGCCCCAGGTATGGAGGACGGCAGTCACGCCGAGCTGAGCGCCGAGATGCTTGGGGTCGGCTGCGATGGTGGTGAGCGTTTCGGCTGCGCAGCGGAACAGGATGGCATAGACGACGGCCTTGTTCTGGAAGGCGATCCCTCCGGCGAGGGCCGGCATGGTGAAGACGACGTGGAAATACGGTACGGGAAGGAGTTCAGCTTGCCGTTCGGCGAGCCATTGCGCGCGCGCCGCGCCCTGGCACTTCGGGCAATGCCGATTGCGGCAGGAGTTGTAGGCAATGCGTGTGGCGCCGCAGTCATCGCACTGCTCGACGTGGCCGCCGAGCACAGCCGTCCGGCATGCCGTGATCGCGCCCATGACGCGCCGCTCGACGCGGCCCAGATGCTCGGCACGGGCTTGTCGAAACACTTCGCCGTGGCGGCGGAAGATATCCGCCACTTCCAGAACCGGAGCCATGGCGCCCGCTCAGCCGGGCGGCACGACCTCCAGGTGGAGCCGGTCCAGCGGACTTGGCGTATTGCTGATGGTCTTGGTGGCGACCTGGGTATAGCGCGCCGTGCTGGCCAGGCTGGCATGGCCGAGCAGCACCTGGATGATGCGCACGTCGGCCCCGCTCTCCAGGAGATGGGTCGCGAATGTGTGCCGCAACGTGTGCACCGTCACCGACTTGCTCAAGCCGGCCGCCGCACAAGCTGAACGGCAGGCGGCGTGCAGCACGTTCGGGACGAGCGGACGCTCGTCGTCGCGGCCGGGAAACAACCATCGCTTTGGCCGAGTGAGCCGCCAATACGTCCGCAGAATCCTCAAAAGCTGCGGCGAGAGCATAACGTAACGGTCCTTGCCGCCCTTCCCGTGCTCGACCCGGATCAGCATCCGTTGGCTGTCGATGTCGACAACCTTCAAGAGGACCAGTTCCGATACGCGTAGTCCGGCGGCATAGACCGTGGTCAGCGCGGTACGGCTCTTCAGGCTCGGGACTGCTTCCAGGAAGCGCACGACCTCGTCGGCGCTCAGCACGACCGGAAGTTTGCGCGGTTGGCGCGCATAGGCGATGCGCTCCGGAACGGTGTCATGACCAAGCGTCACACCGTAGAAGAACCGCAGCGCGCACACGATCTGGTTCAGCGCCGGCCAGGACATCCCCGTCGCCACCAGATGAACCTGGAAGGCACGGATATCCTCCAGGTCAAGGCGGTCGGGAGAGCGACCGAAATACCGGCTCAACTTCGCTACGGCGTTGAGGTAGGATTGCTGCGTCGCCGGTGACAGATTGCGGACCGTCATGTCCTCGATCATGCGGCGGCGAAGTGGGCTGATCTCAGCCATCGGAAAACCTCCTGTCTGAAGGGTTGGGCTTCGAAAACCCGCAATCCTCTCAGACAGGAGGCAATCCTTGCTATGCCTCCCTACATGCCGCGCCAGCGGCTTCGTTCAATCCTATAAAACGCGGCAAAATCAACAATCTGCCAAAGTAGTGCTAGGCGCCGTCGATATAACAGTGGCCTGCGCAGGAGCGAGAGGCCTTTGAGGTGGTCGCGGATGGCGTTTGGCTGTTCTGAGACACCAGCAGACTTTAACTTGCAGGCGTTTCTCGGTCGCCTCACCAAGCTTGTGGAGCGGGGTTATGAGAGCGCGTCGGTCAGCTCCGGAACCGCCTGGTAGAGGTCGGCGACCAGGCCGTAATCGGCCACCTGGAAGATCGGCGCGTCCTCGTCCTTGTTGATCGCGACGATCACCTTGGAGTCCTTCATGCCGGCCAGATGCTGGATCGCACCGGAAATGCCGACGGCGACATAGAGCTCGGGGGCCACGACCTTGCCGGTCTGGCCGACCTGCCAGTCGTTCGGCGCATAGCCGGCGTCCACCGCCGCACGCGAGGCACCGACGCCGGCGCCCAGCTTGTCGGCGAGCGGCTCGATGTATTTGGCGAAGTTCTCGCGGCTCTGCATGGCCCGGCCACCAGAGACGATGATCTTGGCCGAGGTCAGCTCGGGACGGTCGCTCTTGGCAACTTCCTCACCGACAAAGGTCGACAGGCCGGGATCGGCCGCGGCAGCGACGCTTTCGACCGGCGCGTTGCCACCGGCAGCTGCCGCCGCAAAGGTCGAGGTGCGGACCGTGATGACCTTCTTGGCGTCCTTCGACTTCACCGTCTGGATGGCGTTGCCGGCATAGATCGGACGCTCATAGGTGTCGGGCGCGACCACCTTGGTGATCTCCGAGACCTGCATGACGTCGAGCAGCGCCGCGACGCGCGGCATCACGTTCTTGAAGCGCGAGGTCGCGGGCGCGACGATCGCATCGTAGGACGGGGCCAGCGAAACGATCAGCGCGGCCAGCGGCTCGGCCAGATCGTGCGCGTAGGCCTCGCCTTCGGCGACCAGCACCTTGGCAACACCAGCGAGCTTCGCGGCGACCTCGGCCGCAGCCTTGGTGCCCTGCCCGCCGCCAGCGACCAGCACGTGGACGTCGCCGCCGAGCTGGGACGCCGCGGTCAGCGCCTTGTTGGTGGAGTCCTTGAGGACCTCCTGTTCGTGTTCAGCAATCAACAACGCAGTCATCAGAGCACCCCGGCTTCGTTCTTGAGCTTCGACACCAGCTCGGCGACGTCCTTCACCTTGACGCCGGCCTTGCGGCCCGCGGGCTCAGCCGTCTTCAAAACTTCGAGGCGCGCAGTGACGTCGACACCGTAATCGGCAACGGTCTTCTCCGCGATCGGCTTCTTCTTGGCCTTCATGATGTTGGGCAGCGAGGCATAGCGCGGCTCGTTGAGACGCAGATCGGTGGTGACGATCGCCGGTCCCTTGAGCTTGACGGTCTGCAGGCCGCCGTCGACTTCACGGGTGACCTTGAAGTCGGAGCCTTCGACCTCGAGCTTCGAGGCAAACGTCGCCTGCGACCAGCCCAGCAGCGCAGCCAGCATCTGGCCGGTCTGATTGCTGTCGTCGTCGATCGCCTGCTTGCCGAGAATGATCAGGCCGGGCTGCTCTTCTTCTGCAACCTTCTTGAGGATCTTGGCGACGGCGAGCGGCTCGACGGTGCCTTCGGCCTTCACCAGGATGCCGCGATCGGCGCCCATGGCAAGACCGGTGCGGATCGTCTCCGACGCCTGCGCCGGTCCAATGGAGACCACCACGACTTCGGCCGCCTTGCCGGCTTCCTTCAGGCGCAGCGCTTCCTCAACCGCGATTTCGTCGAAGGGGTTCATCGACATCTTGACGTTGGCGAGTTCAACGCCCGATCCATCGCCCTTGACGCGGACCTTGACATTGTAATCGACCACCCGCTTTACCGGCACTAAGACCTTCATCAGGGTTTCCTCAACAATTGCAGCAGTTGACATCTGTTGAAGGATAGTATCTCATGCTACTACCATATTCCAGGAAGCAGGGAAGGCGGAATCTGCGAGCCCAAGACCCCGCCAGGAAAGAACTCGTATTATGCCTCGTGAATTCGACGCTGACGTCATCGTGGTAGGGGCAGGAAATGCTGCCGCTTGTGCGGCCATATCCGCCAGCAATAATGGCGCGACTGTCCTCATGCTTGAGGCGGCGCCTCGGGACGAGCGGGGAGGGAACTCGACCTATACGGCGGGCGCCATGCGATACGTCTTCAATGGTGTGGAGGACGTGCTAAGCGTAGTGCCGGACATCAATCCCGATACGTTAGCCAATACTGATTTCGGCACTTACACCGAGGACCAATTTTTCGATGACATGTTTCGCGTGACGCAATTCAGGACCGATCCTGACTTATGCGAGATTTTAGTCAAGCGCAGCTTGCCGACGCTTCGGTGGATGCGAGAGCAAGGCGTTAGGTTTCAAACTAGTCATGGGCGGCAAGCCTACAAAGTGAACGGACGGTTCCAATTCTGGGGTGGGCTCAGTGTGGAAGTGTGGGGTGGTGGTCCCGGTCTCGTGGACATGCTGCTAGAGTCCGCGGAAGGGAAGGGTATCCAGTTTCTTTACGAAACTGCCGCGGTCAGTTTGATCAATGACAATAGCGGGGTCGTTGGAGTTCGCGTCCGGCATCAAGGCAAGGAGCGCGATCTGCATTCAAATGCTGTCATCCTGGCGTGCGGAGGCTTCGAGTCTAATACGGAAATGCGCGCGCGGTATCTCGGACCAAACTGGGACCTGGCGAAAGTTCGTGGCACACGCTTCAATACCGGCGCTGGAATCCAAATGGCGCTTGCGATTGGTGCAATGCCATGTGGACATTGGTCCGGAGCACATGCCGTCGGCTGGGACCAAAATGCTCCGGCGTTCGGCGATCTCGCAGTAGGGGATGCCTACCAGAAGCACAGCTACCCATTCGGCATCATGGTCAATTCCCGAGGCCAACGCTTCCTTGATGAGGGAGCCGATTTTCGCAATTATACCTATGCCAAGTATGGTCGCGAAATCCTAGCGCAACCCGGCCAGTTCGCTTGGCAGGTATTCGATGCTAAGGTGCATCACCTTTTGCGCGACGAATACAGGATCCGGCAAATCACCAAGATTACGTCGGATACCCTGGAGGGTCTCGCCGACCAACTCGAAGGCGTTGATCGCAACGCCTTTCTCAAGACCGTCGCTGAATTTAACGCATCGGTGCGGCAGGACGTTCCCTTCAACCCGAATGCGAAAGATGGCCGCTCCGCGGAGAGTTCGCCGCGCAAGTCCCATTGGGCCAACACGATTGATACAGGACCATTCGAGGCTTATGCCGTCACGTGCGGTGTCACCTTCACATTCGGTGGACTCAAGATTGACCAGAGCGGTCAGGTGCAGGATACAGCCGGCCTTCCGATTCCCGGCTTGTTCGCAGCTGGAGAGCTGGTCGGGGGGCTGTTCTATCATAACTATCCAGGTGGCACGGGGCTCACTTCAGGCGCTGTATTCGGGAAGATCGCAGGTGAGAGCGCTGCTGCGGCAGTCGCTGCAAGCAAGAGCCGTTCAGCGGCCTGATCAATAAGTTGCAGAACAAACTGCATCATAAACTGCCGACAGGGAGGCACAAAAATGGCTCGCTCAATCCAAAACAAGTTGCGTCGTGTAGCATTTGTTGTGGCATCCTGCGTGATGCTGATTCCAGCGCACGCCACGTCCAAAGATGCGCTGACAATAAAGATAGGTCTGCAAGCCGTTCCAACCGACGACGTTTATCGCACCAAGGATTGGGGCGCAAAGTACAACCTTAAGGTTGACATCGGGAGCTATAGCTCTGGAAGCGAAATACTCAAGGCGTTTGTCGCCGGGCAAATCGATATCGGCAACGGAGGCTCAGGTCGACTAATCACTATGGCTGCGATGCAGCCCAATCTGTTCTACATTATTGCCGCCGATCAGTATGGGGGCGATCGCTACGGCGTAATTGTCGCGAACCATTCATCTGTCAAAGCGGTGGCTGAACTCAAAGGAAGGAAGATCGGCGCGGTTGCCGGATCCGGCTCTTTCAGCACTTTCCGTGTCTTTTTAGACAAGAACGGGATGAAGGAAGGCGACTTCCAGATCGTCAATATGAAGGTTGAGGACCTGCGAGCCGCCGTGCAGCAAGGTGTTGTCGACGCTGCAGTGGCATGGGAGCCGCATGTTGCGATTGGCGAGACGATGGGCGTGGTAAAGCGTATTCAGTCGATGAAGGGCGTAAGTGAATCGCCGAACCTTGTGCTGGTGCGCCGCAAGTTTGCTGATGAGCATCCCGAGGCCGTGGCGCGATATCTTGCCACGTTGATCGATGCCGGCACGTACATGAAGACGCAACCGGACGATGCCGCCAGCAAGGTTGCAGCCGATATCAGCAAGCAGGGCGTGGACATCGATCCAAAGGCGCTGGAGCTTGCCTTGACGCGGATCAACGTCGATCCAAAGCTGACCGACGCGATGACCGACGAGCTCATGCCGGTTGCCGAGTCTATGAAGGCGGCCGGAAAGATTCCCAACATTCCGGACTTCAAGAGCCTCGTGCGCAATCAATTCTATGAGGAAGCGGCGAAACTCGCGTCATCTACCAACTAAGGGCTCCATCATGTCTAACGCGACGCCGTCGGCGCCGTTCGCGGGTGTTGCCGACGAGCAGAGGCTGCGTAGCATCTTGTACCGCGGGGCGGCATCGGCATTCTTGTTCGCGCTGCCAATCATCGTCTTCCTGTTAATATGGGAGACAACGGTACGTCTCGGCTGGATCAATGCGACGATCCTGCCTTCGCCATCAAATATCGCGCGGCGCGCGTGGGTGCTGCTTGATCCAGCCGATCCCGCCAAGAGCATATTGCTGACGCATATTGTCGTTAGTTTGTGGCGTGCGCTGAGTTCGTTCGCTCTGGCATGCGTGCTGGCCATCCCAATGGGCCTCTTCCTGGGCCTCAACAGGACGGCCTATCTGATTGCTTCCCCACTCCTGAGCCTGTTACTGCCGCTACCGGCAGTTGCCTGGGCTCCGATCTTCCTGGTCATTTTCGGTCAAGGCGATATCACGATCATTGCTGTCTGTTTCCTCGGTGCCTTCTTTCCGATTCTGTACAGTACTATCCAGGGCGTGCGCGCAATCGGCCGACACTCCTTGTGGGTCGTGCGCAGCATGGGCGCAAGCCGGTTTGATATCTTTCGGCGTGTGCTGTTACCCGGTGCGCTGCCGGCGCTGATCTCGGGGCTGAAGCTTGGAATGGCGCATTCGTGGCGCACGCTGGTCGCGGCCGAAATGCTAGCTGCGTTGACCCATGGCCTCGGATTCATGATATTCGCGGCGCGTTCCTATATGGACGTATCCACGATGTTCGTCGGCATCGTATGCCTGGCCCTGATCGGTCTCCTTATCGAACGTGGCGTGTTTGGCTCGCTCGAAGCACTTACCATTCACCGCTGGCACGGTAACGGAAAAGTGGGTAGCCATCGATGAGCGTGGACACATCCGGCATCCGTCTGCAGCGATATACTCGGTCCCCAGCCTCGTCCGGTCTCGCGATACCGATGGCTCGTATCGCGCTGATCCTGGTGCCGCTGGTGGCTTGGGAGGTGTGCTCGCGGTTAGGGTTGATAAACGGCTTCTTGTTTCCGGCGCCGTCCGCGATCCTCAACAAGCTTTGGGTGCAATCCGGCCCAAACGGAAACCCGCCATATGCAATTCTGTGGCACGTGGCAGACAGCATGCTGCGCTTGCTCTCGGGATTATCACTTGCGGTAATCATAGGTACCCTGCTCGGGGTTGGACTTGGCATGAGTCAGCGGGCGCGGCTGGTGTTTCAGCCAATCATTAGCATCTTGATGCCTGTGCCGACGCTAGCATGGACCCCCGTCCTGCTGTTGGTCATGGGTATCGATAACCGCACGACCATCCTAGTCGTATTTCTCGCAGCGGTTTTCGAAATGATATACATCGTCGCGAGCGGCATCGAAATGCTGAACGTCAAAATGCTTTGGGTGGCTTGGTCGATGGGCGCGAGCCGACGGCAGGTATTTTGGCGCGTCATTATTCCCGGCATTTTTCCTTGCCTGATCACCGGCACACGGCTCGGTACAGGTTACGCCTGGCGCGCTCTGATCGCCGCCGAGATGCTGGCCGCCAGCAGCTATGGCCTGGGTTTCATGATCTATGACGCCTCCGAATACATGAACATTGGCGTCATCTATGGTGGCGTGATGATGATTGCGGCGCTCGGCTATCTTCTTGAGAACGTTCTGGTTGGCAAGATCGAAGCTGCTACCATCGAGAAATGGGGAGTACTCAATGAGCGTTGAAACGGCAAAAATACTCCCGCTGCGCGACGGTGCCGGTACCAAGCCCAAGATTGTCGCCAAGAATGTCCAGAAGTATTTCGGAAACGTGCTGGCGATGGAGGACATTTCTTGCACGATCAACGAACGGGAATTCGTGGCTATCATCGGTCCAAGCGGTTGCGGCAAGTCGACGTTTCTGTACCTGATCGCTGGATTCGAGAAGGCAAGCCAGGGGGAACTGCTAATCAACAACGAACTCGTGGTGGGGCCAGGACCCGACCGTGGCGTGGTCTTTCAGGAGTTCGTGCTGTTCCCCTGGCTTACGGTGTTGCGTAATGCGACGCTGGGCCTGGACATCAAAGGTGTGCCACGGCAGGAAGCTGAGGAGCGGGCGAGGAAGTGGCTTCGTCTGACAGGCCTTTCGGGGTTCGAGAATGCCTATCCATCGTCTCTGTCGGGCGGCATGAAACAGCGCGTCGCCATCGCTCGGGCACTTAGTTACGATCCGGAGGTGCTGCTACTCGATGAGCCGTTCGGCGCACTCGACGTGCAAACAAAGAACTACATGATCCAGGATCTACAAAACCTCTGGGTCGAGGCCAATCGAACTATCGTGATGATAACTCATAGTGTATCAGAGGCCGTTCAGCTTGCCGATCGAGTGCTTATTCTGAGCTCACGGCCCTCGCGAATAATTGCGGACGTGGCGATCAAGCTACCCCACCCTCGGGACTTAAGGGACCCGCAGGTCCGGCGATACGAAGACGAGGTTACGGCTCTTCTGTCGGCGGAAGTCGACAAGGCGATGAAGCGCGAACGCCAGACGTTTGCTGGCCGCTCATAGAGCGCTGTGAATCAATAGCCCAGATTACCGCAGGCCGACACTCTAACGCTCTGATCAGCTTGCGTCGGCACGCCGGTGGCGCCGCGCCCGCTCCAAGAGTTGCCGGGCACGTTCGACGACGGGCTCGTCGACCATCCTGCCTTCCAGCGAATAGGCGCCGACGCCACGTTCGGTTTGCTGACGGGCGGTCTCGATGATCAATTGCGCCCTTGCGACATCAGCGTCGGACGGTGCAAAGGCATTGTTTAGGATCGGTACCACTGAAGGATGGACACAGGTCGCACCCGTAACTCCGTGACCGAATGCCTCCTCCGCTAGCTCGCGCATTAGTCGGACATCCTTGTAGTCCGCAACGGAGCCGAACAATCCGAACGAGTATTTTCCGGCTCCGGCAGCGGCCATGTGAACCAGCATCTTGGGTATCTTAAGTGCCTCATGAGTGGGATTAGCTCCCATCGATAGCGCTAAGTCCTCACTACCGCCCATCAGGCCTATCACCCGCTCGTGGGCGCGTGCGATGTCGTCCGCTTTGGCCAAAATCTTGACGGACTCGATGACTGCGATCGCTTGGAGTGGCTCGCGACGGTCATGATCCCGTTCGGTTCGCTCAGCAACCTCTAGAAGCAACCGCACGTGCTCGGCGCCCTCGACTTTTGTAATCAGAATGCCCTTGGCACCACCGAGCACCGAAGCCTCGATATCTCGGACGGCAGCCGACAGAGGTCGATTAATACGCACCCAAATGTCAGCTCCTGCGGCAGCGCATCGTTTTATCGACGACGCAAGCCTATTGCGTGCCCCCTCCTTCTGTGCGGGCGCGACGCTGTCTTCAAGATCCAGGATTATGGCATCGGCGCCACAAAGCGCCGACTTTGCAATGAAGCGCTCAGATGAGGCGGGGACATAAAGCAGAGATCGGTACACTGGTGTCTTCCGGTCGCCTACGGGTCATTGGGATGATGGCTTAGCCTGCACGATGACGCCAGCCTCGCGCAGTTCTTCCAACCGGGCCTGCGTGATGCCGAGGGAGCGCAGAATCGCAAACGTGTGTTGACCGAGATCCGGAGCGGGCATCCGAATCCTTCCGGGCGTAGTTTCGAGCCTCGGGACCACGTTGTGCATTAAAACCGTTCCGAGTTCGGAGTCCGGTAACCCAACGACGATTTCGCGAGCTTGAACATGGGGGTCATCCAAGAATTGATCGATGTCGTAGATTGGTGCAGCAGTTACGTCTGCCCGCTCGAATATACTCATGTTATCTTCAAGCGTCCGCGCGGCAATGAATTCCGCGATAGGCTCCTCGCAAGCATCGGCGTTTTTGATGCGATCAGAGTTCGTCAAAAATCGGGGATCCACGATCATGTCAGGGCGACCGATAGTCCGGAACAACCTCTCGGCCACAACTTGCATCGAGGCGGAGATTGCGATCCAGCGAGAGTCGCTGGTACGGAATGTGTTGCGCGGCGCTCCGGTAAGCGATCGACTGCCGGTCCGCGGGCGTACCTGCTGTGTTAGTTGATAGATTCCGGCTTCGGGACCGAGGAGGGAAAAAAGCGGATCTAACAAGGGCAAGTCGATAACCTGGCCGTTACCCCCGCTCACTTCTCGATGCCTGAGCGCAACCATGGTTGCCCCAAATCCGTAAATGCCCGCGACCATATCGGCGAGCGTGGCGGGTGGCAGCAGCGGAGGTCGATCAGGGAATCCGTTGCGGGAAGCGAAGCCTGACATGCCTTCGACCAGAGTGCCGAAGCCGGGCCTGTCCCGATAGGGACCGGTCTGCCCCCATCCCGAGATTCTCACGATGATCAGTCCTGCATTCTGTGCTCGAAGGACCTCGGGCAACAAACCCAGCTTTTCCAGACCTCCGGGTCTGAAGTTCTCGACCAGCACGTCCGCCGTCGCGAGCAGATCCGATAGGATCGTCCGACCTCTCTCGTCGCGAAGGTCTAGCGCGACACTCTTCTTGTTCCGGGCGTAGGTCTTCCAATGGATGCTGACATCGTTGACCCGCCAAGCGCGCAGAGGGTCGCCCGAGACGATGTCCTCAATCTTGATGACTTCGGCTCCGAAGTCGGCGAGCTGCAGGGTGAGCATATTCCCGGCGACCAGACGCGAAAGGTCCACGACACGGACGCCGTTAAGCGCGCCAGCAGCCTCTGGCTCGAACTGCTTAGGTACGGCCTTCATTGCGCCGACTTAACGATGCAAGGCGGAAGTAGTGCCTGTACAGTACCCGCGGAGGTCCCCATCGATCCTCAACAAGCTGACTTGTATGGGGTAGTATTAAGTGATACGACCACATCCTGCAACATCCTTTCGGTGAACCCGATGTTCACCGCAGCTGGCAACCCGAAGTTAAGCAGAGAGTGCCCTCACTTGAAGAGTTGAACCAGGCCGAGGCTCATCGCGAGCAGAAGTATCAGAGACAAGGTCACCGCAATCGTGACTTTCCCGCCGGCCTTCGAAAGCACCCGGATATCGACACCCAGCCCGAGTGCGGACATGGAGACTACGGTTAGCACGCTGGCGAGCTTCGCAACGGGGGCGGCAACGCTGCTGGGTATGATCTGCAACGAACGAAGGCCGGCCAGTACCAAGAAGCCGATGATGAACCAAGGTACCAATTTGATGAGGTTAATGCGCTTGCCGGGCGCGACTTCGCCACGCAGGCGTGGTGCGACAAGCGACAAGCCGACCACCAACGGCCCTAGCATGAGGACCCGAACGAGCTTCACCACGGTGCCAATTTGAGTGCTGACGATTCCTGCCGGAACGGTCGCGGCAAGCACCTGGGGAACGGCGTACACGGTGAGGCCGGCGAGAATCCCGTACTGAGTAGCCGAGAGCTCCAAGAGTGGAATGAGCAGTGGAAGCCCGAGCACCATCAGCACGCCAAGGACCGCGGTGAAGGAAATCGATGACGCGATATCATCGCCATCTGCCCCTATAACGGGGGCGACCGCGGCGATCGCGGAATTGCCGCAAATGGAATTTCCGGAGGCGATCAGGAGCGAAAGCTTAGTGGGTAGGCCGAGCATGCGGCTGAGGCCGAAACTCACGGCAAGCGTGACCGCAACCGTTCCGACGATCGCGGCAATCAGAAATAATCCGGAAGGCAGGATTGCCCCAAAGCTGATCGAGGCCCCGAGCAGCATCACGGCCACTTCGAGAAGTTGTTTCGCGCTGAAGGCGATTCCGACCTTCCAGCGCTCGGAAGTAGTTGAGACGCTGCGGATCATCATCCCGAGCAGGATGGCGATGACCAAGGCTTCAACATAGGGATGTTGGAAGATGTGCTCCTCGGCCTCCTGGATTCCAATCGACAGCAGCGTCAGGAGCACGCATAAGAGGATGCCGGGAAGCAATGCAACCAAACGACCGGCAGGCGCGTCTACCTTGCTCGATTTGGGAAGATCTTTGCATGGAGCCATGAGTCCCTCGCCAGCCGACAAGGCTATGCCCGAGAACCAAGGGCTCATAACAGTAGAATTTTGATCTAGGCCGATAAGCAGGCGTTATGCCAATGAATTTGCATTTCCTCCGCTTCTTTACCACCGTCGCTGAGGCTGGAAGCTTTTCGCGAGCAGCGGACATCTTGCGCGTTAGCCAGCCCGCGGTCTCGAAAGGAGTACGCGATTTCGAACTGCAAGTGGGCTGTCGCTTGCTGGATCGTACATCGAAAGGAGTACGTACGACCCGCGAGGGGCGGGCACTTCTCAGGCACGCAGAAAATCTGTTCGCTGCCGAGCGGGCCGCCGAAGAGGAACTGTCGTCGCTGCGCAACCTCGCGAGCGGATCGCTTCACATCGGGGCAAGCACCACGATCGCGACCTACATGATCGCTGAGTACATAGGCAGCTTCCGGCGCAGGTATCCGAGCATCGATGTGCATCTGGTAAGCGCCAACACGCGGGATATTGCCGGAATGATGCGCGCGCATGAAATAGAGATCGCCCTCGTGGAAGGACCGGTCGAAGACGATGATCTCGTCAGTACGGCCTGGCGGACGGACATGATGAGCCTGATAGCAGGTCCGACTCACGCCTTCGCATTATCGGAAAATCACGTGTATGCGGCGGCCCTCGAAGATGAAATCCTGATCGTTCGGGAACCAGGCTCCGGCTCACGGGAGATCGTCGCGCAGGCGCTGTTGAACCATGGCGTGCGGCCGCGCAAAACCCTCGAAATCGGCAGCACGGAAGCGATCAAGCAAGTTGTCGCATGCGGTCTTGGTGTCTCGATCGTCTCAACATCAACCATTGGCGATCAGATCAAGCTTGGCCGGCTCAAGGCGATAAAAATGAAGGATCTGCAGATATCGCGCACGCTTTGGCACGTGGAAGTACGGGGACGAACCAAAATTCCTGCCGCGATTGCCTTTGAGCGAATCATAGGTGTCGCCCCATGACATCAATATGATGGAGTCGCGGGATCGTCTCGTCATTCGGAAGGCTTTGCTGGACGTGACGGCGGATCAAAAAAGGCGAGCGGCGCGAGATAAACCCAGTTTGCGTCAGCAACATCCAGAGAGCAACTTATCCGATCCACCATAGATAGCGAGACAGTTCGCCAGATGTCTGCTGCACTGCAATCCGATCAACGTCCGAGGGGTCCGTAGTCAGGACATCCCATCGCGGTTCTTGTGCCGACGCGCAAATTATTGGTGGTTGGCCGTTGGATGCAATGGTAGCGAGGTCTCGTTTTGAGCGGCCGTAATGGGAATATGTTCTCCGAGGGGGCGCCCCGACAGGATATTTTGGGCAGGGTCCTCTGTTGCTTGGAGGCTGAGACTGTGCCCCCAGTCCGCTCTCCGGAAAATCTGGCGAGTCGGGTGGGCCTGATTAGGTCGATGATTGTGGCCATCTCATCTCGAGCGCTCGCTTTGGCTGGCTTTGCGATCGGCTGGTCGCGATCTGGTCGAACGCGCCATCGCGATCAAGTCATGCACTTGACACGAAAGCCATAGTCATAAAGGCTGCTACCCATGTTAGTTTCGCTTTGCCCGCTGGATATCAAAGACTTGCGCTTCTATCAAAATTGAGCGCCGACGGCGTCGAGCGGCAAGGAGCTACGTCGGAATGGTCAGCTAGGGCGTGACAATCAAGCTTCGAAGGCGAATTGATCAACTGAGGCAAAGCACTTCTTGTCGACGGGTGGGGGCGCTGCTTGGCTCAAATCAGGAAAAATCGGGTGAGCGGCGATAAGCAAGCTAATCTAAGTGAGTTGATGCCAGACTTGCTCGCTCTGGGTTTTAGCGAGTACGAAGCGCGTGCCTACCTCGCGCTCTATGAGCTTTCGCAGGCGACTGCCTACGAAGTAGCCAAACTTGCAGGCTTACCCAAGGCGAACGCATATTCTGTCCTCGAGAGTCTGGCAAAGAAGGAGGCGGCTCAACCGATCTCCGAAACTCCACTGCGGTATGTGGCGGTAGCGCCCAAGGTTCTGTTTGAGCGAATTGCGACAGCGACGAGCAAGCGCTGCGCAAAGTTGATCCGAACGATTCCGGCTGTTTCACAGTCCAACGACGGTGGCTACGTATGGACCATTAACGGCGAGGACGCGATCGCCGCCAAGATGGAGGCTATGATCGACGGAGCGAAATCACACATTTGGGTAAAAACAGAAGAGAAAATACTGCTGCCGCACCGCGACGCGCTTCGACGTGCTGCAGACCGCGGGGTTGCGATTCTCATCATCCTTTTCGGGACTCAAGTCGAGAAGTTTCAATTCGGTGCGAAGTCGCGAACTTATCTCCACGAGGGAAACGGCATTCCCGTGGGAATCGCACCGCATCTTGTAACCCTTACAGTGGATTTCGAAGAAGCTCTGGTGGCGGAGATTCGTGCGCAAGGCGGCTCCTACACGCGAAATAAGCCGATAGTTAATCTTGCTGACTCCCTATTGCGGCACGAGATCTACTTCGCGGAAATATTCGAAATGTTCGGGCAACCGATCCAGAAGACGTTCGGCCCCGCTATTATCGAGCTTCGAAGGAAGTATCTTCCCGCACCGCAAGTTGCGGCGCTGGAAAGCCTTCTAGGGCTTACCGCGAGTCGAGTTGAGAAAAAATCCAAGCTGAAAGAAGAAAAGATCTAACGCGTCTGTCGCGGCGATTGGCACGCTTCGCCGGCGTGTTTCGCGCGCCTGCAAGGAGCAGCAATCTTAAGGGGGAGTTGGCTTTGAACCTTCAAAAGTTGCGCGCGCTGCATAGTGTAATCGTGACCGGTTCGGTCACCGGGGCCGCAACTCGACTTCATTTGACCCAACCAGCGGTAAGCCGTTCGCTGTCTGCCCTTGAAGCGGAGCTGGGATTCAAGCTCTTCAACCGGCTTGGTGGGCGCCTGGTTCCGACTCCTCAAGGAGAAGCCTTCTCGCGGGAATGCGAGCGTATCCTGCTGGATATCGACGATCTTACCCGCATCGGCAAAGAAATCCGCGCCAATCGAGGCGGTCGCCTTCGGATCGTGGCAATGCCACAACTCGCCCGAAGTCTACTCGTGCCGGCACTGGCCCAATTTTCGAAGGAGTTTCCGAGTGTTTCGATTTCTTTGGAAGTCAGGGAAAGACGCGAAGTCGAACGTTGGGCTTCGGGACTTAGGTTCGACGTTGGGATAGTAATGCTCCCGACTCAATTTGAAATGTTGACGTCGCATTCCTTCGCCGAATTGGTTCCCGTTGCGGTGCTTCATCCCGATCATCCACTTGCGGCGAATAAGACGATTCTCCCCAGTGATCTGATCGAGGACCGTTTTATTGCGCTGGACCGGACGACGTTGTTGCGGCAGATCGTTGATGGAATGTACGTACAAGCTGGCCTTGCCGCGAACATTTGGGTTGAAGTGTCGTCGGCGTTCATCGCGTGCCAAATGGTGGGAGCCGGAATGGGTGTGTCGATATCGGATCCATTCAGCGCAGCGCTGCTAGCAGAGCGAGATGTCGTGGTTCGCCCTTGCAAGACGTCGGCAAGGCTCAACTATGCTTTCGTCTATCCGCGCCATTCGAAGAAGACGGCGCAGGCGGTCCGGTTTTCCGAAATCGTGAGGAGCACTCTGGAGAATTTGATGGGGCGGTTCGAATTCGTGCAAGGGCAAACAATTCGATAAATTGCACTTCTTCCGTGCAGTGCTGTAGACGCGCGGGTCGCGGCGGTACGCACAGCCAACTTGACCACGTTTTCCTGAGGAATCGGGAGGATCCGGCAAGTCGCGCGTCCTCGATATTACAGCAAGTAATGCATCCATTACGCTAATTGAATTGCTGCGGTTCCGAATAACCCTTCAGATATGTAGGATGCGAGTCTGGCTCAATCCAAACTGAGCAGAAGCCAAAAGAGATGCCGGTGTGTCAATGGCGACGCATTCGAGACAGATGAGGAAACACATGCTACGAACTTTGCATATTTTTCTAGCACTCGCTTTCCTGACTTTCTCGTCATCGAGTTTTGCCGGTGCCAGGCTGGACGACGCAAAGAAGAGCGGCCTTACCCTCGGCTTCAGCAACGAGCCGCCCTTCGCGTTCAAGCAGGCCGATGGATCATTGGCCGGGTCAGACTACGATCTCGCAAAGCTCGCATTCAACCGCCTTGGAGTAGAGCGGATCGAAGGAACGGTGGTTGCGTTCGGATCGCTCATCCCGGGACTTCAAGCCAAACGTTTCGATTTTATCGCGACCGGACTCTATATCCTTCCCGCGCGCTGCCTTCAGGTTCTCTTCACCGAGCCCAACTTCACCGTTCAGGAAGGTCTTCTCGTTCGCAAAGGCAATCCCAAGCAAATCCATAGTCTTGACGACATCGTCAAACACGAGGACATCAAGGTTGGTGGCAACATAAGTGGCCAGCCGACACAGAATGCAGTCAAGGCCGGCGTGAAGGATAGCCAAATCACGCGTTTTCCGGACATCCCCTCCAATGTCGCGAGCCTGAAAGCGGGCAGGATCGACGGGGCATTGCTTATATCGGTAACTGCACGCTGGAACGCAAAGAACGATCCGACCCTGGAAGTCGCCGAACCATACACGGGCCTGCTCATAGATGGCAAGCCGAAGCAAGACTACGGCGCATTTGCCTTCCGTAAGGAGGATTCGGAGCTTCGGGACGCATTTAATGCCGAGATGCTCAAGATCGTGCATTCTTCGGAATATGTTGAGATCCTGAAAAAGTACGGCATGACGCAGAACGAAGTGCCGGCGGCCGACGTCAAGCTCGATACTCTTTGTAAGCAGTAGGACTCGTGCCCGAAGCGGACGGTGACAGATGTCGGCGCTCTACGAGGGTAGATGGCTGCTCCTTTCTGGTGCGGTAACGACGATGGCCCTTTACGCGCTCTCGACAGTATTGATGTTCGCTTGCGCGCTCGTTTTCGGTATCGCCAGGACATCCAAGAGCTGGTGGATCCGAACCATCAGTTTGCTCTATGTCGAGATCTTCAGGGGCATATCTCTGGTGGTCGTCCTGTTCTGGCTCTACTTTGTTTTGCCGTTCTTCGGGGTTGCGATTTCCGCCTTTTGGGCGGCCACACTCGCCATAGGCATGTGCTTCGGGGCTTATGGAGCTGAGGTCGTCAGGACGGCGATCGGCGCTATCCCGCGGGGCCAGTATGACGCCGCCTTGGCGATCAATATGGTGCCATCAATGATGATGCGCCGGATCATTCTTCCTCAAGCAATGCTGTCGATGATACCACCTCTCGGTAACCTCAGCATCCTGGTATTGAAAGCCACCTCGGTTGCCGCCTTGGCGACCGTTCCGGAACTGACTTTTGAAGCCTACTCTCTCAATATCAGAACCTTTCAGACCGTGCCGATCTATCTCGTTGTCATGATCTTCTATGTGGCTGCGGCGCAATTGATAGGAGCGGCAATCGCGTACGCAGAGCGACGTCTCGGGTTATGGCAGGGTAAGCCAACGCACGGCGCAACCAGGGGCTGGTCGGCATGAAGGTCGATTTCCAATATGCCTGGGAGTTGCTTCCGCAACTCGTGGTCGCGGCGCAAACCACATTGCTCGCCGCCGTCCTCGGTTTTATCGCCTCCCTGCTTGGCGGCCTCCTTCTCTTTGCGCTGTACAGCGCTAAGCACCGTCTGACCAAAATCTTAGTTCGCGGCTACGTCGAATTCGCAAGAGGGGTGCCGCTCCTGGTCCTGATCTATTTTCTGTACTTCGTGGGGCCTTCGGCAGGCGTCGTGATCAGCCCGCTGGTGACCGGCGTCATTGCTCTCGGCTTGCACTACAGTGCGTATATGGCCGAGGTCTACCGTGCCGCAATGATCGGTGTTCCGGCCGGGCAATGGGAGGCATCAACATCCATAAATCTCTCAACGTTCGACACATATCGGCGGATCATTGTTCCACAGATGATCCCATTCATCATTCCAAATGCCGGAAGTTACTTCGTCTACATGCTGAAGGACACGCCGCTGCTCGCATCCATATCCGTTTGGGAACTCATGGCCGTTGCTCAGGCGGAAGGAGCCAGGCGGTTTCAGTACTTTGAACCCATAACGATGGTTGGGATAATGTTTCTCGTCCTCAGCATTGCCGGCGCGTTTCTCATCAACAGGCTCGAGCGACTGTCCCAGAAGGGATGGCGGTAATGTCGGCCGGACCGTTCTCAGTACAGCTAAGGAACGTTACAAAACGTTTTGGGGCGTCCACGGTCCTAAATGACCTAAATCTCGAAGTCGGACAGGGTGAAAAGCTTGTGGTCATCGGTCCGAGTGGATCGGGAAAATCAACTCTCCTCAGGGTTCTCATGACATTGGAGGGAATCGACAGAGGCAGTGTCTCTATCTGCGGCCGTGAGTTGTGGTCGTGCGATTCGACCGGCGCAGCACGCCAAGCATCGGCCCGGCAAACACGTACGATTCGGAGCGATGTCGGCATGGTCTTTCAGAGCTTTAATCTTTTTCCTCACCTTACGGCGCTTGAAAACGTGACCGAGGGACCGATTCGCGTCCTCAAGATGCCGAAGGAGAAAGCCGTGAGCCTCGGAAAGGAGCTGCTTCGAAGGGTGGGACTGGAAGATCGGTGCGACTACTACCCTGCGAGGATGTCAGGCGGTCAGCAACAAAGGGTTGCGATCGCGAGAGCAATGGCGATGAGACCGAAAATACTCCTATTCGACGAGGTGACCTCGGCGCTCGATCCTGAACTCGTTGGCGAGGTGCTAGCGGTCATTCGGGAGCTGACTCACCAAAAGGAACTGACGGTTATCATGGTAACGCATCAGATGTCCTTCGCGCGAGAGATCGCCGACAGGGTTTGCTTCTTCGATCACGGCCGAATTGTCGAGGAAGGAGAGCCGTACCAGTTCTTTTCTCAACCGAAAAGCGCGAGAACCCAGGCGTTTCTAAAGTCGGTCCTGGACGCCTGACGATCTTAGTCTCAGCAGTCGAATTCCTCTTAGGAGACACTCAAATGACTTCCAGATCCATTTCGATGCCCGAGCCGGAGAATGCTCAGACTCGCCGGTCGGCGCGCAAAGAAACGGTCTACGCCGTCGGACAAATTCCGGCGCTCGATATGGAATTCTACCAGAACGTTGGGTCCGGTGCTGAGAAAGTGTCGGAGTTGACGATCCCTGCTCGGGATGGCGGCGCGTTCGAAGTGCCTGCCGGGCACCTCTTTCGGATCGTGAGCGTGGAGGGATCGCAGGTTGGTGATTTTAATCTTTGGAATAGCGACAATCTTTCTGAACACTTCTACAGCGGTAAGACGCGGGCGATTCATGCGACGCACATTTCTACTGGTGATCGCCTGTGGAGCAGCATGCCATACCTGAGGCCGATGGCGACTATCACTTACGACAGTCTGGGATGGTATGGGTGGGATTCCGATGGTTGTGGAATTCACGATGTGATCGGAACACGCTGCGACCCTTACACGAGAAGAATGATAACCGGTGAAGATTACGATCACTGTTGCCATTCCAATCTCGTTCGAGCCCTATCTGCCTTCAGAAAGATTTCGGCGAAGGAAGCCGAGGGCTACGTGCACGACGTCATGAACGTCTTTATGTGCACAGGCTTCGATGTCGAAAGTCACGAGTATATCAAAAAGGCAAGCCCGGTTCGTCCAGGCGACTTCATCGAATTCTTCGCGGAGATCAATCTCCTTGGTGCGCTATCCGCCTGTCCCGGCGGCGACTGTGGGCCGCGGGTCCCAGGGCAGACCCCCAAGTGCTATCCCCTGAAGGTGGAAATCCTTCGTCCCGCGAAGGGCGCGCTGAATGGTTGGAAGTCGCCTGAACCCTCGCCCTACAAAGGCAAGCACGGGATGAGCTGATTTGCGGAGCGCATTGTAAGAGCCGATTAACATCAAGGCGCTCGGAAATACCGTCGGCAGCTAGGCGCCGACCGGAATGGCGTCAGCCGTGCCAAGTTGACGCCGCGTTTGGGTTTGAAGTGCAACCGCGACAGCGAATTTCGAGATTATTCTCGTCATGCATGGTTGCAGGCGCTTTAGTAATTGGCGTCGTGGCGAGGCGTGATTGATAATTTGGCCCCATAAGCGATCGGTCAATCCTGTCCGCTGTGGCCAGGCCGACAGCAATTGCTCATCGGTGGTAGGATCCGGAATGTCCAGTGACGTGTCGAGCTTTCCCGCACAATTGATGCAGGGCTACGCCGCTTTCATGTTGGACCGCTTTCCTCAGGAACGACAAAGGTTCGATTCATTGGCCGCGCGCGGGGCAGTCACCGGAAGCCCTGGTGATCGGATGTTGCGACAGCCGCGTTTCACCCGAATTGATATTCAATGCGAGACCCGAGGAAATCTTCGTCATCAGAAACGTTGCAGCGCGTACCGCCCTTCGGTGTCGAGGGAGAATTCCACGCCGCCGGGGCTGCTCTGGTTGTGCTCGGTCACGCCCGGTGTGGGGCGTCCCCGCTTATGCCAAAGGCAAGGTATCGGCCTCACCAGAAAGCTTCACGACTCCATGGATGCAACGTCTGGTCCCGGTGGCGCACAGAGCTGGCCGTGTTGCGGCGGCCTGGACGACGATCACACCGACTTGGAGCTGGCTGCGATCGATCAGTCCTTGCTCAATCTAATGAGTTTTCCGTGGTGTGCGATCGCGTAGGTCGCAAGCAGCTCACGTTGCATGGATCGTATTTCGAGATTGCGAACGGTGTTCTGCACATACGAGATCGAGAGACCGGCAAATCTGATCCAGCGTGTGCGGACCGTTTTACGGACGCGATTACCTGTGCATCCGGACGATATCGATGAGGGGGCCGCTCCTGCGCCGATAGGTTTGAAATCGAAATCGGCTCGCGAATGGCCTGCTGCACATCCGGCAGATGACAACGACGAGAGGAACTACCAATGACAGTCTTCGACGCCGCGTCTGCGTCCAACCGCTCCGAGTTTGCCGCACGCGTGAATCGAATTCAACCGTCGCAGAGTGGTGCTGCGGCCCAGCGAGTGCGGGAATTGCAGGCTCAGGGGCGAACAATTCTCAATCTGACCCAGGGTGAACCCGACTTCGACACACCCGATAATGTCGTGCAGGCTGCGCTCGCCGCCATGAAGAGGGGCGAGACGAAGTATACCAACACGGATGGTACGGCAGTCCTGAAAGAGACAATTGCGAAGAAATTCGCGCGTGAGAACGGCCTCTCCTACAAGGTCAGTCAAATTTCGGTCGCCAACGGCGCCAAACAAATCTTATTCAATGCGTTGGCGGCGACGTTGGATCACGGAGACGAGGTCATCATCCCGGCTCCGTACTGGGTGTCGTACCCGGAAATGGTGTCGTTCTTCGGTGGGGTACCCAAAATCGTCGCTTGCCCGGCGGCGAGGAACTTCAAGCTCGATCCGATCGATTTGGAACGTGCGATCACGTCGAGGACTCGGTGGCTCCTCTTGAACTCGCCTTCTAATCCCACGGGGGCCGTATACACGCGCAGGGAGCTGGAGCCAATCATCGATGTATTGCGAAGAAATCCGCACGTCTGGCTCCTTAGCGACGACATATACGAGCATCTTGTCTATGACGGGCTCGAATATTGTACGCCGGCGGCGATCGATCAGTCCGTCGCGGAGCGAACCCTGGTCGTCAATGGCGTCTCGAAGGCCTATTGTATGACGGGTTGGCGCATCGGTTATGCCGCGGGTCCGGCGAAGTTGATATCCCAAATGGCGAAATTGCAATCTCAGGCCACGGCCAATCCATCGTCCATCAGCCAAGCTGCGGCCGTCGAGGCTTTGAACGGGCCGCAAGAGGGGCTTCGAGAGCGAGCAGAGAAATATCAACGACGGCGCAATCTGGTTCTGGAAGGACTCGCGTCCGTGCCCGGGTTGGCTTGCGACAAGCCGTCCGGCGCCTTTTACGTCTTCCCCTCCTGCCGCGACCTGATCGGAAAGCGGACCCCGGACGGAACCGTCCTTGCCGATGACAAGGACTTTTGCAAGTATCTCCTCGATGCCGAAGGGGTGGCGGTGGTGCACGGAGCGGCCTATGGCTTATCGCCCCACTTCAGAATCTCATATGCTACTGCGGACGAAACCTTAAAGGAGGCCTGTGTCCGCATAGCCCGGGCATGCAGTCGACTGAGTTGATGCAGCTCGCTGCCCTGACAATACGTGTGGAGCGATGTCGGACCACATTCGAGCAGCTCATATCGTTTTGCGGTTCATCGGGTCCGTGATGCGAAATGGAGATCTGCGACATGATGTCATCATTGCTCCAGGGCCGCATGAGCTCTCTAACCAGCGTTCTGTATCGCGGCCAAACGGGCGAACCGCCAAGATCAACTCATCGAGCTGGCCGCTGAGCTGGTCTTGCAAAACCGCCTCCACGAAAGTCGAGGTATTTGGTAGCTTGAAATAATACTACCAAATGGCTAGCCTCAAAGCGATCGACAAGGGAGGAAGTAATGGCCGCCATTCGACGGATAGGTATCCTCGCGCCGCCGATAAATGTGGCTATGGAAACCGAGCTACCGTCCTACGTTCCTCCCAATGTCAAGCTCAATCACAACAGGCTCACCAAACCCGGCACCGCTATAGCGAAGGAAGCGCAGCTCGCTATGGCCAACTCGTTGGATCGAGCGGCCTCGGATCTCGCACAGGCGAATCCGGAGGTGATAGTTTACGGATGTACGAGTGCCAGCTTCCTAGAGGGGCTAGGCAACGAAGCCAAGCTAGCCGACCGCATCACGATGTTGACCGGAATTCCCGCTGTCACCACTTCAACAGCCGTCATCGAAGCCTTGAAGGCCGTTCGGGCGACCAGAGTATTCATGCTCACTCCCTATCCGGATCTAATCAACAAGGAAGAGGCCCTCTTTCTGCAGCACTATGGCTTCGGCGTGGAGGCCGTCGATTCCTTCTTTTGCGCAGATGGACGACAGATCCTGACCATCTCGTCGGCGGACGTTGCCTCCAAGGTGCTCTCAAGCCGTGAGGTCATTTCAAGGTGTGACGCCGTGTTTGTCAGTTGCACCAATTTGCTGGTGATGGATCAAATCGACCGATTGGAAAGGGAATTGAACCTGCCGGTTGTCACCTCGAACCAAGCCTCTCTTTGGGCGGCACTCCGAAGGATGAAGATCGATGTCACCTCAACGGGGGTAGGCCGCCTGTTCAAGGAGCGGCGGCCACAAGAAGCACCGGTATTCGAGTTGAGCAATGCCTAACCGCGCCGTCAGGATCGTCGAACCGCCAGCATGCTCGATCGATTCCGACGCGGATAGAGTGGCCGCGCTCGAAATCATCGAAGTGTCGAAACGATTTGGAGATAACTCGATCGTCGACAACTTGTCATTGACGGTCAAGCAGGGCGAATTTTTGACATTTTTGGGACCGTCAGGCTGCGGTAAATCAACGACCTTGCGCATGATCGCGGGGTTCGAGCAGCCGGACGCGGGATCAATCAAGATCGGCGGCCATGTGATGACGGGCGTTGCGCCTTATCGGCGTCCCGTCGGCTTGGTCTTCCAAGGTTTGGCGCTATTTCCGCACCTTACTGTCGAGGAGAACATCGCCTTCGGGCTGGCGGTGAAAAAGGTCAAACGCGACGAAATCGTAGCAAGAGTACGCGAGGCGCTCGCGTTGGTGGATCTGAGCGAGCTCGGACGACGTCGGATACAACAGATATCGGGCGGTCAACGTCAACGCGTGGCCCTGGCGCGCGCGCTGGTCACTGGCCCGTCCGTTCTCCTGCTGGATGAGCCCTTCGGTGCACTGGACTTCAAGCTGCGCCGCCAGATGCAGATCGAATTGAAGCGTATCCAGCACCAAGTCGGCACAACATTCGTATTCGTGACTCATGATCAGGAAGAGGCGATGATCCTGTCGGATCGGATAGCCGTTTTCAATCATGGAAAGCTCGAACAATTGGGCAGCGCGCGTGAGGTCTACGAGAACCCGAAGAATGCATTCGTCGGAGGCTTCCTCGGGGATATCAACATCTTCGTCGGCCACGTGCAGTCTCTCGAGAAAAACGGTGCGAGTCTGCACCTGAGCGAGGTCTCGGCCGACGCTCTGATAGTGGCAACTCCAGAGATGAAAATCGGCGCAGAAGTCGCGATATCGATTCGTCCCGAGAACGTACGTGTGGGACGCGAAGTGTGGGGTAACAGTTGTCTTATGGTCGGCCAGATCGTGGCGAACATCTATATGGGCGCGACCGTCCGTCAAAGCGTTGTGGTCGACGACAAGGTCGTGGTGGTGGATACGACGGCCCGGCATGTGCAGCAGCAAGGCCTGCTTCCGGGAACTCAGGTCAAGTTGGCATGGGATTTGGAGGACGCCATCGTTTTCGCGAACAAGGAGGTGCGGAAGTGAAGCACGCTGCCGGTCTATTGATGGCCCTGAGCTTGTTCAGCCTTTCGACGACGGTTGCGTGCGCCGCCGACGGAGAAGTTGTCATGGGCACCTGGGGAGGAGGCAACAGCGAGATGTGGCGAGAGAAAGTCGGCAAGCCGTTCTCCGCGTCGTCCGGTATCGTGGTCAAGATCCGCGACTGGTCGGATCCGGAGCCGACGTTAAGAGCCCAAGCGAGAAAACCTCAGTTCAACGTCGCACTGGGCACCTGCTACAACGCCGCAAATCTCCAAAAGGATGGATTGCTGGAAAGCTTTAAGAAGGAAGACTTCCCCGAACTGGCTAATTTCGAGAAGTCGTCCTATCTGATAGACCAGAACGGCGAAGTTTACGCTTTCGGCATCTACTTTCAGTATTACGGGGCCGCATTCAACAGCGATCAGGCAAAAGCGTCAGACTTCGAGTCCTGGCGGGCATTGGCCGACCCGAAATTCAAGGATAAAGTCGCTATCGCCCGGCCGATCTATGCTGCTCCCAATGATTTGGTTCTCTTTGCGAAAGTCGGAGGGGGCGACGAAAACAACATTCAGCCCGGCATTCCTCTGCTTACGTCGATCGCGCGTAATGCTCTGACTGTCACGAACTCCACTGCTCAGATGAATGCCCTGCTGTCGCGCGGAGAGGTCACGGCGGGAGCCTACTATTCGAGCCGCGTCTGGACCATGCGGGCTTCCGGTGTAAAGAACGTCGATATCACAATACCCTCCGAAGGAGGATTGCTGCTGTCATATTTCTTGATCGTGCCGAAAGGCGCGAAGAATCTGGACGCCGTGAAAGCCTGGATAAACTATGCTTTAAGGCCAGCACCAGAATTGGCCATGCTTGATGCGTCTGGCTTCCTACCGCTCAATCAAACTGCCGCGCTTAGCCAGGAACAGCTCAAGGAGGTTGGTTCGCCGCAATCGTTGCGTTCGAAACTTTACCAGCCAGACTGTTCGGTGCTTGCCGCGAACCAGGAGAAGCGGGTCAATTTGGTCGAACAAATCTACTCTCAGGTCAAGTAAGCAATAAATTGGAAAGCGGCGGGTCAATGACGGATGTCGGAACTGAGAGGACGACCCGGCGGCACAGCGGCAGCGGAATGTTGTTCAAGGCGCGGCCGGTAAAAGTCGACTCCCAATTTCTTCTTCTCGTTCCAACTAGCGTACCGTTGATGCTTCTGGCGATCGGTGTCATCTCACTCGTGGTCGGCTCGTTCACGTCGAACAACGAATTGAGCTTCGCGCAATACCAGGCAGTCTTGGCGCGTAAAGATTACATTGAGACTCTTTATCGAACGATTTGGTTGGCCGGTCTCACGACCTCGATTTCGCTCCTGATAAGCTATCCCACTGCCTACTGGATCGCGCGATATCCGGGAAGGCGCGACATCTTTCTCATCATTCTGATGATGCCCTGGTTGGTAAGCGTCGTCGTGCGAACGTACGGCTGGATAGTGATCCTGGGCAAGAAAGGGGTCATTAGCCAGGCGTTGATGTCATCAGGCCTGATCGCGGGTCCATTAGAAATCCTGTTCAGTCCGACCGCCATCGTGATCGGGCTGGTTCATGTATTCTCACCCTTCATGATCCTTGCGATAGTGACAGTTCTGATCCGGCTGGACAAATCACTGGAGGAGGCGGCAGCCAGTCTCGGCGCGGGACCGTTTGAAACGTTCCGCAGGGTACTGTTGCCGTTGAGCTTTCCTGGGATCGTGACGGGCAGCATCATCGTGTTTCTGATGTCAATGGGATCGGTGGTCACTCCTCTGTTGCTCGGCAGCATGCGTGACAAGATGCTTGGTGCGCAAATTTATCAAGATGTCTTTCAACTCTTCAATTTTCCGAAGGCCGCGGCGCTAGCGATGATTCTTTGCGTCGCTGCCCTGGCGGTCGTGCTGCCTCTGCAGCTACTCGAGGCTCGTGCGAAGAAAAGTGCGGCCTCTTAGGGAGGTAGGATGAAAGTCGCTTGCCGCATAGTCGCCGTCCTAGTGCTCGCCTTTTTGCTCGCACCGATTGTGGTCGTGGTGCTGTCCTCATTCTTCGAGTCGGGATTCATCGAAGTTCCGCTCAGCCAGCCTTCACTGAAGTGGTACAGTCAATTCTTCAGTAGCGACGAGTGGATTTTAACGGCGGCCGACAGCGTCGTCATTGCTTTTGTTGTCGCGGTGGCGAGCACTGCCCTAGCGCTGACAACCGCATTGGTGACCGCGCGCCGCCATTTTTGGGGCCGCGCATCATTCGAGTTCATGATTTTGGTGCCGCTGGTATTGCCGCACGCCGCAATGGGTGTCGTGATGCTGACCGTGATCGGATCGCTCGGCTGGAATGGAACGTATAGCGGCATTGTGCTGGCCCATACAATCCTAGCGTTACCCTTCGCTTATCGACCGATCCTGAACAACATGCGGAGCCTTGAGAAGGATGTCGAGGAGGCGGCGATGAATCTGGGCGCGACGCCCGTCGTGATGTTCTTCAAGGTTATTCTTCCACTGATGCGGCCGGGCATTGTCACGGCACTCATCTTCAGTTTTATCATTTCGTTCGACGAGTCGACCGTGACGCTCTTCCTAATCGGACCCGACGCCACAACTCTGCCAGTCAAGATTTTTGCCGCGATACAGGAGGACGCAAGTCCGATTATATCGGCAATTTCGACGATGTTGATCGGAGCAACCGTCTTTGTACTGATCGCTGTGCAGAGGTTGGTTGGCTTGGAGGCGTTTGCTGAGGCCGAGGGAGGGCCAGGCCGGCGATAGCAACGGCTGCTGTGTAGAAGGCGTCCGGTCTCTTCCGACAGGAGGTGCTTGACGGCGGAAAAAAGAAGCTGCCGTCAGCCGGGGCTATATGCATCATATGCATGAAAGTAGGTACTTTTGTTATTGGCGTTGTTTTGGCGAACTGTTTTTAGTGTTGCCCAGCATATGGCTGGCACGCAGCTCCATCGAGGATCGATGGCTGAATGGCTTCGACGTTTGCGACGCAAGAAGATGAGTCTTGGAGACGAAAAGGAGCCATGAAAAGCGAAGACTTCAAGATGATCTCAAAGCTCATTGGCTTGATGCATGGATCAGGGGTCGAGGAGCTGGAAGCATCCGACGGAGACTTGCGCGTAAAGATCACGATGTTTGCGGCCGCACAGGGTAGGCAGGAAATGCATGGGGCGGCGCCTTCCGATCCGCCAGTTGATGCGACCGTGTCGAACGAAGCCGTCGACGAAACGACGTCGTTCGTCTGCGCTTCAATGCAGGGCATTTTCCATCGCGCGCCCGCGCCGGGTGCCGAACCTTTCGTAGTAGTTGGAAGCCGGATCTCCACAGGTCAGCAGGTCGGCATCATCGAAGCGATGAAGCTCTTCACTCCACTGCTCGCTCCGACAGCCGGTGTAATCGAGCAAATATTGGTGGAAAACGGAGTGGAAGTGCAGGCCGAACGGCCATTGTTCAAGGTGAAGTGCAATAGCAATACCAGTAGCGATGGCGAAGCGACATGAAGCCTTCCAGGCCGATAGAGTTTGCAAACCCGCAGGTGAGCTTGTGCGGAAGTGCGGCGCTCTTGTTCGATGCGGAGGGGCCGATGTGTCTACCCACACAGGAGCGTATCTGGACTCTTAGCAAGCAGGTCGGTCAATGGGACGTGGTTGTCGATACTCAAGTCGGTATGAATAATCTTCTCGTCCTGTTCGACTCTTCGAAGGCCGATCCGGAAGCACTTGCATCGAGACTTCTGGAGAGCTGGAGGAAAGTTGAACCGGGCGGTCCACAAGGGAAGCTTCTTGAGGTTGGTGTCGTTTATGGAGGCGATCGCGGCATGGACCTTGGTGAACTGGCTGCTCATCACGGTATCGATCCGGAGACCGTCGTAAAGCTGCATTCCACTCCGGAATATGTCGTGTTCGCGCCCTCCACGACGCCGGGATTCGGCTATCTCTTCGGTTTAGACCCACGTCTCTTCACACCTCGAAGAAAGGTGCCCGTGGTGCGTCCGTTTGGGGGAAATGTGACGATCGGGGGCGGGCAATCAAATCTTGGAAATCCTCGCGGCGCCGGTGGGCCACCGACGTTTCCGACCGGCTGGTACGTCATCGGGCACGTACCGGAGGCGCCGGTGCCGTTTGATCTAAGTCGCAATCCGCCAAATCTTCTCGATGTCGGTGATCGAATTCGCTTCCGCGTGGAGCGCATAGAGAGATGATTGAGGTTGTTCAGACTCCGCCGCTCAACTCCGTGCAGGATGACGGCCGTGTCGGCTTTCGAGGATTTGGGATTGGACGATCCGGGGCGATGGATCACGTGGCCTTGGCGGCGGCCAATGCGCTTTTGGGAAACGAGGAGAACGCGGCCGCCATCGAACTGCAATTGTATCCGTTCGCGGTGAAGTTTCATTCTGACACTCTTTTTGTGCTTACAGGCGCGACAGCTCGTGCAAAGCTCGATGGCGTGGCGGTACTTCCTTGGTGGGTGACGCCGGCTCGCGGCGGCCAAAAGCTTGTGGTGTCCGAGCCGGTGGACGGTTTGCGGACGTATTTGGCGATCGCCGGTGGCGTCGAAGTTCCCGTAATACTCGGATCTCGCAGTACGCAGCTGCGCGATGGCTTCGGCGGCTTTGAAGGGCGCTCGCTTAAGGCCGGAGACCAATTGGAGGTAGGGCACGCCGCTCCGGTCACTCTGCGGGATTTAGGAGGATATGGCGCCAGTCCAGCCTTGTCTGAGCTGCCGTCGGCGACGTGGGCGGGCAGCAGCCCGGGGGGAGTCATCCTCCGCGTCATTACGGCATCGGAGTACGACCTGTTCGACGAATCCTCCAAAACCGCCTTTT
Source organism: Bradyrhizobium sp. CCBAU 53340 (assembly GCF_015291645.1). Classification (NCBI taxonomy): domain Bacteria; kingdom Pseudomonadati; phylum Pseudomonadota; class Alphaproteobacteria; order Hyphomicrobiales; family Nitrobacteraceae; genus Bradyrhizobium; species Bradyrhizobium sp. CCBAU 53340. Next base: position 70,576 of record NZ_CP030056.1, read on the forward strand.
GGACCACACCTTGGACGATTTCCACGAAAAGCAGCCGGATGGGCTATCATCTTACGGGCGCGACACTGTGCCGGACGCATGACGTGGAAATGAGGTCGCACCCGATCGTACCTGGCGTCATTCAGGTGCCGCCTTCCGGTGATCCGGTGATACAACTGGCGGACGGTAACTCTGCGGGCGGTTACCCGAAGATTGGTGTCGTCATCGAGCCCGATCTTTGGCGGATTGGGCAAGCAAGGCCAGGCCAGTGTCTTCACTTCGTTCGGTGCAGCTTCGCCGAAGCTCGCGATGTCGAGAGGGTGACGCGCAGCTACATCGAGGAGATCCGACGGTTGGCAAAGTTTTGTAGGTGTTCCCCGCGAGCGAAGCTCCCATGAGCATCGAGTCTTGGGAATTAGCGGAGTTGATCGCCCAAATGAAACGGGCAGGCGTGAAAGAGTTGGAGGCGCAACGCGGAGAGAGTTCGATCCGCCTCTCTCTGGGCCGGCACAACCGCAAAATGGTGGGGACGAGAGCGCTAGAGCTGGCTGGCGTCGAGCGGACCGACGCAGCCACGTTCGTTCGGGCTCCTGCTGTGGGTAGGTTCTCGAATAGACACCCGTTGGGAGAGGCGACGACCGTAGGAGATCACGTTCAAGAAGGTGACTTGCTCGGGGTGATCGCTATCGGACCAATCTTCAGGCCGGTGATCGCGCCCGTCGCCGGTCGTGTGATCGAGCAGGTCTGCCGCAGTGAGAGCGACGTCGAATACGGAACGACGCTATACCGCATAATGGCATCGGGCTGAAACGAAGGTCCTGCCGAAAGGAGCACCCATGGAGATTGATCTCAATTCTGATCTTGGCGAAGGCCTTGGCCGTTGGAGGATGGGAGACGACGAGGCGCTGATGAAGCTGGTCTCATCAGCGAACGTCGCTTGCGGCTTTCACGCGGGCGATGCGGTCATCATGACGCGCATGGTCGAGGCAGCGAAAGAGAACGGCGTAGCTCTCGGCGCACATGTCGGGCTGCCGGACATACTCGGTTTCGGGCGTATCCCGATGAAGATCGATCCGCGTGACATGCAGAAGCATGCGCTTTATCAACTGGGTGCGCTTTCTGCTATCGCGAAGGTCAATGGCTACAAGGTTACCCACGCGGGGACCCATGGCGCCCTGGGCCAGATGGCACAGGAAAACAAGGAATATATCGAGAAGATTCTCGAAGTGTTCGCGGCGTTCGACAGGGATCTGATCATCGCGGCTTCGGTCAAGAGTCACGCAGGCACATTCGCGAAGTCGCTCGGATTGCGGGTGGTAGGCAAGATCTTTGCTGACCGGGCATACGACGACGAGGCTCGCTTGGTTAATCGGCGACATCCGGGCGCACTTATCACCGATCTGACCGAGGTTGCGAGGAGAATGAGCCAGTTCCTCGATGACGGGACTATCACGTCCGTGTCGGGAAAGCGGATCAAGGTCGACGCAAAATGTGTCCTGGTCCATAGCGATACTCCGGGCGCTGTGGAAATCGCGAGAGCCGTAAGGACGGTGGTCGAAGACGGCGGAGGACGTATCGTTCCGCTAACGGAGCTTGCGGCGTAATGTCGGTGCGGTCCATATTGATCGCTAATCGAGGCGAGATAGCGCTCCGGATCATTCGCGCGTGTCGGACGCTGGGGCTGCGAACAATCGCTGTCTGCTCCGAGGCAGATCGAGGGGCGGCTTACCTTGCTCTTGCCGATCGAGCGGTCTGCATCGGCGGCGCGGCGGCAGATACGAGCTATCTGGATATTGGGGCGGTGATGCTCGCAGCAGCCGCCGTTGGTGCCGACGCAATTCACCCCGGATACGGGTTCTTGTCGGAGAACGGAGACTTCGCGGAAGCGGTCGAAGGCGCTGGGCTCATCTTCATTGGTCCGACCTCCGATGTTGTCCGGCTAATGGGGGATAAGATCGCCGCGAAGGCGAAAATGCGCGAGCTCGGCGTGCCTTGCGTTGCGGGAAGTCATGGCGCGCTTCCCGATGATCCGCAGCTCTGCCAAGCGTGTGCGACCGAGGTTGGGTACCCTCTTATCATTAAGGCGGCGGGCGGCGGCGGCGGTCGCGGCATGCGGATCGTACGAGACAGCGCAAGTCTCCACCAAGCGATCGGAGCCACGCGGGAGGAGGCGAGGCGGGCATTTGCCAATCCGACGATCTACCTGGAGAAATTTTTGGAGCACCCGAGGCACGTCGAGATCCAGGTCATCTGCGATGGGGGAGGCGAGGGAGTATGGCTCGGCGCCCGCGACTGCTCGATGCAGCGCCGCCACCAGAAATTAATTGAAGAGGCGCCGCCGCCAGGCGTGCCTGAGGCCAATATCGCCGAACTTGGGGAGCGCTGTGTAGCCGCTTGCCGGGCGATCGGCTATCGCGGCGTAGGCACCTTCGAATTTCTCTACCAGGACGGGATATTCGCTTTCATCGAGATGAATACGCGCATACAGGTCGAACATCCAATAACCGAGGAAACCAGCGGCATCGATATCGTGCGCGAGCAGATTCGGGTGGCATTGGGCGAGCCGCTCGGACTTCGTCAATCCGAGGTCACCTGCAGAGGCCATGCTATTGAGTGCCGGATCAATGCGGAACATCCTTTCGACGGCATTCCTTCTCCTGGTCGTGTTGAGAGCTGGCTGGCTCCGGGCGGACCGGGAATTCGGGTCGATACCCATATCGTGGCAGGTTCGGAAGTCCCTTCACACTACGACTCCTTGATAGCCAAGGTGATCGCTAGGGGCGAGGATCGTTCGGAGTGTATCGAGCGCATGCTTTCGGCCTTGGCAGACCTGCGCGCAGAGGGTATCCGGTTGAACACCGAGCTTCACTCGGTGGTATTGAAGGACGCGTCCTTTCGGGACGCGCGCCTTAGCATCCACTCCTTGGAAGACATCCTTCGACGGCGCGCCTCGTCCGATCGACGGTGAGCGTGATAGGCGACGGCCCGTCGAACCTAATGTGCAATCGAGCACGCATCAAAGGCGGGCAGCCTTGGGCGAATTCGTGCAGTGCGAGATCGCGTCCGATCGAGTCGATGACTTCGGGCTCGGGTCCCAGGAAGATATCAGCTCTCGCGGAACTCGGTCAGACCGAATTCCTTCAAGACGGCCTCGGTATGTTGTCCGAGGGACGGCACCGGGTCCATACGCGGCTGCCAGGACTCACCGCTAATTGGTCGCAAAGATGGCATCGGGCCCGCCGGGGTTTCGATATAAGCCCAGCGCTTGCGGCTGCGCAGTTGCGGATGATCCCACACGGCGGACATGTCATTCACGCGAGCCGTACCGATCCCGGCGGTCTCGAGGCGCGAGATGGCTTCGTTCGACGGCAGCTTGCGGAACGTGTCACAGATGACGGCATCGATCTCAGCTCGCTCTTTCATCCGGCCCGCATTGCCCTTAAAGCGTGCTTCGCTGGCCCACTCGGGCCGTTGTAAGACGATCGTCGTGAACGCGGCCCACTCGCGATCATTTTGAAGTCCGAAAAGTACCATGCCATCAGCAGTTTCGTAGGGCCCATATGGGAAGATCGTGGCATGGCCAGCTCCCGCCCGAGCCGGAGGTTGTGCTCCGTCCATCGCATAGTAAAGCGGATATCCCATCCATTCCACCATGGCCTCCAGCATCGAGACTTCGACATGATCGCCCTGTCCGCTTTTGGCTCGACGCAGCAAGCAGGCCAAAATGCCCTGAAAAGCCATTGTGCCCGCAGCGATGTCAGCAATCGAGATGCCGGCCTTTGCAACGGCGTCCGGCGTGCCGGTCGTTGACAAAAAGCCGGCCTCCGCCTGAATCAGTAGATCGTATGCTTTGCGCTTCTCCCACGGCCCATTCGGACCGTATCCAGATATGTTGCAAGTAATCAGCTGCTTGTATGTGGAGCGCAGCACGCCATCGGCGAGCCCTAGGCGGGCAGCTGCCCCTGGAGCAAGATTTTGCACAAACACGTCTGCGTGCGCGATGAGCCGTTGCACGGCTTCCAACGCTCCCGGCCGTTTCAGGTCGAAGGTGACGCTCTCTTTCGACCGATTGGTCCAGACGAAATGACTGGCAAGACCACGCGCACGCGTATCATAGGCCCGAGCAAAGTCGCCACCATCGGGCCGTTCGATCTTTATGACTCGGGCGCCGAGGTCGGCAAGCTGACGCGTGCAATAGGGAGCCGCGATTGCCTGCTCGATTGCGATGACCAATACCCCGTCCAGTGGCCGCGTCACGACACCTCCGACCTTAGATTGTAGCTTCCGCCTTCATGATAAGCTCGTCCCGATCGTTCGTGGCCCACAGCAGGATTTTTCCGGTTTCGTCCGGCGGACTGCCATTCAGATGAAGTTCGCTGCCGTCGAAAAGCGGCGACACCGCGCGGAAGGAATATGCCTTCACCACCACTGAGGAAGGGAGACTGCGCCTAACGAGATCGATCAGGAGAGTAGCAATGAGCGGACCATGGACGATCAGGCCTGGATAACCTTCCACCGCAAAGACGTACGTTCGGTCATAGTGAATACGATGGCCGTTGAACGTGAGAGCCGAATAGCGAAACAGCATGACGGTATCCGGCACGATGCTGCGATGCCATGGTCCTTTCGGTGCAGTTGATCTCGCTCTGTCGGCGGGCGCTGTGACATCTCGATAGACAATGTCGTGATGGTCCGTCAGAAGTAGATGGCCGTTCTCGTCGTGGACGGCGTGCCCTACCGTGACGAACACCAGAGGGCCGGTCGTACCTTGTTTGGACGTCACGCTTTCGATCGTCGATGTCCGCTTGACATGCATGCCCACGCGCAGCGGGCTCTTAAAGGTGAGCCTGCTGCCCGCCCACATCCGCCGGGGAAGGTCATGGATGGGAGGAAGAAAGCCCCCGCGCTTGGGATGCCCGTCAGGCCCTAATGTCGATTGCCGTTCGTTAGGTAGAAAATACAACCAGTGGGCCAGCGGAGGCAGCGCAACCCCCGTTGAATAGAGCTGGTGGTCGGTTTCGAGGGTCGCATCCAGACGCTCAATCGGACTGGCTGTCACCATGTCTTCCTGGGTTACTGTGCGCCCGATCCATTCCTGGTAGTCGTGTCCGTCAACCATCTAGACCTCTCGTTCTGGTCGAACCTATTGGATATCGCTGGTGGACCAACAGTCGTATTATCCAGCAACAGCATTCGGAGTTGGAGAAAGGCATGCATTTCGATCTGGTGGATCTGCGGCTGCTTGTGCTCGTCGTGGACAGAGGTGGGCTTGCCGCGGCAGCCAGACATGCCAACCTCTCTGTTTCTGCGCTGTCCGAACGCATGAAATCGCTAGAGGAGCGGGCTGGCCTGCAGTTGTTCGAGCGTACGGTCAAAGGGACACGACCGACCTCAGCGGGACTGGAGTTCGCCGGGCACGCCCGCAGCATACTTATGCAGGCAGAGCGGCTGAGCGGGGCGGTCCGATCGTGGAGAAAGCGCGAACGGGGCCTGATACGGATGCGGGCCAATTCGAATGCCATCGCAAGCTTCCTTCCGGATGTCTTGGCGAGCTATCTCGCCCGGCATCCCGACGTGACGGTCGATCTCCAGGAGCAGACGTCGGATCTCATCGCGGTGGCGGTAAGAGCGGGTGAAGCAGACCTCGGAATTGCCGCCGAGAATGCGCAGTTTGAAGGGCTGCGAACGGAGCCATTCGGAGTGGACCGCCTTGTCGTACTGGTTCCTCCGGGGCATTGGCTCGCCGACTACACCTCAATAGGGTTCGCCGAGGTGTTGAACGAGCACTTCATCGGCCTAGATGAGCAGGCATCCATTCAGACATATCTCGCCGATCATGCGCGAAGGCTCGGTCGAGAGCTGGTCATCCGCATACGTTTGCGAGGGTTTGAAAGTGTTTGCCGCATGGTGGCTGCGGGCGCCGGCGTTGCCGTCGTCCCAGTAAGCGTCATCTCTTCTTCGGTGAAGGACGCAGGAGCGCGGGCTGTCGAGTTGTCGGATAACTGGGCCCAACGCAATCTTGTGGTCTGCCTCCCGGTCGATCGTCCCGTATCAGATCTGGTGCAGAGACTAATAGCGGACATAGCGAGGTCTACTAGGTCTCGATTCGCCGAAATCGGCGGAGATGCCGGCCCCCTGCGGACATAATCAGCCAGTGTTCGCCCACCGCGAGGGCGGCTTTCGGCAGAAACGAGTTTACAAAGAGTTCGCCGCGTGCGCTTTAGATCTCGGCCTCGCATGAGGCGTTTCCTCCCTGACTCGCCGAGGCCTTCAAAGGTCTCGGCATTTTCGTGAGATGAGGATGGGCAGAGTGCCGCTCGCCGTTAGCGAAGAATGGTGAGCTTATTATGGGAAAAGCCCTCGGGTCGTTTTCGCTGCCCGCACTCGTTCGACACCTATGGCCATGGCGGCGGTTCGATGAGAGACGTTGTCACGAGCGGCGCGGGTAACCATATCGTTGAATGCGCGATCGAGGATCTGATATTCCCTCCGCATAACCTCTTCTTCTTCCCAGAACAATTGCTGGAGGTCTTGAAGCCACTCGAAATAACTCACGATCACGCCGCCCGAGTTACAGAGAATATCCGGTATGAGGAATATCTCGTTGCGGCGCCTCTCTAGGACCAGATCAGCCTCCGGAGTGGTCGGGCCGTTGGCGCCCTCAGCAAGCACGCGACATCGCAGATCCCGCGCCACGCGATCATCGATCACCCGCTCCATGGCTGCTGGCACAAGGACGTCGCAAGGAAGCTGCAGGAGCTCGGCTGGATCGAGACGGGGCGCTTCGTGATAATCAGACAGACTTCCGTGCCTCGCCGCATGACGGATCAACTGTGTGACGTTGAGGCCTGCACGGTCGTAAAATGCGCCCGTGTGGTCGCCGACACCTACTATCTTGACGCCGCTCCTGCTCAACTCCAGTGCCGCGTACGAGCCGACGTTGCCGAAGCCTTGAACCACCGCGGTCGCCGTCGACCAGTCGATCGACAGATCCTTCAAAACTCGTTTGGCCAGATGGGCGACGCCGCGTCCTGTCGCCTCCCGACGCCCTAAGGTGCCTCCCGCGCCAACAGGCTTGCCGGTTACGATCTCCGTTACGGTACGCCCCTGGTACATGGAATACGTGTCCATGAACCACGCCATCACTTGCTCGTTGGTGCCCATATCGGGAGCCATGACGTCGACGTGCGGACCCACGAACGGAATCATCTCCTGCATATAGCGGCGCGAGAGCGCCTCAAGCTCTCGGTGGGAAATCTTCGCTGGATCGACACGAATACCGCCCTTCGCGCCGCCATAGGGTAGTCCGACCAGTGCGCATTTCCAGCTCATCCAAATCGCGAGGGCGGCGACTTCGCCGATATCAACACTAGCGGCAAAGCGCGTTCCTCCCTTGGTCGGCCCGAGTGTAAGGTGATGCTGGACTCGATAGCCCTCGAATACGGAGATCGACCCGTCATCACAATGGATGGGGCAAGAAACCGAGATGGCGCGCTTGGGAAGAAGCAAGCGGCTGCGTTCGTCGATGGGAATTGCCAGATGATCGGCAATCACGGTGAACTGTCGTGAAGCCATCTCGAAGACGGGCCCACTATAGATGCTCATTTTGGCTCCGATTTATCAATAAGCGACGGCCCGGGAGCAATCGACTAAGCGCCCGCGAGCGGATGGAGGACGCGCGGCTGTCTCGCAGCGCCGGCGATCACGTGAGAACTTGCGGGCGTGCAAGCACGCAGGCCCGAAATAGCAGCGGGATGTCTACTGCAATCGGAGCCACACGCTCTTCGTCTGAAGGAAATCCTTCATCGCGTCGATCCCACTTTCACGCCCCAAGCCGGATGTCTTGTAACCACCAAAGGGAACGGCAGGATCAGTCTTCCGATACATGTTGATCCAGACCGTTCCGGCCTGGAGTCGGGCTGCGACGCGGTGAGCGCGACTTACGTCCTTGGTCCAGAATCCCCCGGCTAAGCCGAAGTTGGTCGCATTAGCCGTGCGGATCGCATCCTCTTCATCCTTGAACGCGATAACAGAAAGAACGGGACCAAAGACTTCCTGCTGGGAAATCGTCATCGTGTTCTTCACATCGGCATAGATCGTCGGTTCGACGAACCATCCCTTGCCGCATTCCGGGGCGTGGGATCGCTTGCCGCCAAGCACTAGCCGCGCGCCCTCCGAGCTGGCTGTGTCAATCATCGAAAGTATCTTGCGGAATTGCTGTTCCGTCGCGACAGGGCCGATGTCGGTCGCTGGATCCAACGGGTCGCCCAGCCGCATGCCGCTTCCACGCCGGACCAGCTTTTCAAGGATCTGTTCAAGCACCGTCTCTTGAACGAGTAGGCGGGAGCCCGCGACACATGTTTGCCCGGTCGAGGAGAAAATACCTCCGACGGCACCGGCTGCCGCAGCATCCAGATCGGCGTCCTCGAAAATGATGTTAGGCGATTTCCCGCCCAGTTCCAGGGCTACCGGTTTGAGGTGGCGAGCGGCGAGCTCGTAGACTTTGCGACCGGCGTCGACACCACCAGTGAAGGAGATCTTGGCGACTAGTGGGTGCTGGACCAGCGCGGGTCCGATCTCGGAGCCGTAGCCGGTAAGAACATTCACGACGCCGGGCGGCACTCCAGCCTCTTCGAGCAGATCCACGAACAACAGTGTCGATGTGGATGTGAATTCTGATGGCTTGACGACCACCGTGTTGCCGGCGGCGAGGGCCGGGGCAATCTTCCAGGAAAGAAGTCTCAACGGCGAATTCCACGGAGTGATCGCGGCGACGACGCCGATCGGCTCGTATCGTGTGTAGTTGAAATAATTCTCCGGATCGACGGGGATAACGGAGCTGTGGACCTTGTCGGCAAGGCCGGCGTAGTAGTGATACCACTGCGCCATCGTCTGCATTTGGGTCCGCATTTCGGAAATAGTCTTTCCGTTGTCGCGGATCTCCCATCGCGCCAGGCTCTCGATGTTCTTCAGCACGAGATCTCCAACCCGGTGAAGAATAACCCCTCGCTGCTTTCCGGTCAGCCGAGGCCAAGGTCCTTCGACGAATGACCTGTGTGCGGAGTCGACTGCGTCGTTCACGTCGGAAGCATCGGCTTGCGGGACAGTCGCCCAGGTCTCTGATGTAAAAGGGTTCTGTGTTTCCAATCGCCGTTGGCTCTTTGACGCGCGCTTTTTTCCTCCGATCACCATCTCGAAGTGCTGCATTCCATCTCCTCCGTTTGAGCGTTCGCAACAAGCAGCTCAATAGATCGAGGTAGCAGCATGGGCAACGACAGCAGCTGTTATGGAAGTATGATCAAAATGAAAGAGGAGGCTTGTCCTGCGCGTAAGCTTCGGGGACTTCGAGTAAATTTGTCGCGACGGCCGTGGTTTGGTGCAGCGCGGGAAGCGACCGGCTGTCGATCTCGCCTTGACGTCTCCGGCTCACTGATCGTAGCAATCACTACGACGTCGTCCCGGTTGCCGGGTTGGTCGGAGATACAAGGAGGATCGTTCATTGTCAGCAGCTGTGCACGCAGAGAGCCGCGTTAAGGCGAAGGAAGCCGCCCGGGCGGGCTGGCAATATGAGTTGTACGACCTGCTCCGACGAAACAACTTCACGCAGTTTGCCTACGTCCCGGATGCCGGCCACACCGTTCTCATCAACGAGTCGCTCGCAGATGCCGAGGTCGAGTCGATCGCGCTTACAACCGAAGAAGAAGGTGTCGCGATGATGGCGGGTGCCGAGTTGGGCGGCGCCCGTGGCGTGCTGCTTATGCAGAGCAGCGGCGCGGGTAATTGCGTCAACCTTCTCTCCCTGATAGCGGGCGGACGCTTCCCTTTCTTGACGCTCCTGAGTATGCGCGGAGATTTCGGCGAGGGTAATCCCTGGCAGATGCCGATGGGGAGGGCCGTCGAGCCGGTCCTGGAAGCGATGTCGGTTCGATGTCTGCGTGTAGACCGGCCTGAGGACGTCGTGCCTGTCGTCTCGGCTGCCATCACGATGGCCTTCCAAGGCGGCGAGGCAGTTGCGGTCCTCCTCACTCAAAAACTCATCGGCGCGAAGGCGTTCTAGGGGGCATGATCATGAAAGCAAATGTTGGCAATCCGGAGTTCGACGAGCGCTACGTCCTTGATCGACGTGAGGCCGTTCCAGCGTTAGTGGGAGGTCACAAGGAGTTCCTGTTCATCGCGGGCTTGGCTGGCACCGCGCGCGATGTGACTTCGCTGGTGAACGATGGTCCGTCCGCCTATGGTCTCGGAGGGGCCATGGGGGCGGCGACGATGATGGGGTTGGGTCTCGCTCTCGCTCGTCCCGATCGTACCGTCATCGCCTTTTGCGGTGACGGAGAGTTGCTGATGAACGTCGGGTCCCTGGCCACCATCGGCGTCCGCAATCCTCCCAACTTGAGAATCGTTTGTGTCGACAACGGTCACTACGGCGAAACCGGCTACCAGCGCAGCCATACGAGTTTGGGCGTAGACCTTGAGAAGATCGCCGTCGGGTCCGGCATCAGGCGCACCCTGACTATCGGTACAGCAGCCGAGCTACCGAAAGGCAGCAAGTTGCTGCGGGAATCTGAAGATGCCGTCTTCATCTTGATGCGGGTCAAGCCCACCGATCCGCCGAAGTTTAAGCGAACTCTGGATCCGGCCGTGTGCCGCGTCCGTTTCAAGGCTGCTTTGGCGGATGCAGCTCGTGCGGGCGGCTGAGTCGAAGAGGCGCGAAGTGCCGACGGCACGCAGCGAAGACGCCGCGCCGTCGGCTACCGGCATCGACGTTCGCGATGTATCGAAGATCTTCGCGCTCGGCGCTTCGGAACAGACCGTGGCGCTCAAGCCGCTTTCCCTCACGATCCGGAAGGGCGAGTTCTTCAGCTTCATCGGACCGTCGGGATGCGGCAAGACAACCTTGCTCCGCATCATCGCCGGCCTCACCACCCCCACGACAGGTGGCGTTTTCATAAATGGCACGCAAGTGACCGGACCGGATTCACGGATCGGTATGGTCTTCCAGAAGTCCACGCTTCTACCCTGGCGAACGGTTCTTCAGAATCTTCTCCTTCCCGTCGAGGTGACGAAATCATGCTCGATGCAAGAGGCGAGATCGCGGGCCGATCGCCTGCTTGAGATGATGGGAATTGCCGCTTTCAAAAATCGCTCGCCAGACGAGTTATCCGGCGGCATGCAACAACGAGCGGCGATAGCTCGGGCGTTGATCACAGATCCCGAAATCCTGGCCATGGACGAGCCCTTCAGCGCGCTCGACGAATTCACGCGTGAGCGCCTGAACGATGAACTGATGGGTCTGCAAAAGAGCGCGCAAAAGACCATCATCTTCGTCACGCACAACATATCCGAAGCGGTCTTTCTGTCTGATCGCATCGGAGTGATGGCCCCAAGACCCGGGCGCTTAGACAGCATCATCGAAGCGCAGGGCTTTCCCGCTGTGAGGGACGCCTCACTCCGGAAGAAGCAAGAATTTTTCCGGGAGGTGGCGAGAGCCCGGGATGCCTTCGATAGGCTTCATTTGTGACTCGGGACCTATCGTTCGATGTTGTAAACGGAGAATGCAAGTGTCCAGCCAGGCCGTGAGAAGCGAATCCGAGATCGGCTCAGTCCCCTCGATCCTAGAGGGGGGCCGAAAATTCGGAGCAGCACTGCTAGCGCTCGGCATTGCGCTGCTGCTTCTCGCTATCTGGCAACTCTCGTCCCAATATCGACTTGTGTCCGCTCTGATCCTCCCGAGCCCAGCTCTGGTAGCGGGCGCGCTCTACGAAGGCGTGGTCGGCGGACGCTTCCTGAACGACATCCTCGTGACATTCAACGAAACCGTACTTGGCTTCCTGTTTGGAACGGTCGTCGCCATCACTCTGGGGGCGACGTTCGCATATTCGGGGCTCCTGCGGCGTGCCGGCTATCCCTACGTCATTGCTGTTCAGACGTTCCCGAAGATCGCTATCGCTCCCTTGCTGATAGCCTGGTTCGGATACGGCATAGGACCGAAGGTCATCATTTCGGCTCTACTCGCCTTCTTTCCGGTATTCACCGCTACACTTGCCGGATTCACTGAAGTGAACTCGGACATGATCGATCTGCTGCGATCGATGAAGGCGACGCGGCTACAAGAACTTCGCAAATTGAGGCTGCCCTTCGCGATGGCTTTCATCGTGCCTTCTCTCGATGTGGCCATCGTGCTGGCTTTGCTCGGAGCAATCGCTGCCGAACTGGTCGGCGGAGCCGCAGGTCTGGGGCAGGTCATTCAACAAAAGTCGTTCACGGGCGACATAGCGGCCGTTTATGCGGTCCTCGCTCTCACGGCCGCAATCGGCATAAGCCTTAGAAGCATCGTCAGGACGGTGACCCGAGCTCTTCAGTCAATGGCGTGGGGCTGATTGCAGGTATGGGCACGCAATGCCTTTCGGCACGATTGAATGGAGGAAGTCCTTGCGTTTAGTAGGTTGTTTGGCGGTTGCAGCCAATCTGTCCGTCTTCGTCTGTGGTGCGACGCAAGCCGAGAGTCTGAAGGAAGTGACCTTCGCATCCTCGGATACAGCATTGAGCATCGGGTCCGCGCCTTACTCATCGCTCCAGCCCACCTTGAAGTTGCCGGAGAAGTACGCGGGGGTGACGGTCAAGTTTCAACCTACCGCTGGCGCGACGGCTGCGGTGCAGGCCGTAAGCAACGGCAATGCATTCTATACTTTGGTGGCGTTAGCGTCCTTCTTGCCGCTCGCCCGTCAAGACCCGAACCTTGTTATCGTCTCGTTCGACCCCGGCAATTCTCTCCGGGTGATTGTGCCCCCCGATAGTCCGGTGAAGGGTCCCTTAGACCTGAAAGGTAAAGTTATTGGAGTCGGTAGTTTTGGCACGGCGGCCTATCCGTATGGCAAGGCTATCCTCAAGGAAGCCGGCCTCGATCCCGACAAGGACGTGACCTTCCTGCCGGTCGGTCTCGGAGCACCAGCGGCGGACGCTTTGAAAAGCGGCAAGATCCAGGCTTTCGCGGGGTTCGATAGCCCGAACGCGGTGATCGGAAATCTCCTCGGCGTGAAGATGAGAGACGTGCCGTCCCCGCTGAACGATCTCGTTGGTATGGTCGGTATGGTTGTCACCCGCAGTGAAATCGAAAAGCATCCGAAGGTGGTCGCAGGCCTGTGCCGTGCGCTCTACGAATCGTTCTTCTTCGCCGAAGGAAACATCGAAGGGACCGTGCGCAATCACTTTAAGGTCTATCCTGGCCAGCTCCCATCGAACAAACCACTTGATGAAGCGGTCCGGGAAGGCGAGGTCATCCTGAGAGCCAAGCTCGACGTCGTGAACCACAGAGGAGCCGGTGGCATCATCGGCTACCAGGAACTGCCGACCGTTCAGCACACCGTCGACAAGCTGTACGAGAACGGAATCCTTCCGGAGCGGATGGAAATATCAAAGTACGCGGACCAACGGTTCAAGAACGATTGTGGCGGTTTCGATCCCGCTGAGCTCCGGGCGCAGGCCCGCGCTTGGAAACCGCAATAGAGGAAATCGACAACTGGACACCGAGAGAGGAGAATATTCAATGACGGTCATCGAGCATCTTGCAAAGTGGGGGTCCGAAGCGCCCTTCGAACATTCAAGGGCAGCGCGAGACGTCGCTCGGCACGCTGTTGAAGACGTAATTGCCTGCATCATAGCGGGATCCAACGATCTCGGCGCCTCTAACGTCCGCAAGATGGTGTACGCCTCCGATAGTGCCGGTCCTGGCACGGTCGTCGGAGAGGAGAAGGCCGTGTTGCCGCAGCTGGCGGCGCTCGCAAATGGAACGGCCGGCCATGCATTGGACTATGACGATACGTTCCTTCCGGGCGTCAATCACGCCAGTTCGGTTCTCGTCTCGGCCCTCATGGCGCTTGGCGAGCAAGCGGGATCCTCGGGCGCCGAATTAATCGATGCCTATTTGGTCGGTCTAGAGCTCCAATTCGCGGTCGGCAGCGGTGTGATGCGTAGCCACTACGATTTTGGTTGGCACTCCACTTCGACGATCGGGTGCATCGGAGCCGCCGGCGCCTGCGCGCGGCTTCTCAAGCTGGATGCCAGGCGCTTCGCGCATGCGCTCAGCCTCGGGACGAGTATGGCGTCTGGGTGCAAGGTCCAGTTTGGCAGCATGGCAAAGCCTCTGCACGCCGGGCTTGCCGCTCAGCACGCCATCGAGGCGGCCCAATTGGCCGCGGCCGGCGTCGAGGGACGGCTGAATGCGCTTGAAGGAGGGATGGGCTTTCTCGAATTGTTCGGCGGCAAAGGACCGGCTGGCTGGGGAAAAAACATCGAGAAACTGGGCGCGCCGATGACGGCGGAGTCTCGCGGTCTCATGTTCAAACGCTATCCGTGTTGCGCCTCGACGCACCGGGTTCTAGACGCGTTCTTCGAGCTAAGGGCGCAAGAGAAGTTCGAGGCCGACGAGGTCGAAAGCATCAACACGCTAATTGGATACGGTAACTCGCGAAATCTGATGTACACAAATCCAGTCTCCGAAATGGAGGCTAGATTCTCTATGCAATATTGCATGGCCGTGGCTCTTGTCGACGGTGCTCCGAAGCTCAGTCACTTCACGCCGCAATCCGTCAAGCAGGAAAAATACCGTCGACTTTTCGGACTGACAACCGTCAGTTGCTACGATCCTGCGGAGGAGCAGAAGAACGTCGACCTAATGCGTCCTCATGTCATTACCGTCAAGTTGAAGAATGGCCGGTCGCTGGAACGGTCGCGGGATCTTCCGGTCGGTACCCTCAAATACCCGTTTAGCCTCGACGACCGCAAAGCAAAATTCGACGATTGCTGCAAATCTAGATTGGACAAGGTATCCTCCGATAGGCTCTTCGAGGCCATCAACAATATCGAGAGCGAAGGGCATCTGTCCCGGTTCACCGGTTTGCTGCGATTCGGAGCAAAGGCAAACCACGCTTTCCGCACTTCGAGCTTCGCGTGAGTGCGGCCGGAAGACCACGCATCCGGCCTCACGTGATCCATTCAGCGCAGAACGACTGCGACCGGAAAAAAATATGTCGTCGAAGCCACTTCCCCTGGATCAGGTTAGCGTAGTCGAATTCTGCTCGACGGCAGCGGGGCCTTTCGCGTCCATGCTGCTCTCGGATATGGGAGCGAGCGTCATCAAGGTCGAACCGCCAAATGGAGATGGCTTACGCCAATGGCCGCCGTTGACAGAAGGATTTAGCGAGAACTTTGCCTCACTCAATCGCAACAAGAAATCGATCGTCCTGGATCTCAAGAATGATGAGGACAATGACATTGCGCGGCGGCTTGTGCTCGATGCCGACGTGCTGATCGAGAACAATCGTCCCGGCGTGATGGAGCGCTTGGGGCTCGGTTATCCGCAATTCGCCGCGGAGAGGCCGGATCTTATCTACTGCTCGATATCCGCATATGGTCAAACCGGACCTCGAGCCGACGAAGGTGGGTTTGATCTCACCATTCAGGCCGCTGCTGGCGTGATGAGCGTAACGGGCGAAAGCGATGGAGCGCCGGTCAAATGCGGAGTTCCGATCTCGGATTTTGCGTCGGGTCTATACGCCGCTTTTGCCGTGACCTCCGCTCTGGTGCGGGTTCGGGCGGGGGGCAACGGCGCTCACATAGACGTTCCGATGTTTGGCTGCACGTTGGGTATAGCCGCGTTACAGACAAGTGAATTTTTCGGGACTGGTCTGCTCCCCCGCAGATTGGGATCCGCCCACCCGCGTAATGCGCCCTACCAGGCTTATCGAGCGGCGGACGGCTTCTTCGCGATTGCGGCTGGCAACGACGGACTGTGGCGCGAGGTCTGTCGTGTCGTCGGACGCGACTATCTCGTCACCGATGGGCGTTTCCTTACCACCGCTGACAGGGCTTCGAACCAGCACTCCCTCAAGGAGCTGCTGGAGGCCGTATTCGAAACCCAGCCGGTCGATTACTGGATCGGAGCCTTCGCGAAGGCTCGTGTGCCTCATGCAAGGATTAATAGCTACGACGCGGCCCTTGGAGATCCTCAGACGCGCCACATGGGATGGATCAAAGAACTCCAGTTGCCGGGTGGACGAACGACGCAGACTTTCGCATCGCCCCTGAAGTTCGGCGGCGAAAGCTTTGAAATCCGGAGCCGACCGCCCCTGCTGGGTGAACATACAAAGGAGTTCCGTGACGCCTACAGCCGCAGGCAGCCGGACCTCAACCGAGTTTCAACAAGGTCGGAGGACTGAGGTGAGCCAAAAGCTGCTTGCATTTGTGGCCGAGGTGACACGCTGTGTCGAAAACGTTCAGGACGAAGTCATAGTCGTTTCGCGCGTCAGGAAGGCGATGAGCGAGCTTGTGTCAACGGATGACTGGTTGCCTGAGACGATGGCGCTGTCCGATCCCAAATTCTATCAGCAACATCTGCTATATGGAGACCCTCTTGATCGCTTTTCGGTCGTGAGCTTCGTTTGGGGACCGGGCCAGCAGACGCCGGTCCATGACCATTCCGTGTGGGGTGTCATCGGCATGTTGCGAGGATCCGAGATCAACCAGAGGTACGGCCGGACGGCCTATGGGATGGACCCGATCGGTGGTTCCGAGCGACTGGAGCCAGGCGACGTGGAAATCGTGTCGGAAGCGGTTGGCGACATTCATCAAGTGCGAAATGCGTTCGATGACCGCGTGTCCATTAGTATCCACTGCTACGGTGGGAATATCGGGAGAATCCGACGTCATGTCTTCAAAGATCTCGGTGAGACCCAAGAGTTTGTCTCGGGTTATTCCAATGCTCTCACTCCCAACCTCTGGGCGCCAGCGCAGTGAGTGGGACGGAAGACCTTTTCGTCGGTCGCGCCGACGGTGTCGTGCGATTGCGCCTGAACCGACCGGAAGTAGGCAACGCCTTGAACCCAGGTTTGATCGCGGCCCTCACGCGCGAGGTAGAGGAGGCACGAAGATCGTGCGCCAGGCTTATGATCGTCGAGTCGAGTGGGCGCAACTTCTGCACTGGCTTTGATCTGTCGCGACTCCAGGAGGAAACAGACGATACGCTATTGGCAAGATTCGTCCGTATCGAATATTGTCTCCAGGCGATCAAGAATGCACCTTTCCCGACGTTGGCAATAGCCCGAGGGCGAGCGATCGGAGCCGGGGCCGACCTGTTCTGCGCCTGTGCCATCCGTTGGATCCTACCGGGGTCGTCGTTCGTCTTTCCGGGAGCGAATTTCGGCCTTGTCTTGGGTACCTCAAGGCTCGCCGAGATCGTCGGCGCCGCGACGGCCGCGGAATGGATCATGGGAGGGGCGACGGTCGATGCGCAATCCGCGCTGGAATCCGGCTTGGCTATGAAACAAATTGGCTACGAAGACATCGAAAGGGCAGTGTCTAGCGAGACCGCTCGCGCCTGTCGGCTAGATAGTTCGACGCATCAATCGATTTGGATGGCTGCAGCGAGTGCTCGCAGCGTTCGCGGAGAAACGGGTGACGGCTTCGACATGCTGAGGCTCATCGCGTCCGCTTCGCAGGTCGGCCTAAAGGAAAGAATAGCATCATACCGAACGGCAAGCCAATCGATCTGGCCCGTCACGTCACCTTGATATAGGATCGTGATCTAACCTCGCCGAACAATCAGCGTGAACGATGTTACCTCGGGCCGGCCACAATTTGACCTTCGAAACGTTTCGTCCGGTCGGTCACCATCGCTTCTTTTGAGATGGTAGCTGCGACGTCTGACAATCTGACGAGATATTGCTTGCCGGCCTACTCCGCTTGTTTGGTCTCATCACACACAAGATCGTCGACGGACCCAGGCGTCTTTGAGTAGCTTACATTTAGCAAATATTCGTCGCGGCGGAGCCTACTTTTGCGCTCGAGGACGGCGCCGCCATCAATCCTTTCCACCGCGACATGCCGCGCCTGTCGGTGGATATCGACCACACCTATCTGCCGGTGGTTCCGCGCCCCAAATCTCTGGCCCCGATCGATGCGGCGATGGAGCGCATGGCGGCGGCCATCAGGAAAGGATTGCCGGCAGCACGGGTGACGGAAGTCGTCAGCGCCGGTGAAAGATTGTCATCAAGCTGACCGTCCAGAGAGGCGCCGCGCAGGTCAGGATCGAGGTCACGCCGGTGATCAGGGCCGAGCTAGAGCTGCGCGATGTCTCGTCGAGCGTCGAAGAAATGTCCGGCTTCCGGACCCAAATGGAGCTGCTCAGGCTGTTGTCAAGTAAACCAATTCGTCATATATGGCATATAAACAAGTGTTAGTCGCCACATATGGTGATATTATGAGTTCGCCCAAATCCAATGCCGCGCTTGAACGTCTTGGTCACGACCTTCGATCGGCTCGCCTGCGCCGTCGTGTGGCTGTGGCCGACTTGGCTGCGCGCGCGGGTACGTCGCCTAGCACCATCGCACGCCTGGAAAAAGGCGATCCGGGAGTCGCCGTAGGCACGCTCGCGGACGTGCTCGTCTCTCTCGGGCTTATCGAGAATCTCGCCGATCTCGTCGATATACGGAAAGACGATCTGGGTTTGGCGTTGACGTCGGAGCGGTTGCCGCAGCGCGGTCGATCGTACGCTGCAAGGCTGCGCAAGCAGGAGAGGCAGGGCGACAAGGACGGGAAAAACGAACCGGACGATGTTGATCCGAACGGCGTGGCCTTCTGATGACTGAATACTACGCCCAAGTAGCCCTTGGCGAAGGCTTAACGCGAGTCGGTGAACTACGCTTCACGCAGACCGGGCCTCGTCAATTTTCGATCTTCACCTATGACCCGGCCTGGGCGAAGGATCCGCGTGCTTTCGCATTGCAGCCGAACATGCCCTTTGAGGGCGGGCCGTTTCATGCGTCGGCGCAGTCTGGCAATTCGCGCGAGGCGCTTGCTGGCGTCTTCTCCGATGCTGCGCCCGACAGCTGGGGGCGCAGACTGCTTGAACGTGCCTATGGCAATGGCCTCTCTGAATTCGAATATCTCACACTGTCCGACGATACATGCCGGCAAGGTGCTCTGCGTTTCATCGATGAACATGGGAAGATCATTACCGGTAAGGCCAACGAAGCGGTACCGCGTCTTCTTGATCTAGAGGCGATCACGGCGATTGCCCGCGCCTACGAACAAGGCAAGGAGATTTCCCCTGCGGACATGCAAGCTCTTGCCGGAGCCGGCGGCTCGGGCGGGGCTCGGCCCAAAGCCAACGTTCGTGACGGCGACGTTCTCTGGCTTGCCAAGTTCACTTCCGTCCACGATCAGCACCCGATCGAACAGGTCGAGGTCGCGACGCTGAACCTTGCCAGGATGTGCGGCATCCGCATTCCAGAGGTCAGACTGGAACTCGCTGACACGAAATTTCCGGTCGCGCTGGTCCAGCGTTTCGATCGACGCGGCCGCGCCCGCATTCCCTACATCTCCGCCCGAACGGCGCTCGGGAAGACAGGCTTAGAGCTCGGTTCGTACACGGAGATTGTCGATTTCATGCGGACGTCAGCTCCGGATCCGCAAGTCGATTTTGAGGAGCTCTATCGGCGGATGGTCTTCACTATCCTTGTTTCGAACAAGGATGATCATCTGAAGAACCATGGCTTCCTGTACGTCGGTTCGGGACGGTGGCGTCTGTCGCCGATGTTCGATGTGAACCCGGCGCCCGATCGCAACCCGCATCTCGAGACGGCGATCATGGAAGGTGGCACGCACGACCGATCAATCAAGCTCGCCCTCGAGGCCTGCGAGTTTTTCGAAATCACCGACGCCAACGCGCGAAAGATCATCCGAGATACAGCTCAACGCGTGTCCGATGGATGGCGGGAAACTTTCCGACGGGCAGGGGTCGGCCGTGCCCAATCGCGCGACTACGAAGCCGCCTTCGTCCATGATCAGAGCGACACAGCGCTTGGTCTATAATTCATCATATATGAAATGTTATCTGCTTCAATATATCATATTTGACTACTACGTAGTGATGCGCCAGAGACTTGCGAAGGCGCGGCCGGGTTCCCTCTGCCCTATCCACTTAGGTACGATCGACGATTTGCCTCGTATCGGACGGGAGGCATTCCAAGATTTGTGCCTCGCCATCGTGGCGGAAGATTTGAAGTCCCCGATACAGAACTTTTTGGCCTCCCACGATGGCGGTCGGACGAGCATTTCCCGGCGCTTGGGAAGGAGGCGAGGCCGCCCCGCGCCGGAAAGTGCACGATCCAGATCAAGCATTTCGGAAATGCCGCCGCCCGTCTATCTCTGTCGCACCTCACCAAGAAGCCGGGTGTCAAACGCCATCCGGAACTGAGGGGGCAGTTTTCCATGGCGCGCGACAGCCGGGCAATGCCAAGGAGCTCGCTGCCCAGGGGGCGCGCAGGCGATTACATCTTCATTACGAACGCCGGGGTTTCGGGAGCTGCCGAGGCAAGCATCTGCAGGCTTTCGAAAAGGCCGGTGTGCAGCGTTGTCGCGTGTTTGGAGGCGACTGGGTCGCGGCCCAGCTTCGGAGCCGCCCGTCCCCGAGGATGCTAATTCCGCGAATCTACAACCTCACGCATCTCCGACAATTCATCGACGGCGGAGCCTATCTTCAGGCATGACATCTACTCGGCGCGATGGGCGACAAATCTGCGCTGCTTCGCGACCACGGACGCGCATAGACGGAGCGTGGAAGCGCTGCTGGATCACCGGTTCGTCTTGCTTCGCGGGATCCGGCTTCCGGCAAATCGATGATCGCGGCGATATCGTCTCTTGGCGCGCTGGATGACCTTGCTATAGCCGAGCACGAGGAAGGCGACAGGTGGACCTTTCGTCATCCGACGATCGCGGATGCCTATTCGTCGCGGGAGGCCCCGACCTCGTCGAGATATACCTGCCCGGAGCCAAATCCGAGCGACTGCTGGCGTACGTGTTTTGCGGACGTCGCAGCGATGTCGATGCGTCAGAACGCCATAGAGCGCAGAAGGTACTATTGGACGTGCCGATCAATAGCGTCCTTCATTACTTCCTAGCCGAGCGCTGTGATGAAGATTTCTGCGCACTTTCGTCGAGGCGCGCCCAGAGATTTGGTAGTTCCCCTGCATATTCCGATGGCTGACGGCAATAACATCCGCTTGCTTGCCCGATTCAAACAAATCGTCCTTTGTCCGAAGAGGACATTGAAACCTGATGAGGGAGATACGGGAATACGCTGGAATGCTTCGACGAGTCGATTTTCCAGGATGGACGTGTGCGATCACTGTTGCCTTCTGACGAATTCGAACGGCTCTGCGCCGACGTGAAATGGGAATGGCTTGCCGACCTTGGTGCGTCGGTCGGTCGCACGCGAAGAAGTTACAGCTCGAGCGATCAGGCAGGAATGTATCGTGACTTTCGCGATTCTCTCGAGGCCGCCGCAAAGTATTTTTGGGACGATGACGCGTTGCAAGCGGCGTTGTCAACGGCTTTGCGCCGGATGGACGAGATGATCTACGAGGATGAGGACCAGCGGCCTCCCCGCGGCGAAGCGAAACTTTCAAATCTTCGCCGAAGATCTCCGGAGCGTTGATCGAGATATTCAGTGATGTAGATGAAGAGTAGGGGCGCCATGATCTTGATCCAGCGCTTGCCCGGGGCAGTTCAGAAAATCGTGCCTGTCGTACCCGCGGCGCTGTTTCGCGGTGCGTTCGCCGTTTTCGTTGAAGTCCGACAGGCCCGGAGCTTGCGGGCTTCGCCTCGGTCACCTATCGCGAGCTCAGCAGCGATTGCCACAAATGCCGTTATGAAATTTCTGAATCGTCGGCCCTGGTCGATTCACTTATTTAATTGGACGGTTGATTCGGGAATTGCGATTCTGGCGCATGTCCGAACTCACCGTGCAATAAGCCCGCAAAGTTCTACGTGCTGACGATCGAGCCGACGCTGTTTGGCGATACAGCATTGGTGCGCGAATGGGGCCGCCTCGGTGGGCACGGCCAACGGCGGCTCGATCTGTTCGATGGGCACGTGCAGAGGCGCTTGAGTCCTGGTTCAAGCGCAAGACCCGTCGTGGTTACGTACAGCGGCACTTTCGCTTGGAGCCGGCTGCGACGTGCGGCAAGCGGTCTGATCTGGAGAAAATCTCCAATTAAAGTATGTCAAAGTAATCCGAAGGTATTTCGAATCTATTCCGAGAATTGCAGTATTCCATAGTACAACAATAGCGTACCTTCGCCGTGATCGAGGCTCATCAGGAAGGCTTTCCGCTCTCTACGTCAAGCTACCTTATCCTGGTTTGAAGTCGGAACATCGAGATGAAGTTGGAGCCCTTCTCAAGGTCCCGATAGCTCGAACACTGCGTCTTTGCGCCCGCGTTCAAGCGAATCGGTGGTGATGTTCGTCCGGACGGCCGCCACCTGAGCCAACCTAATTCGATCCCGCCGCAGCAGCCGTGAAGCTGCGGTCGACGGCTTTGCTGACGTCGAGCGTCTTCGGCAGGATGCCGTAGCGGGTCGAGCGGTCGGAGGCTTCCTGCACCTCTTTCACCACGCCCTCGTCGATCACAATCGGGCTGGTGCGCTGCGCGGTGTAGGCCGAGATCAGCACGTCCTCCGGCAGCTTGGTCAGCTCGGCCGTGCTCCTGGCGTATTCCGCAATATGGTCCAGCGACCACAGCCGTGCCTTGTTCAGCCGTTGCACGAGGTCCTGAACCGCGGCGCGCTTGGTGGCGATGGCATTGTCGGAGGCGACGATGAAGGTGATGGTCGGCGTCAGGCCGTCGCCGTCGGCGATGACGCGCGCCTTGTCCTTCAACGTCGCGAATGAGACATAGGGCTCCCACACCGCCCAGGCGTCGACTGACCCCGCCACCAGTGCCACCTTGGCATCGACAGGGCCGAGAGGCGCGAAGGTCGCCTCGTCCAGCTTGATCTGCGCCTTCTCCAGGGTTGCATCGATCAGGAACTGGCCCCAGCCGCCGCGCGTACCAGCGAGGCGCTTGCCCTTGAGGTCGGCGGCCGACTTGATCGGTGAATCCTGACGAACCAGGATCGCCTGCGTCTTGGCATCCGACCGCGTGCCGCCGATCGCCTTGATCGGCGCGCCCGCTGCATAGACGGAGAGGAAAGACAGATCGCCCGTGTAGCCGACGTCGAGCGCGCCGGCGTTGAGCGCTTCCAGAATGGGAGCTGCCGCCGGGAATTCCGACCATTCGATCTTGTAAGGCAGGTCCTTCGCATAACCCGAGATCTCGAGTAGCGAGCGTTTACCGCCTTTCTGGTCGCCGACGCGCAGCACGACTGTATCGGCCGCGAACGACGCGGCTGCCGTCGACAAGGTGACGACCGCGGCGAACAGAGAGGCCGCCAGGCGGTGCGTGATCGAATGGTCCGAAGAGTTGATGCTCATGTGATCTGTCTTGTTGCTTGCCTGTTACGACACGTGGGCGCGTGATGCGGCGAGACGATCAAGTCTATGACCGCGTGATACGCAGTCAATGAAATGGCCAACCGTATTGCGCGCGCGATGAGCAAGGACATTTCAATGAATGTGTGCTTTTCAGAAAAGCGGCGTGCGCATGCCTCAGACTGGGTGACAGTGATCCTCTCGCAGAGTCGTGAAGCTGCCTGGGAGCCGATGCGTCAGCGAAAATCGTTTCATCGTTGTTGCGTGTGCCGATGGAGAGAATGACTTCGCATCGCGCCAGATTCGAAATTCCATTTCATTGACGATGCGGTACCCGCGCCGCATGATTTGCACATCGCATCAACGTGGACGCAGGAAGCGACCCGCGAAAAATATTCTCTCTACGCAGCTCCCTCAGGAACATCCGCAACGCGAACAGTTGTGCCGATGGCGGAGCGTGCCAACTCAGGAGTGGGGCTGATGGGAAACGACATTAAGCGCAACGGATCGAGCCTCGACCGGCGTCATTTGCTTCAGGCGGGACTGGCGGCGGCCTTTGCGGCCCCGTTCGGCGCCCTGGGCGCACAGGCGTTTGTGCCGCAGGCGCCCGCGCCTGGCATAGACTTCTCGGAATTCCCGCTATGCCGCACGGCCGCGGACGGTCCTGTGCTCACGGGAGCCCCGCGCAAGCTAAAGCTCTCGTGGAATGCCGGCGCGGTGTGCCTTGCGCCGCTGCCTGTTGCGATCGAGCACGGCTTCTTCCAGAAGCAGAATCTCGATGTCGAGCTCGTCAACTATTCCGGTTCGACCGACCAGTTGCTCGAGGCCATCGCGACCGGAAAGAGCGATGCCGGTCTCGGCATGGCGCTGCGCTGGCTGAAACCGCTCGAGCAGGGCTTTGACGTCAAGATCGCCGCCGGCACCCATGGCGGCTGCATGCGCGTGCTGAGCCGCGCCGATTCCGGCGTGAACAAGCTTGCCGATCTCAAGGGCAAGATCGGTGCGGTCGGCGATCTCGCTGGTCCCGACAAGAACTTCTTCTCGATCCAGTTGGCAAAACTCGGCATTGATCCTAACAAGGACGTCGACTGGCGCGCCTATCCCGGCAATCTGCTCGATGTTGCGGTCCAGAAGGGCGAGGTGCAGGCTTTCCTGTCGTCCGACCCGCTTGCCTATCTCTGGCTCAAGGACACCCAGTACAGGGAGGTCGCCTCCAACCTCGATGGCGACTATCGCGACAAGAGCTGCTGCATCGTCGGCCTGCGCGGCTCGCTGGTTCGCGAAGAACCCCAGGTCGCGCGTGCGATCACTCAGGCGCTGCTCGACGCCGCCATGTTCACCTCGCAGAATCCGGCCGTCGCGGCAAAGTCATTCCAGCCCTACGCACCGAAGGCCGCAACGCTCGCCGATATCGAGGGCATGGTGCGCTACCACACCCACCATCATCATCCGACCGGTGAGGTGCTCAAGCGCGAACTGAAGGCTTACGCCGACGATCTCAAGAGCGTGCAGGTCTTCAAGCAGAGCACCGATACGACCAAATTCGCGGAGCGCATCTATGTCGACGTATTCTCTGTCTGACGGGCTCGCCTCCGGCGCGCCGCGGACCACGACGGCGTTTGCCAGCTGGGTGCGCGAGTCCGGCGCCGGGGTTTTCGCCAGCATCGCGTGGATTGCCTTCGGCCTCTCCTGCCTGTGGTGGGAGGATGTCGGCGACTGGTCGCGCACCCATTCGCTCGGCATCGCGGCGCTCGTCATTGCCGCGGTCGTGTTGTTCGGGACCGTCGGCGCCGACTATCTGGGCACGGCGGGCAGGGCGCTGCGCCAGCGCGCGCCCTGGCTCATCGCGCTCGGCGCGTTCCTGACGCTGTGGGAGGTCGCGACCGCCAAGTTTGCCTGGCTGCCGCTGCCGTTCTTCCCGCCGCCGCAGGCGATCATCGAGGTCTATACCGACGATCTGCCGAAGCTGCTCGACAGCCTGTTCGCCTCGGTCAAGCTGCAGCTCGGCGGCTACATCATTGGCGCTGCGGTCGGCTTCCTGACGGGGGTGTCGATCGGCTGGTCGCGCGCGGTCGGCTATTGGGTGCACCCGGTGCTGCGCTTCATCGGGCCGCTGCCGGCAACCGCCTGGCTGCCGATCGCGTTCTTCACCTTCCCCTCGAGCTGGAGCGCGTCGACCTTTCTGATCGCGCTCGCGACCGGTTTTCCCGTCACGGTGCTGACATGGTCGGGCGTCGCGAGTGTCAGCAGTGCTTATTACGATGTCGCGCGGACGCTCGGGGAAAAACCGTCCTTCCTGGTGCTGAAGGTCGCGATCCCTGCCGCGCTGCCGCACGTCTTCGTTGGGCTGTTCATGGGGCTCGGCGCCTCCTTTGCCGTGCTCGTCGTCGCCGAGATGATCGGCGTAAAGGCCGGTCTCGGCTGGTACCTGCAATGGGCGCAGGGCTGGGCTGCCTATGCCAACATGTATGCGGCGCTGATCGTGATGTCGCTGCTCTGCTCCGGCGCGATCACGCTGCTGTTTGCGATCCGCGACCGTCTGCTGGTCTGGCAGAAGGGGACCGTGAAATGGTAGAGGCAATCGTGCATCCGGCCGCCGGTGCCGCGCTCGACATCGAGCAGGTCGGCCATGCCTTCGACATCGACGGCGCCGCGCTGCCGGTGCTGAGCGATGTCAGCATCGCCGTCGAGCCCGGCGAGTTCGTCGCGCTGCTGGGGCCTTCCGGCTGCGGCAAGTCGACCTTGCTGCGGCTGGTGGCAGGGCTCGACAAGCCCAAGGCGGGAAGTCTGCGCGAGGACGAAGTCCGCATCGTCAGGCCGCATCCGTCACGCGTCGTCGTGTTCCAGGATCCGACCCTGTTTCCCTGGCGGTCGGTCTGGGACAACGTCGCCCTGGGCCTCGAAGCCCAGGGCATTCTGAAGAGCCAGCGGCAGCGTGTCGATGATGCGCTCGATCTCGTCGGACTGTCGTCGTTCCGCAATGCCTATCCGCACCAGCTCTCCGGCGGCATGGCGCAGCGCGTGGCGCTGGCGCGGGCGCTGGTGAACGATCCCAAGATCCTGATTTTGGATGAGCCGCTCGGCAAGCTCGACTCGCTGACCCGCATCACCATGCAGGCCGAGCTGGTCTCGTTGTGGCAGCGCAAGGGCTTTACCACGCTCCTCGTCACGCATGATGCCGAGGAGGCGCTGGTGCTCGCCAACCGCGTCATCGTCTTCAGCGAGCGTCCGGCGCGCGTGAAGGCCGACATCCGCGTCGACCGTCCCTATCCGCGCCATCGCGGCGATCCATATCTTGCGGACCTGCGCCGCCAGATTCTTGGCCTGCTGGGATTGGATGCAACATGGTGACTTCTATCGCTCAGGGACGGGTGGCGCATGGCGAACCCGACTATATCGCGCGCGCCGAGGCGCTTGCGCCGGGCTTTGCCGTGCGCGCAGCCGAGCACGACCGCGCCGCCAGCTTTCCCTTCCAGAACTTTCGCGAGCTCTCCGAAGCCGGCCTGCTGTCACTGACGGTGTCGGCGGCTCTCGGCGGGGCCGGCGCGGGCGCACGATATGCCGCGCGTGTGCTCGGCATCATCGGCAAGGCCGATCCGTCGACCGCGCTGGTGCTGTCGATGCACTACATCAATCATTTGGTGATGGCGCGCAGCCCGACCTGGCCGGCGCGGCTGTCGCGCAAGCTTGCGCGCGAAAGCGTCGAGGGCCTCGCGCTCATCAATGCGCTCCGGGTCGAGCCCGAACTCGGCTCGCCCGCGCGGGGCGGCCTGCCGGCGACAGTGGCCCGCCGCACCGAGACCGGCTGGCGGCTCTCTGGCCACAAGATCTACTCGACCGGCGCGCCGATCCTGAAATGGTATCTGGTATGGGCGCGGACCGACGAAGCCGAGCCGCGGGTGGGCCAGTTCCTGGTGCCGGCAGGCCTGCCGGGAACGCGGATCGTCGAGACCTGGGACCATCACGGCCTGCGCGCCAGCGGCAGCCATGACGTCATTTTCGACGACGTCGTGATCCCGCTCGACGCCGAGGTCGATGTCCGCAAGCCCGCCGACTGGCGCGCCCCCGACGTCGCGCAGGCGACCGTCCACACCGTCTTCGTCGCCGCGATCTATGATGGTATTGCCCGTGCGGCGCGCGACTGGTTCGTCCAGTTCCTGAAGCAGCGCGTGCCCGCCAGCCTCGGCGCGCCGCTTGCCACGCTGCCGCGCGCGCAGGAAATCCTCGGTGCGATCGAGGCCAGGCTCGCGGTTAATGCTCGGCTGCTCGACACCTTCGCCCGCGACTTCGACGACGGCGTCGATCTCTCCAACGGCGAATCCAACGTCATCAAGCTGACGGTCACCAACAATGCGGTCGCCGCGGTCGAGGACGCGCTGTCGCTGACCGGCAATCACGGCCTATCCCGCAGCAATCCGCTGGAGCGGCATTATCGCGATGTCCTGTGCGGGCGCGTGCACACGCCGCAGGACGATGCCACGCGCACCGGCCTCGGCCGCGCCGCATTGGGCCTCTAGCCTTTCCGAAAACAACAGGGAGATTATCATGTCGGTCGAGTTCATCGGCTTTATCGCCAACAGCAATGCTTCCGAGACCATCGTGCGCCAGGGACCGATCCTCGATCCCGCTTATATCGAGACGGTGGCAAAAGCACATGAGCTTGCCGGTTTCGACCGCGCGCTGCTCGCGTTTCATTCCACCACGCCGGATGCGCTGCAAGTTGCCCAGCATGTGCTGACCATCACCAAACAGCTCAAGGTGATGATTGCGCAGCGGCCGGGCTTCACCGCGCCGACGTTGCTGGCGCGCCAGCTCGCCACGCTCGACCAGCTCTATGGCGGCCGCGTCTCGCTGCACGTCATCACCGGCGGCAATGCCGCCGAGCTGCGTCAGGACGGCAACACCTTCGACGACAAGGACGAACGCTACGCCCGCACCAGCGAATTCCTCGACGTGGTCAGGCTGGAATGGACCAGCGAAAAGCCGTTCAACTACAGCGGCAAATATTACACCGTCGAGAACGGTTTCTCCCAGGTGAAGCCGCTGCAGAAGGGCGGCATCTACACCTTCGTCGGCGGCGGCTCGGATGCCGCGATCGAGGTCTCGGGCAAGTATGCCGACACGTTTGCGCTCTGGGGCGAGTCCTATGCGCAGGTGCGCGACGTCACGGCGCGGGTGCGCGCAGCGGCTGCGAAACACGGGCGGCCGAGTCCGCGCTTCAGCCTGTCGGTGCGGCCGATCCTCGCTGAGACCGAGGAGAAGGCCTGGCAGAAGGCGGAGCACATCCTCGAACGCGCAACTGCGCTCCAGGACCAGACCGGCTATCGCCGGCCAAACCACGCCACCGACGGCGCCAAGCGGCTCCTGGCGCTGGCTGACCAGGGCGCGCGCATTGACAAGCGGCTGTGGACCGAGATCGCAAAGCTCACCGGCGCCAACAGCAACACCACCGCGCTGGTCGGCACGCCCGAGCAGGTCGCCGAGGTCTTCGCCGATTATTATGATCTTGGCGTCAGCCATTTCCTGATCCGCGGCTTCGATCCGCTGCCCGATGCCATCGACTACGGCCGCGAGCTGATCCCGCTGACGCGCAAGCTGATCGCGACACGCGACCAGCAACGGGGCATCGCGGCGGAATGATCCGGCTCATCGCTGCTTTGGCGCTCGCCCTTGCGGGCGCCGGTCTCGCCAGCGCGCAGACGACGCTGCGCGTCGGTGACCAGAAGGGCAATGCGCGGGCGGTGATGGAAGCCGCGGGCCTGCTCAACGACGTTCCCTACAAGATCGAATGGAAGGAGTTTCCGGCCGCGGCGCCGCTGCTGGAAGCGCTCAGCGCCGGCGCGATCGAGACCGGGCTGGTCGGAGACGCGCCCTTCACTTTCGCCGCCGCCTCCGGCGCGCCCGTCAAGGCGATCGCCGCGATCCGGCAGACGCGCGAGGGGCTCGCGATCCTCGTGCCCGAGAGCTCGGCGATCAAGACCTTCGCCGACCTGCGCGGTAAAAAGATCGCGACCGGCCGTGGCTCGATCGGGCATCAGCTGATCCTGGCCGCGCTCGAAAAGAACGGCTGGAGTGCCGGTGACGTGCAGATCGCATTCCTGGCGCCGTCCGATGCCAAAATCGCCTACACGCAAGGTTCGGTCGATGCTTGGTCGACCTGGGAGCCGTACGTCAGCCAGGAAGAGGTGCTGTTCAAATCGCGCCGCATCATCACCTCGGAAGGCCTGACGCCGGGCCTCAGCTTCCAGGTGGCGCGATCCGATGCCATCAGGGACAAGCGCACCGAGCTCAACGACTTCATCCGTCGCCTCACCGCGGCGCGCGCGTGGTCGCTGAACAATATCGACAGCTATGCCGCGACCTGGGGCAAGTGGATGAACATCCCGACATCAGTACCGCAGAACTGGCTCTCGCGCGCAAAAATCCGGATCGCGCCGATCGACGACGGCGTGGTTGCGGACGAGCAGGGCACGATTGATCTGTATTTCCGCTGGGGCCTCATCAAGCAGAAGCTGGTTGCGGCGGAGATCGTCGATCGTTCGTTTGCTGATGCGATCGGAAAGGCGGGGTTCTGATGCTTCTTTGCGAGAATATGCGTGGTGCTCCGTAGCAGCCGCCGCCGACACGAAGCAACTATCGCGGATAGCGCGCTCGCGCATTAGGTCAAGCAATTTGTCTCGGAAATGTGGCTCGCACGCTGGCGCTGTGCGACATCGGTGACGGAAAGATCCCAGTTGCCGAGATCGTTCTCATGTCAACCAAGGTCGATGTTGGCCCTCTGGTGGTGAATGGCATGCCTTCGGTGGGCTTCCAGTGAGGTCATGCTTATAGCTGTCCGCGAATTGTCGAAGGCGGCGTCGCAAGAGATAGGACATCGACGATGTCTCTGCCGCAGGTGGACGAGCAAACAACGCTGAACCAATGGGCCCCTTGAAGCAGGCAGAGCCGCTTGATCGCTCGTTGTAGCCGCGCCGCTCTGGTGGCTCCGCCGCGACGAGGGATATTGAAGCCCTGGGCCGCAAGCGTGATGCGCCGCGCTTCGGAAAGCGAGAGTTCCGACTTTAGCAGCGCTCTCCCAAGACTCTGCCGTTGATAGCTCGCAAGTCGGCCAGCATCAGCTTTGGCTCTCCCATCGCTGCGAAATGGCCGCCTGTTGGCATGTCGGTAGGTGTGCTCCGCAAATGAGCGCGGAGTCGGCAGGAACACGGGATCGGGGAAGGCCGCCACGCCATCGGCGCTCCAACACGGGTGCCCGCGGGAAACCGAGCTGATCCTTCAAGGCGCTTACCGTGATAAATCCGTGTCGCGGTTACAACCGCCGGCGTCGCGACATAGGAGGCGTCGTTCGACCGTGCGACAATCGAAACTATCCAGCGAATAGGCGGCGTGCCGCTTGGACATGGCAGCGTTGCACCCGGTTGCCCTAAATGCCGGTCAATTTGACCTCGGTCCTCAGATGCTCGGCGGCAGCGCCGAGCATGGTCGTTCCGATCGTTCACTAGCTGCGCCGGTGATGCGCTTGAATTCCTCACTTTGCTCTCCTCGGTCGACGTCATCGTGCAATGCGGACTTGTCGGATGCAGCCTCCTTCATCCTCTCCGCCGCATTTAAGAAAGAAGCGTTCGCCATAAAAATCGAGCCCCATGAGTTCGTGAAGGTGGCTGTCTTTATGCGCGAATCTTGTTGCGCATCTCGATGATTTCATCATGAACTTTGTGAAACGTTTAAGGAAGGTTATGGCGATCGAATCCGCTGCCGTTTCCGCCCTGATGCAGACGCACATAGGCTACGACAAACGCCGTCGTGAGCATGTCGAGCTCCATGATGGCATCCATGGTTGCGTCGAATGTGTATTCCGACAGGCGTTTTGCGCATATTTATGAGCCACCGCGGAGGTGAACGAGTTGGAAACTCGGGAGAGCTGCAACAGTTCTGTCTCGACGGAGTCTAGGGTGGCGCGTCCGCTCTGGAAGTCAATGCACCACTCTTCGGGAAGAAGATGAGACTGCCCGCGTTCTTCGGAAAGCCACCTGCCCTTTCCAGTCACTGGCCGGTCGTTGACCGGGATTTGTAGCTCTCGTCCTGGCCTACACTTGCCGTGAGCACTCCTGCGCGGACGGCATCATGCAGCTTCAATATTAGTCTGCGGAAAATCGGTGCCTTTGAACATCAAAGGCTCTCCTAAATGGCAGGCGCATGCATAAGCAAAACAGTCCCGAAATTCAGCCGTGCTGGGTGTCGGCCCTTGCCTTAACGGTCAAAGGCGTCGAGCGCGATCCGGGCCGTTTCGGGCGGCACTTGCACCATCTTGATTTCCATTAGCGCCAGATAGCTCTCGACTGCTTCGCTAGCGTCCGAGATTGGAAGACCAAGTATTCGGGCTACGGCGATCACCGCCTCCCACACTGCCAGCGGCGAGTGTCAACGCGCGGCCGCTTGTTGAAGGCGCGTCAACAGCTCCCGCGCTTCGTCTTCATCGATCGACATCGCGGTCAACGCCGAGGCATCGATAAACATCAGTCAACTTCGTAAAGGCCGTCGCGAAACACCTTGTCTGCCGGCCTACTTTTTTGCGGATTGCCCCTGGCCCGGAGATCGCGACAGAACTGTACGCCCAAGTCGACCAAGGTAGGCTTACCCTGCTCACGCTCCAGCTCATGGGTGAGCGCCGTATGCACGGCCTCGGTGAGGCCGATCTTCTTGAGCGCCGCGATCCTGCGGGCCAGCGCGTCAGTATCAGGATTCTTAATATGGAAAGCCATCCGGATCCTCTAGCCGTTGCCGTGTATCATTATATAGCACGTCGGATACACCCTTTGAAGGCTAGGGCTCCAAGTTGATCACCGAGCTCCCGACGCAGGCAGTCGGCGCGCTGATGGTTAACCTCGCGTCGCTCTAGCTTTTCAGTCCTGAATTCCACCCGGGTGCGCCTCTTCTAGAGGTACTATTCGGAATAGCCGGTGGCCCTCTGCCGCAGCCAGTTTGGCCGGACTATTCTGCCGCGCCGAACGGAGCTGCCTCGGTCATCCACGATTGGGGAGGAGGGGGGCCCCATCCACCGGCCAATACCTTCGCCATCTCCCATTTGAGCGGTTCGTCCTCGATGTCGATCGTCTGGTAGTGAGTGTTGAACAGTTCGATGCGGTGTCCGTCCGGGTCGCGGAGATAAACGAAGCGGGCATATCCGGGAGCGAAATGGCGCGCCGGGCCGTACTCCACCGACCTACCGAAGCCCATCTCGGCGAGCAGATCGCAGATGAACATGAGATGGTAGGTCTCCGGGATGGTGAAGGCGGCGTGATGAAGGAGAGGTCCTGGGCCCGGACCTGGGGCGAACACTATGTCGTGCGGATTGCCCTTTCTCTGCAGGAAAACGAAGCTCGGTTCTTCCGATCCGTCCTGCGTAATGTACTCCGACAGTCTGAATCCGAGACGAGTGTAGAATTCGAGCGCCCGGTCCACGTGTGGTGTCAAAATCTGAAAATGGTCGAGCCGCTGCGGACAGGCGCCGCTAAAACGGCTGGATTGCAAGATCAGACGAGGCCTCGTTTCCATGGAGGCGCAAATATCGAGAGGAACACCCGCGGCGTCGGAAACACGCAGCGTACGAGCCTGATGAGGTACCTCGACCCAGGTCGGACGATGACCTAGATCCCGGAAGAAAGCTTCTGCAGCATCCAAATCCTCTTCGGTCAGAACGCGAAAGCCAATGTGTTGCGCGCTCGGCTTGCCGCCCTGTTCCAGAACGAGGGAATGATGGCAACCTTCTTCGAGTCCTCGGAGGTAGAGGCGGTTTTCGTCTTCGCTGCTGACTACGAATCCGAGCGCGTCGACGTAGAAGCGCTTGCTCTCTTTCAGGTCTTTCACCGCGAGCACGACATGGCTTGCTCGGGTCATGTTGAACGGTGGACGAAATACGGGTCGCGGTATCGCCATCAAGTCCTCCCTTGTATTGGTTTTCGTTCAAATCAGGCCGGGGTAGGAGCCGCCGTCCAGTTGAAGATTCTGGCCGGTGATGAAGCCCGCCTGTACGCTGCAGAGGTAGGCACAGGCATCCCCGAATTCTTCTGGCTTTCCGAATCGCTTCGCCGGAAGCGAGTCGGCGATCCTGGTGCGTGCCTCTTCAAGCGATATTCCCAGCTCCGACATCATCCTTTCCGCCATGAAGCGCTGACGATCGGTATCGATGCGCTCGGGCAGCATGTTGTTGATGGTGACGTTGTAGGCGGCGTATTGCCGGGCAAGCGACTTGCAGGCCGCCGTGAGCCCGGCGCGCGCGCCTGACGAGAGTTCCATCTTGGGATGCGGCGCCTTCACCATGGCAGACGTGATATTGATGATCCGCCCGAACTTCCGGTCCCGCATTCCAGGAAGAAAGGTTTTTACGAAGTGAAGGGGCGCGAGCATGTTCTGCTCGATCGCCTCCAACCACTCCGTGCGGCCGAACTCGAGGAAATTTCCGGGCGCCGGCCCGTGATTGTTGTTGATGAGGATGTCGGGTTCGGGACAGGCCTCGATAACCGTTTGGCGACCCGATTCTTCCGCGATGTCCGCCTGGACGAACGCCACTGGCTTACCCGCGAGGGCCTCGATGGACTTTGCGGCCAGGCGAAGGCGCTCCTCATCCCGGCCGTTCAGTGTGATTTCGCAGCCCTCGCGGGCGAGCGAAGTCGCGCATGCAAAACCCAACCCCTTAGAGGACGCGCATACGAGGGCCCGTTTAGCCGCCAAACCGAGGTCCATTTCGGCTCCAAACAATATATTATTTGACTTGCCCGACTTAAATAAAGATTATCATACGTCAAGGCAAGAAATTTCTATTTCAGGAGGGGTAGTTTGTCGGACGCATCAGAGACGCTCGCAACGGCCGCCTACCAGAAGCTCCGTATGGACGTGATCGGAGGGATGTTTTCCTTCGGCCAAAAGCTGAAGATCCGCTCGCTGTGCGAACGTTATGGGGTCAGCGCAGCTCCGATGCGCGAGGCTCTGACCCGGGCGGCCAAAGACGGCCTCATCATGCATTCCGACCAGCGCGGCTTTTCCGTCGCGCCGTTGAGCATCGAGGATTTGGACGACCTCTTGCAGACCAGGATCGTGCTCAACGAGTTCGCTCTCAGAAAATCGTTCGAGTACGGTGGGGCCGAGTGGGAGGAGCAGGTCCTGCTCTCATGGCACCGGCTGTCCCGCATTCCGTTTACGCCGGCTTCCGTTGACCCGGAATGGGAGCGCGCGCATCGTGTCTTCCACGCCACGCTTCTCTCCGCGTGCCGCGCGCCGCGCATTCTGGCGTATTGCGATCAGTTGTTCGACAGCGCCGACAGGTATCGGTTCATGTCTCGCGCCGCACACGTCGGCGGAGCCCGCACCGCCGACCACAAGATGATCGCCGACGCGGTGCTCGCGCACCGTCCGGACGAGGCGGTCGTCCTGCTGACACGACACTTCAGCGAGACCGCCGAACTCTGCCGGCAGCAACTGCTGTTGCAGGGAAAAGCCCAGCCCGGTGTCGTGACGCGAACGCCTTGCTAGGCAGCGTTCCTAAAAACAAACAAGAAGCCGAAGAGAGAGGAAATGACAGGCGATTTCGAGGAAACGTTCGTTCTTATCGTAGGCGGAGGACCCGTCGGGCTGACATCCGCGATCGATCTCGCGCAGAGGGGGGTACCTTGCATTCTGATTACGGAAAACCTCGAGACGGCGACCCAGCCCCGCTGCAATTTCGTGAATGCACGCACTATGGAGCATTTCCGTCGTCTCGGACTGGCGGAGGAAGTTCGCGCGGCGGCGCCGCTTGCCAAAATGCATCCGCGCGTAGCCTTCGTCACGCGCTTCTGCGGCCACGAATTCGGTAACATCGATCTGCTGAAGACGCGCCTTAGTGAAGGGCAGCTCGGACCGGAGTCCGGCCTGTCCATCTCCCAGCTCTTTCTGGAGCCGCTGCTGCGCCGACATGCCGAGGCCTCGGAGTCGGTCGACGTGCGCTTCGGTACACGCCTGGTCGCGCTCGGTGGGGAGGACGGCGCTCCGATCGCAACGGTCGAAGACGTGCGCACGGGAGTGCGCAAACGAATCCGGTCTCGGTACGTCATCGGTGCCGATGGGGCTCGGAGTCCGGTTCGTCGTCACTTCAACATTTCCATGGCGGGCGACGACGGGCGCATCGACAATGCGTTCGTCTCCGGCACCATGATCACGTATTTCGTTCGGGCCCCGACTCTGCTGGAGGAGAGCAGGCGTGCGCCGGCGACCATCACCTGGATCATAAATCACGACCTCCGCGCGTTCGTTTTTGCCCAGGACGGCCGCGAGCGCTGGATCATTCATTATCAGGTTCCGGAAGGCCTCGGCTGGGAGCAGGTCCGCAGCGACGAGGTGATGCGGTCGATATTCGGCAAAGACCTTCCGTACGAAATCCTCGCGGAGGGGCCGTGGACCGGCGGTTTGTCTTTGGTTGCCGCGGCATACCGGGCAGGTCCCGCTTTCCTCGTTGGCGACGCGGCGCACCTCTACACACCTCTAGGTGGCTTCGGCATGAACACGGGCATCGGAGATGTCCTGAACCTGACTTGGAAGCTTGCGGCAGCATACTCGGGGTGGGCCGGTCCCAACCTCCTGGATTCGTACGAGGCCGAGCGGAGATCCATCGGTTTGAGGAACTCGAAGATCGGCATCCACTGCTCGAAACGGAAAGGCAAGTGGCTGATCCCGCCGACCATCGAGGATGAAGGCGAGGCCGGTGCGCGTGCCCGGAAGACGTTCGGGGATTTCGTGGTCGTAGACGATCTCGACGAATACGACACGTCCGGACTGCAGTTGGGCGAGCGGTACGAATCCTCCCCCATCGTTTGTGCCAATGGCACTGCCGCGCCTCCGGACACATGGAGCAACTACAAGCCCGCCGACTTTCCGGGAGCGCGTTCGCCCCACTTCTGGCCGTCGCCCGGACGCGGCTTCTACGATCTGTTGGGTCGAGACTACACCCTTGTCGATTTCGAAAGCGGAGAACCTCTCGAGGCGTTGCTCGAGGCCGCGAAGCTGCGGAGGCTCCCGCTGTCGGTGGTCCGTTGTCCCGCTCCTGGCCAGCCCTACCAATCCAAACTCGTTCTGGTCAGGCCCGACCAGCACATCGCATGGCACGGAAACGCTCCACCGGAGGATCCGACGGCTGTGATCGACCGGGTGCGCGGAGCTTGACGAACCAAAACGAACGAAAAAGCGGGAGGGAATATGGGAATCGGAGGACAAGTCGTCGTTCCGTTCGATGGGTCCGCTCCGGTCGATAGCCGACCGGACGGCCGCAGGATCGACTTGGACGAATTCGTGGAAGGCCGATCGATCGGCGCCTTCCACCTCAATGTCGTGCTTTGGCCACTGCTGGTCACGATCGCAGATGGTTTCGATCTTGTCGTAATGGGCTATGCCGCCCCCGAGATCATCAAGATATTGAACTTCGATCGGAGCGCGATGGGCGTCATCCTGAGCTCCAGCCTGGTCGGAATGCTGATCGGCACTCCGATAGCCGGCTATCTCGGCGACCGTTTTGGCAGGAAGCCTCTGATCGTTCTGTCGACATTGCTTTTCGGCCTAGCCACGTGCTCGACCGTGCTGGCCGCTTCCGTCGCGCAGTTCTGCGCTCTTCGTTTCGTCGCGGGAGTCGGCCTTGCCGGGATCATCCCTAACGCGACCGCGCTCGTATCGGAGTTCATTCCACGCCGCGTCCGCGGTGCCTTCCTCATAGTCGTACAGCTCGGCGTGCAGATCGGAGGCATAGTACCCGGCCTCGTCGCCGCGTATCTGGTCTCCCGCTACGGCTGGGAAGTACTTTTCCATATAGGAGGCGCCGCTCCGGTGGTGCTGGCGACGGTGCTCGTTTTCGTACTGCCCGAGTCCATCAAGTACCTGTCGCTCGTTCCATCGAAGCGAGCGGAGCTTCTCAGGATCGCCAGGGCTCTCGACCCGAGGGGCCACCTTCCGGACGACGCGGTTTTCGCCTTGAAGTCCACGGGCTCGAGGGGAGCCTTGTCCCCGCTCGTGCCGCTTCGAAACGGCATGCACATCATCACACCGCTCCTCTGGCTACTCGCGGTGGTCAATTTGTTCACGACCCTTCTGATGGCGAGCTGGGCTCCGACGGTCTTGCGTGACATTGGACTTTCACCCGAAGCCGCCGCGCTCACGGCGACCCTGTTCGGTCTCGGAGGATTGATCGGAAGCTTCATGCTTACGGTGGGGTTCAATCGCTATGGTTTTCTCGTCATCGTCGCTTTCTACATCGTCGCGATCCCCTCGATGGCGCTCATCGGCCAGCCGTTCGTCGATCGCGGAGTCCTGCCGTGGTTGGTTCTTGTGACCGGCATATGCGTTGCCGGTACCCAATCCGCGATCAACTCGGCTTTCGGAATGTTATATCCAACCACCATCCGGTCGAACTGCGTCGGGTGGGGAATGGCGATCGGCCGCCTCGGAGCGATCGGAGGCCCTCTGTTCGGAGGCTTCCTGATGTCCAAGCAACTCTCCGGTACCGCTTTCTTCGAAACCGCCGCGTTGCCTCTCGTATTCGGCGTCCTGATAGCTGGCGTGCTGACGTACGCCTGCCGGCAGAGGTTCGGAGGCTGGACTTTGGATGAAAGGGCAAAGGGGGAGGCATGACCGCTCCATTCGAAAACAATCGCTGGATGTCTTCGCCGCCGAACGAGATAGCAGAAAGAATAAGAGCCTTGGGGCCGGTGATAGATCCGCCCGGAACCGCGCGGATCTACGCAGACATCCTGGCTCACCAGCCGACCGACGGAGTCGACGTCATTCCCAACATCCGCTACGGAAACGGGACCAGGCAGTCGTTGGACGTCTATCGGCCGGTTGCGACATCGGGTTCGGTGCCTGTGGTGCTGTTCTTCCACGGTGGCGGCTACAGTCGCGGCGACAAGTCCGATAGGAGCAATGTGGGTTACTTCTTTGCCCGCAACGGGGTCACGGCCTTCATCGCGAACTATGGCCTTGCCCCGGAATGCAAGTGGCCGTCTGGGGCACGCGACGTGATTGCTGCCTTGAGGTGGGCCCAGGAGAATGCGCAAGATCATGGAGGAGATCCGAGACGAATATGTCTGCTCGGAGAATCGGCGGGAGCCGCGCACGTCGCTCTCGCTTCCTTCGTCTCCACCTTCCACAAGGGGCGACCTCTCCGAGCGGCCGGCGTGGTTCTGCAGTCCGGGTCTTACAACGTCGCTCTCGAACGCGTCGCGGCTGCGGCTTTCGGTATACCTTCTCCCGACCTGCGCAATCAGGCCTATTTCGGCGAGGAGACTGCCCGATATTTGGAGATGTCGACGACCCGTCTGATAGATGCCCCGGACGTGCCGACCTTGATCACCTACGCGGAATACGATCCGGTTCCGATGCAGGTGCAAGCCGGAGAACTATTCGCCACCTTGGCGCTGCGGGCGTCCCATTGCCCCCTGCTACTCCGGTTGTTGGGCCATGGGCATATCTCTCAATTCAGCTCGTACAATACGGTGGATACCAGCGTAAGCGGACGGGTGCTCGATTTCGCGAAGTCTCTGCCGAGAGTCCAATGATCCATGGAGAACTGCAATTCGGATCCGAACGCCGGCCTCAGTCCCGCATTGCGATGTCAGGGGGGCCATCGCTGAATTGCGAAGCCGAAAGCGAACGGGGCGGCGACTTCCAGGCCGCTCCACGAAAGCGCTCTATGACCACGTAGTCCAAAGCAAGCTTCATCTGAATTGACGGCGCTCTGTTGAGATACCCGGTCCTTTGGTGATGCCCACCAGAGCTCTCTTTCCAAGCGGCTTACCTAGAGCCTTACTGAGTAACACTTGCGCTATGAAGAGTAATACGAGCCGTGCCTCGGTTGTCCTGATAGTTCCTGTTGAGCGGCCCTTGGAGACGACGGTAATACTCCGGAGTGATGTCAGGCGGCAGAATGGTTGGAAGCGTTTGAACCGCGTCATTTACGTAAGGCAGACCTCTCCCGTTTCCGGGGCGACAAAGTCAGCAATGAGAAGGCGAGACAGATTTTGCTTTTGCCAAACCTCATTGGCGACGGGCAATAGAGCGTCCGGGATGGGGTCTAGAGTCTCCAAGTCGCTCTGTTCTTTTTGACGCCCAATAATCCCGGCATCATCCGACGTTTCTTCCAGCCGCTTTGGGCGTGCAGAGTGTCGGCTGCATCCCCTAGGTCTAGATTGAGCCCCGCATCGCTGGGTTCAAGGGGAAGCTCGCCGCCGCCACTGCCCCAAATAGTGAGAATTGGTTGAAACCAATTCGCGCCGTAAACGCGACGAAAGGGGAACAAAAGGAATCTCGGTCTGTCGTATGATCCGAATCCCATTACGCCGGACAAGAGAACACCATGGCACAGAATATCTACGACAATCCCGATTTCTTCGCCGGTTACAGCCAGCTTCCGAGACAAATTCGCGGTCTGGACGGTGCGCCTGAATGGCCCTCCATACGCGCGATTTTGCCAGCGATTTTCGGCAAGCGCGTCCTCGATTTGGGGTGCGGCCTTGGTTGGACGTCGCGCTGGATGCGCAAGCAAGGCGCAAACTCGGTGCTCGGCCTGGACCTCTCCGAAAACATGATCAGCCGGGCAAAGGCGGATACCAACGATCCAGAAATTAAATACCGGATTGCAGACCTGGAGACAGTGGAGTTGCCGCCGGCAGCCTTCGATCTCGCTTATAGTGCACTCACCTTTCACTATATCAGGGACTTCAGCCGTCTCGCGCGCATGGTCCACCAAGCGCTCACGCCCGGCGGGCATATCGTATTCACCATCGAGCATCCGATCTTTATGGCAGCGGTCCATCCGCATTGGATCGCCGACGAGGACGGGCGCAAGACTTGGCCAGTCAATTGCTATTCGATCGAGGGTGAGCGCCAGACTGACTGGTTTGCGAAAGGCGTAATCAAATATCACCGGACCATCGGCACGACGCTTAACACCTTGATCCGTGCTGGCTTCCGGATCTTAGCCGTCGAAGAGTTTGCCCCGTCCCCCGAGCAGATCACACAAACGCCAGAGCTGGAAGAAGAGTTGGAGCGACCGATGATGCTTCTGGTTTCCGCGCAACGGTAGCACCCAAAGTCAATTGTTCGGGTCGTTCGGCGCGCTTGTTGTCAATGACTGCATCGAGTCAATCAGTAATCTTCTCAAAGCCCTTGGCCATGCGCATTATGCAGATATCGCCATATTGACCAGGCGGACCAGCCGGCGGGTCGGGTCTTTCAGCGATTTTCGACTGCGGCCAAAGAACTCTCGGCCAGGACCTCGCGAAGCCACAACAGAAAGACCCCCGTCGCCGGGGATGCCTCTCGCCCAGGATTTGGGATGGCGAGAAAGCCGTTTGGGATGCGAAGCATGCGCGGATGCCTCCTAATATTGGGCTGTTGCGCCGTCGGCTTGGAATGAAGCGGGTGGTCGGGAATGCTGGTCGTTGAGATGACCGCCAGAAGTGCCGTGCGACGTTGCCTGCTTCAAGGAACGTCTCAGCACCCTCATGAATGATGCACCACCCGTCCCCTTCATCCGATGAGCGCACTGGCGCGTCGCAGAGGGACAAGGTAGCCATCTAGGACATGCGCACTCGTCCATGTCGGTCAATACTCGGAGAAGATTCGCTTTATCTCATGCGGCTTGTTGGTCCTGGTTAGGGCCAACGCAAGGAGGATGCGAGCCTTTTGCGGACTTAAATTGTCTGCGTTGAGGACGCCAAGCTCTAGGTAGTGGTCGCGTTCAATGACGCGCCCGTTCAGTGCGGCTGGAACGCATGATGATGGCTTCACCACCTGTCTTACGATAAGCCGCGACGGCCGCCTTCTCATTTTGGGATAGGGTCCCGGCACCCGCGCCGGCAATGACAACTCCTTTCGCGCCCGAAGCGAGAGCATCCCGGATCGGTGTTCCCGGTGCATCGGCGTAGGAGTAAACAATATGCACCGTCGGCAACTCGTTGATGTTCTTGATATCAAATTCAGAGTTGTTGCCATGACGACGGACAGGTGCCCGATAGAAAACAATCCTATCCGTATCGACATAGCCTAGAAGGCCAAAGTCTCCCGACTTAAAGGCCTCTAGCCGGAAGGTGCTGGTCTTGACAACCTCGCGAGCAGCGTTGATCTGCTCGTTCATGACCACCAGAGTTCCCTTGCCTGCCGCCTCTGGCTGAATGGCAACGCGAACTGCACTGTAGAGATTGTAGGGTCCATCCGTACTCATTGCAGTTGGGGGACGCTGCGATCCGACCAGGACCACCGGCTTGTCCGATTTCATCGTTAAATTCAGAAAGTAGGCTGTCTCCTCCAGGGTATCGGTTCCGTGGGTAACCACAATGCCCGCAATGTTCTCTTCTTTAGAACTGAGAAGACCGTTTGCAGTCT
The DNA here is from genome assembly GCF_015291645.1 of Bradyrhizobium sp. CCBAU 53340. NCBI lineage: Bacteria > Pseudomonadati > Pseudomonadota > Alphaproteobacteria > Hyphomicrobiales > Nitrobacteraceae > Bradyrhizobium > Bradyrhizobium sp. CCBAU 53340. The sequence goes on from NZ_CP030056.1 coordinate 112,261, forward strand.
CAGCTAACTTTTTCCAATGACCGAACGAAATGTCTTGACTGCCAATGTTCGCAATCTCGATGACCCGTGTGTCCGCTAACTGAGCGAGTTCGGGGATGGCCTGAACGAGGTCATTGCCGGTAAGAAGACCGACCTCGTAGTCGGCAGGGCGAACCGACGAGTCGCCCTTGCCCGCGATCGTGCCGCCAGTCGTCAATACATATACTAATGGTAGTGACATGCTCGCCTCAGCTGTTTGCGGGGGAAAGGGATGCTTTTTCTCCGATGATTGTGGAGGGTCCAAGCCAGGGTAGCTGCGTCCATGCCTTCTGAACCATGGTCACTCTTCTGACGCCCTTCGGCACTGCCGGCCTGTAAGAGCCTGCTCCGAAGTTACGCCAGCTCACTGGAGTATCCACTGCCTGAATCGTTCCTCGCCTTCGGCAAGGTTCTTGCTCCAAGATTCGTTGTCGACCGGCACCATTTGCTTCAGATTGTCAGGATAGGTGGACATTATCGACTGACGTCTTTGCTCATAAACTGATATGCGTTCACATTAGACGGTCCGGCACCGATCTTGGCGCAACGAGCTGCCTGACTCTCTGGTTCCAGCGAGAAAACGATGAGACGTCGAGTCAGCTCGGCTTTGGGATTACCTTTCGGGATGACCCAGCCATAAGAGTTGTAAAATGCCTGATTCCAGCAAATCGCCAGCCCATCCCCTTGCGCGATCAATTGATAGGCCCGGTTCGAAAAAGTTGGCATAATATCGATCTCGCCACTGTGGAACAGCTGAGCGCCTTGTGGCGGAGTCGTCCACCAAGTCACTATCTTCTGATCTTGTCGAGTTTGTTGAAGGCGCGCTTCCAGCCGTCGTCAGTCTCAAGAACCTTGTAGATCTCCTCGCCTCCGGGCACCCCGTCAGCCCGCAAGGCAACTTCGCTGTCGTCGCGGCCGCCATTGCGAAGTGAACGAGCTCCTGGGATCGAAAAGTCCCACATGTCGGCGAAAGACGTCAGCTCCTTCTTGGTGGCAGAGGGAAGGCATACCAGAGCAATGGCAGAGATATATCTGGCATAAAGCTTGGATTGTGCCGCATCTCCTCGGGAATCTGATCGACGAATTCGCCACTCACGTTGAGCGGTTCTAGCAAATCCGCCTGCTGCCACTGCAGCGACTCATCGGCGCCGGCCCCGAAAACACAGTCCCACATGTAGTTCTTGGTCTCTACCATCGATTTGATCTGGGTGGTCGGACTAGCGCTACGGATTACGGGGACGACCTGGATTCCTGTGGCTTTCTCAAATGGCCCATAGAGAAGCTCACGATTGACTTCAGTCATCGCTCCTCCGGTATCCGCAACGTATAATGTCTGTGCGCCGGACTCCAGACTGTGGGCGCGGCCAACGAGGCAGTTGCGCGCGCCGTCCATTTTAAAAACGTCCTTCTGTTCATGGCGTTCCTAGAATTCCTGATTGCCCTTACCACTGTCGCGTTGGCTCTCGTTGCGGTCACGTGAGCGATAAGCATCACAGAGCGCACGACCAGCAGAAGCCAAGCGGAGACCGCGGCAAGAGAAGGGGTCGCGCGGTAAATCGCTTCTTCCCAAAGCTGCTTGGGCAGTGCGACGAAGGTGCCGCCGTGAGGCGCAGATTTTTGTGAGTTGCCGTGTTACGGGAGCTGCCATCGCCAACCTTCTCCGGGTTTCTTGCTGTTGGCGCGCAAGTCTGGCATTCCGCTTCGCGGTCGCCAGCGCTGCTTGACTACCAGACGCTATTTTCGTATCCAAACACCGTCAAGTGTATAATCAACAGCTTTGCCGAGCTTCTGAGATCGAATCCTCCAGGTGGAATTCCGGCAAGATGCGGCGGCTGTGGGCCGGCTGGAGCAACTGGGTGCTTCCCGAAACTCCGTGTCTCCGCCACGACCAGAAGTGCTGCGTTTTGGCCTGAGGCGACGGATGGACCATGCGGAGGAACAAGCGCGTGACCATGTTGGTGGTGACGCGCGATCTGGGTTTCGCCTGCAACTGGATGAGACCACGCGATGATGGCCAAGAGGCGAGCAGTAGATCGGCTCAGGCGTCGAAATGGCATTAGTGCGAAGAGCTAAGCCGTACGTGCGATGATGCAAGACCTCGGGATCGGATCGTCCCACAGGCCTCATCTTCGCCAGGTGCGAGAGAGGATCATGATGCGGCTTGCCGAGATGAGCGCCGACGAACTTCAGCAGATGCTCCGCCACGTGAGGGCGGAATACGATGCTATTCGCGCGCGCAAATTGAAGCTGAACATCGCGCGCGGGCGCCCGGGAGAAGAGCAGCTCGATCTGTCGAACGAACTGCTTTCGCTACCGAAACCCGATGATTGGATCACGGAAGCTGGGGACGATGCACGAAATTACGGGGGCGATCCGAAGGGACTTGTCGAACTCCGCCGCATATTCGCTCCCATCCTAGACGTTCCAGTGGAGCAAGTCGTGGTAGGAGGTAACTCCAGCCTTGCGATCATGCATGATGTAATTGTGTGGGCTCTTCTAAAGGGTGTGACAGCAATTGCGACCCCTTGGATGAAACAGGGAAGAATCGCGTTCCTTAGCCCCGTGCCTGGTTATGAACTGCATCATAACATGTGCATCGAGTATGGCATCGATCTGATTCCGGTCCCTGTCACGCCCAAGGGGCCAGACATGAAGGTGGTGGAGCATCATGTGCGGGATCCACGTGTGAAGGGCATGTGGTGCGTGCCGACTTATGCCAATCCGACGGGCGAAATATGGTCCGATGAAGTAATTGATCGACTGGCTGCGATGGAGGCTGCGGCCACAGATTTTCGGCTCTTCTGGGACGATGCGTATGTCGTCCATCACTTAGCCGATAACAGCAAGCCAGCTAAACGGATCTTGCCTGCTTGCGCGGCCGCCGGGAATGCGGATCGACCGCTTATGTTCTGGTCTACCTCAAAGATTACCTTCGCCACAGCCGGTATCGGCTTCTTCGCAGCTTCTCCCGCGAACGTTCGTTGGTTTCTTGACTGCGCCAAGCGGCGTGGAGCTGGTCAAGACAAGCTTAATCAACTTCGTCACGCGCGTTTCCTCAAGGACGCAGGGGGCGTGACACGACACATGAAAAGACACCGCGCTATTCTTGCTCCCAAGTTTTCCGCAGTGCTCCAAGCGTTCGAAAGACGTCTCGCAGGCAAAGGTGCTGCCGTCTGGACTCGGCCTGAGGGCGGTTATTTCATCAGCGTCGATACTATTGCAGGCGCAGCGCAACGAGCTGTCAGGCTGGCGGGCGACGCGGGAATCTCTCTCACTGCAGCAGGATCGACTTTTCCAAACGGGCATGATCCCAAGGACAGCAATATCCGCATTGCGCCAAGTTTTGCATCGTTGGAAGACGTGCGGATTGCAGCTGAGGCAATTGCAATCTCAATTCTGCTGGCGGCAGTCGAGAAGCAGCTTGGCATCAATGACAATGACTGAAGTGAACACGCAGCACAACTCGTCTCAAGCCATTTGTCTTCTGACCCGTCACCTCAGCGGCCACCTCGCCATCGATTTTTCGTCCGCTTCGCCGGAGGCTATCGGCCACGCCCAGTGTCATGTTATTGACAGGCAGCGCGACTGGATACAGTATAATTAATATGCATACATCAGGCTTGCTTGGTTGTGTCGGTGGCCGGCAAACCGGCTCGTTCGGGCCCGAAGCTAAGGCAGATCCTTAAATGGAAACCCACGCTCCGCAAACTTATCGCAGCGCCGCCAACCCCGGAGCGCGTTTGAAGCAAGTTCCTCTAGATTATCTTGACAACTACAAGTCTCGGTTCGATGCGATAACGGCTCCGCATATTCATGCGTTCGACAAGGCCCATCTAGTTGCGCTAACCGAAGGGGGCGCAATTAAGCGTAAAATCGGACAGCAACTTCTAGCCGGCCTGCGACAGATGGAGGCAGAAGGTGTTCTAAATGTTCATTCTAAGATGAACTCGGGCCTGCACGCGGGCGAACGATATCTAACAAAGCTTTATGGCAGTGAAATTGGTGGGCAGATCGCCACCGGGCGCAGTTCGGGAGATCTGAATGCCGTTTCTCGAAGGAGGGCGTTTGCGGCTCAGATCTGTTCAGCCTTGGATGGCATGATGAAGCTGCGCCATTCTCTCATAGAATTGGCGTCGAAACACATCGAGACCGTCATGGCGGGCAACACGCATGGCCAGCACGCCCAGCCAACAACACTGGCGCATTGGGCTCTGATGTTTGAACTGGTCGCAGCCCGGCATCAGCAGCGATATCAAGAAGCTCATGCTCGCATCAATCAGTCGCCTGCTGGCGCTGCCATCATGACTGGGAGCGATTTTCCGATCGATCGTCGGCGCTCGTCAGAGCTCCTCGGCTTCGATGGGCCCTTGCCCAACACTTTCGATGCGATCATCAGCCACGACATGGAGATCGAATATGCCGGTCTCATGGCAGGTTTAACGCATTCGCTCGCTCGCTTGGCCGATGATCTGCAGTTATGGTCGACATTTGAATATGGCTATGTCGAATTGCCGGATTATCTGTGTGGTACTAGCTCGATCATGCCGCAGAAGAAAAATCCTGATGGGCTGGAGGACATCAAGAGTTTGGCGACGCAAGCATCATCGGCCTTCCTGGCTGTAAGCATGTCCGAACGCGGACCTACTGGTTTTACCACCATGGAGCGGGTCAATACGGACAGTCAGCTCAAGGCCATTGGTGAAATGATTCCCGCACGACTGGATACTCTGTCGCGCCTTGTGGGCGATGTGCGCTTTGATGTCGCGAGAATGAGCTATTTGGCGGGTGCCAACTGGTGCACCGCAACGGACCTTGCTGCGGCCATAGCGCGCGAGACTGCGTTGGGGTGGCGTAAAGCGCATGAATTGGTCGCCGGATTCGTGGCGCACTGTTTCAATTGCGGAATGATGCCAAACACGGTGACAAGTGCCGACTTGGATGCAGCAGCAAATCAGCTCGGTTTTCCTGCACCAAGCCTTGACCCCCAACTGTTTCGGGAAAGCCTTAGTCCACTCGCTTTCGTTGGCCGACGTTCGACTTACGGCAGCCCGGCGCCCGCCAATGTGTGCGCGCAGATAAAGCTCGCTCGCGAGAGCCAGACCAGAGATGCGGAGCAGCAGGAAAAGCTGCGTTGTGTTCGCGAACGCGCCGCTAAAGCTCTTGATGAAGCCGTGAATGCCATCCTTGAGTAACATTGGGTGGTCGATATGTCCGGCCAGCATCTATCGCAACATGATGATGTATCCAAAAGGGCCGCAATAGAATACATTGTGCTTGACTGTTATGGGCGTCGTGCTCATTGTCTCGCGATCGGCGCAAACGGCCCGGCGCAGTTTGATGCTGTCAGCCCCGTCTTCGGTTGCCGATTAGTTCGTTCTTCGGGAGACCGCGGCCTTCATGGACCTGAAGCAGATCGAAGTTTTTTGCCGGAAGGCGGCTGAGCTCAATTTGCAGAAGATTGAGCTGAAAAGAGGGGACATTCGGCTGCTGCTGATCGCCGCCGCTGAAGTGACATCCGCTTTCACCAGCGCGCCGCTGTCACTGCAAAAAGCTGACAGTCTCGGTTCGAATCAAGAAGGTCATAAGATACGAGCTTTGACCGACGGAGTGTTTTATCGCTCGGATGTCCAGGGTGGTTCTCCTGCGGTTGAAGTAGGGCAGACAATCACCAAGGGGCAGATCGTTGCTGTCGTAGAGTCCATGAAAACACTGTTCCGTGTCGAAGCTGACAGAGCGGGGACGGTGCGAGCAATCCTACCCGACGACGGCCAGGTGGTTTGCGCGGGTGACACTCTTCTCGTTCTCGAGTGAGCAAATGTTTGACAAGGTGCTGATCGCCAACCGTGGGGAAATAGCCGTTAGAATGGAGCGCGCCTGCGGTGCCATTGAAGCGTTCAAAGCCGGCAGCGCGGACATCCGGTTTCTGAAGAATTGGTTGGCCGCTGGGCTGAGGCTGAAGAGAGCCACTTCTGCGGTGGCATCATGACGGGTCTTTGCGATTACATTCCGCAATTGACTGCCATCATGAGGCGCCATGGCTTGATCCGGCTGGAATATGAGGAAGGCGGCGAGTTTATAAACATTGAGCTTGCGGCGACGACCGACGAGAAGGTGCGAGCGGCGCCGCCGGCTACGGCAAATATTGTTGTTCGCGCGGTTGGGCCGGGAAGATTCTTACCAAGGCATCCCGCGGCGGCTTCAGCGGCGGTGCCGATGGGCTCGTCTTTAAACTCGGATGATATCCTCGGCTACCTACAGGATGATTTGATTCTAATCCCGATCAGAACGCCGCAGCGGGGGCGGTTGGTCACAATTCTTATCGAAGAAGGCGCCGCGGTTAGTTACGGCGCGCCCTTGTTCGAGATCCTTCCGGTAGACGTGGAGTAGGCGGCATCTACGAACGGCATCGGCGCACGGCGTTGGCATAGTATCACACCATCTACTCTACTCGGGCAGGTAGGAAAATGAAATATGATGTCGCAATTATTGGGGGCGGAGCCATCGGTTCCGCGGCTGCCTATTTTCTCAAGCTCATGGCGCCGGCTTCAGATGTCATAGTGATAGAGCGCGATCCGACCTATGCGATAGCCTCGACGCCACGGGCGTCTGGTGGCGTCCGACGTCTTTTCGCGCTTTCCGAGAATATCCAGCTTTCAAATTTCTCAATCCCCTTCTTTGAGTCATTTCCGAAGACGATGGCGATCGAAGGCGTGGATGCCGAGATCGGCTTTAAGAAAAATGGCTACCTCTTCATCGTGCCCCTTAGTGCGACGGGGATGTTGCGTCAAAATTACGACGCTCAACGAGATCAAGGTTGCAATGTCGTATGGCTGACGCCGGACGGTCTGAAAGAGAAATTCCCTTCGATGAACGTTTCGGACCTTGGCGCCGGCGTCCATTCTCCCGATGACGGCTGGCTGGATCCGCATAGTGTGCTGATGGGTTTTCGTAAGAAATCGCAATCTCTCGGCGTCAAATATCTTGCCGACGATGTGGTGGGGATGGACCGCGCCGCTCATGCTGTAACGCATGCCCGAGTGGCATCCGGCGCTCAGATTGAAGCGGATCAATTCATCAATTGCGCAGGAGCGTGGGCAAAGGAAATCTGCAAGCAACTGGGGTTCGATGTTCCAATCACCCCGCTGCGGCGTTTCGAACATTACTTCGAAACGCAAGAACCCATCGAGCCGCTGCCTTACCTCAAAGACCCCGAAAGATTAGCTTTCCGTCCCGAAGGCGCCGGCTATTCAGGCGGTGTTCCGACGCTCGCGGAACCGCGGGGCTATAATTTCGAGGTCGACTACGACTATTTCGAATCAGTTGTGTGGCCAGCATTGGCGCACCGTTTCCCGCAGTTCGAACGGACGAAATGCCGTTCAACTTTGCCGGGTCTCTATGATCAGAACGACTTCGACGGCAATGTCATCATCGGGCCGGGGGCCGATGGTCTGGGCAATTTCCACATGCTGGCGGGCTTCTCAGGTCACGGCCTGATGCATGCGCCCGGCTGTGGTCTGGCGATTTCCGAACTTATCCTGAAGGGACGATACGAAACGCTGGATTTAACTCGTTTCGGTTGGCAGCGACTGATCGACGACGCCCCTCTGCCCGAGCGCGGCATCATATAGTTTCAACGCTTTCCCCTGCCTGTGGGATTTGGGAGCTTTGCCTTCCAAGACCTTCCGATGTGACCGCGAGGCCGTTCTCCTTGAGGCGCCACGCGCCACGGACCGTGTGACCTCGAAACGGCGCTTTGGAACCCTTCCGTAAAACGCGATCGGCGATGCGAAATCAGTTGCGGTGTGGCAATATAAAATGTATCCAAAAACAATAGAAGGGATGCAAAATATGGCGAGCGTGAAAAGCGCCGAGGTCGCTATCATCGGGTCCGGTACGATTGGTATCGCGGTCGCCTACTATCTGGCCAAACACCACGGCATCACTGATATCGCGCTCATCGACCAAGGCCCTCCGATGGCCTTCACGTCCGCTCAGTCTGGCGAGAATTATCGAAATTGGTGGACCCATCCACTGATGGTTCGTCTCTCTGATCGTTCCATCCAGCTCATGGAAGACATCGCGCGAGAGTCGGGCAATCGGCTGAACATGACTCGACGCGGATATGTCTTGGCGTCGCGAAAGACAGATGCCTCCGAGCTGATCGAGGGATTGCGCTTCAGCTTGGGTGCGGAATTCGATGAGCAGGTACGGATCCATGAGGGTACCACGAGCCGCAGTTATCAACGACCCGCAGACGCTGACTGGACGCTGGCGCCACGAGGCTTCGATCTGCTTCGCAATCCCGAGCTGATCCAATCGCTGTTTCCCAATTATGATCGCGACCTGCGAACAATCCTGCATGTACGCCAAGCCGGCGACATTTCGGGGCAGCAGATGGGAGCCTTCATGCTGGAATACACGGGCAGCGTCGGCGCGCACCGCATGCAGGGCATGGTCGACGGCATTAAGGCGGAGCGAGAAGGCGGGTTTACTATCGCTTTTAAGGACGAGGGGACCTCTAAGACTCTCCGAGCGGTCAAGCTAATTAACTGTGCGGGTCCCTTTGCGAACGACATTGCCGCCATGCTCGACGTCGAGTTGCCCCTATTCAATGTGATGCAGCAGAAAATCGCCTTCGAGGATGTTCACAAGGTCATTCCTCGGGACATGCCGTTTTCGATCGACCTCGATGATCAAATGATCAATTGGACGGAAGAAGAAGCTAGCCTGCTTCGGGCCAGTGCAGACACTGCCTGGCTCACACAACCAATGACCGGCGCAATTCATTGCCGTCCCGACGGAGGAGACGGCGGCAGCTGGCTACGGCTCGGATGGGCCTACAACGAGAGGGCGCAGGTAAACGCGACCTGGGACGTTCCGCTGGACGACCGCTTTCCCGAAATTGTGCTTCGAGGGGCTTCGAGGCTCAACCCCGGACTCAGGACCTATATCGGACGGCTGACGCGCGGTCTGCATCATTATAGCGGCTGGTATACGCGGACCCACGACAATTGGCCGCTGGTCGGGCCCATGGGACCGGAAGGCTCCTATATGTGCGTCGGTCTTTCCGGCTTTGGCACGATGATGGCTTGCGCTGTCGGAGAGCAAACGGCCGCATGGGTTGCGGATAAGCCGTTGCCCGGATCGGCTGTCTTCACAATGGACAGGTTCACGGATCCTTCGTTGATCCCTGATCTGGGCTCGGTGGGCGCGGGGCTGCTTTGATGTCTGCGCCCGACCGATTGATGCATTGCTTGAGAGATACGCGCCTAGCGTTGGACTAGTTGGGAACTCCGATGAGTGACAGCCATACATTGCCCCTTGGTGACGTCGCGTTCGCTACGATCGGGGAGCTTTCGCGCGCATTGGCCACCAAGCAGGTCACGTCGCTCGAGATCACGGAGCGTTTTCTGGCGCGGATTGCGAAGTTCGACCCGCAGCTCCATGCCTTCGTCGCAATCTACGCGGATTCGGCTCGCGTAGCTGCCAAGACCGCCGATGCACGGCGTGCGGGCGGCAACGCTTTGCATATGCTGGACGGGATACCTTTCGCGGTCAAAGATCTATTTGATGTCAAGGGGAGACCGACCCGGGCCGGATCGCTTGCGACCGCATCGACCCCTGCGGAGAACACAGCCCACGCTGTTCAGCGCCTCCTCGATCGAGGAATGGTTCTCATCGGGAAAACGCACACCGTTGAATTCGCTTTTGGTGGTTGGGGGTGCAATCCCGTCTGCGGTACGCCGGTGAATCCCTGGGATACCTCGGTTGCGAGAGTACCCGGCGGATCATCCAGCGGATCGGGAGTCGCGGTCGCGGCGGGGCTCGTGCCGGTTGCGCTCGGGACCGATACCGGCGGCTCAATTCGTACCCCCGCATCGCTTTGTGGAATTGTTGGCCACAAGAGTACGCTCGGCTTGGTCGGCCGGGGCGGCGTCTTTCCATTGGCGCCGACATTTGACACTGTGGGTCCGTTGGCCCGCAGCATCCGGGATGCCGCGTTGGTACTCGATGCCTTGCAAGGGCGGGATCCCCAGGATCCCTCGACCTACGGAATTGGGCGCATAAATCCTCTTGGCGAGTTAACGGCTGGCGTCGAGGGCTTGATCTTGCGAGCGCCAACTGACTCTCAGCTCAAATTCGTCGACCCCCGAATTATGGACCTTTTCCATAAGGCACTGGGCGACCTCAAGAGACTAGGCGCTCACATAGATGTGCGTCCCATGCCTCGGAGTCACGAAGAATATGCGGCTCACGCATCCGGTATCACGGGGACCGAAGGCTGGAATGGGCTATCGCAATACATCGAGGGGCTCGACAGTCGAGTTGATCGTTTGATAGCGCAGCGAATGCGCAAAAGCAGTGGCATCAGCGCGAGGGACTATTTCGGCCTGCTTACAACCCGCCGCGAAATGCAGGTGGAATTCGATCGTTATCTGGAAGGCGCAGCAGCGTTTCTCTTGCCCTCGGCTCCGATCGTGACTCCAGAGATCGAGGGGGCGCACGAGCAAACCGCACCTTTTGGTCTCCTCGCCCGTATAGCCAATCTAATGGACTTGGCCGCTATATCGATACCCATGGGGCTCGCAGCCCTTATGCCGGTAGGTCTGCAAATTACCGTCCGCCGTTTTGGTGATGCAACGGCCTTCCGGATTGCGCAAGCGTTTGACCGCGAACGAGGGGGCGCCGTAGCAATCCCTCCCGGATACATATGAAACCGTTCGCGATCCCCCCAATGACTTGTCGCAGACCGAGCCCTTTTGGGGGGCTTGCCGAGTTTCGGGCATTGTTCGTGGCTTTCTGAAAATGAGGATTCCATTCGGAAATTACGATTTCGTCACATTCAGGTTGACACGAATGTGCCGGAGGCCCTTTAATCGTATCCTAAATTAACGTCTCGGATACAAATTGGGCCGCGGGCCCTCGCTCCCATGGCGGCCGGCGAAAAGAGGACGATGATGAGTGACGAGCAAGCCGCGGCACTGAGTCCCGAATCGGTCGTTGCGCAAATGAAGCAAAACGGCGTGTCGCATGTTGTTTGGCTGCCAGATAGCGAGACGAACTGGCTGTTCTTGAAAATGCAGGAGGAGCAATCGCTGAGCTTGGTCGGCGTCGCCCGCGAAGGGCATGCCTGCTCAATAGCGGCCGGACTTTTCGCAGGAGGAGCAAAGCCGATCGTGTTGGTGCAGAATACCGGCATGATGGAATCGGGAGATTCCATGCGCGGCTGGCTGCTCAATCTGAACGTTCCGGTCGTCTTCTTGGTTGGTTACCGCGGTTACACGCGGCACGGCGTCAATCACGATAGCGCGGCCGAATATACAGAACGCTTCCTGCTCGCTTTCGGAATCAAGTTCTACATGGTGGAAAGTAATGCGGACGCCGATCGCATCTCGCTCGCTTTCACCGAGTCTGAACTAACTCAGCGCCCAGTCGTCGTACTGATCGCCGACGAATTTCACGGTTTTAATTGAGGCGCGGGTCGATGATTTACACAAAAGATCTTGTCCACGCTTTCGCACCTCATCGCAGGAATGCGCTCGTCGTCTCGGGTCGCTCGGGTCAATATTGGTTGGACATCAGCGAAGGAGGTGCGGACCTTCCAGTCGGTGATCCTTCCATGGGCGGTCATGCCGGCTTTAGTTTTGGGCTCGCATTGGCCCAACCTGAGAAGCCGGTAGTCGTTTTCGATTCTGAGGGCGATCTACTAATGAACCTCAGCATCTTGACAACGATCGCCGAAAAGGCGCCTCGAAACTACTACTACTTCTTGATGGACAACGAATGCTATGCCACAACTGGTGGACAGCCCGTACCGAACGCGAAGAACGTTGCTTATGACCTTGTGGCTCGCGGATGTGGCATCAATCGCACTTATTTTTTCGATGATCTAGCCACATATACTGCCGCCCTGCCAGAAATCCTGGCGAAGGACGGGCCCGTCTTCGTCTGGAATAAGATCCACCCAGAAATCGAAAACCGTCCGCCAGGTCAGCGCGCGCCGTGGCGTAAGCGTAGTCCGGCAAAAGTGGTGGCCGACACACGAAAATTCCTCGGAGTGACCCGATGACTGGGCACACCCCAATAAGGCTGTTTATCGGTGGAAAATGGATCGAACGTAACGGCGCTCCGATATTGAACCCCGCAAACGAAGCCGTGCTGGGGATCGTTCCTATGGCAAGGGAGGCCGATCTTGCCGCTGCCGTCGATGCTGCAACGAACGGCTTCAACGTTTGGTCACTGACCTCAGCGGCCCGGCGATCCGAGATAATTCGTCAAGCCGCGGCGAACCTGCGTGCGAATGCCGATGTGGTGGCCCGCGATATCACTCTGGAGCAAGGCAAGCCGCTACGCGACGCGCAGACCGAAGTTCGGCGGGCATGTCAGGTGTTGGAATGGGATGCGGAAGAAGGACGCCGACTTTACGGCAGGACCATTCCGTCCGAGCCCGGGTATCGAAACACCGTGCAACTCTATCCGATTGGCCCTGTAGCGGCCTTTAGTCCTTGGAACTATCCCTTAAGTTCAGTCGCCCGGAAGGTTGGCGGTGCGCTATCGGCAGGCTGCAGTCTCGTCCTGAAAGCTTCTGAGGAAACACCGGCGGCTGCCGTGCATCTGGCGGAAGCCTTTGTGAAAGCCGGACTGCCAGATGGCGTGTTGAATTTGGTATTCGGCATTCCCGCAGATATCTCGCGCTATTTGATAGGACACCCGTCAATCAGACTGGTTGCGTTTACTGGCTCCGTTCCAGTTGGCAAGGGACTTGCCGCGCAAGCCGGAATGCATATGAAGCCCTGCATTATGGAATTGGGCGGGCATGCGCCGGTCATAATTTGTGACGATGTCGATCCGCTCGATTCAGCGAGCAGGTCGGTTGCCGCTAAAGCCAGCAACTCGGGCCAAATCTGTACATCACCGACACGCTGGTTCGTCCACGACTCCATTTATGGAGAGTTTGTCAACAACATGGGCGAGGCGGCTCGAAAAATTGAGGTCGGCAATGGCCTCGATCCGGCCACGCAGATGGGGCCCGTAGCCAATTCACGGCGCCTTGCTGCGATACAGGAACTCGTCAGCGAGGCGATCGCGAAAGGTGCCAGGCTTGTTGCCGGTGGGGAGCGCATCAAGAATAACGGCTACTATTGGCCTCTTACGGTATTGGCCGACGTGCCCGCGGATGCGCGTATTATGAAGGAAGAACCGTTTGGCCCAGTCGCACTCGTAAATTCGGTTACTTCGCTGCCAGACGCGATCAAGCGCGCCAACGAACTGCCCTATGGGCTTGCGGGTTACGCGATGACTCATTCGGCTGACTACGCCGGCTACATCGCCGACCACATGCAGGTCGGAAACCTTGCGATCAATCACTTCACGTCATCGCTGCCGGAGACGCCTTTTGGGGGAACAAAGGACTCGGGGTATGCGCGTGAGGGTGGGGCTGAGGGGTTGTTGAACTACACGATTGTACGCAGCATTTCATTCCTGGCGGGACCGCCCCGCAACTCAGTTCCTGCGCATCGTTAGAGCGGGCATACGAATGAAGCTCAAGATCGAAAACCTCTCGAAACGGTACGGTGCGTTCGACGCTTTGAAGCCGACGTCTCTCGATGTGGCCGAAGGAGAATTTCTGACTCTATTGGGCCCTTCTGGCTCCGGAAAGACGACGCTCCTAACCATGATCGCCGGACTAACCCCTCCAAACTCCGGCGAGATCTACATCAACGGTCGTCGAGCTACCAACGAGCCCGCGTTTTATCGGGATATTGGCATGGTCTTTCAGAACTATGCCTTGTTTCCTCATTTGAGTATCGCGGAAAACCTCGCATTTCCGCTGCGCATGCGGAAGATGCCGGAGGCTGATATACGCGACCGGGTAAAGTCGATGTTGGAGATCATCAGCTTACCTCACGTTGCCGAGCGTGTGCCCAAGGAGCTATCGGGTGGTCAGCAACAACGCGTGGCTCTCGCACGCGCAATGGTCTACCGGCCGTCGATCGTACTGATGGACGAACCTTTGGGCGCGCTGGATAAGAACTTGCGCGAGCAGATGCAGATCGAAATCAAGCATCTGCATAAGCGATTAAAGACGACCATCATCTACGTGACCCACGACCAAGAAGAAGCGTTGGCCATGTCAGATCGGATCTGTCTGATGAACGGTGGCGAGATCGAGCAACTGGCACCACCGAACGAAATTTACGATCGCCCCTCGACGGTCTTCGCCGCTAACTTCATCGGACAGTCCAATATCATGGCGGCTGGCGAAGTGAGCGATGCAAGCGGCAACGTGACGCCCATGCAGGCGGGAACGCGACTGATGGTTCGACCTGAATACGTTCGCGTCAACGCCGACGTCGTTCCCGCGCACCACCGGACCGAAGCGACGTTTATTGAGCGCATCAATATTGGGCCGACAACCCGGTACTTCTTCAAGTCGGCGTCCGATCGCGTCCTTTCAGCCCTTGTTCTGAATGCACAGGCTCCTCACGATATCGAGAACGGTCAACGTTGCATCTTGAGCTGGGCCGCCTCCCGGTCGGTAGAAATAAAGGATGTAGGAACGTGACAGATCGGACGACCATCCCGGGATCATGGCCGCGATCAGATCGGCGCCTACCTCTGAGCGAATTGCTAGCGCGCTGGCCGTTTCTTCAGATAGCACCGCTGCTGACGTTTCTATCCGTCGTATTTGTACTGCCTGTCGGCGGAATTCTTGTTCTCAGCCTCTTTGACGCTCACGGTGCGCTGACGCTAGAGAATTTTTCGCGAGTATTTAAGACCAATCTATACGTTAGCGTGCTCGTGCGAACGATTCAAACCGCTGCTTGGGCCACCGGGATCTGCCTGACGCTCGGTTACCCCGTTGCATATGCACTCTCCAAAGCAAATGCAGGGGTTCGAGCAGCAATCCTGACGTCCGTTCTGGTGCCGCTTTGGACTAGCTTTCTGATCCGCAATCTGTCACTGATTATTATCTTCGGTCGCCGCGGTTTGATCAACGTAACCGGCTTGAAGTTGAGCTGGCTCGATCATTCGATCGCCTTCCTCTACAACTGGAACGGCGTGATGATCGGCCTGAGCAGCTCGCTTTTGCCTTTGGCGATTATTACGATGTACTCCGTAATGGAGGGCATCGAGCCGAACTTGGAAAAAGCGGCGAGCACGCTGGGTGCCCGCCCCTCCCATGGTTTTTGGCGGGTCTATTTTCCTCTGTCGTTACCGGGAGTGGCGGCCGGCGGTATCTTGATCTTTGTGAGTGCTCTTGGGTTTTTCATCACGCCGCAGCTGCTCGGGAGTCCTCGGGAAACGATGATCGCTCAATTGATCATCGAACAAGTTACCGAGGTGTTGCACTGGAACTTCGCTGCGGCGATATCCGCCATGCTGTTGCTGGCAACACTTATTTCCTTCTTTCTGTTTGATCGGGTGGTTGGAATGCACATTCTGACCGGAGAAGAGGGCGACCAGCATCCGTCGAGACTGAACCGAATGCTCCGCCGTGGCGGAATGAAACTAATCAACGGAATTTCATGGATTACCGCCAGCTTCGGATTGGTCGCCGAAAAACTGACGGGACGGACGGTGAAGCTCAGGCAAAGGGTGAGTAGACCCATTCTGTCGATGGTTTCGCTGGCAATTGCGTTGTTCTTGATACTTCCGATCTTCTGTATCGTTCCGATTTCATTCTCTAACAGCCTTCTGTTCGGCTGGCCGCCCCAGGGTTTCTCACTCCGATGGTACACGTCGGTCCTTAGCTCACCAATCTGGGTATTGGCTTTCTGGCGATCGGTTGGCATCGCCGCCATCACCAGCTTGATGGCCATTGCCATCGCTATTCCGGCGGCACTATTTCTCGTTCGTCAAAAGACGAGGGCAAAGTTCCTGATAATTCTGCTGCTGACCATTCCGATTTTTCTGCCTCATATCATCACGGCGGTCGCGCTGTTCTACGCTTATGCCCGCTTCGGGCTGATTGGCACATGGGTCGGATTGATCATGGGGCATATGGTGTTTGCGCTGCCCTATGCCACGATGTCACTGATGGCCGTGCTCAAAAATTACAATCGTTCGTTGGACTATGCCGCATGGACGATGGGCGCGTCAAAATTCAAGACCTTCCGATATATCATGCTGCCGATCATCAAGCCTGGAGTTTATGGCGCGTTTCTTTTCGCATTCATCCAGTCGTTTGACGAAGTGACGATTTCTCTGTTTGTCACGGGAGGCAGCTTCACCACGCTTCCGAAGCAGCTATACCAACAGGCAGTGTACGGGGCGTCACCGGAGTTGGCAGCAGTGTCGACGCTACTCCTGGCGTTAATTCTCGGATTTATGCTCATAGCCAATTCCGTTGGCGGGACGTCCAGACGCGTGTAGCGCTTGCATCGGTTGGATGGGCCGACATTAGAGCCGTCAGTTCGAGGCAATGGTTAGTGAGGAGGCCAACAATGAATAGAAGGCAATTCGTCAAGATAGCTGCGCTATCCGGCGCGACTTTCCCACTACCCGCCATCGTCGGACGCGCATCGGCGGCCGGTGAGACCCTCTATGTTGCGGATGCGGGCGGTGCGTACACCGAGTCCTACAAGAAGGTTATCTATACGCCCTTTACTGCAAGCACGGGAATTGATGTCGTTCCGGTCGTTCGGCCAGCCCAAGCGCTGGCTCAGATGAAGACCATGGTGGAAACGCAGAACTATACGTTCGATGTGCATGGGGCCGCCGGTCTCGATGAAGGTGTCCGCTACGATGCTGAGGGGCTCAGCGAACGAATTGAGTTGCCGAGGTCAATATATGACGACCTTCCTGACTCCATCAGAAATGTTCCGGGCTTCTATCCGGACTCCGTTGCAGCGTTTGCGACGGTATATCGGCCGTTAGCGACAAAACGGGATCTGAAACGAGTTGCCGATATTTGGGACATGTCCATTCCGGGAGTTCGCTCGCTGCGTACTGGCGGTCGCGACAACATAGAATGGGCGCTTCGAGCGGATGGCGTTCCCGCGGGACCGGCCATTATCAATGAGCTGAAAACAAAAGCCGGGTGGGAGCGCGCATTTCGAAAATTGGATGAGATCAAACCGAAAATCCTGACTTGGTGGAGTACGGCCCCACAAAGCGCTCAGCTTCTGCAAGCTCAGGAGATCGATATTACAGCGACGTATGCGAACCGGGCTGCAACGCTGATCCGGCAAGGTGAGAACCTCAAAGTGCTTTGGAACGAAGGTTATTACACTGCCTATGGGTACGTCATCCCAAAAGGCAATCCAAAGGTCCATTTGGTGCAGAAGCTCATCGAGTTCTCATTGGATCCGAAGCGTCAAGCCGCGCTTGCTTCCGAGTTGATGCAAGGAAGCGCCTCGAAAAGTGCCTTCGAATTTATCGACAAGAAGGTGCTCGAGTACGTCCCGACGCAACCAGATAATTTCAAGCAGATGGTCCCGTTGGACGTGGCTTTTTGGGGAGAGAATCTCACGAAATCGAATGAGCTGTTCAATCAGTGGCTTGTGAAATGACGAATGATGATCGGCACTATCGGCAACGACCATCCCTTTGAACGCCCCGGGATGATTGCCTCCGACGACATTCGATGAAATCCGCGGTCGGCGTAAGTCGCTAACGGAAGGCCAGAAATGAACAGAAGAAAGTTTACTAAGACCACAATGCTGGCGGGCGCAACGTTAGCAGCACCCGCGATCATGGGTCGCGCTTCGGCAGCGGGCGAAACTCTCTACATTGCAGATGCTGGTGGCTCCGTATCTCAGATTTATAAGGAGCTCTTTTACACTCCTTTCACGGAGGCTACCGGCATCACGGTCGTTCCCGTGGTGCGAGCCGCGCAGCCGCTGCCCCAGATGCAGTCGATGGTCGACACGAAGAATTATATCTTCGATGCTTGCATTGGCGCAGGCATGGACGAAGCAGTTCGATATTTGGCTTTGGATTTGGTTGAAAAGATCACCCTTCCAAAACACCTGTATGACGACCTTCCGGTGGAGCTGAGGAACCTCGCCGGTTTTGTGCCCGACTCGATATCAGCCTATTCAACGGTTTATCGGACCTCCGCGACCGGGAAAGATCTGACTTGCGTTGCGGACATGTGGGACAAAGCGATCCCTGGCGTGCGGTCCCTCCGCAACAGCGGCCGGGACAACATCGAGTGGGCATTGCGCGCCGACGGCGTCAAGCCCGGCCAGGCCATCATAAACGAACTGAAAACAGATGCCGGTTGGATTCGGGCATTCAAGAAGCTCGATCAAATCAAACCGCGGATCGCTATGTGGTGGACGACGGCGCCGCAGAGCGCGCAGCTGTTACACAGCGGCGAAATCGACATTACCGCGACCTATGTCAACCGGGCAGCGGAGCTTATCGTGCAAGGAGAGGATCTTAAGATCCTATGGAATCAAGGCTATTACACCGCATATGGCTGGTCGATTCCGAAAGGGAATCCGAAGGTGGCGATGGTTCAGAAGCTCATCGAATTCACTCTTGATCCGAAGCGACAAGCCGCGCGTGCAGCGCGCGTCCTGAACGGAACGGCTTCGATCAGCGCCTACCAATATATCGACCCCAAGATCTTGTATTTGATCCCGACGCAGCCTGACAACTTTAAGCAGCTCGTGCCCCTCGATGTCAGCTTCTGGGGTGAAAACTTGTCCAAGTCGAATGAAATGTTCAACGCTTGGCTCATCAAATAAGAGGCTGCGACAGCCGAGCCCGCGCGCAGACGGGTCGAAAGCCTGGCGTCGTTCTCACGGACTAGGAAGCGGTGACTAATTTGAATACACGAAGCAGATCGAAGCGGGTTGGCAAGATTCAGGTCGATGTCTCCGAGAGCATGGCTCAAAAAGCAAAGTTGAGAGTGGCCTCAGGCAAGCGCGTTATCAGCCTTGCACAGGGCGAACCTGACTTCGATACGCCAGAGCACGTTCAGGAAGCGGCAATTGCGGCGATCCGAGCTGGAGAAACCCGCTATACCATCAATACGGGTACCATTCAGCTGCGCGAGGCCATCTCGCGCAAGCTGAGACGCGACAACGACTTGGAATACGGAGTCAATCAGATCGTGGTCGCTCCGGGCGCGAAACCAAGTATATATAATGCCTTCGCCGCAACCTTAAACGACGGCGACGAGGTCATTATACCTGCACCCTATTGGGTGCCGATGCCAGACATGGTGCGGCTCGCCGGCGGACAGCCGGTGATAGTCGCGTGCGGCGTCGAAAGTGACTTCAAGATGCAGCCTGGACAACTACAGGCGGCCATCACACCTCGGACGCGTTGGCTTCTTTTGAATTCGCCAAACAATCCGTCGGGATCAATTTACTCAAAGGCGGAATTGCTTTCCTTCGCCGAAATATTGCGTCGCCATCCTAACGTCCTTGCTTTGTCAGATGACATCTATGAGCACATTCGGTTTGATGGGCGGCCGTTTTACACCTTGGCGCAGATTGCGCCCGATTTGCGGGAGCGCATCCTGACGGTCAACGGCGTTTCCAAAGCATACGCCATGACGGGTTGGCGTATCGGCTATTGCGCCGGGCCGGATTGGCTGATCAGGGACATTACTCGAGTCTTGTCGCAAGCGACGGGTGGCGCATGTTCAATCGCGCAGGCTGCTGCTCTGGCCGCACTCGAAGGGCCACAAGATTTCTTAGCCCAGCGCGTAGCTGTGTTCCACCGGCGGCGAGATTTTGTCTTACCGATCATCAAGGCAATTCCAGGTCTTTCCGCCGAGCGCCCTGAGGGAGGGTTCTATATCTTTGTGAGCTGTACCGATCTGATTGGGAAAACGACGCCGGCAGGCGGCCGAATCTCGTCTGATAGCGTTCTGTGCGATTACTTACTGGCCGAGGCCGACATCGCAGTTGTACAAGGCGCGGCCTATGGCCTTTCTCCTTACTTCCGTATCTCCATCGCGTCGTCGGACGACGACTTGCGTACCGCCGTGGCAGCGATCCGCTCCGCGGTTCTAGCCTTACGCTGAACCAAATTCGAAGTATCATAATATGAACGAGATCACTTCCAGTGCCGCCGAGGCGACGCGATCACGTCCACCCGTGACCGCCTTCCTTGCTGATTGGGTTACGAAACTGCGCTTTTCCGACATCCCGACAGAGGCGGTGGAGACGACCAAGCGCGCTTTCGCAGACACGTTGTCTGTGACGCTTGCGGGCGCAGGCGAGGCGGCCGCAAGCAGGGCGCGTCAAGCTTTGGTCGATGAACCCGGCAAATCGCTGGTTATCGGCACTTCCTTGCGCACGACGGCGAGAACGGCGGCTTTTCTCAATGGTGTGGCAGCTCATGTGCACGATTTCGATGACGGCAACGCGACTATGCTTGGCCATCCATCCACTGGCATGGTTCCGGCGCTTCTTGCGCTGGCCGACGAGCGCAACGTTTCGGGCGAACAACTGATCACCGCGTATGTGGCTGGGATGGAAGTCGGCGCCAAGATTGCGCGGGCGATGACCTACCAACATAATGCCAACGGTTGGCATACGACGTCGACTTTCGGAACCTTCGCAGCGACGGCTGCATCGGCAAAGCTGTTGGGTTTGGACGCGCAGCAGACCAGAGATGCGTTGGGGATCGCCGCCTCGATGGCTTGTGGCATCCGTCAGAACTTTGGAACGTCGACCAAGCCCGTCCACGCCGGCCGTGCTGCCGAGAACGGCGTAATGGCCGCAAAGCTGGCTCTGGCTGGCATCGACGCAAGCCCGACTGCCATCGAGGGTCATGAAGGTTTCATGCACCTATTCGGTGACTTGAGTGTGATCTGTTTTGAAGACGCAATGCGCGACATGGGAGCCCCCTTTGAAGTGATGCGCATCAACGTCAAGCTATATCCGGTTTGCGCGATGGTGCTCCCGGCTCTCGACGTGCTTGTCGAAGGCCTCCGAAATAAAGAGCTTGATCTGGCAGATATAACCTCGGTGCGTTGCGGCACCAGCTATCAAACGCTTAACATCATGCGTTATGATCGGCCTGAAAGTCACTTACAGGCAAAATTTAGCTACAGCTATTGCGTGGCTGTGGCACTGCGAAAAGGCGACGTCACGCTAGCCGATTTCACTCCCGATGCGCTCAAGGATCCCGCGACGCGCAAGATAATGGAGTCGGTTGAACCTTATGTTCATCCAGACCAGAGCACGCCAGAGCTTTTCGAGCCGCTCTACAGAGCCGGAAAAGCCTTTACCGAAGTTGATGTCATGCGGCGAGACGGGAGTCTCTTTAAACGGCGCAAATCCAATTATATCGGCTCGAGCAGCGACCCCGTCAGTTGGGAACATCTGGAGCGGAAATATCGGGCGTGTACTGATGGAATGTTCGATTCCGCCAGGTCGGATCTTATTTTGACACGTTTCCAACATTTGGACAGGCTGAACCGGGTCGGTACACCAATTCTATTGGGCCTTGAAGAGCTGCAGTGACGGACAAAGTACGGGCATGTGCGCAAAGCTAGTGGTTCTTGATGCACCGAGGGTCAGTCACTGCGGTGCTTCGGCTCTGCTGCTCGATGCCGAAGGGCCACTTTCGTTGCAAACGCAGCAACGCATTTGGGCGTTGGATAGAACGGTCCGGAATTGGCAAGAGGTGACTGACGCGCAGGTGGGATTGAACAGCCTCTTAATCGTTGTCGACCCTTTGACAACGGACACCGAGCCTTTGGCGATGAGATTTTTGGCGGAATGGAATGGAACGACCGCTTGGTCCGGTAATGGCCGCACACTCGAAATCGGGATCGTTTACGGGGGAGCTGCAGGTCGGCACCTGCGCGAAGTTGCCGATCGTCTCGGAGTATCGCCGAGCAGGGTGGCTGAATTGCATTCGGCAGGCAATTACACTGTCTTTGCGCCTGGAACGGGTCCAGGCTTCGGCTTTCTCTTCGGACTGGATAGACGGCTGCACCTGCCACGCCGGCCTGAACCTCAAATGGTACCCAATGGTCCAAATTTGAGCATGGCGGGAGCGCAGACGTCTCTTGGACCGCCGTTGAAGCCGGGGGAGGAGCCTTCGCTCGTTCCAAGCGGCTGGTACGCACTCGGACATGCACCGGCATCGCCCATACCGTTCGACTTCAGCAAAACGCCGCCCAACGTTCTTGACCTGGGAGACTGCATTCGTTTCCGAATCGAACGGGTTGAGACATGATCGAAGTGCTTCAAACGCTTCCCTTGAATTCTGTGCAGGATTTGGGGCGGATAGGGCAACGTCACCATGGAATTGCCCGAACGGGAGCGGCCGACCGGGTCGCTCTATCGGTGGGCAACATCTTGCTTGGAAATTCCACTGAGGCCGCCGGAATTGAGGTCCAGATGGGTCCCATGCGGTTGCTGTTCAATCAGCAAATCATGGTTGCACTGTGTGGGGCCGATTGTCAGGCCGTTCTCAACCAACGTCAAGTCGCACCATGGTCGCGTTTCGCGGTTGCGCCGGGCGACGAGCTGGCGATTGGACCGGCACGTATGGGGCTTAGAGCCTATCTTTGTGTGCCCGGAGGCATCGACGTTCCCGAGGTGCTGGGATCCCGCAGCACCTATTTCAGGCAACGCGTTGGTGGCCTGGAAGGGCGCATGCTTCGCGTAGGCGACAAGCTAGGCGCTCTGAAAAAGAGTGCGCAGCCGCAACCCGAACTCTCCGTCTTGCCGCCCGACAACGTTCTCGAACGCGGACTTCACGCATTAGCGGAGCAGGACGATATTGTTCTCCGCGTCGTTCGTGCCGGAGAATATGATGATTTCACATCTAGGTCGCAGCAAACGTTCTGGCGTGATCCCTGGAGGGTCTCCGCTCAGAGCAATAGAATGGGCTATCGATTGGATGGCGCCGAACTGATGCGTACCGACCCCGGAGAAATGCGATCATGTCCGATCACGCCCGGGGTGATCCAGGTGCCCCCAGGCGGGCGCCCTATCGTGCAATTGGTCGACGGCAACTCTGCGGGTGGCTATCCGAAAATTGGTTACGTCATAGAAGCCGATCTCTGGCGCGTCGCCCAAGCGCGGCCAGGCAGCGTGTTCCGTTTCGTGGAATGTTCGGTAACCGAAGCGCGTAAGGCTCTATCTGAGATCGTGAAATATTTGGACAGGCTGGGTTGCCTGATAGCGACGGCCGACAACGGCGGCGTACCAGCGCGCATTTCGCGAGAAACCGAGGCAGGGATGGCGAACGATGAAAATCGATATCAATTCTGACATCGGAGAAGGGTTCGGGCGTTGGCGGCTTTGCGATGACGCCGCTCTGATGGCGCTGATTTCGTCCGCGAATGTGGCCTGCGGTTTTCACGCGGGTGATGCGGTCATCATGACCGACATGGCGGCGCAGGCGAGAGCGCGGGGAGTGGCGCTAGGAGCGCATGTCGGCCTGCCCGATCTACTAGGCTTCGGTCGTGTTCCGATGAAGATTGATCCCCACGATATGCGGAAACACGCACTTTACCAGTTGGGCGCTCTCTCGGCGATCGCCAAGGCTGAAGGTTATAAGGTGACACATGCCGGTACGCATGGCGTCTTTGGCATGATGTCGCGCGAAACACCGGAATATCTTCAGCTCATCTTCGATGCTTTCAAAGCCTATGATCCCGACATCATCGTGCCGGGAGAACCCGGCAGCCCTTGGCAAGCTTACGCGCGGAAGATCGGGTTGCGGACTGTTGGACGAATTTATGCCGACCGGGCCTACGAGGAAGACGGCTCGCTCGTTTCGCGAAAGAAGCAGGGAGCAGTCATCAACGATCTCGATCAAATCGCCGCGAGAGCAAGCCAGTTCTTGAATGACGGCACGGTGACAGCTATCACGGGAAAACGAATCAAGTTGGATGCGAAAAGCATTCTGGTTCATTCAGATACGCCTGGCTCGGTCGAGATTGCCAAGACTTTGCGCGACACGATTGAGAGAGGCGGTGGACAAGTGACGCCACTGACAGAGCTTGTCGAATAGAACAGCGTTCATCGCGGAGCGTCACTTGACCGTAGCGGACGACGAAATTCAGATCCCGCTAGAGATCCTCGAACCCAAATTAGCTTCGGCCTTGCGCAGAGCGGGACTGTCGGAACCCATCGCACGAATCATTGCCGAAACGGTTGCCGGCGCCGAAATCGACGGCAGTAGAAGCCACGGGATCCATCGCTTGCCCGGCTATGTCTCAAGCATATCCAGCGGCTGGATTAATACTGCAGCTAAACCGGCTTGCGAGCAGACGCGGCCCGGCTGTTTGGCGGTTGAGGCTGACAACGGGTTTGCTCAACAAGCAACGCGCGCCTTCTCGAACCGTCTTGCTGGTATGGCTCGGAGCCAAGGTGTCGCGACGATGTTTGTCCGCAATTCGCATCATTTTGGTGCTTTGTGGCAGGACGTGGAACCCCTGGCGCGCGCCGGTCTGATCTCAATTGCGATGGTGAACAGTCGCAGCCATATGGCTGTTTGGCAGGGTAAGCGAAAGACGCTCGGCACCAATCCGATCGCATTTGCCTGTCCAAGGACAAACGCGCCGCCTTTGGTGTGGGACCAAGCTTCGAGCATCATGTCGCACGGCGACATCCTGCTGCACGCTGCCGCTGGTAGACCCGTTCCTTCAGGGGTCGGAATTAACAGGGACGGAGACGTAACTACTGATCCGGCGGCGATACTGGACGGGGGGGCGCTCCTGCCGTTCGGCGGAGCAAAAGGAGCGTCGCTTGCCTTTATGGCCGAGGTTCTGGTGGCGGCACTCTCCGGCGGCACCTTCGGATTTGAAGATTGTTCTTCCAACTTTCCTGGGGCGAAGACCTCGAATGCCGGGCAATTCATTTTGGCCCTTGATCCCGGTGCTGGCGGGAATGCTTCGTTCCAGGGACAGTTGGAGAGGCTAATAGCGGAATTGAAACACGCAGGATCAACTCGCATGCCGGCCGATAACCGCTATCGGCGTCGCCAAGCGGTGCATGAAAGCGGAATGCTGTCGGTCGATGCGCGCAATTGGGCGCGCGTTCTCAGTTTGGCGGAGGACTAGCGATCTTGATATCGCGAAGGCGACAAGTGTTGCCAAAAGCATCACCGAGACAATTGTGCCGGTTCCCCTGTTTCTGTCTCCATTAAAGCAAAAGGCGTTTCGATCGCTCTGGATCGCGACGATGATGTCGAATCTCGGGACGCTTGTGCAGTCGGTGGGCGCCAGCTGGGTCATGGCCACTATGATGGGTTCGCAGGCCATGGTGGCGCTGGTTCAGACAATGAATTCCCTTCCCGTGATGATCTTCTCGATGATAGCGGGTGCGCTGGCGGATAATTATAGTCGTCGTCGCATATTGATCATGGCACAAGGTGGCATGGTGTTAGTATCCGCGGTTCTCGCGACTTCTATCTGCTTCAATGTTCTGGATCCTTGGCTTCTTCTCGCCCTTACATTTCTAATCGGTTGTGGCAACGCGCTGTACAATCCCGCGTGGCAAGCCTCGATAGGCGATGTCATCTCAAAGGAAGATGTTGCCGGCGCGGTCGGTTTGAATGGGCTCAGCTTCAACATGATGCGCAGCGTTGGCCCTGCCTCGGGCGGATTGGTCGTCGTAGTGGCAGGGTCCGCCGCGGCGTTCGCTGCGAATGTTCTTCTCACACTGCCGCTGATAGGCGCGCTCTTGCATTGGAAGCCGCACTATCCAAAGCCGGAGCTCCCCCCGAGCATGTGGGAGCAGCGATTGGTGCCGGCCTTCGTTACATCAGGGTGTCTCCCCATCTTTTGAGAGTTCTCCTACGAACGGCGATCTTCAACTTGGCCGGTGTCGTCGTTTTGGCTCTGCTTCCGTTGGTTGCACGAGACACGTTGAAGGGAACGGCACTAACCTACGGCATGATGTTGGGCACTTTTGGCTTCGGTGCGATCGGCGGCGGCTTGGCAAACGCTGCCATTGTCCGCAAGTTCAATAACGAGGTTGTCATTCGCGCAACTTTCGCGAATTTTGCGCTCGCGCTCATCTTGTTGGGCGCTTCAACTTCGATGCCCCTTAGCTGCATCGCACTACTTGTCGCCGGTGCCTGTTGGGTCATTTCATTGTCCTTATTCAACGTCACCGTGCAACTGTCACGCCACGGTGGGTGGTTGGAAGAGCGCTCTCCTTCTATCAGACCGCGACTTTCGGCGGGATGGCCCTTGTATCCTGGCTTTGGGGCGAAGTTGCAGGTTCACACGGTCTTTCGATCGCCTTCGTGGCGGCAGGGACCGTAATGATGATCGGAGCGGTCTTGGGCTTTCAATATCCGCTTCACGCGTTGTCCGGCGATGATCTCGATCCCATCGGACCATTCCAAGCGCCCGAGCCTATGGTCGAGATCAAGCCGGATTCGGGGCCGGTCTTGGTCTTAATAGAGTATGAAATTGCCCACGAGGATACTCTTCGCTTTCTTGAGCTGATGCGAGAACGGCGTCGTATCCGTTTGCGTGACTGGGCCCGTCGTTGGGCCTTGTTACGAGACATTGAACGGCCACTCGTCTGGGTTGAAAGCTACTACTCGCCAACGTGGATCGAATATCTGCGTCATCATGGCCGCCGTGTACGGGCAGACGCTGACAACTTGGCGTCGCTTCGCAGTCTACATCGGGGGCCTAAGGATCTGCGTCGTGTGCATCGCCTGATTGATAGCCGGATTGTTCCCACGCGAAGCGATTTTCCGCCAAAACCCGAAGCAATGCTTTGATCTTGAGTACGATCCAAGCGCCCTCTCACCTTTCGACGCAGAAGTTGGTTGATTGTATCCAATAGCTAAGTTAAGTATGCACCAAGTCTCTCGCCCTGACTTTTTGCTGGTTCGTCATGTCCCAACTGCCCGCTTCAACCAAAGTGATCGTGATAGGGGGCGGAATTATCGGCAGTTCAACTGCTTACTACCTGGCCAAGCGAGGGGTTCCAACCTTGCTTTGCGAGAAGGGACTTATCGGAGCAGAGCAATCCGGACGCAACCAGGGTTGGGTTCGCGCTCAAAAGCGCGACGCTCAAGAAATGCCGTTGATCCGGGAAAGTTTGCGAATCTGGAACGATCTGGAGCGGCAGCTAGGCCAAAGTGTCGGCTTTAAACAGACGGGTATTTTGACGGTATTCAAGCGCGACGAGGAAGCAGAAGCTTGTGAAAGCTGGCTCGCCAACACCTGTCCCGACGATATCGTTGCTCGCATCGTTTCAGGGGCTGAATTGCGAGCCTTGCTGCCTGGCGCGTCAAGACCGTGGGCTTGCGGCCTGTATTCTCCCAATGACGGCAGGGCGGAGCCATCATTGGCAGCTGCTGCGTACGCAAGCGCGGCGAGGGCGCTCGGCGCGCAGATTGTCGTGTCATGCGCTGTGAGAGGAATTGAAACCCGGGCGGGACGCATTTGTGGCGTTGTGACGGAGCTCGGGCCAGTATCTTGCGAAGCAGTTGTTTTGGCGGGCGGAGTTTGGTCTTCGCTCTTTTGTAACAATATGGGTTTGCGGTTGCCGCAACTCAAGACAATGTCGAGCCTTGTCCGAGCGTACCCGTTGGAAGGGGCTCCAAAAACGTCGATCAAGGGCCCCGATTTTTCGATCCGCACTCGGCACGATGGAGGGTTCACCATAGGTTACGGCGCGTGGAATCGAACGGAAATCGTGCCCGACAGTTTCCGCTATCTCGTCGACTATTTGCCGATGATTTTGACTGGTGGAAACAATGTACGGCTGCGTCTGGGGCGGCGCACGCTTGCGGAGCTGTTTCAGAAATCGCGCTGGCGCATGGATGAACAAACGCCTTTTGAACAGACACGTGTCCTGGATCCCGTGCCATCACTATACGATCTTCGTCAGGCGCAGCGTAATATCAGTCGCGAGTTTCCCGTATTCGCCAATATGAGAGTTGCCGCAACCTGGGCCGGCCTGATCGATGTCATGCCCGATACAAAGCCGGTCATTGGGGCAGTGGACACCATTCCGGGATTTTTTATCAGTAGCGGGTACTCCGGTCACGGCTTTGGGATTGGTCCTGCGGCCGGGCATCTGACGGCTGATCTGGTTACTTCCGAAAAACCTATCGTCGATCCTTCTCCTTTTACTTTCAACCGGCTGTCGAGCGTCAAACGCCAGCCGGCTTTCGCACAGTAGAACGGATATGTATCGCGCAAGCACGTATCAGATGCGAAGCGGTTGGAACGCGATGCTACCGCCTCGCATTTGCCGGCCCGCCCTCAACGGAAAGCTGAGCGTCGATCATGCCGTTGTAGGCGCAGGTTTCACTGGGCTCGCTGTTGCAAGAAGGCTCAAAGAGCTGGAACCCGAAACTGATATTCTCATCATTGACGGCGGAACAGTTGGCGAGAATGCTTCAGGTCGGAATTCCGGCTTTTCTGGCAGCGATCTGCCAACGGTGAGTATGGCATCGGCCAGCAGAGCTGACGCCTCAGCCGATGCTCTAAGCAAACAGAACGTCATAGCCGTATTTGATGCCGAGGGTTTGGCTTGGCTGAAAGACCTCGTGGCCCGGTACGGGATCGATTGCGGGCTTCGACAGGTCGGTTCGTTCAAGGCCGCTGTAAGCGAGCGAGCCGCTGCGGCTCTGTTGAGAATGAGCGAGAGCGCATCGACACAGGGCCGCACGCTTCCGGTTTACAAACAAGATGCTTTGGAAGAGCTAACCGGCACATGCTTTTATCGGTTGGCCATTCGATCCGAGTCTACACATCTATTTCAGCCGGCTGCGCTCGTGCGCGGTCTGGCAGATCATCTACCTTCTGACATTGTCTTTCATGAAGGAACCACTGTCAGCAACATCGAAAAAGTAGGTGAGCGTTGGCACTTGACTTGTCCGCAGGCGCGGATATCCGCGCGGAACGTCATCCTGGCCAACAATGCCTTTGTTAAGCTGCTGGGATACGGCAAAGATCGGTTGGTTTCCTTATTTACTTATGTGGGCGTGACGGAAAGGCTGGGCAACAGGGCACGTCTGCTCGGTAGTCTTCCGGAATGGGGCATGACGTCGGCCCAACGGGCCGGTGGTAGCACCCTTCGTAGACTTTCCGACGGACGCTGTATGATCCGCAGCCTCTATTCCTATGAGGCCGAGCTCAAGGAGAGCGTAATCCGACGAAGATTGCTCGATCGGTTTCGCCGTCGTTATCCGCATCTTGCGGATATCGACTTCGAATACGTATGGGGCGGAGTTACCGACGTCACGCGTGGAGGCGCTCCATTTTGGGGAGAGCTGGAGCAGGGGCTTTTTATAAGTGCCGGCTATAACGGCTCTGGTGTCGCGAAAGGTACCGCATTGGGGCGCCGTCTTGCCGAACTAGTCGCCGGCAAAGTCGCACAAGAAACGGTGACTGGACCGCTCGGCCGTCCCGGATGGCTGCCGCCCGAGCCATTCAGATTCGTCGGCGTGCGTGGCACGGCAATGTACGAGGAATTCCGTGCCGGTGCAGATGCAACCTGATCTCAAAGTTGGACCAGCAGGATAGGGAAATGGTGGTGATGAAGGAGTCCACTCGACTGCTGTTCTTCGGCGGGGGAAATATGGGTTCGGCTCTTATCCGAGGAGTACGCCAAGCACTACCTAATTTAAAATTGATCTTGGTTGATCCGGATGTCGGCCGAGTGGAAGACGCTGTGCGTGGTCTTCAAGGCGTATCAATCTTGCCGGACGCTCCGAGTTCATCATCAGGCTACGATCTGCTCGTATTGGCGGTGAAGCCGCAGAATGTTGCAACTTTCTCTGATGGACATCGACGCTTGCTGGCCGAGAGTCCGGTTCTTTCGGTTATGGCCGGCATGCCGCTTGGGCGATTAATGGAGGTATGCGGCAGTGCGAGAGTGGCGCGCGTTATGCCCAACCTTCCTGCGTTTGTTGGTCAAGGGACGAGCCTCGGCGTAACCGGGCAGACGTTTCCAATCTCGGCAAAAACGGCCGTAGAGCAAGTCTTCGCGCCAGTCGGCAAATTTGAATGGGTGGTGGACGCGGCATTGATTGACAAGGCTATGCCGTTCTACGCCTGCGCGCCTCGCTATATTTTCGCTTTTGCTGAGCAGCGGCGCAAGCGGCTGGCGAGGCTGGATTTTGATACAGAATTCGCTCAGTTGCTCGTTGCGCAGACGATGTTGGGTTCGGCGGCGATGTTAGCAGCTGATCCGCGCTCGCCTTCCGAGCTCAAGCGAGCCGTCATAAGTCCGGGAGGGACCACTGAGGCTGGCGTGATCGAAATGGAGCGTGAGGGGGCCCTTCCCAAGATAGTACGCGCTGCAACCAGCGCTGCGTATCGACGGAGTGTCGAACTAAGAAAAAGTTAGATTTGGGATCGCAAGACGATTGGGAGGTTCGAAAGTGTACGGCGAATTCTCGCCGAACTGGATGCGTAAGCGGCCGGATCGCGCTGCCGCGCACCGAAGGCGCGATTTGAAAAATGGCGGACCTATGCCAATCGAGCTCGAACCGAATTGGCCGGACAAAAACGTCTGGTCGGCATAATCGATAGATAAGCAAAAGGAAGCAAAATGAACGCGAAAAGAGCGTCAGACTCTCAAAAGCAGCGACCGGAAGTCGGCCGCATCCTTGCTGACTTCTGCGCGGAGCTGAAGTTCGAATCAATGTCCGCTGCCGCCGTCGAGGCCGCAAAGAGGGGCATTGCCGACACGTTGTCTGTTGCCCTAGCGGCGAAAGCTGAGGAAGTTGCGGGAGTCATGGGCGGGTTCTTCGCCGAAGAACCAGGAAAGGCACGTGTCTGGAATACTGCGCTGCGAACGACAGCTCGAAATGCTGCTCTGGCCAATGGCGCTATGGCTCATGCGCATGACTTCGACGACGGTAATTATGCGATGGTGGGGCATCCATCCGCCCCAGTATTGCCCGCTATCCTTGCGCTCGCAGACGAACTGGCAGCTTCGGGTGCAGATATCATTGCGGCCTATGCGGCCGGTGTCGAGATGGAAGGCCGTCTCGGCATCGCCGTAACCTATGAACACAATGGTCGTGGCTGGCACACAACTTCCTCGCTCGGGACATTCGGAGCTGCCGCTGCCGCCGGAAACCTGTTGGGGCTTGATGGCAAGCTCATGCTAGAAGCCTTCGGAATTGCAGCCTCGCTTGCATCTGGATTACGTCAAAACTTCGGATACATGACCAAACCGCTACATGCAGGATTCGCAGCGCAGAACGGCGTCCTTGCCGCCAAACTTGCTAAGGCCGGAATGCGATCAAGCCCTAATGCGATCGAGGGGCACGAGGGGTTTTTCGATCTCTTTACAGATCCAGAAAAGCTGAACGCGGACGAAGCAATCCGCGATCTTGGCCTATCCCTCGAACTCATCCGCAATAACCCCAAGCTTTATCCGACATGCTCGCTTGTACATCCGGCCCTGGATCTTGTAACGGAGGGTATTGCGAGTGGCGAAATCGTGGCGGACGACCTCGAGGTCATCAATGTGGGCGTCAGCTACCATGCTTTGAATTTAATGCGATACAACGATCCGAAAGATGCACTGCAGGCGAGGTTCAGCATCCCGTATTGCATAGCGGCGGCATTGGCGCATGGCGACGTAACGCTTGGGAGTTTTTCCGACCAGTCCGTTGCCGGAAATGAGATCCGCGGCCGCATGGGCAAAGTCAATGCCTATGTTCATCCCGACCTGTCAACCAAGGAGCAGTTCGAAAAGGTCTATACCAAAGGAGCCGCCTTTACCGAAATCGAAGCGGTTCACAAGTCGGGGAAGATCCATCTCAAGCGGCAAAGCGTGGCGGTCGGCAACCATCAATATCCGGCTCCGCCTGAAAGGCTCCGACGAAAATTCGAAACGTGTGCAGCGCTTTCTGTTGGAAAGCCGAAAGCCAGGGATCTTTGGAATATGCTGATGAAACTCGAAACTGTGCAGTGGTCGGAAGTCGATAGCCTTCTGGATGAGTAGTCAATACAATCTGTCAGAATCAACATCTGCTGGTGGTGGGTATTTAGGGAGAACAACGGAGGTCGGAAGGCCCAGAAACGCTTGATGTTCGGGTGAGCGAATTGCTTTCGTCCTCCTTTTGTATATAATTTCGGCAAAGAGGATACATTTGAGGCGAAGTTTGTGACAGAACTGGACAATCAACAAAGGCCTTCGGCGACTGAGACGGTGAGAAAGCTTCTCCGGGCTGACATTCTTGCTGGGACATTCGCCCCCGGCGAGCAGCTTCGCCAAGAGGAATTGGCGGACAAATTCGGAACGAGCCGCATTCCGGTAAGGGAGGCCTTGCGACACCTCGAGGCGGAGGGTCTGGTCACGCTCCTAAACAATCGGGGCGCCAAGGTAGTCTCATTCACTTCGGCCGAGGTGATCGAATTGATGGAAATTCGCATTGCGCTGGAGTGCCGCGCGTTGCGTCTAGCCATTCCTAATATGATTCAGAGTGATTTTGATGAGGCCAAACGTATTCTCGTGGAATACGACAAGAAAAGCGACCCCGCTCAATGGGCGGAGATGAACTGGAAGTTTCACGAAACCCTCTATATCCCCTGTAATCTACCTAGATTGCTGTCTCTTATCGAAGGCAACTACGGGCAGGTGAGCTTGTTCGTCCGGGCACAAGTCTCTATGGCGTCAGGCAAGAAAACGCCGCAAGAAGAGCATGTGGATATCTTAAAAGCTTGCCGCGCCGGGAACGTTGAAAAGGCCGTCGATCTTCTCGAAGCACATATCTCTAACACCAAGAAGGCGCTCATGGTGCAGCGCCGTAGGAGTCGGTGAGCGCTCCTATTGCTGGCGCGGAAAGCGTACTTTCCTTCACGCCACCGGCGTTTCCTGAATCTTCATACTGCGGCGGTTAGATCAACCCAGTACTTTATCGAGAAATACCCGGGTCCGTTCTTCGCGTGGCGTACCCAAGATCGAACTTGGTGCACCGTGCTTGACGATGACGCCGCCATCGGTGCAGTAGCCATGATCCGCCACTTCGCGAGCGAAGCCCATCTCGTAGGTGTCGAGAATGCAGGTCATGCCTTCTGCGGCGAGATCGCGAATGGTGACCAGATCCTCCTTCTTTGTTTCCGGATCGAGCGCGGCAGGACCTCGTCGAACAGCATTACCTTCGGATTCATGGTAAGTGTAGCTCTGCGGCCCTTTTGAATGGCGCTTGACGCCTATTTTGTTCGCGTAGCGCGCCGCCGCGGTTTCCATATGTCGGACAACGCGTTGACGGCGGCTTCGAGCGCCTTCCGGTCGACGACGTTGGGATCGAACCGCCCCGGGCCCCAGAGGCGCATATGTTCGTGGTCCGGATGGGCGGGGTCTCTGATGGCTTCGAGGTATTCGGCATAACCCGGCGCACCGCCTACGTCTTCCGGAGGACAACGACCGGCGGCCTCGAGCAAGAAGGGAAGTCCCTCCGTCGTGGTGTTCTCGAACCATTTTTCGAGCTTGATCACATGGTCCCAGCTGTCGCCGAAGTCATAGAGATAGTGGATCGTCTTGGCGCCGGTCTCGCGAACGATGTCGCAGAGGCGCGCTTTGCTCGCATCCATGGGCTGGTGGCCGTAATCGTTGTGGGGATCAGGAATTCCCCAATGAACATCGCCAGCGAAGAACTCGAAGAGGTGACCGTTCGTCCAGCCGAATGCCTCCTGAAGCGTCAGATGCAACCGATCAAGGCGCAAGGTGACGGGTACGACGAGGCGACGCATCACCGCCGGCTTCACATCCTTGAGGGTCACCTTGATCCGGACCGCGGTCGTGTTCAGGTTCATGCCGCCAGCCTCGGATCAAGTGTATGCATCGTATAGGTCGACGCCCAGGGAAGCAGTTCGTCCAACCGCGCCGCAGGCCAACCATTGACGAGCTTGGCGAGAACGTCAGCGAGCCAGTGCTCGGCACTGACGCCATTGAGCTTACAGGTCTCAATGAGCGAAGCCAGCAATGCCCAATTCTCGGCACCTTCGTCGCAACCGGCAAAAAGGGAGTTCTTGGCGTTGAGCTTGATCGGCCGCATCGCACGCTCGACAGCATTCGTGTCCAATTCGATGCGCCCGTCATCAAGGTAGAGCGCCAGGCCGTTCCAATGACGCAGCGCGTAACGCAAAGCCTTCGCCGTGTCGCTCTTCGGTGCAAGGTGATCAAGCTTGGCCTCAAACTGTCATTCGGCCTGCAATATTGACCCCCTAAGCCGGGGGATCGGCGTCCAAAATTGACCCCCTACAGATTGGTCTGTTGCGCTGCCTGCTTTGGAACGAAGCAGGTGGTGGGGGATGCTGATCGTGGAGACGATTGCCCGGATCCGGCGCGAGCACTTCATCAAGGGCAAGACGATCAAGGAGATCGCCCGTGACCTGAAGGTGTCGCGGAACACGGTCCGGAAGGTGCTGAGGTCGGGAGAGACCTCCTTCGAGTACGAGCGGCAGGTGCAGCCGCGGCCAAAGCTGGGCCGATGGGCAGTAGAGCTTGACGGATTGCTGGCGGCGAACGCGGCCAAACCGGCTCGTGAACAGCTGACGTTGATCCGGATCTTCGAAGAGCTGCGCCGCCGCGGCTACGACGGCGGTTACGATGCGGTGCGGCGTTACGCCAGGCGCTGGAGCAAGGAACGCGGGCAATCGACCGCAGCCGCTTATGTCCCGCTGAGTTTTGCCCCAGGCGAAGCTTACCAGTTCGACTGGAGCCACGAGGTGGTCTTGCTGAGCGGCACCACGGTGATGGTGAAGGCCGCCCATGTTCGGCTCTGTCACAGCCGCATGCTGTTCGTGCGGGCCTATCCGCGGGAGACGCAGGAGATGGTGTTCGACGCCCACGACCGTTCGTTCGCGCTGTTCAAAGGCACCTGCACCCGCGGCATCTATGACAACATGAAGACCGCCGTAGAGACGATCTTCGTCGGTAAAGGGCGTCTCTATAATCGCCGCTTCCTGCAGATGTGCAGCCACTATCTGGTCGATCCGGTCGCCTGCACGCCAGCGTCGGGCTGGGAGAAGGGGCAGGTCGAGAACCAGGTCGGGCTGGTCAGGGAACGCTTCTTCACGCCGCGGCTGCGGTTCAAAAACCTCGACGAGTTAAACGCCTGGCTGCTCGACAAATGCATCGCCTACGCCAAGGCTCATCGCCATCCGGAGCTGGTCGATCAGACGATCTGGGAAGTGTTCGAAGCCGAACGCCCCAAACTCGTTCCCTATGCTGGCCGCTTCGACGGCTTCCATGCGGTGACGGCATCGGTCTCGAAGACCTGCCTGGTGCGCTTCGACAACAACAAGTACTCGGTCGCAGCCAGCGCAGTCGGACGGCCGGTCGAGGTTCAAGCCTATGCCGATCGCATCGTGATCCGTCAGGATGGACGCATCGTTGCCGAGCACCCGCGATCCTTTGGCCGCGGCGATACCGTCTACGACCCCTGGCATTACGTGCCGGTGCTCGCCCGCAAACCCGGCGCCTTGCGCAACGGTGCTCCCTTCAAAGACTGGGTGCTGCCGGCCGCGATCGAGCGGATCCGGCGCAAACTTGCCAGCACGGACGATGGCAATCGGCAAATGATCGACATCCTCAACGCGGTGCTGACTGACGGTCTGCCCGCGGTGGAAGCGGCCTGTGCCGAAGCGCTCAGTCACAGCGTCCATTCCGCCGATGTCGTGCTCAATATCTTGGCCCGTCAACGTGAACCCGCCCCACCGGCCAACATCATGACGCCGGCCGCACTGACGCTCCGTCATGCGCCGATCGCCGATTGTGCCCGCTACGACAACCTCCGGAGGACCATCTGATGGAACGAACCCAAATCTTCGACCTCATGGGCGAACTCAAGCTCTACGGCATGAAGGCTGCCTTCGACGAGATCATGGCAACTGCCGTCAAGCGCCAGCACGAACCTCAGCGCATTGTCGGCGACCTGCTCAACGCCGAGATCAACGAGAAGCAAGCCAGGTCGATCAAATACCAGCTCACCATTGCCAAGCTGCCGTTGGCCAAGGACATCGCCGACTTCCAGTTCGACGGCACGCCGATCAATCAGACTCTCGTCAATGATCTCGCTGGCGGCGGCTTCATCGCCCAACAACGCAACGTCTTGCTGGTTGGCGGCACCGGCACAGGCAAGACCCACCTGGCCATTGCCATCGCCAGAAGCTGCATCCGATCCGGTGCCCGTGGCCGCTTCTTCAACGTCGTCGACCTCGTCAATCGCCTCGAGACCGAGACCCGCAACGGACGGCAAGGACGGCTCGCCGAGCATCTGACCCGGATGGACTTCATCGTGCTGGATGAACTCGGCTATTTGCCCTTCGCCCAGTCCGGTGGCCAGCTTCTCTTCCACCTCGTCAGCCGGCTCCATGAGCGCGCCTCCGTCATCGTGACCACCAATCTCGCCTTCGGCGAATGGCCGAGCGTGTTCGGCGACGCCAAAATGACCACCGCGCTGCTCGACCGATTGACCCATCACTGCGACATTGTCGAAACCGGCAACGATAGCTGGCGGTTCAAGAGCCGAGACGACGATCACGCCACCGCGCTCGTCTCGCCTCCGCTATCCCGGCCAGCTCCGACGAGACGAGCGCTACCAGCAAAGCCCGCCGCACGAAGGGGTCAAAATTGGACGCCGATGAGGGGTCAAATTTGCAGGCCGATTGACAGGCAAATCGCCGCTCTTCATGAAACCGCGGTATGATCTGCCGTGGCTGGCGCAATTCGCAGCAGAGATGGCGGCGCGCTGTTGGCCGGTCTTCGAGACGAAGGCTTGGGGATGCTCGGCTACCGAGGTCGACTGGCGGAAGCATGGCTTCGAGGGGTCGCGTCTCGGCTACCTGTTGAACGGTGCCGGCCTCTTCCACCATGCGCATCGCGCGGTCGACGATTGCCACGCTTTATTGGAAATCCTCTCGATCGACCTGCCGACAACAGGAGAGCCTGCTCTCGCGCTCCTGCTCGGGACCGCCCGCAAGCCGACGCTGCGGGTGTGGGCGGAGCAATCCCCGTTCGATCTCAAGGATTTACTCAAGAGGCGCGGCTATCGCGGGAGCGACGGCAGCGACGGTCGGTCCAAATCCTGGGTACATCGACGTCTGCGAGACAGCGTCCGAGGACGAGATCGCTTTCCTGAAGGCGATCCAGTCGCGCAGACCATTGATGCTGTGGAATCCGTCGGAAGCATAACATCGGATCGAGGGGAATGTGCTCTGCATCATCTGGGCCAGCGCGTGTCCCGGACCGAGGTCGAGCGCGCGGTCGACCCCTTGCTCCGCAAGAGCCTCCAGTGTCGTCTGCCCAGGCGATCAGGCGTGCGGCTTTGTAAGCGAGCTTGGTCGTTCCGGCGCCGAGAAGATGCTTTCTGTGCCATCGTCGGCGAGGAGGATTCGCTGAGACGAGACCGGCGCCTTTGTGCTCATCGAACAAGCGCAGTGAACAGCCCGACCAGCAGGCCTACGACCGTAACGAATAGACGGAACCCGGACTCAAGCAGCGAATCGAGTGTCGCCTGCTTCTGTTCGTAACTCTTCGTCAGTTGGGCGATCGGAAACGCGCTTTGGTAGGCATCGTTGAATCGACCGTAGATCACTTCACCGGCTACCCACACAGTGCCGAAGCGGCTGATCAAGTTCATGAACTTCCGCTTTTGCAGCAAATTCTGCCAAAGCGGTTCTGCTAAGCTGAAAGCGACCACCGAGATCGACAGCCAGAAGAGGATGGAAGCGCAAACTTCCAAAAGCCTCGCTGGCCATCTCAAAAGTGTTAGCGGCCACGATGCCCGCACAGATGCGTAAATGATGACTACTGCAACAAAGAGAGCCACCAGCGAAATTAAGGCTACAGCGAGCGGGTTACGCCAAGTCCTAGGATGCAACTCGGTCCGAACGTTCTCGAGATCGCTCCCTAGTCGTAAATTCACGTGCTGCAGCGAAAACAACTGCATGACCGGGACCTCGGCGAGGAGCATCAACTGGAAGAGGTCGTCGAGAATCGAGTCTTGCACCGTCTGCCCGGCCTTCGGCCTTGAGAACGGCATCTCCGCATGGATTTCGACCGTGCTCGCACGCGAGACCAGGATCACCCCATAGTCGTATTGTAGTAGATTGGCCTCGAACGCCTGTTCGACCTCGGAGGCCGCAATGGTTTGGTCCAAGAGGCGGTAGCGGTTGTTGATCGAAACGATCTCCTGCCCTGTTTTCCCCTCTTTGAGGTCGGCCGCATTTCTCGTGTCCGCGACGGAGGAAACGTACAAGAAAGGATAGGAGAAAGACGGGTCTTGTTCATCACCCTCTTGACTTGGTTCCTTGAAGTCGCGCGAAAGATCCGGATACTTCTCTTGAAATCTGGCCCAGTAGGCTCGGGCACGTTCCAAGACTTGCCTATAGGTCTCGTTCCATCGTCGCAGCTCGGGATGAACCGCAGGACGCTCGGGGGGCTCGGTGAATAAGGCCGGAGATTCTTCCCGGAACATCTGCAGGTAAAATTTTGCAAGGTCCGAGACCTGCTCAAAGGGGGTCGACCTGTGAGCCACCTTCAGACAGCCGAAAGCCGCAGCGGGGTCGGTCAGCTTGAAGAGGTCAACCGCTTGCAAAGCATCGCACGCATGGATTGACCCGATTTTCAGCCAGAAGGCGATCGTGCCGACGCCCGTCCCAGGGAAGAGTGAAACGATCGCCCTGAAGCGAGGATTCTCAATCGGAAATTTCCGCGGCTTTTTAGCCTCCTCTCTATCAGGCTTCTCTTCAAGCTCTTGTTTATAGAGGTCGAATTTTTCGATCGGCACCTCGATGCTGAACTGAGTGACCTCGCGCCAAGCCGGTTGCGCCTTGTAGATGTTGTCTCTAGCTTTGCCGAATGCCTTGACCCAGCTTGGTGTCGCCGCTTCGGGCGTCTGCTGGGGGGACGTCGCTGCCTTGGCCGTCTTTTTTTCAGACTTTACTCGCGTGAAGTGCTTCGTGCTCCCGCATCCCCCAAACTCATGAATATTGGGTTGGTACAAGAACGGCATAATCGCCGCCGCGTAGACTTCGCGGTACGGCGGGGGTGAGTCCTGTTCGGGCTCACCTGTCTGCGTCAAGCCTGCGCAGCCTTCCGTGACGCCACACGCC
The DNA here is from genome assembly GCF_015291645.1 of Bradyrhizobium sp. CCBAU 53340. Lineage (NCBI taxonomy): Bacteria > Pseudomonadati > Pseudomonadota > Alphaproteobacteria > Hyphomicrobiales > Nitrobacteraceae > Bradyrhizobium > Bradyrhizobium sp. CCBAU 53340. Next base: position 151,271 of record NZ_CP030056.1, read on the forward strand.
TGATATCGGCGGTCGCCAGGAAACCGGCGATCTCGCGCACGGGCAACTGCGCGACAGCCGACCGCTCGGCTGATGACAGCTGTGTGAATTCCGGCATTGCTCTGATTTCACGGGCGCAATCGTCGGGCGCCGTCAGCAGCAACTCCTTCGCTCTGGCGAGCACGCGCTCAAGTGGGCCGGTAGTCATGGCAAACGTCCCGTTTCAAAAGCCGTTCTCGCGACCGCCATTGGCGGGGTCGATCGGCGGAATGTAGATTGTCGTCGCGTAATTTACCCCATCCGCCGCCAGGCTCCAAGCGCAAAGCGGAACGGTCAGAAACAGCGGCTCCGCGCCGCTCTCATCGAGGTCGCAAAAAGTTATGCGGTGGTCGGCGGGATACTGCTCGAGCAGCCGCTCCATCAATGGTGCCAGCAATGCGGGAGCCAATGCCTGCTCGCCGTCTGCGGTGGGGATCCGAAAGCTGCCGATTTGCGCGACGAGGGTCGATCGCCACGGATTGATCGAGGCTGTGCCTTCGACCAAGGGATCGGCCGAGATGACCTGGAAGCCGGCCGGGCCGACCACAAGCGGCAATCGTGCGATGATGGAATCGACGAATGAGACACCTGGTACGACGTGCGTCCGCAGACCTCTTGCCGGTGCGCCGGCTATCATCAAACGAACGGGCTCGTCGAGATACATCGGATGCCCGTAGGTCAAATACGCGACCGGACGCTCCCTGGTCGCCTTTTCGAAAATATGGGCGGCGACATCTGCGTAAATCTTCGCTCGCTCTTTCCCTTTTTCGTAGAGGTGCTCGATGTTGACGAAATCAAGCCCGTTGCTTTCGAGAAACGACCGGAGATTGGGGCTTGGCAGCGTCGTATATGAGACCACCTGACGCAGGATCGAGAGCGCTTCCAAAGTGACGTCTCGCGCAGGCAGGATTCCGCATCCGATGAGGTAGAGATCGGCGGTCTTGATCGGCGGGTACTCCGGCGAAGGTGGACAGCTTTGCGACATCACAGGTCGTTTTTACCCCAGTTCCTTCACTATCCGCTACTCCTGCCCGGAGAAATCCGGAAATTGGGAAGCGAATTCCGCTTGCCCCATCCACCCGCTCTCCTCTGTCGCCTAGCCAGCACCAGAGTTCCGGCTCGCGCGTGCTGCCTTGCGCCCTTCCTTCGCCACCTTCGCGATCGCGACGTCGAAGTTGGTCCGCCCGCGGCGCTTGTGCGGCACCGGGGGATGATCAAGAGCGGCGATGTCGTAGCGCGGGTACTTCTCGATCTCGGCCGCTATCGTCTCGATCCAGCAGTCTCCGTAGTCGTTGCCCGCGTTCGAGTCCTTGGGACGGTGGCCGGTGATGAAGCCTTCGACCTCGCGGTCCATCTTGACGTGCCTCGCCACGCTCTTGAACAGATGGCGCCAGCCGTGGTTGGGCTTCACGTCGTAGGGTATGTTGATTCCGGGACCGTGAACCCATTCGCCGATCCGCTCCGCGAGCTTGTGGAATTGAGGATGCCCTGACCGTTCCGCCGCGACGACGTTCCGGATCGTAGAACAGAGGCTTCTTGAGCTTGGCGCGGGTCGCCACTTACCTCGGTCGAGTTCGCCGCCCGGGCAGCCCCGTCACGCAGGCGGGCCCATTGAGCCTCGATGGCCACGTTGACGGCGCCGATCTTGATGTTGGCCCTGGCGTTCGTCCTTGGTCCCCAGAGTGGCCCAGAGCTCGGTCTTGCCGACCAGGGGCACCTTCTTGCGGATCCAGTAGTTCTCGGAGGTCGGTCGCTTGATCGGCTTGGGCATCTTGAAATTCGACATGGTGGAGCACCTCGGTGTGGGACCGGCCGTACAAGAACCCCTGAAAATGAAGGTTAGGCTTGTAAACAAGGGGTCCGCGACCCCGAAAGGGGGTGAGTCCCACTCTCTCTGCCAGATCGTATTGAAATCACTTATATTTTTTTGAAGTTTTGTTACAAACCACGGCTTGCCCACCGGAAGACCGAATCCTCTCGCATTTTTAACTGGGAAAGAAGGCGCGTTCCGGCGGGACCCTATTTGTTCACGTCACCTCTCGTGTCTGGGCAGCAGCCCACCACATTTTGTTGATATTCCGCTCGATTTGGGGGTGATAATGGCTCTACTCAACTTGCATCGCGCATTCACTGACGCGGCGACCGAGAACGACTATCTCGCCCGGCTCACGGTACCGGAGCCGCGCGAGGGAAAGCTCCGCAAGGCACGTGACGAGATCCGAGAGACGCTTAAGGCTGGATTTTCGGATTGGCAACGCTTCGCGGATCGTAGTTTGGTTATGGAAACGACTGCCGTTCGGAAGGGCGCGACCGAACCTCGATTGCGTCTGAAGTTCCGTATGCAGGGTAGTGCCTCGCCCGCGTATCGCACGCTCAATGATCCGGCACATCCGCCGCAGCAGATTGATTACGACGATGGCGTTTACCTTCCGGTCTCGTTTCTCGCCAAGACGGGAAACCCCGTGATCGCGGCCGCAGGTTACTACCGGTTGGTCGAGACGGTCCTTGCGCCGCTCTGCGAAAAACGAAAATGGACGTTGGATAGACGAGCCAAAAAATGCGTCCGCGTCGTCCTCGACAGCAAAGCTTACATCGACCTTCCGCTGTACGCGATCCCGGATCAGGAGTTCGTTCGGCTGGCCGAGGACGCCGCATTGACCAAGCGGGCTGACAGCGCGCTGTTTCTTGATGCAGAGACGCTCGATGACGAGATATACGAGCGCCTCAATCAGGACGAACTCCGGCTCGCTCTTCGGGAAGGCAAGTGGATCGAATCCGACCCTCGTCTGCTCGAAGATTGGTTTAAGCAGGCGGTGGCCGACCTCGGACCGCAAGTTCGACGCGTCAATCACCTCGTCGGCGCGGGGCGAGATTTCAGCCTGAATTTTCCGGGTGGTAGTTTTCCCGAAAGTGCTTTACGGCACCCTCAATTTGAACCCAGTCGTGTTTCGATTTCTCAAAAACCGATATGCCGGGAGCTGGGTACTTTGGATTTGCCATCGCGCCGACTGCAACACCGATCATCGAAGGCAAGCTGGTGACTTTCCAATAGACCGTTGATCCGCACTGCGGACAAAAATAGTTATGCATTTCCCCGCCGCTTGCAGCGGCATGTGCGAACTCTTTTGAAGTTCCTGAGACGGTAACAACCTCCGCGGGGTAATATGCTCCCACGCCGAACGGCGCACCTGTTCGACGTTGACAGTCGATGCAGTGACAAGCAACGACTATCTTGGACGGTTCTTCCGGGAGCGAGAGCATGACTGCACCACAGTTGCACCTTGCGTAGACCATAGTAATTCCCCATCGTCGTCCGAGACTCACTGCAAAGCACTAGGCTAGCAGATTAGTTGCGCGAGGAGAGTGCGAAAGCGACGGCCCAGGCCGCGCGCGTTCTCGATGAGACCGCCGACAAGATAACTTTGTCCGGCGACTACGTCCGATCGGACAGCGGTTCGCCGGTGCTGGATTCGGATGGCCGGGTGATCGGACTTATGATCGAAGCGACCAACCAGCCGGGCAGCGCGACGCAAGGCATCGCAATTCCGGTGACGCGCTTCGCATCGATCCTCAGCGGTCCGACCGCGTCACCGATCGCGCGAAAAGCCATTCCGAGCATGGCCGAGCTCGGCGGAACCAGGCCGACGAGCACGGCCGTAGATGCTATCGAAATCGCGGTTTCAGGGTGCGTCTTTCTCGGAAAACGTTCGGCTCGGCTCGCCAAAAATACGCCCGACATGCCTTTCGGATTGAGTACTCTGCAGATACTCCTCGACGCAGATAAGCGTGGATTCTTGATGGGCACGAGGCTTTCCCCGGATATCGCAGTCAACCTCCGATCCGATTGTCCGGTCGTCGAGTCTGGATCCGCCTACTACTCGCCCGCGCGCGTCCAATTGAAGCCCGGAGACCGGGTGACACTCTCCGAGATATTGCCGTTGAACTACCTCGACGACGTGTTCTTCTGGGCGCGAGTAACCGCTCGGGGGAGCAACAGTGGTTCGAACGACAGTAACGCGGGCATCGACCCAAGTGCGGCCCCAGCGGACGCCGGCTCGCTTCAAATCGGCGAACGTGATGTCTGCGGCAGCGCTTTACTTGGCCTCCTTACCGTCATCGGTCAGCGCCACGCAGGCGTTTGCCCAAGACCGTGGCCGATGCACGAACTCGGGTAGGAACGCCGCAGCGCAGCACTCGCCGTCATGGCCGCTATCCGCACGTCACGGCGCGCGAGTTTGCCGAATATGTCGCGCGAAGATTATAAACATCCCAGTACGTCGGGACTGGTATTTTTCGTAGTGGGCGGCGAGGCATATGTATGTACCGGCCAGCGAGGAGGGCCGTTGGGTGAGAGGACTGCCTATGAAGAACCTTTCATGTAGAGATCGCAGGACCGGCCAAAATACCGGCCAATCGAAACGTTAAAGGTCTAAAATATGCTTTAAAGTCAATGCCTTGAATGAAAGTTCCAGCGGTCACGAAAGCGCAATCGGAGATCGGCCAATAAATGGGCCAAATTCGGTTGTAATTTGGAAATTCATGCGTAAAATCAGCTAGTTAATTTGCGATAAGATCGGCCAATGGCGATAGAAACACCCCAGCGCATTGAGCCGGCGCGGCTTGAGGAAACGTCCGAGGCCATCGCGGATGTGGTTGCCGACCTGTCGGCAGCCTCGGCCAGGCTCGGTGTCGGGCTTCATCAGCGCACAGCTGCGAACCTTGCCAACTTGGTGCGGCTGATGAACACCTACTACAGCAACCTCATCGAGGGCCATAACACGCGGCCAAAGGACATTGCTCGCGCGCTCGAGGGGGAGCTTGACCAAGACGAGGGCCGTCGCAACCTTCAGCTGGAGGCCGCGGCACATGTACGCGTGCAGACGGAGATCGATCGCCTTACCGCCGACAGCGAGCTCGGTGAGCCGGCCTCAGTGGAGTTTATCAAGTGGTTGCATCGTGAATTCTATCGAGGGGCGCCGGGCGATATGCTCCAAATCCGCGGCAACGACACGACCTTTATGATGGTGCCCGGCGAATGGCGGTCGAAGCCTGAGCATGATGTTGCGATAGGCCGTCACGTTCCGCCATCTAGCGAGCGTGTTGACGACTTTATGCGCTATTTCGAGCAACGCTACGCCTTCAGGCCGCTGAAAACAGCCGGCCGAATCATGGCGATCCCTGCGGCGCATCACCGCTTCAACTACATCCATCCGTTTCCTGACGGAAACGGCCGCGTTAGCCGCTTGATGAGCCACGCTATGGCCCAGCTGGCCGGCATCGGTTCACACGGGTTATGGTCGATTTCGCGCGGCCTCGCCCGAGGCCTCAAATCGCCGAGCGAGTACAAGCGCATGATGGATATGGCGGACTCGTCACGACAGGGAGACCTCGACGGACGGGGCAATCTTTCGCTGAAGGCGCTCAACGAGTTTGTTCTATGGTTTCTCCAGGTCTGTCTTGATCAGGTGAAGTTCATGGACGGGCTGTTTGAGCTTGATAACCTAGGCTCGCGCTTAAACACCTATGTCGAACGCAGCGACACGCTCAAGCCAGAAGCAAAGCGCCTCCTCGAAGAGGCGCTGGTTCGCGGGCAGTTCGAGCGTGGTGACGTCGCCCGGATAACGGGTTTGCCTGAGCGCACCGCGCGTCGCGTGCTTGCTGACGTGCTTGCCGACGGCGTGCTCGGATCAGACACGCCCAAGGGCGCGGTATCGCTCCGCTTTCCGGTTGAGGCCTTGGATGTGCTGTTTCCGCGATTGTTCCCGGAAACGTGATTGCGGGAGTGAGTGGTAGGAGACTCGTTACGCCCCTGAGCGCGCCCAGACACCCGTAATGCCGCGGGAGCGCAGGAAACATGTCGCGCGCCATGGAAAACTGCCCCCTCACAGCGACATCGACATTCCGGTTCGGGTGGATCAGCCAGCAAGGGCGAGAGTCGTCGTCACGTATCGTTATCAGGTGCTCCTGCTTTCCAAATTGCTGAAATCCCAGATTGAACAAGACGCGCAACCTGTTCGGCCGCGCGCCTTGGCTATGCAAGTTTTCGCCAGTCGGAAATCGCCGGCATGTGATGACGTGCCAATTCGTGACCAAATAGAAACGTCCGTTTCGGCTCCAAATAAAACCCATGGCAATGTCCAGGCTCTCTTCATTGAAGAGCTGTTCGAGCGGCACGACAGCCAGCGAGTAACGATCAATTCGGGTCATCGGAACCTCGGTGAATTAGCTTGCGTGACGGATTCCTCATGACACTATCTTAGGGTGCGGGCGTGCGATCCATCAGCCCGCTCGGGAACAAAATCCAGCGTGTTTCGACCTACCTGCTTGATGAATTTAGCAGCTAACCTGCTGATTTTGCTTGGCAAGCATGCTAAGTATTGCAGGCTGTCAGAAATCACTATCTATTTCTGACAGATAGGAGGAGGGGCATGCAGACCGTAGCTGAGCGCATTCTGGAATATGCCCGAACATTGCCCGAAGGCGCCTTGATTGGTGCTAAGGATGCTTTGCATTTGGGGAGCCGTGCAGCGGTCGATCAAGCTCTGAAAAGGCTTTCTGAGCGCAACGAGCTGATGCGCCTTGCTCATGGGTTCTACGTCCTGCCGGTCAAAACCCGGTTCGGTGTACGCGCACCGCAAGCGGAGAAAGTCGTCCAAGCGCTCGCTGCCACGCGTGCCGAAACAATCGTCCCGCACGGGGCAGCAGCTGCAAACGCACTTGGTCTTACGACCCAGGTGCCAACGAAACTCGTCTATCTGACGTCTGGTCCTGACCGGGAGCTTAAGCTCGGCGCACAAACCGTTGAGGTGAAGCATGCGCCAGAATGGATGCTGTTTCCGGCAAAGCCGGCTGCCGGGCAAGCCATTCGCGCCTTGGAATGGCTCGGCAAACGGCAAGCGAACGATGCGCTGCGGGTCCTTAAGCAGAAATTGTCGGCGGAAACGTTGCAAGACCTCATCGCCGTGCGCCCCGCTCTGCCTGCGTGGATGTCAAAATCGATCAGCCAATCGCTGCTAAGCTATGGCTGAATCCTTTCTGACGTTTTCTGCCGAAGATCGGCTTGAGGCACTTGGCGTTGCTGCCACCGCCTCAGCCGACCCATTCATTTGCTTGAAAAAGATAGTTGGGTCGTATGGGCCTTGCAGGGCCTGTTTGAAACGAAGCTCGGCGAACATCTCGTTTTCAAGGGCGGCACCTCGCTCTCAAAAGGTTATGGCATCATCCAGCGCTTCTCCGAAGATATCGATCTCACCTACGACGTTCGTCAGATCATTCCCGAACTCGCCAAAGGCGATCACCCGATACCCGAGACACGCGCCCAAGCCGACAAATGGACGAAGGCTGCGCGCGAAAAGTTAGTCGTGTGGGTCAAAGATGAAGCCCTGCCGGTTCTACAGCAACATGCCGCGGCGACGGGTGTGAATGTAAAATTCCGCGTCGATGCGGATGTGATCTATATCGACTATCACCAAGTCTCCGAAGGTTCCGAATATGTAGCGCCGTCCGTCAAACTCGAATTCGGTGCTCGATCAACCGGCGAGCCGGCCGAGATACGCCAGGTCACATGCGACGCAGCATCTTATCTGCCGGAATTATCGTTTTCGGCAGCGGCGCCCAAGATCATGCTGCCTCAGCGCACCTTCTGGGAGAAAGCCACCGCCGTCCACGTCCTTTGCGCCCAAGGCATCAAAGGCGATCGCATCTCCCGCCATTGGCATGACCTTGTGAAGCTTGATGATGCTGGCTATGCCAAGGCTGCATTCGACGATCAGGATCTCGCAAACGAAGTCGCCGACTGGAAAAGCAAATTCTTTCGCACAAAAGATCGGGACGGCAACGTGATTGACTATCATGCCGCCGTTTCCGGCAAACTCCAGCTCGTCCCTGACGGTGAAATGCGCAAAGAACTTGAGGCCGACTATCAGAAGATGGTCGATGCCGGTTTGCTTCTCGGCGACGCCATGCCTTTTGCCGGTCTGATGATGCGCTGCGCAGATTTGCAGAAGCGTGCCAACGAGCGACATTGATGCGCCGCCGCCCTGTCCATCGTCGGCTATGTTCATTCAATCGCCTTTCGCATGATCACATCGAGAACCCCCTCAAGCTGGCAAGATCTTCAGGAACAGTCCGCACGCATCTTGGCGGAATGCGGGTTTGCCGTCGAAATCGAAAAAAAGGTGAAGCTTGTTCGTGGCCAAGCGGAAATCGACGTCTATGCCGAGGAAACTCTGAAAGGACGAAAATACATCATCCTTTGTGGGTGCAAGCATTGGAGGGCCGCCGTTCCCCAAACCGTGGTTCATTCCTTTCGCAGCGTGATGACGGATGTCGGCGCCCACAAGGGCTACATCATCTCGAGTTCGGGCTTTCAGTCGGGAGCCCGCGATGCCGCGCAGATGACAAATGTCGAGTTGGTCACCTGGGATCAGTTTCAGAACGCGTTCGAGCCGAGTTGGCTCGAAAATTGTTTCACTCCGGTGATCACAGCGAAGCTCGATCCGCTGATGGGCTTTTCCGAGCCGTTCCTGCCGCCCTCGTTTCCCCATTGGCCTGAGGCCGATCAAAACGAATATCTTCAATTGAAGGATGAGCTCGATCCCCTCGGCTGGTTCGCGATGTCGATGGCTACTTATTCGAGGATTCTCCGCCATAGCAGTTATCCACCGCTGCCGCTCAAGAATATTCCCGATCCCACCGAGAAGTATAAGGGGCTTCCCACGGATATCATGAGCGCCGTGGGTTATCGCGATCTTCTCGACGCCACACTTCACCATGGAGAAGCGGCGATTGCGAAATTCCGCGCGGTCAGAGATCGCAACAAGTAAGCCAGCATTGAACCATCTGTCGAACAGTTGAAGCAGTGTCGGTCTCCGACTGATCAGACCGACTTCAGCTTAGCGACACGCATGTAGCGGGTATAGCTGCGGGTACCCGCTGGTTGCGAGTTCGAGTTTGTGACAAGCGAAGGAACGACGGTAAAGGCGGGTGCGGGCAATAGCTTGAGCAATCGCCTTGCAGTCTTCAATGAAGATTTCATCGACCTGAATCTGCAATGGTCGGCTGGTCGGGCCAAACCCGTCTTCTACATCGGCCGAGAACAGGCCGAGTTAGCCGCCGAGCTTGCAAAGAAGGAGGCAGCGCTACCGGTTGCCAACGAACGCAAGATCGCGGCAGAAGCGCTCTTTCGCGCAAAGGAGCAACAGCTAGCAAACTTCAAGCGTGCGCATGCTCGTACAGTCTCAACAGAGCTGCGGCAGGGAAGCCGATCGCGGTTCTTGCAGAACACGGTCGCGTCCCACACCGAATCGTCCGCAGACAAGCCGACGAACCAGCGAAACAGCAGGTTGTAGTCAAGCTGCTCCATCATGCCGTTCCGACCGCACCGTGTAGAACGCCTGCAGCAACAGCGCTCGCAACAGCCGCTCCGGAGGGATCGATGGCCGTCCTTCGCGGGCATACAGCCGATCAAACGACCGCGACAAATCCTTCAGCGCCGCATCAACGAGTTCCCGGATCGCTCGCAGCGGATGGTCCGCCGGGATCCGGGTCTCCAGCCGCACGTAGCTAAAAAGGCGTTCCGCATGCTCATCTTCGCCGCGCATCCCGTTCCTCAATCGAAAGGAATCAACCGCATGCACAGAATCACACTCCAGCCGCCTCACGAAACGACTTTTTCAGCAGCCTGCTAGAAGCGGTCGAGACAGTTCTCAGTCCGGCGGTTGCCGCCATCGACGCAAAGTTAGCCCGACCGACAATTGCGCTACGGGAGGAACTGGCGTGGAACGACGACGAGACGATCGCCGTGACGTTGGGCTTGGTAAACGCCTGGGTGGGCACGCTCAACGCTGCCATCAAGCAGCACAACGAGACCTTCGCGCAATTCACCCAACGGCAGGATGAAGCCCGTCTTGCTCTGAGGCGCCACCATTTGGCTGACAAATCCCAGGAGTTTCAGAACGCGTGCGACGCGGTGAGCGAAGCCAAAACGGACGTTGATGCTAGGACGCTCAGTTACAATCAACTTCAAGAGCAAGCCACGGACTTGCGATCTCGGATCAAAGAGCACGGTCAGGCTGCGGAGAAAATCAATCGCTTGATCGAGGCCTACCTTGGCCACAAGGAACTTTCTATTGCAAGCGTAGAAAAAGGCTATGAAATCCACCGTCGCGGTAGGCCGATAGACAGCAGTCCTAGCGAAGGGGAGAAGACGGCGATCGCACTCTGCTATTTCCTTTCAAGGCTTGAGGCTGAAGGGCGTTCGATCAAGGACCGTATCCTCGTCGTGGATGATCCGATTTCTAGCCTGGACAGCAGAGCGTTGAACTAAGCGTGTTCCCTTCTTTTAAGTCGGCTTGGGAATGCAGCTCAGGTGTTCGTTTTGACACACAACCAAAACTGCATGAACGAGTTCAAGAAAGCCTGGAAGGGTTTCCACAAACCTCGCAACGAAGCGACCCCGCCTACGGCAAGCCTCCTGTTTTTAGATGTCAAAATTCCAAAAGGGCTGGACGGACGCTCAACAGCTATTGTTGAGATGTCAAAGCTGCTCCGTGAGGATGAGTCTGAATACCACTACTTGGTGGATCACGTCCTGAAGTTCAACGCCAGCGCAGATCCAGACTACGAATACGCCTACATGATGCCGAATGTACTTCGGCGAGTGCTCGACGTTTTCTTAGCGTTCCGGTGCCCGGGAAGTGCAGGTTTCGCTTCGAAGATGGGCCAGTTGCGAAAAGATCATGCTACGCTCGACGGCGAGCGCCTGGCCGCGCTGGAACGTCTCGTGCAACTGGAATCGCACTCCGATAACATCGATGACCTAATCGGGTTTTCCTCTATGACGCTGGAGGAGAGTAAGGCTGCCACGGCGGCCTTGATCGCGATGATGGAGGCCGTAGACCCTACCCATCTGGCTGGGCTGCAACGACTATGCCGATGAACCCTTGTCGCAGTTCCAACCCGGCGCAAAGAACACAGCTATGCTAAAGTGGTCCAGTTCGGAGGCAAGGACCTTGTTGCCTGGCCGACTAGACCACGACGGCTGGTGAGCAGATCGTGCTGACGGCGAACGAAGTAAGGGCACGCGCAGAATCCACTGCACGACTGCGTGCTGTTTGTCCTTCACGGTATCACCTTGGGCCGACGCAAGAAATCAGGGGGAAAGATCGACTTGCAGCGTCCGTGGAAGCCAGAGAACGACCGTTTGAAGCCGGTCACCTTTATCTATCGTCGCAACAGCTGATCGTTTTCCGCTTTAGTATTCGCCATCAATGGCGATCGAGCCCAATCGCTGGATGCAGCGCAAAGAGGGTAGGGGACGGATCACCCAGTTTTCCGTTCGGCCTCGACAGCGTTCTACAACAGCGGAGCATCTAGGCTGGGAATCTCCGGCATGGCCTTGCCGGCAATTGCCTGCAGGTCGCCGACCATGCCCACGGTCGAATCGATGACGGCCAGGATTTGGGTTTCCCGCTTGGCCCATTGGCCGGCCCATAAACTTGCGCTCCTTGTCGAGATCCTCGCGCATATCGTTGAATTTCTCAACGACAGCTTCGACCCGCTGTCGAAACTTCGTGCCTGTCAGGTAGTGATAGACCTGCTCCATCTTGGTCTGCTGGCCCTGCTGAACGAGGCGTGAGCTGCTCACGTCGATCAGACCCTGGCGGAGCGCCACGGCGACCGGCAATGCGCAACGCGGATGAGCCACCCATACGCCGTCGACGAGGTCAAATTGCTCGATTTGTTTCGGCAGCGCGTGGGAGATGATCAGAGCGACGTCGGCGCCGGAACGGCGCTGGTCGTCACGTAATTTGGCGAGCCACACGTCACTCCATGCCTTGGTGCGTTTAGTTTCCCAAAGGATGATGCCGGCAGATTGGCCGATAGCACCATTTACTTGCTGAATTACGTCCGCCCCGAGCTCACCTTTTCCCACCGGCTCAATCGAATCTGTCGGAAAGCGTCCGCGCAGAAGATCTTCGAGCTCGAGTTCGAGCACTTCCCCTTGGGATTGCTGTGATCCCTGCTCGGCCTTTCGCTTAAGTTCCTCGATCGTGCGCGTCATCGACTCGATGGTCTGGTCTTTCTCGGCAACGCGCAAGCGCGCAGCCTCGTCGGCTTCGTGCCTGGCCTTGATCTGGATTTCGCTGATTGAGGCCTGCACGCGCTTCTCTATTGTCAGGTCGAGTTCGCGCTTTTCCTCTTCGAGTGCGCGCTGCTGTCGCATCAGTTCGGCTTGCTGTTTTTGGGCCTCGGCAAGCTTTGCGTTGTTGGTAAGCAGGTTGGCTCGCAGCTCCGCAGCTTCCGCTTCCTTCGCCTGCAGCTCGGCGGCGGCCGCCTCTCGCGCCTTCTTGCTTTCGGCCGCGACCAACTGGGCACGTTCGGCGGTCAATCGCTTCGCAACGTGATCCTCGATTTGCTCGCGGTCCTTAGCGACCTGCTCGCGTTCCAGCCGCAGTGCCTCTGTCTTACGCTCCATCTCTGCATCTTTGCTGGCCAGCTGCTGTTGAAAGCGCTGACGGGTTTCAGCGAGGAGGGGAGCGGCCAATGACTCCGTCAGACGGATCTCGTGATTGCAGTTGGGGCAATGTAGGGTCGCCTCGTGCGAAGCGCCGGTTGCTTTGAAACTCATGAATTCCCCATCATCGTTGCAACCGGATTCAACATGATCTGTGCGTGATTGCGATGTCGCTCGACTTCATGTCCACATACGCGTCGTCGATTTCGACCTTGGCCGGCGGGTTTTCCACCGACACGTCGATCTACCCGAACGCGTGCACGAGCAGCCTCGCACGAATGTAGTCCAGAATAGAACAAAATAGGAACGCGCGTCAACTTTGGATCCCGAGGTGAGTTTGTATGACGACGATTTTACTTAGTCTGGCCATGGGAAATGGATAGAACTTAAACCTTGGATATAGTTTGAATATGCGCTAGTTTACTTAGTATGGCTGAGCAAAAGGACAGAAAGCTAAACAGGCTCGAAAGGACCCTTCCGCAGGGACTTCTGGTCGATGCCGCCTGGATGGAACGACATGGATATTCCACCAGCTTGCGCAGCCAATACGTATCGGCCGGCTGGCTCGTTCAGCCGGCGCGGGGAACCTTCAAGCGCCCGCTCGGTGAACTCTCCTGGCAGGGCGCCGTCGTGTCACTCCAGCGATTGCTCGGCTCCGACTTCGTCGTTGGCGGACGCACCGCCATCGAAGTGCAAGGCTTCGGCCACTACCTGAGCCAGACGGGTCCTTCGACCATACATCTATACGGAACGCGGTCTGCTCCCGGCTGGCTCGGCAAACTTCCGCTCAAACAGAAATTCCGCGTTCACCGCACGCAAAGCCTGTTCAAAACGCACGGGAGCCTGCCCACATCAGAGTCGGGGACAACGCGGGAAATACCGGGACCATTCGACTGGCCTCTCACGGTATCGACGCCCGAACGCGCGTTTCTCGAACTGCTCGACGAATTGCCCCGCCACGAAAGCTTCCATCACGTCGATGCACTGGCGGAAGGCTTGAGGAGCCTGAGCCCCCGGCGGCTGCAAATGCTTCTGAACGACTGCAAAAGCGTCAAGGTCAAACGATTGTTTTTCTGGTTCGCGGAGCGACATCAGCACGCTTGGCTCAAACAGATCGACAAGTCGAAAGTCAATCTCGGCACGGGAAAGCGCATGCTCGTCAAGGGCGGCAAACTCGACACCAAATACCTCATAACCATCCCAGACGACCTCAATGCCCCTGTCTGAAAAATATCGGCATCAAGTGGCCTTGTTGATCGAGACGATCCCGTTCGTCGCGGCGGAGCCCGATTTTGCGCTCAAGGGTGGCACCGCCATCAATCTCTTCCACCGAGATATGCCGCGCCTATCGGTCGATATCGACCTGACATATCTGCCGGTGGCTCCGCGTCCCGAATCTCTTGCGGCGATAGATGCGGCGATGAAGCGCATGACAGAGGCCATAAGGAAAGGATTGCCGGGCGCGCGGCTGACGGAAGTCGTCAATCCCCGTGAAAAGATCGTCACCAAGCTGACCGTCCAGAAAGGCGACGCGCAGATCAAGATCGAGATCACGCCGGTGATCAGGGGCTGCGTCTTCGAGCCGGAGCTGCGCGACGTGTCGCCGAGCGTCGAAGAGACGTTCGGCTTCGCGCAGATGAAAGTCGTTTCGTTCGCCGATCTATACGCCGGCAAGCTTGTCGCGGCGCTCGACCGGCAGCATCCGCGCGACCTCTTCGATGTCCGCGATCTGCTCGCCAACGAAGGCATCACGGACGATCTCCGCAAAGCGTTCATTGTCTACCTCATCAGCCATGACCGGCCGATCTCCGAGGTCGTGGTTCCTCGTCGCAAGGACATCCAGCACGAATTCACGCACGGCTTTGAGGGCATGACCGCCGATGAAGTGACCCTGGACGAGTTGCTCAAAACCCGGGAAACGCTGATCGCCGAAATCGCGGGAAAAATGCGGCAAGCTCGCAAGGACTTCCTCATGGGATTCAAGCGCGGCGAGCCGGATTGGAACCTGCTAGGCGTCCCTGACGCAGCGGACCTGCCGGCGGTGCGCTGGAAGCAGATCAATCTGGACAAGCTTCCTGCCGAGCACAGGGCGACGCTCGTCGCGCAGCTCGAGAAGGTCTTGCGCAATGCCTGAGGTCGGAGGAGGGGATCTCAGTCGAGCACGCTCGTAGCAACTTGTTGAGAGAATTTTTGGGGTACGCCCGCCACCCAGCGAGCCCAGAGCTTGCGGGCTTCAGCTCAGCCGCCTATCGAACAGTGGACGCGCCTACCTATGCGTGCCGTACACGTTTCCGGTGCTTGGATTTCGGTAGGAGCCGCCTTTATGAGAAGAGCCCGAGCCGCCGATGTAAGTCCCGCCGTGGCTAGAGGTATGATGGTCTCCACCATACGACACGCGGCCGCCAAAATGGCTACCACCTATTCCAACAGCAGACGCTCAGAAATGCTCGCTGTTGTGTTTGTCGGATTTGCGCATTGAGGGCATGAACCGCAATATCGTTCTCGTCTTTATCACCGCCTCTGGCGGCAAGAAGATGCGCGAGGCAGGCTTGGCGAGATTTGCCCACATCGTCTTTGCCGATCGTAGCTTGCTCGAGAAAAGGCGCGCGATGCGCCTATCCGCTGAACGCGCGTCGATGTTGCAAGCCGGATTCGCCACCTCGGGTGAGAAGCCTGATCATGGCGACCCGGGTCGGCGCCGAGTATGCCGAAATAGATTATTCAAGGTAGACGGAGGGGAGGGTGAAAGCCTGACTCGGTATTGGTGCGCTCCTTCTAGCGCTCATCATTGGCGCGCAGTTCATCACCATCTTTGTTGTCCAGCCTATTGGCGCGTTACCCGAGGGGCGGACCGTCGTCATAGCTCGCCTTACAAAGCTGAACTTTATCGACAGCGCGGACGCCTTTTGCGACCGAACAATGGGTGGTGTCAGCCTCCTGTGCCAGGCTGCCGTCCTCGGCAAGGTCACGAAGGAAGGTCCCATTCTCCTGCGTCTTCCTTATTCGGCGACCCTTTATCAAATCAGCACCGGCGGCAAACACTACGACCGATAGAAAGCGGCGAGCCGCCTATGAGGTTCGCGTTCGCCAGGAACGATGTTGCCCTTCGTTAGCATTGAAGTGCGAGAGTCTATCGCGCCATCGACCTAAAACTCCCTCGTCGACAGCTGGCGCGCCAGGGCGACAGCAGCCCTTGGTCTGAGTTGCATGTCGGGCTTGATGGCAAAATGAAACTTCTTCCTCTTGATGAAGGAGAATGGTCCAACCTCCTCGGGACCTAGGCCGAGCGTCGAGGGATTTTGCGCCTATTGACTTTGCGCCGCCGGTTTCGATGGTCCAGAGACCGTCCCGGCGGGCAGGGGGTATGGATACGACCTCTGGCGTGAGCTCGGCGCTTTCGCGGTCGTCTTCGGGGGGGGGGCGTGGTGGATCGTTCACGCGCCGAACCGGGTCAGTCGTCGCCGAACTTCCGTCGTTGGAAGCCGGCAGCGAGGATGCCTGGAAATGGCAGTTAAACCCGCGTGCAGTCGGCTCAGTTCGCAGTGGTTGCCGTCGGCGAGCTGGTCGAAAATCCATAGCACGCCGTGCATTTGCAGCCCGACCGAGGTCGCCAACTCGCGCAGCCCTCCGTCGCCGGTCAGAAGCGTCCATTGGCGGGCCTCCGCGATGGCAAACGCGAACGTGTCCGGCGTGGAGAGATGAGCGCGTTGCCGCGGACTGTCGTCGCGCGGGTCAATTCTGCCGGGGACAGCTCTTCGACCCGTAGGCCGAGCGCAGTAAGGCGATCGCCCAGGTCCCCGGCCAGCTCTCGAACAAAGAGCAGGTCGGGGACCGCAAACTCAAAAGGGAGACGAAACAGGTCCTCGAGCAAGGCGCCTCGCTCCAGATCGATCAAAACCGAGGTATCGGAAACGAGGACCGCCAAGGTGCTTACGCCGCAACTTGATCCAGACGAGCGTCCAGTTCGCGAACCGTTATTCCCAGCAGTTCAGCGGCCCGGGCTTCGCCGATGACTCGTTCGGCCAGCGCACGATAGCAAAGCCTCTCGAAGCGCTTCGGCTCCTCGAGTTCAGGCTTCATCCGGCCTGGCTCTTCATAGGGCGCCGTCCGCCATCCCCGTTCCGCGAAGATCTTGAACAGCCGGCCAAAAGCGGACTGGCTGATGATGCCGAGATCCTTGCAGCGATAGGCGATGGCCTGGATGCTGACGCCAAAACGCTTCTTGAGCGCGACCAGCTCGCCAAGACTGATCGACGATCGGCTGACCCCAACTTCGGCCCGAAGGACGTCGGCCGGCATCAGGAAGGCGCCGGCAAACCGATGCGCCGCCTTTTCCTCATCGACGCCGGGGGATGGGGCCAGCACCATATGACCGAGCTCATGGGCGAGATTGAAGCGCTTCCGCTCCGACCACGTGCTTTGCTTGATGACGATTACTCGCGCAGCGTTGCGGTCCTTGCGTCGCACCTTGGCGGCAAGCCCGTCGATATCGTCGAGATCGAGCGACAGGATCTTGATCCCGCGCTCCTCCAGAAGCTCGGCGAGCTGCGGGATGGGATCGTTTCCCAAACCCCAGTCTTCGCGGACAGAGCGAGCCGCATCTTCGGCGTCCCGGACATCGGCCACCGGATGTGGTGCGCTGCGTGGCTGCTCCCAATCGATGCTGCGCATCTGGAGCAGGTCCTCGATCGCGAGATAGCGCTCCAGCATGTGAATCGCGCGGGCTTCGAGGGCGGCTTCTTCCCGGAACGACGTGCCCGCCTTCTTGCGGAACTCGACGCCCTCAAGGGCAAGTTCGTCCTCGCTGAGCAGGTAATCCTCCGTCACGTGGAGCGTCGCCGCCAAGGCGATCAGCACCCGCGAGCTCGGCATATCCTCGTTTCTCTCATATTTGCCAATGGCTTGGGCCGATACGATGCCATCCATGGCGTCAGCGAGGCCACGCAACGACAGGCCCGAGGCCGACCGTGCGACCTTAAGCTTGTGTCCGATCATCTGGGCCTCCTTTGCGTCTCAGTTTACAGAAGTACGATATGGGCACAAATTTGTAAACCAAAAACCCTTGATGCGCGGAAAATTGAGCCTATATGGCCCGCATACCGCTCCATTGTCCCGGATTTGTAAACCGGTCTGGGTCGGACAAGTTCCACTGTGGCGTACTTTTGCGCCAGCCGCCGGCGAAACCGACCAGCAGGAATCGAGCAGCGATGTTGAACAATACTCAACTGCGGTACTACGACAGCAACGTGCTGCGCCTGCCTGCCGACAAGCGCAAGGAATACCACGAGCAGGTCGATCGCTTGATCGATGAACTCCGCAAGACCGTTCGCGACAAGACCGAGATCAAGATCACTAAGGTCGTGAAGGCCGGCCTTCGCCAAATACACGATTCTGCGGAAGACCGCTGTCGATCCGGTCGATGTCGATGTCGTTTTTTACATTTCTGGCCGAGACGTCAGCAAGGAGACGCTGGATAGCCTGAACGACACGATCTACGCGCTGCTGATCAAGCAGTATCCGAACAAGTCGGTCGAGGATTTTGAGATCCAGCGCAAGGCGGCGACCGTCACCTTCGTGGGCACGGGCCTCAGCGTTGATATCGTGCCGGTCATCGAAGACGAGAACCGCGCCGGCTACGGTTGGCAGTTCGACATTCACGACGGCACGAAGACGCAGACCTGCGCGCCTTGCCAGATCAAGTTCGTCCGCGATCGCAAGGACCAGGACGCGGATTTCCGCACCTTGGTGCGCATGGCCAAGAAGTGGCGCAACCAGGCGGAACTGAAGCCGCTGAAGTCCTTCGCCATCGAGCTGATCATGGCGCATGTCCTCGCCAAGCAGGGCAACGGTGCAAGCATCGAACAGCGCTTTCGCAATTTCCTCCTCTACGTCGCGCAGTCGCAGTTGAAGGAAGAGATCAAGTTTCCCGAGAATGTCGCGCCATTCACGACGTTCTGCGATCCGGTGGTCATTCTCGATCCGGTCTACAGCCTCAACAACGTGACCAGCCGGATTTCCGAGGACGAGCGGAAACAGATCGTCGCCGCCGCCCAGGAGGCCTGGGAGACGTCCAATTTTGCATCGGCCGAGAACGACAATGAGGTCTGGAAGGAGATCTTCGGCCCTCGATTCAAGACGGAGGACTGAAGATGAGCATGACCCAGGTCAGAAGCGCGAGCGCGACCTACACCTACGTCGACATCGAGAACGTCGTTCGGCGCGTCAACGCCGATCTCGTGATGATCGCGGACAGCACCGGCTGCTGGACTCCGGAGGAGGCTCGCAACTACGCCCATGACATCGAGGTCCTGGCCAAGGACGGCTACCTCAAATGGGTCGACGTCACGCTGATCAGCAGTGGGGTCGAGATCAAGGCCGTCAGGTTCGAAGTCGATACCGACGCCGGCTCGCTGTCTACGAGCCGGCCCGGCGGCGTTCTTTGGCCGAAGGTCGCAGGGGCCAAGCTTCGTGTCGTGCTGAGCTACACCGACGACTACACCAGTGCCGCACGCGAAGCCACGAAAGGTAAGCTTAAGATCGGTTGGGTGACCTGCTACGACGATACCAGCCATGCCGCTCTCTCGTCGGCTGGCGGCCGCAACTATGTCAGCAATGCCTATGGCATGCAGCGCAAGGATTGGGCCTCGTGAGTCAACCCAGCATCTTCGACAGCGAGACGCCGCTGCCCAGCGATACGCTGGCCAAACGCGAGAAGACCCTTCTGGGGTTCGATACCCGATATGCGCGGGTCCACGATCAGCTTCGTCTGCTGCTGAATGTCCGCGAGCTGGCGGGCTGGAGCCACAAGAATCACGGCAAGAGCCTTCCGATCTGCGATCTCGTCGCCGAGCAGTATCCGCTGGTGATCTTTCACGGCGATGTCGGCACCGGCAAGACCGCAACAGCGGAGTGCATCGCCAACAAGTTGGTAATCGAGGCCAGAAGCGAAGATTCGATCCTGTTCAAGCTGAGTAACCGCGTCCGCGGCAGCGGCATGGTCGGCGAGATGGGAACATTGATCGCGGAAGCCTTCAAGAAGGTCATTCAATCGGCCGGCAAGCACCGCCGCGCGGTCCTGATCATCGACGAAGGCGACAGCCTCGCCGCCTCGCGCGCCCAGGAGCACAGCCACCACGAAGACAAGGTAGCGGTGAACACGCTCATTCAGGGCGTCGATGACCTGCGCCAGTACGGCGGCCGGATCGTGGTGATCCTGTGCACCAACCGGCTGTCGGTCCTGGATCCTGCCTTGTGCCGCCGCGCCGCCATCATCGAGGAGTTCCGCCGTCCAACGGACGACGAGCGCCGCCAATTGCTCACGATGGATCTGGCCGGGTTGTCTCTGACGCCCATTCAGCTATCGCAGCTCGTCGAAGCCACCGGAGCGCGGGCAGGCAAGCCGTCCTGGACCTATTCGGATATCAGGACGAGGCTCTATCCGGCCGCGCTGGCAAAGGCCTTCCCGAGCGGGCCACTGCGCTTCGATCAACTCAAGCTCGCCGCCGCGGCGATCACCGCGTCGCCGGTGATGGAGGATCGCTGATGGCGCGCTCCCCTCTGTTCGGCCGGCGCATCCACATTGCCGGCAGCATCGTCGAAGACCTTGCCATCGCCTCGACCGCCGACGTCAATCAGGCCCGCGAGCTCGTTGCTGCGCTGGTCAAGGAATTGGCCCGTCGCGGTGCGAATTTCGTCGTGCCTGTCGACGCTGAACCTCTGCGCAAATCCGACGGGCTTCCGATCTGCTTCGACTGGCTGATCTGGAAGACGCTCAGGGAGAGCCTCGCGTCACGCCCGGCGAATGTTCCGGGCCCGCTCGCGGTCGCCGTGCAGCACCACAAGAGCGAAGATCAGGTCCCGGCTGAGTATGCCGACCTATGGGACGAGCTGCGCAGCTCGCCAATGGTCAAGATCGAGAACGCCGCGCACTGGAACATGGCCAGCAAGCGCATGGAAGCCCAGGCCCGCTTCGGCGATATTCTTGTCGCGCTCGGGGGGACGGAAGGGGTCCTCTACCTCGCAAATCTCTACCACGATGCCGGAAAGCCGATCATTCCCCTCAATCTTCCCGTGTCGCCGGAAACGGCGGGCGCTCGCCGGCTCTACAGCTTCGGATTGACTAGCAGCCAAACCCGCCGCCTGTTCCAGGTTGCGGATGACGGCGACGCCCATGACTGGCTCAACAAGATCCGGTTTCCGCCGCGCCAGTCCATCCCCGATCGCGTCGCGGTCCTCGTCGACCTGCTCGAGTCCCTGGAAAGACCAAAGGCCTTCGCGGTGCGGCTGCTGAATCCGGCGCTGCCGGACTATGCCGACGTGCAGGACTTTTTCGACACCGTCGTGCAGCCGGTGATCGAGAACGAGCTTGGCTACCGGCTCGTCGTCATCGACGGCCGGCAAGCCCACGACCATGCCCGTATCGATCAGGAAATCTTCGCCAAGTTGCACCGCAGCGCCGTCGTGATCGCCGACATTACCGGCGGACGATCGAATTGTTTCCTCGAGCTGGGATATGCTCTGGGTCGCGGGCTGCCTACTATGGTGACGGCGCGTGAGGGCTCGGACCTGCCGTTTGACATCACCACGCTCTCTGGCCTGCATTGGAAGAACAGCGGCGCGGCCGAGGATCGCCGGCGCGCCTTCCGCGAACATTGGCAGGCGATCCGCACGCGACCCTCGCTCGTGCCGGCGGAGCCATTGATCTCATGAGGCGTAAAACCGAAGTGTTCGTCTCAGTCGACGTTGAAACCGCCGGGCCGATCCCCGGTGAGTACAGCCTTCTGTCGATCGGCGCCTGCGTTGTCAACGATCCGGCAAAGACCTTCTCCTGCGAATTGAAGCCGATCAATCGCAATGCCGATCCGAAAGCCCTGCAGGTTTCCGGCCTGTCGCTGGATGAGCTTGCCAAGAACGGGCTCGAACCGGCGGAGGCGATGCGGGCCTTCGCGCAGTGGCTCGACGCGCTTGTTGAAAAAGACGGCTCGGTCGTCTTCGTCGGGCTCAACGCGCCGTTCGATTGGTCATTCGTAAATTATTATTTCCATCGGTTCACGGGCGATAATCCATTCGGGTTCACGGCTTTGGACATCAAGGCGCTTTTCATGGGTGCGACGGGGTGCGATTGGGCCGATACGCGATCGAGCAAAATGACGGAGCGCCTGTCGCCTCGGTTGAAGGGCGATCATCAGGCCCTGCATGATGCGCAGTATCAGGCCGAGTTATTCAGTCTCATTCGAACCAAGCTCTTGGGAAATCGGTAGAGCATGGCGGGAGACATGAAGCGACGCTCGCTCATTGTCGAAGGACCACTCGCATTCGCGATGCAACTTTTTGCAAAGCAACTACGTTTGATCGGTCGCTTTTCTATTAAAGGGGAACAATAGGTGGCATCAGTCGCGCGATATGTCGTTGAGCGGTCGCCGGACCAGGTCCGGCTCGCTTTCAAGAGCGTCCTCGAAATTTGCAAGGAAAGGAATATCTCCAGCGTGACGTTGGTGGTGCCGCAGAAGGGCGGCTTCGATCGGACCATCGTGGCCGAATTCCTCGGACCGAACGTCGTAAAGGCGCTCGTCAAGGGGCAACCCGTTCTGGTGGCGCAGGGCGTTCAGATGAAGTTGGAAAGTGCGCAGACCTCCCGGGGGAGTTGGTCAGATGGGCTGCTGATCGGCGGCCACATCTCGGACAAAGACATGAACAAGCTGGACGATGCGATCGGCGCGCAAGCGATCGTCTACCTTCCTTGGAACGATACCGACGGCAAAAACTGGCGAGCGACATGGGGAGCTCAGATCGTAGGAGCCACTACTGCACCGGCACCGACCGTTAGTTTGCCCGAGCCCGTGGAGGAGGCGCTGCAGAGCCTGACCCAAGCCGTCAATTTGGGTACGGGTCTCAATCATCCCTCAGACAAGAAACACGCAGAGCGCACAATCGCGCAGCTGCGTCAGGAAGGGCATTCGTTTGATCCAGTTGAGGTCCGCCGATGGGCTCAGCGGAACGGCTGGTCGTCAAGTGCGGCCGCAGACCTTGAAAAGGTAGCTCGCAAAGCATTCCGATAAGGTCAGTGTTGGATTCTAGTTTGGGATCCAGAGAAGGCAGCCGTTGAGAAGAATATATCGATGTCTCCTGCGCATTCGCCGTGATGGCGGACCTCAAGCGCGGCGAGCCGGATTGGAGCCTGCTGGGCGTCCCTGGCGCGGCGGACCTGCCGGCTATACGCTGGAAGCAGATCAATCTGGACAAACTGCCTGCCGAGCACAGGGCGAAGCTCGTCGCGCAAGTCGAGAAAGTCTTGCGCAACGCATGGGGTCGGAGGAGGAAACCCTCCATTTACCTGGCGGCCATGCGATGGCAACTTGTTCAGACGGCTTCTCCAGGGGAGACGCTGCCACCCAGCGAGGCCGGAGCGCGCCTCAGCTCAGTCGCCCATCGCGAGCCTCGCCGCGACCTGTCTCGTTGTCAGCATGAAATTTTTGAATCGTTGGCGCTGATCGATTCATTTATTTAATTGGACGGTCGATTCGGCGGCTGCGATTCTGGCGCATGTCCGAACTCACCGTGCAATATCTCGTGCTCGAGCGTCGCGATCCGGCCCGTAACATGGCGCGGTTCTATGTGCTCACGATTGAGCCGACGCTCTTTGGCGATACGGCATTGGTGCGCGAATGGGGCCGTCTCGGTGGGCGCGGTCGACGGCGACTCGATCTGTTCAAGCCGTCGAGGCTCTTGAGTCCTGGCTCAGGCGCAACGCCCGTCGCGGTTACGTCCAGCGGCACTTTCCGGGCTCGGAGCCGGCGTGCGACACGCCACAAGTCGGCTGATCTGGACAAAATGTCAGTGGAAGTATATCAAAGTAATCCGAGATCATACTCGACCATATTCCAAGAATTGCGAAAGTATTCCATAATTAATTATGCGAATTTAAATAGTGTCATGGTTTCAGTAGGAGAGATCAACCGAACTCCATAATAGAAATGCTCCATCAGTTGCTATTCAAGCGAGGCGTGGATCCGTGCGGCGCCAGATCGCCGGGAATGAGTGAAACAGATCGAGTCGACCGCGCTGTTGCCCACAAGCAGAGCATGTGTCATTCGACATGGTCACCGGCTCCCGCCATCCGGAACTGACCCCCCGCATTGCCTCACTAAAAATGTTACCGGACAACTTCTCTGCCGTGTCTGGGGCGGAGCTGCCGAATCAGTTCGGTGGCAGGTATGGCAGGGAAGATCAGCATGCGCGCAAAGCGCGAGATCAGATCAGCGGGTGGACCGAATGCTTTCCGCTTGTTGTGCGTGAAGCAGCTCTTGTGGTCGAAGCTCTCGAGCGCGCAGAACCTATTTCCCTGGCCCGTTCGGGGGCTCGATTTTGACAACGACAGCGCCTTCATGAACGACACGGTCGTGTCGTGGTGCCGTTCTCACGATGTCGAAGTCACTCGTTCCAGGGCCTACAAGAAGAACGATCAGGCATTCGTTGAACAAAAGAACGGAGCTATCGTTCGCCGCCTGGTGGGCTACGGGCGGTTTGAAGGCATTGATGCCGCCCGTTCATTGGTTCGCCTGTTTGCGGCGGCCCGGCTATACATCAATTTCTTCCAGCCCTCGTTTAAGCTGAAGGAGAAGCACCGCGAAGGTGCCAAGATGATCAAGTGCTATCTTCCTCCCGCTACGCCGTACGAAAAAGCATTGGTCCACCCGAGGCTCAATGAGGCATTCAAAGGTCGGCTGCGGGAGATTTACCGGACGCTTGATCCTGTGGCATTGCTGGCACAGATGCGGGACGCTCAGAATGAGTTGGGTAAGCGTGTCGATCAACGGGCTGGAAAGTCAGCGATGACTGTCGCGCAGGGGCACAGTGATTTGGCGGCCTTTGCCCGAGAGCTCGGCGATGGTTGGAAACAGGGTGAGCAGCGAGGCATTCATCGGCGTCGCTATGTGCGGCGCAAGCCTGTGCCACGTCGGCCATCGATGCTCGACCCATACATTCCCATCATCGAGGAATGGCTCGCCGCAGCTCCGCACTTGTCTGCGGTCGATCTTCTCTCCCTGCTGGAAGCGCATGCGCCCGGTCGGTTCAGCGGCCATCAGCGGCGCACGGTGCAGCGATTGGTGAAGAATTGGCGATCAAAGGCCGCTCGACAGCTCATCAGCAACACAGAGATCACACTATCGGTCCAAGCTTCGCGCCTTCGTATTTAATCCTGACAGGTTCTTTCGCTGAAGCACCGCAAGCCGCTCGCTCGCTACGGCGCTCTGGGGGGCGAGCTTCGCGAGCGGCTTGCTCCGACTCGCGGCAGTCGATCCAGAAGACACCAGGGTGACTTCGGTAACATTGTCATCTGAGGCAATATGGGGGGCAGTTTTCCATGGCGCGCGACACATAAGGAATGCGGTATTTGCCGCTTTGCGAGCAAGACCGTTCCTGTGCCGGGATCGCTGGTCGATTTCTTGGCTCCGCGGTCCACCAAGGCTTCGAGGTTTTCGAGCCCACCGAGCTTGCGATAAGTCGGCCCCGTACCGTATGTGCGATGCTTTTCCAAAGTTCGGCGGACAGGCCGAGAAAGCGTGCCGCTTCGGGGCTCCGCAAGTATCGCGGCGGCAGCCGGCGGTGGTCTGGCATTTGAGATGCTCCCTGCTCTTCTGGAGGGCTCGCGCGGCTGATCGCGTGCCGACGAGCATGATGGTGTGGAGTAGAAGAGCGCTTAAGGGGATGCCGAAGATGCGGGAATGATTTCGGCACCCCTGCTCTGTTCCTTGCGAGATGACAGGCAGAGCACGGCCGTGTCTCTTTGGATGCAGAGGCCGTTGGCCGGTTAAGCCATCAATCCACGGTATGGATGTGCTCCATCAAAACTATTGAGTTTTGCCGATCCTACGAATGGCGGATATTGGGTTCAGATGGCGCACTTAGACATCGAGATGAGCTACCGTCTTCTTTGGCTGGCGAGGGAATGGCATCGTGGCGGCTCGAAGCGACGGGCTTCCGCGGTCGCTTTGCCGCTTATTTCCGATAAACCACGGTATAGCTTTTCTGATGGTCTCAATATGGCTTAGCTCCGCGCGGCGGGGCGATGCTTGGAGGCTCCGGCCCCGAAAGGAGCTGGGCGCAGCCGATCTCAGGTGCGGTGCTGTGGCTGGCTAAATGGATTGAATTCATGGCACCCAGATCATGCGAAACAGGGATAGGGTCGTCTTCCATTTCCGCTACGAATGGGATCGATGAGAGTTACGGTCTATCTGCAACAAACCTGAACAACGGGCAATCTACGTACGCATTGCCAATCGGAGATGGCGCGCGTCCATCCGAAGCGCGCAGTAGGCGCTCATGCAGCGAACAAGCCAAAGCTGCCACAAGGGCCATCGAATGTTGTCGCGGCATGATGTCATCCTCGCGGATGTCACGTCATCTGAGGATAGGGATGGTTGACCCTATCTGGATTGCCATTGCTGGTGTTGTCTCTTTCTACCGGACGAAGGTTTTAAGACGGACGCTCGGTCTGTCCAAGATAGGCTGTTGAATGATGAACCGCGATGTAAGCCATGCGCCTGCGGTGTGCTTTTTGCTCGGTCTTCCCCGCTCGGGGACGACGCTGCTAGCGCATTTGCTGCAGCGGCACCCGGATATTTTGGCTCCGCCTGAACCGTGGCTCATGTTGGCACTTGAGGCCTTCGGTAAAGTCGACCACCGCCACCCAGCCGGCGCATCATTGGTTCAAAGCGCAACCTCGCAGTTCTTGGGGCGAATAGATCGGATGATCGTTACCCGCGCTTTTTCCGATGCAGCTTATTGCCAGTATTTAGCTGCTGCAGGCAAACGCACTCTCATAGACAAGACGCCGCGCTATTGGACGGTGCTCGACTTTTTGGATTCCCTTTATCCGGAAGCACCGCGTCTCGTTCTCATGCGTAACCCCTACGCCATCGCCGCATCACTGAAGACGACATGGGGCGTCCCTCTGCTGGCCGCAAGTTCCCCGCCCGCCATCGCATCGTGTCTCGCCGATATCGCGTTGGGCCAGCCCACGCCCGCGATCGCATCTTCTCTCGCAGATCTTGTCCTGGGCCTGCCTGCGCTAGCAGCATACCGCAGTCGACCTCAGACGCAGGTGGTCCACTATGAGACCCTTGTGGCGCACCCCGATGACGAAATTCGGCGCGTGCTTGCCGGCCTCGGTTACACTCCGACCGAGACGGGATCGGCGCCGGGGGGGCAGACGGACTATCTCCGCTCCAGCACTTTCGGAGATCGCAAGATCCTGGAGCGAAAGGCCGTCGATGACCGCTCAGTGGAGGCTTGGCAAACTGACTTGAGCATCGAAGAGATGCAAGTCGTGACCGACCTGGTTGGGGCGAAGCTCTTGACAGAGCTCGGTTATGAGCGGGATTTTCAGTACGCAAAGCAAGCCGGCGTCGTCGATAGGGGGCCGGAAGCAACCCAAGGCTATCGCCACTTATTTCGGACCTGCTGGGATTTTCTGGACGGCAAGACGGGAGGATCGTTCGAGCTCCCCGCCGAACTCAATAATAGTGGTGGGCAAGCGGAGGAACACGCCGCGGTTGCTTTCGCAGCCTCAGTGTTTCAGCAAGCGCAACGTCTGGCCGCCACTAAGAAGGAAGAGAATCTGCGGGTGGCAAATTCAATCGCGGCGCAGTTGAACGAGGAGCTCACGGCGGTCGTGTCCTCGGAGGTGAGGCGACAGCTTGCGCCGGCGGGCCGACGATAGGACAAACGCGTGACCACCGCGCGCCCGATCGCCCCACCGGCCCACAGGTCCCTCCCGCGCGCGCTGCTGCGTCGCTTGACGTGCAGTGGGAGCGAATAAGTCGAGGTAGTCGGTCATGATGTATCGCAGCGAGGTGCGCGTCGCGGCGGCGCACGCGGCGCAGGCCCAATCTCGACCATGCGGCCTCCGCAGATGGGGCACACGTCGAGGCGGTGACCAAGGAGGATGGCGCAGCGCTCACGATAGTCGACAGCTTCGGCAGGCGGAGGTGGCTGCGGGGCTTCAAGTGCCGCTCGGATGCGCGCGAGTTTGGCGGCGCGGCAGGCGTTCGCCAGGAAACCAAAATGACGGATGCGGCGGAACCCCTTCGGCAATATGTGAAGCAGAAAGTGACGAAGGAACTCCTCAGTGTCGAGCGTCATTACTTTGGATTTGTTCCCGGCGCGATAATCTTTCCACCGGAAGCGGACGTGGCCCTGCTCACAGGTAAGAAGCCGGCCGTTGGCGATCGCAACGCGATGAGTGTAGCGCCCGAGATAAGTCAGAACCTGTTCTGGTCCGCCGAAGGGACGCTTGGCGTAGACGACCCACTCGACCTTGCGGAGGGCGTTTAGATGGCGGGCGAATGCCGCTGGCTCGACGAGGTGCGCGAGATGGCCGAACAACTGGAGCTTGGTGCCATCGAACGCCGCCTGCAGGCGCTCCAGGAATAGCCGACGATGCAATCGTGATAGCACGCGAACGGGAAGGAAGAAGCCGGGGCGACAATGAACCCAGCTTCCATCAGGAGCGATCCCGCCGCCTGGTATGCCGGAATTT
This sequence comes from Bradyrhizobium sp. CCBAU 53340, assembly GCF_015291645.1. Lineage (NCBI taxonomy): Bacteria > Pseudomonadati > Pseudomonadota > Alphaproteobacteria > Hyphomicrobiales > Nitrobacteraceae > Bradyrhizobium > Bradyrhizobium sp. CCBAU 53340. The sequence goes on from NZ_CP030056.1 coordinate 179,347, forward strand.
CTCCGGTCGAAGCTTGCGGGCTCGTCAATCCGTGCAGTGTATGAACTCTACCAGGCTTGGCGTGAGCAGCCCAACGCCGTCGAGACCATATGTGCAGCACAGGAGAGCTTCACCGACGCCCACGCCCGCCAGCTGGCTCGCAAAATTCGTAGCGGAGTTGGGGGCTCCCATGCTGATAGCGAAGGTGCCGCTGGAGCTCAATCGGCGCGAGGCCCGATCGCACCGCAAGTAGCATTGCGACCCATAGAGAGAGACCGTGTAACGGCGGCCGCGGAGAAGAGCTCCAGGTCTTCCGTCCATCGAAATGAGCGAATGAGTTCGTCAGTGACGATCAGAGTGCGCCACCAAGATCGCGCGGGCTGTCTTCTCGTCGATCGGCTCGCGTCTCAAGGCTCACGCCATGCCGTGCTGTTGGTCGATGGCGCAGAAGAAGTGGAAGAGGTGCCGGCATCGACCATCACCATCGAAGAGATCATTTTCGCATGAAGCTGGCCTTCGACTGTCTCCTCAGAAAGACCGCTGCGCTTGGCATGCCGGCGGAGCGGATTTCCCATCCGAAGGATGGCGCGTTAGCGCAGCAGCCGGAGGCCGAACGCGCCCCCCACAGCGCCGTAGAGAGGCCGGAGGCTGCTGGTAAGCCGCGGTCCACATACCCGGTGCCAATGTTGCCGGTCTCCACGCGCGGCGTTCGTGGAATAAGAGCACCGGGGCTGACGGCGGCGCCATTCCCGGAGGAATTCTGCGCATCGATCGTCGGCTGGGTTGGATCTCACCTGCAGCAAATCCCGAGCTTTGAATGCCGAGCCTGTTGGTTCGAACCAACACGGAGGGAGTGGAAGGATTCGCTTTTTCTAGTGCAGGATAGGCTTCGCGCCAGCGATGTATTAGATCGCGATTGGGATTGGAGTGCATGGCTCTGATCTCGCTTCGCGTCTCTGACGAAGTCGCTGCGGAGTTCTCAGCTTTGGCAGCGACCCAGGGCGGCAAATCCGCGCTCTTGCGGCGTCTCATTGCTGAGGCACTTGCTGAACCAGTGCCGCGCATCTCCGTGCTGCCTGTCGGGCGACCGGAGAAGGTGACGGTGCGATTTCGCGAGAGCGAGATGCGGCAGCTCGCGGAAGTGTCACATCAGCGCGGCATGACCCGAACCGGCTGGATCGTTGCATTGGTGCGCTCGCGGTTGGGATCACCGGTGCAGCATTCTCCAGGCGAGCACGAGGCGCTCCGCGCGATTGTTCGCGAGCTCAACCAGATCGGCGGCAACATCAATCAGATCGCGCGCGCAGCGAACGCCAGTGTGCTGCAGGGCAGGGCGGTCGAGCCCGATCTGTCCGCAATTCAAGAGGCCCAGTTGGTCATCGAAAAAGAGCTCGCGCAACTACGCAATGCGCTGCACGGCAACGCGGATTATTGGGATGGGCGGCGATGAGTCGGCGCCATAAGCCGCGGCCGGCAGACCTGGCCTCCGAGCTTCCGCCGATCTCATATGTTTGGGAAACGCCCAATCGGCGCCCGCGGCGGGCCGAGTGGGATATCCCCGATCCGGCGGTTCCTAGTCGCCTGACGCCGGCTATGCGCGCGAAGCTCGAACGGATCGTGCGCCGAGCGCCAGAGGTGATGGTCAAGATCACCGGCCGCACCAAGGACGTGGCGCATCTCAAGTCGCACCTTGCGTATATCACGCGAAACGGCGAGCTCGATGCGGAAACAGAGCAGGGCGCGAGTCTGGCCGGTCGTTCCGGATTGAAAGACCTACAGCAACGCTGGGAGGATGATGCCGGCCTTGACGACAAGCGCCGCCGTGATGGGTCGCTTTCGATCAACATCATTCTGTCGATGCCGGCTGGCACCGATGCCGTCGCCGTCAAGGATTCAGCCCGGGCATTTGCCATCGAAACGTTCGGGGACAATCATGACTATGTCTTCGTCCAGCACCTCGACGACAAACATCCCCACGTGCACTTGACCGTCCGGTCCCTGGGCCACGACGGCAAGCGTCTCAACCCTCGGAAGGCAGATCTGCAGGCTTGGCGGGAGCGATTTGCTGGCGAACTCCGGCTTCGCGGGATAGCGGCCGAGGCAACGCCGCGGCGAACCCGCGGGCGAGTTCAAAAGGCCGATCGCGGGGCGGTGCTCGCTATGCGCAAGCGAAAAATCGTACCTGATGTCGACCGGCTCGCCCGGAAAGAGGTGCTTTCGGAGGTGAGGGGCGGCACGACTGCAAAACGTCCTTGGGACGAGCAGATCAAGTCACGTCAGGATGCGATCCGGCGGCGATATCTCGATTACGCAGCCGAGCTGCAGCATTCTGGAGCGGCGGCAGATCACGCGCTCGCGCGCCAGGTTAGGCAATTCGTGAACGACATGCCCGCCGTTGAAACCCGGCGGCATGCACTAAAGAATGAGCTTTCGGAGCTCACCAATAGCCGTCGCCGCAAGGCAGAGCAGGGAATCGATGCCGAGTTGCGCGGTCACAAGCGAGACGATGAGCGGACGAGGTAAGGCGCCCGCGCGCTCCGCCAACCGTTTCATCGGTTGGCACGTAGATGTGCACTGGCGGCTTGTCATGTTCCTCGAGCGCGCGAACAGCATTGGAGCCGTCAACGGGAAGTTACACCCCTATGGAGCGGCTGCCCTGAGGCGCCTAGGTCCTTGAAAGCTGGCTGATAGATCGTGCATTCTTCGAATCGGCCGTCTCGCCGGACCTGCCACAGGGTCAAAGTGGGCACTATTTCAAATCCTTGGATCGACCGTCATATCCAGGTCGGTGCGTAATCTGTGGACATCGGCCGCCGATATGAACAGGTGGATCCTTTGACCGCTATCCCTTTGACTGAATCTGCGCTCACGTCCGTGAAGCGTGCGGTTAGGCAGGGCTATCCGAACTACAAATCATCCCATCTGACCGAGGCGATCGCAGCCGCATGCGGCTTTGCAAGTCATGCAGCGCTGCGAGCCCGCATGTTGGAGCGTGCACCGGTGCATCCGGACTTTGCATTGCTCGAGGAATTGCCGTTCCTGAGCCGGCTCGCGGCGATGACGGGTGTTCCGACATCGGACGAAGACCTCCGCGGATTCTCCTTCGATCGCCTCAACTACGAGGGTGCGGACGTGATTCCGACCGCGTCCAAGGGGGTAACCAAGGTGAAATACGACGGGTCCCGCAGGCGGCGGGCCTGGCGCAATGTGATGGTCGCCGGGATCAATGCTGGCATCGACCAGGGATTGTTTACGCCGCGTGCAGGAGAAAACAGCTGGCCGCTGCTGGATCCGAGGTACGGGGACGATGGTCGAACGTACCGATTCATGATCGAGGATATTGCGGCGATTGCCAGCGTTCACGACGCGGATTGGGACGAGCTATCAATCCACGTTGCTCTGTGGCCTGCGATCGACGGCGAACGCTGGGTCCGAACGGCAAATGGCGGTTTCCTGGCGGGCGAGGTGTTTGCATCCGGATGGCTTGAGCGCCGTGACGGAGCGTGGCTCCAGGTGGGAGATCACCCCGAGTTTGGTTGTCGGAAGCAGCGCCTGGACCTGATCGCCGCGCTGGATATTCGGCCCAAAGGTTATGCGGATCGCGGCAGCTTTAGGCTTTGATTACGAACGAGGTGCGGGCTGCACGACAGTGCCAAGAAGGAGACGCTTCGCTCTCTCTACGCCTTTGCGTGCTGCGCGCCCCGACTGCGGGATGCCTGTGAAGGCGGCTGTCGGGATCAGACTGATGATGCCGGCGAAAAGTGAGTTTCCTCGGTGGCGATGATGTGCCAGTACGGAGAGCGACATAGTAGGCGCCGGGCAGGAGATGTGTGCTACCGGTGTCGAGGACCAAACGGCTGCCTGGATGGATGATCTGCAGGCGATCGGCAGGCAAGTCTCGCCACCGTGGCGACACGATCAGCACGACGGCGGTCGCCGGCTGACAGCCTAGCGTCTCAACAAGATAGACTTCGGGAAGCCGCGTCTCGTGGGCTCGATAGGGGCCAGATGCCACCAAAGCGGGCAGCGGCCTCTCAACTGGACTCGAAGCCGGCCGCTTTTCGGGCGGCGTGAAGTCGTTAGCCCGATCCGTGTCCCGCTTGTTAAGGCTCCTTCATCCCCGATCTTTTCCGACGACCTACCCCTTCGGGTTGGCCCTGCCCGTCGATTTCAAGGAGTCGTTTGCCCAGCTCCTTCTTTAGAGCGTTGCGATCGCCACCGGACAGGGGTGTTGGATGGTGGTTAAGCGCCATTGAGTAACAAACCGATCGCGAGCGGATCCTTTAGGAGCTCTTGAAAGATAGCCAGCAGCCATCCTCCTCGTAGCGCGCGCTACGATTCTGACATGTCCGATCGGCCGACTTCTGCCCGACGTCCTTCCAGACTGCATGCTGATCGAAAGACCCGACCGCATCTGCCTTTTCGGATCTCAACGATTCGACTGCAGCGCTGGCAGGTCACCCGCAAAACGTGACGAGGGATCTCCGATAGCCGTCGCTGCTGAATTGGCACGCCTGGACTCGTTCCGACGCTCGCGTCAGCCAGGATTGAATCCCAATACTCTTGCGGTAAATCTGCGTCTGAACCGACGGAATGCGATGACGACGACCGAGTAGCGGCGGTCCATTTTTCAATCTGTTTTGGTGACGGCATTCGCCAACTCGCGCGTCGGGACGACACTCCCGCGGAAGGGGAGGGGGACAAAGCAGGTTCTTTTTTCTGACATATTGTCAAAATACGAAGGACAAATTATCAAAACGGATTTTACATAATGACAAGTATTGAGCTGACTGAAATTTTGACATTTCTGGGCCTCGACCTGGCCGAGGCTGCGCAACTGTTGGGAGTTTCGACGCGAACGCTTCGAAGATGGATGGAAGGCGAGGAAATTCCCGGTCCGGCCCAAGCCGCTCTGCGTGCCTGGCACCAACTCCACGCGCGGCACTTGGCTTGGAAGCCGGACGCCATTTCCATATTCGAGAACGACCAAGCTCAGCTCGAGCGTGCGCGACTTCATGCGCGAGAGGTGAGCGGGCTGATCAAAGCGGTCGAAGCTCGCGGCGGGCCGCAAAATCCATGGTCGGTCAATATCGCTAAAGGCGTTGCGACGTTCGGTCCTTTTGAGATCGGGTTTTACAACCTGCAAAACGGAAGCTTCTCTCTCAGCGGGTACCGCCGCAAAGACAGCTCGCCGGACCTCGTGCGGGACAGGCCGTACCTTGAAGATGCCGCGTACAGCATCAGCATGGCTTTTTCAAAGGCCGGCGAAAGCGAAATTGCGCTGGACAACGTCGCGGAGTACGTCCGAAAACATTCGGCCGCGTTTGTTGTCGATGGCCCGCAGCGGCTGTCGCCTGCGGACTCCAAACGCCGCCAGCGGGACATCGAATTACTCGCCGGCAAAATCGATGAACTGGCGAAGCTTGCCGCCAAGGGCAGCGCCAATCACCTTCAATTTGAGGAATTACTGCATCAACTCCACGAACTCGGGTTCTTCCCGACTATCGATCTGGTTTCAGCAGTAGCTAAGGCTATGGTCTAAAATATGAAGAATTCAGTGAGCGTTCCAGATCTTGGCGCGCGAGGTGAGAATGTGTTCATCGGTTGGTGTGAACCGGAAGGGTTTCGTGCCCAGAAATCACAGGCAGACCGTCTCGGCTGGGACTACCTCCTTGAAGGCGAGCCTTTGCGGATGAAAGAGCGTCCGCTTGATTCCCAGAACGATCTTCCGAAATTCTTGATCCAAGTGAAAGCGACAGAAGGATCTCAGCCGCCGAGGATCAAGCTGTCGGCGCTCAAGCATCTCGTTGATGCTGACCTGCCGGCGGCGATCGTCGTCATGTTTTTCGTCAAAGACGGGCGGACGCCGATTCGCACTCTCCTCGTCCCGGTCGATCAAAAAATGATCTACGACACCCTCAAGCGGGTTCGCAGCGAGGAAGCCAAAGGAAAGCGGAACATTCACAGAATCACGATTCTTGTGCCACTCGATCGTGCGGTAGAATTGTCTCCAGCAGGAGAAGGGCTGGCAAAGGCTTTAAACGGAATGCTCGGAGGGGCACCTGCCGATTATATTGCAGGGAAGGTCGACTACCGCAAGACTTGCGGTTTTGATAACAGATCCATTGTCGGTCGATTTTTCGTTCCAGGAGAAAATGCGGGCGAAAAGATCGGTCAGCTCTTTTTGGGTGGCCCTCGCACGCTTAAGGTGACGGACCTGACGATTGAGCGACGCCGGTTCGGAATTCCGCTCGACAATGATCGCGATGAGTTTCGGGAAGCGGTGCTGGAGCTAAACGTATCGTCATCGATGTCAACCACGGTTGAACTTTCTTCGGAAGCAGGCGAGTGGACCTCGGTAGAGCTCGAGATGTTCGTCACTCCGATATTCGATGGAAAGCTCGGGCCGGTGCGACTTGCAAACAACTTCCTTGAATTTTTGATCGACTTTCCGAAGGCGGAGGCGAACCTAACGCTCAACTATGACGGTGAACGAATTGTCGACCTGGAGGAGGCGGTCGCCATCATCGAGATTGGCGTCATACTGGCCAGGCCGCAGAAATCGATAACGCTCCGTTTCAAGGGAAAAGAGCTCAAGTTGGAAATGGCACCAGGCGAAGGGCCATTTGCGCATTGGATTCCGGCCGCGCCAGTTCTTCGTAGGATTGTATCGGCGATGGTTCGGGCAGGTCGGCAGACAGCGCGCCGCTTTAAATTTGCCGACTTCGTCGATTGGGTTGATACTCACATCGAATTTCTTGCCGTAGCATCAACGCCAGGCGTCAATATCATCTTCAACCATTGGCCTGACGAAATTCAACTGACTTCTGACGATGCTTTGTTGACGCCTTTTTCGCTCGAATGTTTTGGGTCGTGCTATACGGCGCTTATCGAACTTCCGATTGTATCATCGAGCCGCTCGGAGCCGGAGGTCACGCTCATCGGTGGTCGGCCCCATATTGTATCAGAGGTGGTGCGGGCATTGAATGCCGATACGTCTGACTTTGTCGAGAGCGCAGTTGAACGATCGAATAAGGATCGGGGGTCGAAAAGACCGGCCTTTTTCGCGGAGGGATTCTCTAACTGGGATAAGGTCATGCTCTCCATCTCGTAGAGAAGTGCTTATCAGTCACAACGGTGGAAGTACGACCGTAAAAAGCAAGGCCAGCGCAGCCGGCAAAGTCGGCTGAGCTCTCTAAGGCTGGAGACGAGCTTGCGGGGAAAGCAGTCTGCTATTGGGAAGGCAGGTGCTATTCTTTCGATTTCGTCGACACCCTCATCCTCAAAAACTTGGCGCCAGTTGATTGCAATGGTGTCGATCCGATCGATCTCGGCCCTAGCCTCGTCTGTGCTCAGCACGAAGTCCCCGCAACACGAAACGCAGTTAGCAATGCTCGGGCACTTGCTGCCGGATCAGTGTTTCCGTCGAAGCGATCTCATCGCCTGCTGACGCCGGCCGACTTACGCCACTCAACTTAGCGGGCAAGCTGTCATTCGGCATGCAAAATTGGATGCTGAAGGGATCAATTGTGACGCCGAATGACAATAGCGGATTCGACGAACTCGACCTCGCTCTCCGTCTCGTCCTGCAAGCCATTGAGCAATGAGATCACCAGCTCACCTTGTTTTCTCCCGTCGGACTCATAAGGCGTGCGGCAGTCATGGAAACGTCTGATCGAGGAGCGCAGTCTGTTCAATTCTGCGCACTGCCGGTCCAATCGCCGACGAGGGTGGGCCAATCGATCGGACGTGGGTTCTTGCCGATCCAAACGTCCCAGAAATCTGGGTCTGACGATTGCGGCCGATGTGCCTCGGCAAGTTCATCCATCTCCACGAGCAAAGGAATCGGCGTGGCCCATCCCAGCAAAATTGCCTGACGGGATGGTAGGCTAGGTAGCTCCTTTAGCAAGCCCGCCACATTGTCGGGAACGAGACGTCCAACTAGCGCCTGATCGAGGTCGTTTACGATCCGGTGCAGTAGGAAAGTATTGCACTGTGCAAGGATCGTGGGCGAGAGCTCCGATGGGCGTTGTGACGATAGCATCAATCCAAGACCAAACTTGCGACCTTCGCGCGCGATCTTTTCGAACGTCTCGCGACAGAGCTGGGTCGGGTTTTCTGCCGGCCCATCTTCGTTGGCGCCTCGCCGAACAAAGTTGTGTGCTTCCTCTAGAACCAAGGTCGTGGGCAGAGGTTTGCCATCAGGATGAAGCCGTCGGTAGCGCTGCAATGCCTCAAACGTCAGCCGTCCCAGAACCGCAACGACTACGTGGATTATTTCTGAAGGCACCAACGAAAGGTCAACGATTGCGACCTGTCCGTTGGCCGAGGCGTTGCTGCCCACGAACGCGTCAAGCCAGGCATCGAAGGTGATCGCCGGGTCACTTCCAATCACTTGACCGAGTCTCGGGTCCGACATCATGCCGCGGATGCGCATGCCGAGCGTGCTGATGAATCCGGCCAACGCACCTCCCTCCGTCGCTGCTATCCTCTCAAGGTGCTCTGGCAGCATGTGTACGTCGAATGGTATCGGTGCATCTTCCGTAAGATGCGCGATGGCGAAAGCATCCTCTACCAGATCTACGAAGCTCTGCAGTGACCTCCGCACCGCTTCCATGTCCTGTACTGAGAAGGAGTTGAACCAGTCTCCTGACCGACGGGAATTAGCGATAGTTTCGATAATGCTGCTTATCTCTTCCAGAGCTGTCTTGTGCTCACCATCAACGGATTCCGTCATATTGCTGCAGTCTGATGCAATGTTGTCTAGCAGTTCGCCGCAGCGCCGCCGATTGCTTGCGCTGCCAGCGTAGGTCGCGGCACCTTCGGCCAACATAGCGGCGATCATGATGCGATAGGAATACAAATGCCGCCTGACGATAGTTTGGCGAGGCGTCCCCGCCAGCTGCCCGTTCTTTAGTTCACGAAGCGCTTGGAGCAGCAGGGGCCGCTGCGCTCCGGGTCGTGCGAACGATACCGCGGTCCACTCGTGACCGTTCCAGAGCCAGGCCGGCAGACGGAGCGCGCGTTCACCCCTGTTGAGGTCGATGGGCGGGACACGAAACAGGCGGATATTTCCGCCCCTATCTGCAAATGCTTTGGCGTACTCCCCATTAGGATCAAGAATAATAAACCGCGCATTCGGCTGTTCTGTGCCATTCTCAAGAGCGGCCTGCGCCGCATCGAGTGACCAGCGGATCAGCCCAGCGACGGAGCAGGATTTTCCACTACCGGTGTTGCCGAGTACGGCGACGTGCCGCCCGAAGATCTTATCGGGATCGACCATAATTGAGGTATCTGCAGCCAGCGGTGACGAGCCGATGCGAACGCGGCGGTCCTTGTCCTTTGCTCCGACGATAGCTGTGATTTGTTCCGGCGTTGGGATTGGTATCTGATCGCCTACCGAAGGGAACGCAACGATTCCTCGACTCAATTCGAACATACTGCTTCCCTCGCGTCGGTTTCGAGCGACAGACAGGGTGCCGATCGGAGTGAGCGACATCTTCCGCAGAGGGAATGGCAGATCGATCAGGCCGAAATCCTTAAGCCCCGACCGTTTGGGGTACGGCGATCGTTCAATCCCGATCCACGTGACGTAGGCGACGGTAGCACCAGCCTCATTCGGTATCAGCACGTAACTATTGAGCCTTGGGAAGCTCATCGGTGTGCCGGTGTTGAGCGCAGTAGCCTGTGGCGCATCGAGATCGAGCAGCACACGGATCTCATCCGAGGAGATCGACTCGACCGTGCCGATGACCAGTTCAGCGAGCCGTTCGATCGGGGAGCTCACGTTCCTCCTCCAGAGCCCGCTGGCGGCTGACTCGGTTCGGCTGGCGCCAGGCCCGCAGCGGCATCTGCGAAAGCGCGGTTCTTCAGCAAGTCAGACATACGCCCGGTGATGTAATCGAGCGCGGGCTTTGGCAGATAATCGTCGACGAGGTGCTGGAGGCTTCCGAAATGGTTGCCGGCGAGGAGGCTGACTTGTGCAGGACGAGTTTGATTGAGAAATCCCTTGATGCGATCGTCTAGTTCAAAGGCGATGATCACGAGGTGTGCGGACGGAACCGACAGCATATCGAGCAGAACACGGTTGATGTGGTCATCACCGAACCCGTAGCCGTAGGTCACCACCACCGAGTTGGGTCTGCAAGTTGCCGAGGCGAAATCACGGAATAGCTCCGCATAAGGATATTGGGTGGTCTCCACGTCCTTAGCCGGATTAGGATAGATCATCACGGTATCAACTGGAGAATCTGGTAAGCTCGGATGATCGTCGTCGGCACCAAATGGTGTCTCTGACCGATAGATCCGATGCGCGATGGGGTCGAAGCGCCAATCAAGGCTGCCGTGGAGCTTGGTCAGACGGACGACGCCTTCCATAAAGCGCGGCTCACCGCGGATCCCGGGTGGGTTGTAATGATAATCGAGCTCGATCCGAGTGTTGCGGAACAGTGGACGCAAGCTCCCCACAAAGCGATCAATGATCCGTAGCCCCGCTTGATCGCAGCCATGTTCGATCAACCGGTCGTAGTTGGTCGTGAAGATATGTAAACGCTCGCGTGAAGCGGCGCGGCTGACGAAGCTGAGCAGAAATGACTGCACCGTCGCCAGTGCTGATGCACTGTTTGCTTCGAAAATACCTCGCTCGGTAGCAAGCAGTGAGGTTAGGAATGTCGCGATTGCGGAGTTAATGTCGTCGCGAACACCTTGCGCCGACCCCTTATCGATGATGTCAAGACCATCGAGCACAGCAATGGCGCTACGCAACTGATCTTCGATGTTAGCTTGACCGCGACCCATCTTTTTGGCGCTTGCGGTCGCGTGACGAGGATTGCCTTGGCATGTTTCGACTTCCCCGTCGCAATCGCCATACCCGTCGCCTTGACGCCGGCAGCGAAGCCCACAGCAATGGTAAAGCCGCTGCCAAGCAGGAGGTTCAGATGCTCAGCTTGGAATACCGCCGAGAGCCACGGCTCGATCTTTCGGCGGTGTAGCGCGATGAACCGATCAAGTTCGTCTGCGCTTTCTGGGATGCTATCGAAGGTCTCGCTCGATGCACCAACCCGGTAACCGTGCGCCTTCCACTCCATGGACCCTCGCGACGAGTTGCAGGACCGACCTGAGTCCCCGCTAGTAAGTCTTAAAGCAACATAATCAGAGGTTGCAAGGCGGGCAGGTAGTCAAAGTGAAAAAGGTAAGCAGCGAAGCGGCGAGGGGATGAAGGGCATCGAGATTAGCTTCCTCGACTAATCGCTTGAACCGGTGAGGAGACGAGATCTGACGAGGAGTGCCGCTATCCTGGCTCCCTCACGCCTCCAGCTTCAGTCGATCCCGTCCGCCGGCTCGGGTGGAGGCGGCGGGAGCGAGGTATGCTCTCCGACTCGAGCTCGCCATCAGCTTCCGCCATCATCCCACCTTTCGTTCAGGAGCGGCGTGGCTCTCAAGCAGTGGCATATCCAGGCTCGGAATCTCTGGCATGGCTTTGCCGGCGATCGCCTGCAAATCGCCCACCATGCCAACGGTCGACTCCACCACGGCGAGGATCTGAGTTTCGCGCTTGGCCCATTGCCGGCCCATGAACTTGCGTTCCTTGTCCAGGTCGTCGCGCATATCGTTGAATTTCTCAACCACAGCTTCTACCCGCTGCCGAAACTTCGTGCCGGTCAGGTAGTGATAAACCTGCTCCATCTTGGTCTGCTGACCCTGCTGAACGAGGCGCGATCCGCTTACGTCGATCAGCCCCTGGCGCAGCGCCACGGCGACCGGCAATGCGCAACGCGGATGGGCCACCCATACGCCGTCGACTAGGTCAAATTGCTCGACGTGCTTCGGCAGCGCATGAGAGATGATCAGAGCGACGTCGGCGGCGGAACGACGCTGGTCGTCACGCAGTTTGGCAAGCCATCCGTCACTCCATGCCTTGGTTCGCTTGGTTTCCCAAAGGATGATGCCGGCAGGTTTGCCAATGGCGCCATTTATCTGTTGAATAACGTCCGCCCCAAGCTCACCTTTTCCAACCGGCTCAATCGAATCGGTCGGAAAACGTCCGCGCAGAAGCTCTTCGAGCTCGAGCTCGAGTACTTCCCCTTGGGATTGCTGTGATCCCTGCTCGGCCTTGCGCTTGAGCTCCTCGATCGTTCGAGACATCGACTCGATAGTCTGGTCCTTCTCTGCAACGCGTAAGCGCGCAGCCTCGTCGGCTTCCTGCCTGGCCTTGATCTGGATTTCGCTGATTGAGGCCTGCACGCGCTTCTCTATTGTCAGGTCGAGCTCGCGCTTTTCCCCCTCGAGTGCGCGCTGCTGTCGCATCAGTTCGGCTTGCTGCTTTTGGGCCTCGGCAAGCTTTGCGTTGTTGGTAAGCAGGTTGGCTCGCAGCTCCGCGGCTTCCGCTTCCTTCGCCTGCAGCTCGGCCGCGGCCGCCTCTCGCGCCTTCTTGCTTTCGGCCGCGACCAGCTGGGCACGTTCGGCGATCAATCGTTTCGCAACGTGGTCCTCGATTTGCTCGCGGTCCTTAGCGACCTGCTCGCGTTCCAGCCGCAGTGCCTCGGTCTTACGCTCCATCTCTGCATCTTTGCTGGCCAGCTGCTGTTGAAAGCGCTGACGAATTTCAGCGAGGAGGGGAGCGGCCAATGATTCCGTCAACCGGATCTCGTGATTGCAGTTGGGACAATGCAGGGTAGGTTCGTGTGAAGCGCCGGCTGCGGTTACTTTGAAACTCATGAATTCCCCCGTCATCGTAGAGCAGGATTGAACACCATCCGCGCGCGATTGCGATGTCGCCGCTCTCGATGTCCACATCCGCGTCGCCGATATCGACCTGGCCGGGGGATTTTCCACGGAAGGCATCACGACATGTCGACGTAAGGCCACGCCTCAGGGCGAGCCGTTCTATTGGGAATATATTCTAGATGAGAACAAAACAGGATCAAGCGCCAATTGGCTGCGCAGGCTGGTGGAATAACCCTGTCGTTCCATCCAGGCAGCATCGACCAGAAGCCCCTGAGGGAGAGTCCTTTCGAGCTTGTTTAGCTTTCTGTCCTTTTGCTCAGCCATACTAAGTAAATTAGCACTTTTCCAAACCAACCCGAGGGAATCCTCTATTTTACGTAATCTGACTGGGCAAAGACGCCGAAACAGCCGGAAATCTCGCGATGGCTCCTGGAAGAGGCCCATCGCGTGGTGCTTCGCTGCTCCGATATGTTCCGGCGCCGAAATTAGACGGCCGTAAGGAATATGAGTCATATTTCCTACGCGGTCTTGACTTTGTAAGATTTAAGGCGCAAATTTCTTACAAGGGAACCGTAAAATGGCTAGCACAGCGAACCAGATATACGATCGGATGAGCCATGACCCTCAGCCGAGCAAGGTATGGACCGCACGCGATTTTGCGGACACCGGCACTCGATCGGCTGTCGACGTCGCCCTCCACCGCCTCCGGAGTGACAACCGCATCAGGCGCATCGACCAAGGTCTCTACGATCTTGCTCGCACCAACCAACTGACGAAGAAGATTTCGCCACCGGACTACAAGTCGGTGATTCAGGCGGTCGCGAGACGGGACGGCGCCAAAGTACTGGTCGACGGAATAACCGCCGCCAACAACTTGGGACTTACCAACGCCGTCCCGGCGAAGGTGGTCGTGTGGACGGACGCCCGCGTGAAGCCGATCCAACTCGACCAAATGGTCATCGACTTCAAGAAAGTCGCGCCAAGTCGACTTCTGTGGGCTGACCGCCCGGCCGCGCAGTTGGTGCAAGCTCTGATTTGGCTGCGCGACGTTCTTCCTTCGGATGGCGACAAGATCGCAAAGCGCCTCAAGTCCATCCTGAACGACGGCGACGACGGGCACCGCATGCGAAAGGATTTGCAGGACCACTTGGGTGATCTCCCCGACTGGCTCGTTCCTATCGTAAAAGATATCCTCAAGTCCGACGCAACGGCGCCAGATCCGCTCCCGCCGATCCGCGGCCAATGAGATGCGATCATGACCGACCTGCCGCAGATCATTCGAGCAAGCGCTGAAGACCGGCGGGGACTGTTCCAACAAACCGGACAGCGTCTCTCGTGCCCCCCGGAGAACATCGAAAAGGACTTTTGGGTCTGTTGGATCCTCGACGCGCTCTACAACAAGGCGGGCATCGAGCAGCGTCTGCTTTTCAAGGGCGGCACGTCACTCTCGAAGGCCTTCGATCTGATCCAGCGGTTCTCGGAAGACATCGACATCACCGTATTCCGCGACGACCTGCCCGGCGAAAACTTCCCGTCAGATGACGATCTCCGCGCGATGGGATCGAACGAACGCAAGCGAAAGCTTGACGAAATAAAGGAGCGGTGCAGCAGTTTCATTAACGGCGAATTCCAGAACGCGCTGACGAACTTCGCCGCTGGTGAGCTCGAAGGACTGACGTTCAAGATCGAGCCCGATCCGGACGACCCCGACGCTCAATCCCTGCTCTTCCACTATCCAAGCGCATTCGCGGATTCCGACGAGCGGTACGTCCGACGCGTCGTGAAGATCGAATCCGGCGCTAAGTCGGCGCTCGATCCGCATGAGACGAAAACGATCAGTCCATATTCTGCCACCGACACCGACGGCCTGGACCTCACCGTGCCAAACGTGCTGACGATCAAGCCCGAGAGGACGTTCTGGGACAAGATCATCATCCTACACGGACAGCGACACTGGTTCCAGAACAGAGGGGAGCTCTACAAGGACGGGCAGCGATTGTCGCGCCATTACTACGACATATTCCGGCTTCTGACCTCCGAACACGGCGAAGCCGCACTTAAAGATCTGGAGCTCGCGGAAAGCTGCGTTCGCCATGCCCGCCTCTACTTCAACCGGAAGCCTCTCGATCTCGACCAGGCGACTCCCGGAACGTTCGGTATCGTACCGGTCGACGGCATGCTCGAACCTTTGAAGGCGGACTACCAGAAGATGGCCGGCATGATCTTCGGAGGATCCCTTCTTTCGAGGATATCCTCGGCAAGATTAAAGCAGCCGAAGCGACCTTGAACGCCACCTGACCAAAGTCTCAATCGGTCCTCCACCGGCTACAACCCTGCCGATGGACTTGCCGACGTGCCTGCCGTCGGCGGCCGTCGCGAAGTCGGGTACCCACATCATCGGCGAAACCCGGTGGAGCGATTGAAAACGAGTTCGCTGGACGCTTAGCCTCGATACGGCTTCGATGCCAGGCGCACGCCGCCGTCAGGGATTCCTAAGTTCGGACGGGCAAAAGGCTGCACTTGACGATTGCGAAGAATGTGCGACCATAGGTTGTTCACGGAAACGGGGCGGGAGGAAGCCATGGCGCGAAAGCCGACCAAGAAGCCGAAGGTGAGCTTGATCGTCTCCGACGACAAGGACGTAAAGTTGAAGGTCCGACCCGGCAAGCTGCACGTCGTTCAGGTCGAAACTATCACTCCGGATCTGAAGAAGGCCGGTCGCGTCGGTGCTCGGCTTTGCGGGTACGGCACGAATATCTGCCTCGCCATCGTCGATATCGACAAGTGACTGCAGCGCGGCATCGTCTGCGATCATCGCGCTACAACTTCTGCGTCCCGCTAGGCGACGACAACGTCCTGTACAACGCGGGTACGGGCGCTTCGGTTCGGCTGTCGGGCCAGGACGCGCGCGAGCTTGCGCAGCTGCTTTGCGGTCCTCCGCGGAGGGTCGCCGCCAAGACGATCCCGCGTACGCTCCTCGCCACACTACGGCGAGGGGGCTTTCTCGTCGACCACGAATTCGACGAGCTAGACATGATCCGCGAGCGCTATTGGCATGCGCGTGGACGGACGCCTATGGTCATCACCCTCACGACGACGCAGGACTGCAACCTGGGTTGCTACTACTGCTACGAAGAGAGATCCCGCGATGCTCTCGCAGAAGGCGATGTTCCGGCGATAGTCGATTGGACCCGACAGCGCCTTGTCGCGTCGGGTAAGGACAGCCTTCACGTCGACTGGTACGGCGGAGAGCCGCTCCTCAACGTCGATTTCATCGATGCAGCGTCCGCTGCGCTTCAATCGTTATGCAAGGAGATCGGGGTAAGTTACTCCGCTTCCGTAATTTCGAACGGGACATGCTGGCCGGACGACATCGCCGGCTTCGTGAGGCGACACCGCCTCCGGCAGGTGCAGATTTCCTTTGACGGCCTCAAACCGAACCACGACAAGAGACGCCGATATAGAAGGGGCAGGGCGCCCGATCCGTCTGTCTCCTCGTTCGATCAGGCGACCGCGGTGGTCGACGGATTGCTCGAGGTGGTACGCGTCGACGTAAGGTTCAATGCCGATCACGGAAACCAATGCGATTTGGACGGCTTCATCGCCTTCTGCAAGGACCGCGGCTGGTTCGACAGAGCGTTTCCGTGCGTTTTTCAACTCGCACGGATATCCGACTTTTCCGAGCGCGCCGGATTTCTTAGCCGCACGAAGCTTTCTGAGGAAGAGTTTGAGAGACTTCGCGAACGGTCCCGGCAGATGGTCCCCGACGAAGCAACTCTCGACGAAACCACAACCCGCTCGCTCTATCCTTTGCCAAGGACCTCCGTTTGTGCAGCGCTGGCCAACGATTCGATCGTGATCGGAGCGGACGGCAATCACTATCGGTGCGGGCTTCAAGTGGGCGAGAAGGACCGCCCCGTCGCCATCCGCCGTGCCGGAGGCGACATGGTGCCCGGCCGCGATGCGGCCTGGTGGACCGGCTTCGACCCAACGCGGCAGCCCAATTGCAGCCGCTGCTCGTTCCTTCCGGTCTGTTGGGGCGGCTGTCCGAAGAAGCACTTGGAAGGCGACTCGCATTCCTTGCACGAGCAGAGCTTGTACTGGCGCAAAGCTTTGCCGCAGAAGATCGCCTGGCAATTCGGAGTGGCCCTCCAGGAAAGCGAATTCACATTCGCCGAGTCCGACCAGTTTAGGCCGGCTTCTCTCGACCCTTGATGTCCACCTGGTTCGGTACCGACAGCTGGACCTCGAATGGATGTCGAGTCCAAAGCTTTGGCAGAGACAAATGGTCCCTCCCGCAACTGCATCGCGTCGACAGCCGCAGAGCAGAAGTGCGCCTGCGACCGCAGTCCAGACATCGACAAACTAATGCAAACAATATTGCATAAGCGAAGATCAGAGGCGCGCAGAATGCCAGCACGCCGATAGCGAACTGAAGGCTCGATAGGCTTGCGATGGTGAACGCTCCGACCACCAGAATGGCGGCAACCGCGTCACCTATAGCGCTCCATTTGCCCGGCCTTGTTTCGCCGGTTGCGGCGATGCGGACGCCGTTCAGGAAGGCGAGCAGGCCGAGGATGGCGGCCGTCATGAGCGCGATGCGAGCACCCCCGATCAGCGTTCCGCTCCAAATCCGATCGGCGATCTGGTCGAGCGAAAATTCATGACGCCAGCCGTATAGGACTTCCAGCACGATGCGCGGGATCTGTGTGGCTAGACCCGCGACCAGAGCGTAGATCGGAACGAACAGGGCGTACCGACGTGGGTCCAAAAGCAGACCCAAACCCAACCTTGCAAGATCAGCGCGCAGAACGGCATACAGGAAGAGGCCGGAGGCGACAGTCAGGCCGAAATTCCAAGCCTCTCTCGCCACGCCGAAAAAGTCGCGCCAGCCCGCCGTCAGCAACAATGTCAACGGCTGCAAGCCCGACATGACCAACGGATACAGGATCACCGAAATCAGGATCAGGTCACGATTTCTGATCACGCGGGTTCGTGCGGCCGGATCAGGATGCAGATTGAAGAAATCTTTGAAGGCGTCGAACGGCCGGAACGCCGGCGGCTGCTGGGCGGCGAAGACGTCGGCCAAGGCGTCCGTTCCGGCAAGTTGGGAGCCGCGGAAATCGTGGATGTGCTCGCGGCGAACGACGAAGAAGTATGAATAGACGAAAACGATCGCGCTCGAGAGGATCAGAACCGCGAACTGGGAGGACAGGCCGGCAAAGATAGCGCCATCGAAGACCGGAATGAAGCCTCCGAAAGGGGGATGGCTGCCGATGCCTCTGCGATCGATGAAACCGAGCACCAGGCAGAATATCGCGACCGCCCAGCCGAGCGTTCGAAAATGCAGGAGGATGCCGCGTCTTGCCCAAATTTCAAGCCAGGTTTCGCCAAGTTCGAGGTGCGATACTTCATGCCCAATCATGGCTTCGAAGGCACGTGGTTGATCGCGTTGTCTAGCACGCTGATTGAGACCGACGACGACCGCATCGCCGGACGGCGTCACGCGTTCTCTGGCTTCCAACGCGTCACCGTTCTTCGGAGTGTACAGGAGGCGAGGCTGCGAACGCAGGGTCGAACGTGCCGCGATCTGCTCCAGCGTTGATCGGATGGGATCGAAGGACGGGTTCACGGCAAGTCGTTCTAGTTTCGACGCGGCATTCGTTCCGTTTCGCCATCGGTACAGCGATGCAGCTGCGATGACGATCGCGCCAAGCACGGTCAGGCCGATCATCGAAAGCACGACGTTCTGATGGATGACGTCGCCCATGTACCGTATCGGGTAGCCCTCCCATAATTTTGCGAGAAAAAGATACTGCAGACAAACCGAGATGATGATCGCCGCCGCGGCGGGGCCGTCGGAAATGCCGAGGCGGCGCAGCAAACTCCTGGGATGGGTCCCCTTCATTTCTTCGGGCCAACCTTGGCAAACAGCTTGGCGAAACCGGCCTCGAGTTTAGCCTTCTCGGCCGCGGAGAAGCGGCTCTTATTGATCGCCGACGACACTTCCTTGCGAAGCTTCTCCACGTCGTCCTTCCTGGCACGACGATCCAGCACCCGATCGAGCAGGGACCCTATGGCCGTCTTTACTCTGTCCTTCACGACGTCCTTGGCGACGTCCCCGAAGAACGCCAGAAGAAACGGAGCGACCATGGCGGCGAAAGTCGCGACTTCGGCCCCGCCGATGAAGCGGCCCTCATCCTGTGCGTCCGCGCGATGCCATTCTTCCACCAGCGCATCGAAGCCGTCTTCCACGACGAACGTGTCGTCAGGCTCGACCTCGGCGACGATAGCAAGGGCCCATTTCTTGAGGTTTTCACTATTCACTTCCGTCATGATCTCTCTCCAAGGAAAGGCAGTGCAGGTGCCGCCATCGACATGGTCCGTCAGCAATTGTTGCCGGAATGCTGCGGCGCGGCAATGCACAGCCGAGCAATAGGTCTGTCGGCCAGAGGATCGTTGAGAACAAGGCCGGGTGGGCGGCCCCATTCGACCTGCTGAAGGAAGGGCAGGTTCACCTCCGCCTTGGAGTTGCAGGCTTTGAGGGGAGCCACTAAGGCCGAGTTCGAGTGGCTCCAGCCGGCGAAGTCGACCGAAAAGCAATATTCTCGTGGCATCTGCTCCGTACTGTCGTCGATTGTAGCCAAAAGAGTATTTATCGACCGGCTTCCCTGCGGAGTGATCAGCTTCCCACCGACCATCAGCCTGTATTTGATTCCAACGAGGATATCCGCGATGTCCGAATGTACGGTTTGTCCACTCCATTCGATGACCGTGCGTACCCGGTTCTTACCGCGATAATTCCGGTTGCTCGCGACGTCGTGGAGATCGTCGGCACTGAAAGTCACGCTCCGGACGTCCGCCAATACCGCCTTCTTGCTCGTTCTCGCATTCGTGTCGACGTTCTCTAGGAAAACGCTGACGCTTTCGGTCAGCCCCTTCGCATCCCATTCGACCTTCACCAGATCGAGAACGGTCAGCGCGAGGTCGGCGTTCGCACGTGCGGCAACGGGCGGTCTGGCCACGATTGACAGGGGCTCAGGCCTTGCGATGAGCCAAATGCCGAGGCCGACGAGTGCGGCGCAGACTAGAAGCACTATCAAGGTCAAGACGTTATGGAGAATGACGATGAGGCGGATCAGTTTCACGTCCTGATCGTTCACCACACTGCGGACGGCCGTGTCCCGTTCGATCAATTGACCGATGCGCGTCGGCGTGAGCGATGCGTAATCCTTGATGTCGACATTTGGAGCGGCGCGCAGCTTATCGACGACGCCCTTCATGAGGTCACCGCCGATGCGGTACTGGCCGGCCCAGAGATAGACGAAGAAGCCCACGATGCCGAGAACGGCTGGCAATCCCTTCAGAAAAACGAATGCATCCACGTCGATTGTCTCCGCACGGTAGAATTTTGCTCAATTTTCGCTTGCAGGACAAGTCCGGCGCAATCTAAGTGAATCCATGGTCGCGCGGGAGGAAAGGCTGCGACATTCGTGCATGGTATTAGATTTTAACGGAGATTTGTGAGGGGCGTGGGGACAGATGAGCGTTCACAAGATTCGCTATGTAGTCCGGCCGCCCAGCGCCTGCCCAAAGGAGTTGCTTTCCGGCATAAGTCCCGGCGGCCAATGCGAGGTGGATACCGATTTCGTGGCCGCATGTGCCATCGGAGAGCTCCTTCAGACCGGTGGCGGATCGAGCAGGCCATTGGCCCTGCTGTTCGAAGAGCTCCTCGTCCCCGGCGGAGACGGACTCATTTGGAAGGGCAAGGGGCCTGGCCGCGGCAAGGAGATGCGGCGCGCGTTTTCGGGGTTGTTCGGGCGATTTTTCGCCCGGGCTTACCTCGCCCGATACCACGGTTTCGATTGGTTCACACCGATCGACGGAGATCCAACGAACGTCTCGAAGCGTCTGCGTGTCACCAGACTAGCCGGAAAGGGGACCGAGCTTCCGGATTGGATCTGCGGCTCCGGATCGGGTCGAGTTGCGGTCGCCGAGGCAAAGGGTACCAGTCAGGCATCGAACGGCACCGGCACCGGGTTGCCTGGTCCTATAAAAACTGCCGACGGCCAACTCAAGGGAGTCGTGGTCGAGAGATTGCGGAACGTGGCCGGGAAGGAATAGCTGGACCGCGGTTCGCGCAAAGGGCTGGGCGGTCATGTCGCGTTGGGGGGTCGAAATCCCACCACGAGGTGCTTTCCTCTACGTGCTGGATCCGGACACGCACGGCGAACCCCCGTCGGCCCACGAACGGGACGATATAGTTCAGGACATTGCCCGGGCTCATGTCGGCTACCTTCTGGCCGGCATGGGGTTCAGCGAGATGGCATCGCAGCTCTTGGCGGAGCACGTTGCCGGCGGCAACAGGCCTCTGGAGGGAGCGTTCCTCGGGTCTGACGGTGAGGACTCCGCCACCTATCTAGGCGTACCCGTTGGGCCGCTTGGCGTGCTGCCGTTTCCCCTCGGTCAAGCTCAGACCCTCGCCCAAGCGATGCCGAACTCGATCCGGTTCGTAGGGGTCGATGCGGATGTCATCCGGAGAGCTCTCGCAGGCCAACGCCTCGACGCGAGGGCGCGCCGCAGCGACGGACCGGTTCAGATCGGCGGAGACGGTCTGCTCTATGCTCCGATAGATCGCGTTGCGCCGCGTTCCTTGGCGATCTGACGGAAGGACGATCCCTCTCGTTCGATAGATAGGGCAGGTTCCGACACTTGGAGCTCGAAGACAACCGAGGACTGAAATGCCCCAGCCAGAATGGGAGCGATACAAGATTGCCGACAAGTACGCCGAACTCACTACCGTGCGGCATATCGTGCACCTGCCTGTCGCCCGCCGGATCATCGAGGACGGACGGATAAAGTCCGGGCTTGTCTTCGACAAGAGCCGGCTCAACAAATCACGCATCAGCGTCACCTGGCTGTCGGCCAATAATTGGTCGCTGGGGTCACTCTATGGGACCGTCGAATTTCAGTTCGATTGGGAGAAACTCGTCAAACACAAGAAGATCTACTGGGTCGAGGCGATGCCGAACTACCACCCGCCGGCCTTCCGTTTTCTCATGGCGTTCGAGGATATCGCTTCGCCGTTGGTGACGAAGTACGATCCGGAGAAGGATGACGGCCCATTGAGGCGTGTCGACGGGAAGTGGCGGTGGCATCCGGATTTCTGTTCAGAGTTTATGGTTGCGGATGATTTTCCGTTGTCGGACATCTCGGGATTGGACTTCGTCCGGCATCACCAGAATTACTGTCGAACCAAGCCGGATTGCTTCGAGAAAATCGCAGACCCCTCGCCTCAGACGACGTCAGGCAAGCTTTTGTCCTACGTTCTGGCGCATGGAGTCCACGCCTTGGACAAACACATGCAACCGGATGGCAGCGGAAGGAATCGGCTCCTCGACATGGCCAGCGCCTGGTTGTCGATCGGTTTCAATCAGGTGGAATATGCTGGATCGGTCGCCTCGAACGAGGATTGCGATTCCGTCATGAAGGGCGCATTGGCGCTCTTCGCAGTCGATAAAATGGATGACGGCAAGAGGCTTTTGAAGCTGATCGCAGGAAGCGCGCAATCTGTTTCCGCACTCACTAGGCTGATCCGAATTCATTTCGGCTCGCCTACCTGGGACTTCGGCTTGTGATTTGCGGGAGATCAGCGCTTGCGCCGGCTCAACCGATCTTGCCCATGGCGACGAGGTGCCCGTCGGAGCCGATCTCACAGTACGTCGCGGCTGTACCGACTATGATGAATACCAAAGGGTCGGACTTGTGCCTTCGCAACTGCTTGCGCCACGACCGCCGGTCGACCCAGGACGGCGTTGGATGCCGCTCGGGATGGGTGTGCCACTCGCCCACGAAGTTCACGGCCCCTCCACTTTCGAACCACTCTCTGCTCGCGATTTCCTGATGGCCCTTGTCCTGCCGCACGAATCCGAAGCGGGTGCGGCGGTCTTCCGGCATCGGAGTCGTGCACTTCAATACTTCGACGTGCGGGCCTCGGTAGCGTCCCAAAAGTATGCCGCCGGCCTCGCGATCCGACTCCGGCGGAGCCGCGAAGCGCGCGAGCTCTTGCGCGACGGCGTCGGCGAGGGTCACCAGACGGCCCTTCGCGAGAAAGATCATGCGCTTCCGCCGCAGGCGGGACACTTGACGACCCGCTTGGGATTGCCGTCCTTCACCTCGTTGGCGGTCCGATGATCCATCGTGAGAGACCGCCAGCGATGACGCTCGCCGTTGTTCGCCCAATCGAGAACCATGTCGCACGCGAGGCCGGCCGCGCTAGCCGCCCGCGACACGGGGAAGGGGATGTAGTGGGCGTCTCCGCACGCGAGATTCCGGGCGGTCTCGATTTCCACTCCCTCGCGTAGCAGCCGGAATCTCTTCTCGCCTGCGAGCTCAACCTTCAGACACTTGAAGCAGGCGAGATCGGGATCGTGCGACATGAAGCCGACGGCGGCGGCACCGTTTCCTTCGAGCCAAGTATAGAGGATCGGCGGGAAGTCAGGACGCTTTCTTACGGCGTAGTCGTTCAGCGCGATCGACAGCGCTTCTTCGCCTGTGGCATCGATGCACAGGTCGTACCGCTGCAGGATTGCCAGCTGCTTCATGATCGAATCGCAGCTGAACCCGATGTCCAGGTGCGGCAGCTGCTGGCCCAGAAAATCGGCGCAGGCTTCGGCCTTGTTCCACGTGAGATACGGCGCGCCGAGGAGGTGCCGGCCGAGATTCGCGCCCTGGAGTTCGTCGTCGTCGACGAGCATCAATCTTCCGCCGCCGGCGCCGGCACCGCTTTGAGCCAGGTGCTGCGCAAGAAATCCGCCGACCGTTCCGCATCCGATCAGCAGGATGCGCTTTCCTGCGAGGTTCTTCATGTGACCGAGATTCCTCGAAAAGACATAGCCTTCATCGGCGGGGACTCCCACATAGCCCGAAATTTCGACAGCGGCCGGTATCCGATCGAGCGTTCGCGCGATGCTGGCTCGCCTGTTCTTCAGGAATTCCGGCGTCCGATAGGGTTTGGCGATCTCCGCCGATACGAAGAACCTTCCGTTCGGCGCGGACAGGCAGATCCATTGGATGTGGAGATCTTTCGTCCTGGCGAACGCCGCTTCGATCGATCCGAGCGCATTGGGGGCCATTTTCTTCAGCCAGCCGTTGAGCTGCGCCAGATCCTTGGGCGGCCACGGCAGCTTCGGATCGAACGAAAGCGGCGGCACCAGAATTATCGGGCAAAGGATACCTGGACCAGGATCCTTCACGGTGTTCCTCCGGTGCAGCTTCGCGAAACTTGTTTTGTCGTGGGAGACGACGATGGTTTTGTGCTCCGGATCGCGGTCCAGCCTGAGGATGTGGACCTTCGCGTCGCCTTCGAAAGAAGGGGGCAGATCGACCAAGACCTCGCCGTCCGACCAGTAGCCGCCGAACTCCTCGGCGAGGTCGTCGACCAGGCGGCCCCTTACGGCGTCACGCAGCACCTGGTCCGCACGCTCGAGGCACTGGATGATGGTCTCGGCGGGCTTGTAGCGGTCGAGCACGACGCTCTTGCGGTCGAGATAGCAGAACGTGCCGTCCGAGCGGAGCACATGCGGGACCTGCCCCTTCGATCCCGCTTCCGGGTCGGTCAGGCAAATGACCGGAGGCCTGATGAAGTCGAGGTCGTCGACGGATACGACCGCCGGGACCTTGAGTCCGGTCTCGTCGAGAAGGCCGATGTAGTGAAGGCCACGACGCGAAAAGTCGCGCCGGAAGTTGCGCTGACTGAAGGCGTCGTGAATGCGCCGGACAGAATCGTCGTCCCGCTCAGGCACTGGTCGATTTGCCGACCGTGGGGGCGGCGGCGATCCTCGGAGCATGCGAGCGTATCTCGGCATGCGCGGCCTTGGTGACGTCGACGAGATCGATCTGATCCGGAATGCGGTCACCGAACAATGCGGTCAGCCTTTCAATGGCTTCTTCGGGATCGAAGCACTTCTCGACGATCTCTGTGAGCTCCGCATCGAACTTCTTGGCCATGTCGATCGCGATACGGCGGCTGGCCGCACTCAGTCTGCCGTCGACGCGCTCGTCGCGGTCGGTGGGATTGTAGACCGGGCCTTCCAGCAGGCGCGGAAGACGTTCGGCGATCCGCAGCAGCGCCAGGTCGTCACGGCCGGGAACGTTCGGACGGCCGAGGTCCTCGCACGCTTCGAAGGCGCACACCATCAGAAGGATCGACGATACGTCGTCGAGATGGGGGCGGTGGTGGTCGCGCCAGGCCTTCAGGTACCGGCAGACGCGGCGAAGCACCGGACCATAGATCTTGATGGCCTCGACGAACCAGTCCCGGATCTTGCGCGGATCCGACGAGATCCAGTCGTGCTCGCGATGGGCGAGCAGGACGCAGTCCGACGGCAGCGCGTCCCAACGATCATCGCTGTCGACGCGCGCATCGCGGGCCATAGCGTCGAACGACTTCATCTGCTTCTCGAGCTTCTCGAATTCCGCATCTGGAATCGCGTACAGCGGCACGTCGATGTGCGAGTTCGACGAGATCACCAGCCGCGAGCAGGTCGGCTTCTTCCCGAACTGCCAGCCTTCTTCCTTCGCGAGCTTCTCGAGCGCGGCGTCAACCACCTTGAAGAAGGCGGTAGCGGCGACGGAAGGCCGCTGTACGCCCTGGATAAACGTCATCGGGAGGTAGGCGCCGTCGTCGAGGTCCATCTGCTGCGGCGGGGTCCAGCACGGATCGTTGATGGTCCGATATGCGAAGCTGCCCTGCGTGAAAAACCGGGGATGGACTGTCACGCCGAGCTCCTGCTTGGTCAAAGCCGCGAACGTCTTGCGCAGGCAATCTCGAACCTTCTCGCGCGCTTCCATGAGGCACGCGCGGTCGGTATCGGCGATGTTCAGGTTCTTCAGGAAACACGCCGCGTCGCCAGACGCGTGCAGCACTTTCGAGACGTTGGCCATGGCCGATCTCCATCTGGAAAAGCGAGGGAGATCTAGACGGTGGACAATGCCCTCCAGTCGCACAACCGCGCGAATCAGACTCTATCTTGAGAGTCCACTAGATTGTAGAACAGAAAATGAACATTTCATACGGGATTCCCGAGCCTCGGTGGATCTCCGATGCCACAGCGTGCTCCGAAACTAGAGATTGCAATGACTTTTCAGATACTTGCTCTCAGCGGCGGTGGCTTTCGAGGCCTGTTCACAAGTTCGGTCCTGGCGCGCCTGGAGGAGCAGGCAAAGCGCCCCCTTCACGAATGCTTTGACCTGATCTCGGGGACATCGGCAGGCGGCATTATCGCCCTCGGTCTGGCGATGGGAAAGAAGGCCGAGACGATTCAGGAGATGTTTCTCAAGCACGGGGAAGAGATATTCCCCCGCGGGGAGACGCCGAAAAGCCGGCTGGCGCAAATGCAGGCCCGGTGGTTCGAGTGGCGACATCCCAAGTACGACGGTACGGTGCTCCGGAGCAAGATCGAGGGCGTGCTCGGCGCCGACGCCAAGCTCGGCGACGCGAAGACGCGCGTGCTTGTTCCGACGGTCAACATGACCAAGGGAAGCGTCCAGATGTTCAAGACCGCGCATAATCCGAGGTTCATGACCGATTACAAGGTGAAGGCCGCGGACATCGCCATGGCGACGGCGGCCGCGCCGCTGTACTTCCCGATGGCCGAGATCGGGAACAGCTATTTCATTGACGGCGGCGTGGTCGCGAACGCACCTGACCTTTGTGCGCTGCACGAAGCTGTCCAGTTCCTGGATCAAAAGATCGAGGACGTATCGGTGATGAGCATTGGCACGACCACCAGCAAATTCTCGCTGCCGACGTCGGCGGGACGCAATTTCGGCCAAAGGGACTGGCTCGAGAACAACCGGCTTCCATCGACCATCATTTCCTCGCAGCAACAGCTGGTCGATTTCATGCTCAAGCATCAGCTCGGCGATCGCTACATCAGGTTCGACGAGCAGCCCTCCGCCGAGCAGATTTCCGATCTCGGGATGGACCTCGCGACCGAGAGCCGGCGGAAGACCCTGCTAGGGATGGCGGACGGTTGCTATCAAGCGCTGTGCAACGATAGGCGCGTCATCGATATGTTGGCACATCGGCCTACCAAGCCGACGTTCTATCACGTGTGAACTACGCAAGAGGGATCCAACGCGTAACATCGGCAGATTGCCTGAAGGCCGCGAGCAGGTTGAGATGCGAGCTACTCGTGGGGCCGGAAAGCTAGTGCGGGATCATCGAGGTTAAAGTTTCGGTCAATGTGTCGCAATCGAGATTTGCCAAATGGAACGTTGAAGTGAAACAACACGACTATTCGTTGCACGGTGGACTGAACCGAGCCAAGGTCGGACGCTACCTAACGTTGATCGCCGCGTCGGTATCGGCTGCGATCGTTTTCACGCTGCTTTCCGTGGTCGACGTGGCGAACCGCTTCGGGCTCAATGTCAACCTGCCACCATCGGTCCTTTCCCTCGTCGGTGCGGGCATGGTCTTTGCGGCGCTCTATTGGACGCTCGATCGGTACGCGTGGCGATGGCCCTTTCTGAATGCGGCGCTGAAGGTCCCGGATCTCGCTGGGAGCTGGTCCTGCGAAGGACGAAGCCTCAAGCCCGACGGGAGCCTCGGCTACGCATGGAGGGCGACCCTCACGATCTTTCAGACCTGGGACAAGATCCGAGTGAGGCTGAAGACGGATCAATCGGGCTCCGACAGCATTGGGCAGCCCTGATCTGCGACGACGCAGAGGGATATAGGCTTCTGTACAACTATCGGAACGACCCGGCTATCGGAGAGGTGGACTTAAGAAGCCATCTCGGTTCCTGCATGCTTATTTTCTCGAAAGATCTGGAATCAGCAGAGGGCGAGTATTTCAACGGTCACGGCCGCTTCACATTTGGCACGATTAGTTTGAAGAGGGACCATGGTAAGGGACATCAATAGTCGACTGAACAAACTGCGCCTGCGTCGCAGGGGCGTCGACCGTCTTGGAAAACTCAACGAGGCTTCCCGCAAGGAAGTGTTGTCGAAGAGCTTGGCTGCGGAAAGCTGGCAGAATAGGGCTCCGTCGCATGCTTACACGCGATATGCGCTTGGCGCGATGCAGGAGGTGGGACCTGAGTACACCAGAATCAGTGTCGAAACGGCCGAGCGCGTGGGCAACCAAATCCAGAAATCCATCGATTCGGTCGAATTTCGGCTTCAGGGGTCGGTGCCCCTCAACGTCCATATCCGGGGAGTCAGCGACGTCGATCTGCTCGTGCTGGAGACCGGTTTCCTCATATTCCACTCGTCGGGGCCCGCGGCAGGCACCTATGTTCCCACGGCGCGCAACTCGCTTGGAGTGCTAGGCGAACTACGTTCCTCGATCGAGAAGATCCTGCCATTGAACTTTCCAGCCGCCGACGTCGATACGTCCGGTGGGAAGGCGGTCGCCGTTTCTGGAGGGTCTCTGGCGCGACCGGTGGATGTTGTTCCGTCCCACTGGTACGATACCGTCGTCTACCAGCAGTCTAGACAGATTCACGACCGAGGAGTTGTTATTCTCGATCGCAAAGTGCCGAAGACAATCGAGAACTTCCCATTCAAACACATAAAGCTGATCGAAGATCGTTGCAGTTCGTGTCTCGGCGGCCTGAGGAAGGCCATACGGCTCTGCAAGAACGTCAAGGCTGATGCGGTCGAGGAGGGTACCAAGATCAATTTCCCCAGCTTCGACATAGCCGCTACCATGTATCACGCGGATCAGACGGCCTTGAAAATCGGATATCTCTACGAGTTACGGGTCCTCGCGGAGGTGCAGCGACATTTGGATTACCTGTATCACAACCCTGAAGAAGCAAAGAAGTTGCGCGTCCCGGACAGCTCCCGGTTCATTTTCGACACACAGGAGAAGTACGAAGGCATGAAGGCGCTCTCACATGAAATCGATGATCTCGTGAAGAACGTCGCCAAGGAGCAGAAGCCGCAACTGACGTTCGATCTGGGCATACCCTGGGGGGTGGCGCGAGGCGCCATCGAGTCGATCGAGATACCGAGTTAAGTCGTCGGGCCGCTAAAGCCTATTGACGCTGCCGCGTTCGAATCTCCACGTCGTGCCCTTGGAGACCAGGTAGAGAGCCAGGATCCCGGGAACGAGGGACATCGCCACGCAACTGTTGAACGCCGATCCTTTGTTGACAGGTGGGGGTATCTCTGAGGGGGGAGGGAAGAGGCGGTAGGACCACCCCGTGATGGTACAGCGCGAATGATGATCTACGGCAGCCATGATCGCTCCATCGTGAATCGCCTCGTTAAAAGCGATTGCTGCTCGCACGGTCTCCGCAAAATTCTGGTCGAGGAATTGGCCCACCTCGGGGGAAGGATCGCGCGGCATTGGCTCGGCGAAACGTGGTAGGTTATTCTGATGGTAGAGACAGCAAATCAGCGGATCGAAAGCTGCTGGACGTCCAGCCAGAATCCTGAAGATTTCGTCTATTCCAGTCATCGCGGCTTCGGTCTTCGACATGATCAACTTTCTTCAGACCCGGCTTCTATTTACGATAGTCGTCTGTCTGGCGATAGCGATATTCGCAGGGTTGAAGTTTGCCGATGTATTCACCGGCAACACCTACGAAGACGTCTGGATATTCTCCAGGTATGTCTTTGGCATACCTGCTGCTCTTGCTGTCGTCATCTACGGGGCATGGCGTGCTATCCCGATACTTCAGCGTATGACATTCCCCTATTTGGGTGGCCGGTGGACCGGTGTGCTGCGCTATGGTCCACCCGACAGGCAGGAGCTCAGGGATGCCACGCTGACGATCCGACATCACTTGAGCGGGATGTCTCTTGTCCTCGAAACCAGGGAATCGACCTCGACTACGCTGGCGGTTGTAGCCACACGCGATCCTACCGGCACGCAATACCATGTGTACTACGTCTTCGAGAATCGACGGAAGGCTGAGTACACTAAGCCTGGGCTTCCTACGATTTATCGAGGCGTGGCTATAATGAGTGTTGGGATGTCGGGGACGAAGACTTTAAGCGGTGAATATTTTACGGACCAGCCGACAAATGGCATCGCCGAGTTCAAACTGGAGAGGCACGCCTGGTTTTAGGCGACGATGCCGCGCCCGATCTTGCGATCGGCGGGTGTGGGCGCATCCATGACCGGGCTGTACCGCTAAAGGCCTCGCAATCGATTGGGCGCAGTTGTCGACGCAACGGCATAAGCTCTATCGGGCGGCGCTTGACGGGGTCATCGGCGGAAAGCGGATACGCTTGGCCTCGGCGTTTGTTGCCACAATGAAATTTCTGAATCTTAGGCCCTGATCGGTTCATTTATTTAATTGGACGGTCGATTCGGTAATTGCGATTCTGGCGCATGTCCGAACTCACCGTGCAATATCTCGTGCTCGAGCGTCGCGATCCGGCCCGTAACATGGCGCGGTTCTATGTGCTCACGATCGAGCCGACGCTGTTTGGCGATACGGCATTGGTGCGTGAATGGGGGCGCCTCGGTGGGCGCGGTCGACGGCGGCTCGATTTGTTCGATGGTCACGCGCAGGCCGTCGAGGCCCTTGAGTGTTGGCTCAGGCGAAAAACCAGTCGTGGTTACGTCCAGCGGCACTCGTCAAGCTGTGACCCGGCGTGAGATGCTGGGCTGGACGAAAAGCCGAAATAAGTATATCAAAGTAATCTAAGGTCGTTTCAGTCCTATTCGCAAGAATTGCAAAAGTATTCCATAATCTTCATTATGCGAATCCAAGTAATCCTAGCCGATCACAACCTCTTTTAGTATCGAGCATTTGCAGAACGAGCTATTTGCCAGCGCAGCAATTCAACCCAACTTGCCCTGCCCCAACGCGCTCTCGTGCTGATCAATCAAGTGACGAGTACGCGAGCTGACTATTTTATCTTCGATATTCGCAGCCGTTTGAAGCAAACGTTCTCAAGCCGTGAAGTCGACCTTGTCCGTCCTTCCCAAGGCCGAACGTAAACGGAAGTGGCTTCTCAGCTTGCCAGTTCCCTCCTCGGCCACCCGCTTGCGAGCGAGGGTCCGACAGGCCTCCAGAACGTCCCAAGGGATCTCTCCGAGGTCATCGGCGACCTCGACAAATGACCGCCAAGCGGCGGACGACAATCGTTTCGACACTGGCTCGAGCAAATCGTCCAATGCAATACCAGCGTCTGTTTCCGCATCATTGTCTGATCCGAACAGATAAATACGTCCGCGCCAGATGATGTAGTGACTTTGACAGCCGGTATCGCGCCAAACAGAAGGAAACACACTCATTTTTCCTCCTTCCGCATTGTAGATACGCCAGGCGGGCCCACTTCTTGGATCGAGGTTGACTGGAAATCGTTCGCCGCAACCGCAAGGACAGGACAACACAAGCCAACGTGGACCACCGCGGTTGACCAGGACAGCATCGCCGGGTTTCGACAGGTGCTGGTCCGCCTCGCCTCGTGAAGAAACCTTCGCCCGAAAGTTGAGAATGACGATGCCCATGAATTCGCCTCACTGCGGTGCGAAGTTGTTGTTGAGAATGCGCTCTGCTAACACGTACGCAGCGGCGCGACGCTCATCCTCAGGACCTTTCAGGTTTGGATCTTTGGCCGCCTTGTTCAGAAGGGCCAGTGCAAGAGCCGCTCCGTATTGATCTGCTGACGCGACACGCGCGGCATAGTGCCGGATCTGTCGCACGGCTTCGTGAAACCAGCGATGCGGATCGCGCGGATCACCGTGCCCGAGCAGCATGTCGAGCGGCTTACCACCATACGGTTGCTCAATCGACCTCCACCACTCATCGAAGGACCAGAGCTCATGATTATCGAAGGCATCGACCAATAGGCTGGCCTCCAAGGTCGCTATGTCCCACACCAGCGGTCCATCCTGATTGGCATAGAAGTCGATGACGAGCGCCTCGTGCCCCCTCACCTGAACATTGTCGACGTGGAGATCGCCATGAATCTTTGCGAATAACACCGGAGAACTTGCGCAGTATTCGAACAATGTAAACAGTCGATCGCGGTCGCATCTCGAGCCGATCGATCGCGCCCTTTGCATCCGGCGCCGGTCAAATTGCTTTGGAAAGCGCGGACCCAGGGTCTGCGAAAGTGGCGTATCTCGGCGTTCGATATTTCGATACCACGCTTGCAGCGTTCGATCGAACAGGCACGATATTGCCGGCCCGGCCCGGCCGCTCCGTGCGGCAAGCCTTAGACTCTCGCAGGATTCGATGAGATCGCCGACCAGCACACCGCGTGTCGATCCGAGACAGCATAAATCGTAGTTCAATCGCGGCCCGAGATTGAAAGGCACGTATTTCTCGACATTCAATTGGTAATTCTGAAATTCTTGAAAGATCTTGCTGCGATCACCGAGTTTGACAAAACGCGGCATAGTATGAAAGGCGCCGAAGACCGGGTAGGCACGGTATACGGCAGCCCCGGACCGGCCTTCGGTCATTGGACTGAAATGCACGGCCGTGTAACCTCTGAATGCGCGCTTCAGAAGGACTTGGCCAACACCAGCGTCGTTCTCTCCAAACTCGCATTCGGGAGCGAAGCTGAAACTGACAGACTCTTGTACGGCCTCGCCGGGGAGATGCCGAACCAAGAAGTTGGCCGCTTCCGACCAATTGGCAATGGGCGACAAGATGGTGACGTGCGGCAGCGGGGGGAGAGGCATCGGATCGCCCAATGATCTCTGCCACGTGAACTGATTGCGCAGGACGTCGCTCGGAAGGTTGCTGGCAAACACACGCGCCTCTTCCAGACATCTATACACTTGCGGAAGACCAGCAACGCCGAACGGCACGACAAAGACGCGGCATTCGTAATCAAGCAGGTGCTTAAGGCAGCTTCGAACGATTCGCTGGAATCTTGATGGGTAATCTTGTTGCTGGACGATTACGACGGCGGCAAGGCTCGCCAACAGAGCAGGCTCCATCGGCTGAAAAGCGGTAATCTGCTGTTGTCTGATCGTGAGGCCGCGGTCTTGAAACGGCGCCTTAGCCTCAGCCGGGGGATCGGCGCCGATCCAGCCAACCTCCGACCGACCAAAAGCTGTAACGTCAACGATTGACATTTTGAGCGAGACGGCCTTGGAGAGCCAATCCATCGCCCCTTGCCAAAACGCCTGCCCGCGAGCAGACGATGCAGTCCTGGACGGGCTCACCCTTGACCGACCGGAGGCGACTTCTCAGACCATCATACAGAAGATGCCGCGCCGGCGATGGCACGCCGACAACAGCGGACAAGAACATGGTGATGGCGAGCGAGGTAATAGTGCTGTTGATCGAGATCACCGCGGGCGCAGGTTCACGAGCGCCGACGAGATAAGGATCCTGCTTGCGCTCGGCCTCCGACATCATGTCGCGGCGGACCTCGTTACCGTCCAAGAGGCCACCGCAGGTGAGGCAAGCCAATCCAGGCGACAGCATCTGGGCGCGGCCGGTAATGTGAGTGATCTTGCCCCCCTTAACGGCGATAACCGTCCCGATATCGATGCAAGGAATGAGATATTGATAAGCTAATTGCTGAAGGACGGCTCGACTACCGTGTGAATCGGTGCAGCAAAACAGCACATCAACGTCTCGCAATTTCTTTGCGGTTTCGACGAAGACGACGTTCTCTTGAAAAGAGGTGACTACGGCACGAGGTTGAACTGCGCGAATATATCGCTCGGCCACCGCGACTTTGGCCTGCCCCGTATCGGCAGATGCGGACCCTGCCAAGCGGTTCAAATTAGTCAGCTCGACGTCATCTGGATCAACTAGAACGAACTCCTTGACGCCGAGGTGAGCCAATTGCTGCACGGCCAGCGATCCCGTGCCACCAAGTCCCACGATCCCCACCCTGAGGCTTTGGAGGATGCTCTGCCCGGCACGACCGAAGGCCCGAACCTGCCGATCGTAAAGATCGGAAGGGTCGTGTGATCGACTGGGATCAAACAGGACTCGTCGATCATCCCCTACCGCAATCAGACGAAGATGTCGGTCGCTTCCAAGGTAGCGACATGCATACCCTCCGTCGCTCACAACAAGGGCCAGATGCTGCAAGTCAGGGGTTCGATGCCGAAAGAAGTGTGCGAGAACCTCCTCGCCCGCATCGTCAATGCGCGAAAACTCGGGCGCGGCCCTCCCGGGATGGCTATGCACAAACACCAGGCTACTTTTGGTCCGCGCAGCAATCTTTGCCCACCTGGCGATGAACGCAGGCCGCAGCTCTGCTTCGAGTTGGCTGCGCCGAGTGTAGTCGTCTTCAGCGGGCACTACGACCTCTCGCACCAACACCCTTGCACGACCGTCGGCCCGAGACGTTCTGCCGCACATCAAGACCAAGCATAACTCGGTTCGACCGCCCAGCACGGAGCGCCGGACGAAGTCGAGATCGGCAAAGGTGATGAGAAGATCGTCCACTATCGTGCGGGGTTTAGACGTTGCGCGATGACGTTGACATAGGTCAGCATGTTGTCGCGATTTGGATTCCAAGATTGCAAGTGCCACGAAAACCAAGTGCCTCGCGGCTCACCCCCTGGGACCGGATTGGCATCGTTCGAGGCGGTTGGAGCGCCGCCGTCCACCAAGCGAACAGGCCCCGGTTCCAACCAGAAGCAATCCGGTTGTGCCGAAGGATATCCCGGTGGCAGCAGAAAAATGACGGTCCCTTTAGCGATGCTCCAACCTTCTGGAAGATCGAATTCCGGAATCTCAACCAATACAGCTCCGTTGGACATCGGGGTTCGACGCGCCAAGGGAAAATGCTGTTGGAGCGCCGCAAACTGCTTATCAATGATTTCCATGTCCAAATGTCGCCGGCGGCACTGCAAAAAAATGCTTGATCCGATCGTTCAGGGGCACTGTATCTGGGTCAGCGATCGGACGATCCGGCGTGTCTCCCTGCTCTTCCAAAAAAAGCTGATAATTCGCTTCGATCTTGGCGATCCGCTTAATGTCGGCCCCGGAGAGATAAGAATGCTCGGTCTCGTATTTCACCCCATCAACGAAAAAGTGGAATTCCTTTTCTTTTTTGTCGTTCATGATCTCCTACCTGCTCCGGTGCGGCCTCCCGACGAAGACCGATGCGCATGCTATCAGCTAGAACAAATAAAGAACAGTGTCAAGGTCTTCTCCCCTTGGATCTTGCAGCTAGGTGCCTGTCAGTTGCGCCGAGTTCGTGCGGCTCAACGTGACTGGCGGCTACCAGCGAGTGGCGAAACGCCGCCGCTTCGCGCGGGCCTAGCTGCGTCCTGGATCGCGGAAGCAATCTAAGCGGCTGCTTGCGGCGCCGCGCGCGGGTGAATTCTTCAAGCTTGCACGTCAACTATCCTCAATCCCGACGCGGGCATGACCGTTCCGAGCTGGAGTGCTACGCCATCACCACGCCCGCACCTCCAAGACAAACCAACGAATGAATGGCGTGAGTCGACAGGAGGTCTCGAGTGCCTCTAAGATGTAGGGAAGTAAGTTCGCGGAAGCCGCGTACGGGTGGGGCAGTGAACTTCCAGGTGACGGTTCTCAAGGTGCTGGTCAGCTATCCGGACGGGTTCGCCGTCCTGGAGGACATCAAGCGCGATATGGCGATTCTGGCCACCAGCGGACGGGACTGGGCCGAACGCACGAAGCGATTGGCGGCCCGCGTGCCTGACCTGGATATCTTCTCCCAACGTCTCATCGAGCGAAGGAACGGCGGCTGGCGCATCACTGATAAGGGACGCGAGGTTCTCGCGGTCATGGAGGCGCGGCCCGCACCAGCTCAGCCAATGGAGCTGCCTGATGCCCGCGCGGTCGAGGAGCCGGCGCCAGCCACGACACTGTCGCCGATGCCGTCGATCACGCCGGTTCGACGCCTGCGCAAACAAACCCGACGCCAAGCGTTGCGGCAGTTGCAACGTGCGAGAGCTCGCTCGTGAGCAAAGGACGGGCCTTGGCTCCAGCATCGAAGATGATTGATTCGTATAACCTTCATTATGTAATATCCGAAGTTGAGTTTGCATCAAATTGTGTAGTCTGAAGTTGGTCCCTAAGTACCTGCTGTCGTCGGTTGCGTAGTCGCGTGATCCCCGCTAGAAAAGTCATCTTCAGCAAGGGTGCTCACAATGGACGACTATTCGGACGACATAAGACGACCGTTGTGGCCGCGTATCGAAGTGTATGCTGGCGCAGGTCGCAAGCGTCGGCCGGATGTTGGTGCTGGACGCTGTAGCGGAACCGTTGGAACGTTCAAAGAAGTGTGGGCCTCAGAGGCAGGCCTCGCGCAAGAACCGGCTTTGCGCAAGCCCGCCATTTAACCGATGGCAGCATCATTAGCCGTGAACACGGCGTCTACGCCGGGAAGCTGCGCATGCGCCAGCGTCGTGCAGGCCGTGTTGCGGTCCAGGATCAGCCGACGTGGGTCAGTAAGGCCGCTCGCAACGGCGTTGTCGCGAAATCCGAGCCGGCGGCGGGTCGTGCGCGGGTCGGTGCCGTCGATGAACGCTAAGTTCTTGCGTCCTTGCGCGACGAAGTGCCGGGCGACGGTATCGCCCGCCTGGTAGTTATCGAAACCGACGACTGCATCGATTGGAGACGATGGCAGCTCCCGTGTTTCACCTACGGGACTGCGTGCATGCCGCAGCAGGCGAGCGCCCTCCTCCGTTGCGGGTGATCCGACCATGATGATCGCCTCCGGCCGCCGCGACAGCAGTGCAGTCAGCAGGCGATCCTGCGAGGGGAGAGTCGTAGCGCGACTGCGCGAGAATGACTGAGAATCCGAGCGGTTCGAGCACTGACAAAGGCGCCTGCGCATGCCGAGCGTCGATACAGACCACTGGAAGATCAGCCCTACGAAGCTCGTGCCACAGCCAACTCGCCATCGTCCCGGTCTCAAAACAAATGCGCTCGGCGTGTGGAGCTCGCTTGCGGAGCAGTGCCGTGAGCGCCCGGGGTCGGACTTGGCCTTTCCCTCTAACAAGACCTGACCGACCTCGTCGAGCACACACACTGACGTTTCATTCTGCGAGACATCCAGCCCAACATATTGCTTCATAGCCCCTCCGATTCGTAAGATGGTGGAGGGCTTGAAGATAGTGGACCTTTCGTGCCGCGGGCGCGACCGCAATTACGTCATCGTCTGCAATATTGCCCCCCTAAGCCGGGATCGCGCCCAACATTGACCCAGTTGGGCTGTTGCGCTGCCTGCTTTGGAATGAAGCAGGTGGTCGGCGATGCTGGTCATGGAGACGATTGCGCGAATACGGCGTGAGCACTTCATCAGAGGCAAGACGATCAAGGAGATCGCCTGTGACCCGAAGGTGTCGCGGAACACGGTCCGAAAGGTACTGAGGTCTGGGGAGACCTCCTTCGAGTTTGACCGCCAAGTGCAGCCGCGGCCAAAGCTGGGAGGATGGCCAGTAGAGCTTGACGGACTGCTCGCGGCGAACGATGCTAAACCGGCTCGTGAACAGCTGACGTTGATCCGGATCTTCGAAGACCTGCGCCGGCCGTGGTAACGCGGTTATAGTTCTGGAATTCAAGTAGAGGCATTCAACCGCTGCTCGCCTAAGCGACTGGCGCAATAGCCACCGTTAGCCTTCTTAGGAGAGCCAGTTCGGCCTCACCAGCGGCCGTGCGCCTAAGTACCAGCTTGGCAAGCTCTGTTCGATTGACGGGAGTTCGCATACTTGCAGGCAGCGCCGCCACCGCTTCATCATAGATCTTTCCCAACACCGAAAGAATTTCCGCATCGAAGACCTCACCTCGTACCTGCAACACTTGTACCAAATCTCCTGTCGAAACATCGCGCTGGCGACTCGCTGCAACAAAGCCTGCCTGACCTACTTACGCGGGCTGATCGTCCGCGTCGGCGAAAGGGTGCGCCCGACGCTCAGTTTGTCTCCTTCCAATCGCTGCGGCCAGACCGGACAGTCGCGCGCAAGCTGTCGCCGGCCAGCTTGTAGGCCCACGACCCCGATTACGGCCCACTGGCTTCGGATTTCCTGGTCTGACCAATGATGTCGCCACTCGGTACTCTACCGTTAAAGCCCCTAGATCCCAAGTCGAGCGGCCTGCGTTGACAGTTGCTCCGCCTCGGCAAGCCGATAGGGTGGGATGTCACTACGCACTGTGGCCAACAAGGACTTACAGAACGCAGGCGTGAGCTTGCCGCGGTGAATCACGACGTTTTCGCAGCCCGTCGCCGCCCGGGCGTTCTGCCACTGCTGATTATAGCCGCGTTGTTCGTTGGACTTGACGTGGCAAGCGGCGAAGTCGGCGTCATCCAGCGTCGCCAACTGGCCCGTATGTACCGGTCGCTTCGTATGGATGTGAACCCACATGGGGCTCGGCATTGCACCATTGCGCAGCGCCTTGGGTTGCAGCTTAACCTGAAACAGCACCCCTGGCTCGCCCTTTAACGCGCGCGGTAGATCGGCAGGCGCCAACTCCCCGGCCGCGCGCAACTGTTCAAGGTACTTCTGCGACGGAAAGCCGTAGGTCTTCATGCATTCAATCCTAGTCAATGCCCTTCGCTCGTCCAAAGTCTTGGCGAGCCCCTGCGCCTCGGCCCGCATCATCTTGAGTCGGACTAGCTTGCCATGCACCTCGGGCACTTGCGTTGGCGTGAGTAGGATACGTCGACCAGGCTCCGCGAGCGAACCCTCACAAGCCTGCATTTCGGCGGCCTGGGTCTGCAGGCGCTCGATCACGGCATCCACAACGTGGTCGGCGTCCTCGGGCTTCATTTGGCGGGCTTGCGAGACGGCCCGTTGCTGACCAGCCAGATCAAACTGCAAAAGTGCGTCCAACCGCTCGAGTAGGCGCGCCAGCGTCTCCATTGATGGCGGGGCCTGCCAGATCGCCAAGTGTGCCGTCGCCGAGGATGTCGCCCTCGCATGCGCCTCTTCCGCGCTCACGAGCTTCTTCGTACCCAGATCCGAGAGCACCACAACTTTGGCTGCTGGCGCCGTGGCTTTGTCGGTTGTAGCGATCTGCAGCTGCGTCCCGTCGCGTGCCGAACTCCCGGCGAGAGTGCTCGGTGTACGTTTGGCTTTACCCTTCCTGCGCGCAGAAGTGCCTTCGGCCGCTACAGCCTCTCGCGTAGCGTTGGCCGGCTTCGCAGCCCCTGCTTCGACCGCCGGTGAATTGATGGCCGACGTTTTGGGCTGTAGATCCAGCAGCCGCATAACGTCGTGTGCAGTGACCCACGCGCTTTCCACGATCTGATGCAACAGTTTCAATGGCAGGTCGTCACCGGTCCCCTGACCCCTTAGCTTTGAAACGAGGTTGTGCACTCCCAACGCAAATTCAGAAAGCCGCTCCATAACTCCTTCCAGGACCGCGCAGTGCGCCGCGTCGAGTGCGCGTCCTTGGCTCTGTAGAACTGCGTCCTTTGTCGATATGAATGCCGGAAAAACGTCATCGATGAAAGTGCCGAGCAGGCGAGCCCGTCCGTTCTCGGCCATGAGGATTTCCCTCGTGGCTGGGTCGAACGTGCTTTCGAGAGGCTCAATCATGATTTGTGCGAGAGCGACCTGCGATTGCAGATGCATGCACTTGGTGTGCAGTGCCCAACCGCTGTGCAGCCGCAGTGCGGCCTCGTCGGCCTGCCGCTTTTGGGCCGTTACATTGGGTAAATTAGCAGTAGCGGCGCAGACGCATTGCATCCGTTCCGAACGCAACGCCTTCTTTCCCCACCACTCCATGCAGTCCGCATAGCGGTTTGCTACGCCGGAAACCGCTCGGTTCAGTAGGTCAGAGGGAGTGTTGGATAGCATCCGTTGGAGCACGACGGTTGCACTTTTCCTGCTCTGCTCCAAGGCGTAGATGGTCGGGGTGGCCAGAGCGTTACATTGCTCCGCCGCATGGAGCACCTCGTCCCGGAGACCGCGAGCCTGATCGTCAGACAGAATCCTGCGCGCCTCGTGCTGGGGCAGGCTGGCGTAGTACTCCAGAACTTTTGAGCCGACCTGGATGAGCTTGTCGATCAGCTCTTGTGCCTCTGACGAGCTCCGCGCTTGCATGGCCGCCTTACTGCGAGCGCCAACTTCCGAGAGCAGGCTTTCCATTTGTCGCTTTGTTGCCTTGATCTCGTCACCCGTCGATGAAATGGGGACTGCCATATCCGAAGTTCGCGGCTGGCTGCCGACCAACGCCGCTCTATCCTGAGGCCAAGAGCGCATTCGCTCCACGATGGAATAGAAGGATTGGCCGCCCTCCCCAGCGGCGAGACTCGATTCTGAACGCAAACTGCTCGAGTCCCAAGTGCTGTCGGCTCCGGGAGCCCCAACGAGCGATTTGCCAGGCCGGCCAATACCCGTCATATTCTAACTCCGATCCAGGCGAGAACGTGAAGCCTAATTAGATAGACGGCTTGGCTGACGATCAGCTGACGAACGGCATTCTCCCGGACTCACCACGAAAATCAGAATCACCGTGCTTCCAATTCCATAGAAGATGCCTTGGTTTGAGGTTTCCGGTCTGCAGACACGCGTCCTGCTTTGCAACCAGGCCGTGGAGACGGAGCGCAACACTCCCCGCCCTAAAGCAGAGGCTGGTGGGCCCTCAGCAGGCGAGGTATCGGACGCGCACGCTGCAGAGCCGATGGTGCGATCACAGTCGGGCTGAATACGCAGAGCATTCGATTGACCTTCGCGGGCAGTTGGAAGCGATGATCTATCGGTGGTCCAGTCGCGGGAATACTGCCTTTGATAGCGCTAGTTCGGCGCAGAGACCGAGAGTGGCGCGAGTGCAGGAGACAGCCAGCGGGTCGTTTTACACGCAGGCGATTGATCTCAGTCAGCTTTCGTTGATTTGCACAACCTTCATTTTGGAATATCCGAAATCAGAGCTGCATCAAAATTGTGCTGCCTGAGGCCAGTCTATTTTTGAGGGCACTCGCAAGGGAGCACGCATCGACGAATGCGGTGAAACGATTCGCAAACAAGCTTACAGATGCTCCGCGTCCAGCTCGGCGAGATTCGCAAGCGCGTTGCCTCGCTTCTCATCACGCGTGCGCTTATAGGCGAATAGATCCTCTGCCCTAATCCTGCGATGACGCCCCACTGTCACGTGCTGAATTTCGTTCTTCTCTAGCAGAGAAACCAGAAACGGACGTGAGACATTTAGGATGTCGGCAGCTTGCTGTGTGGTCAACATCTCATGCACAGGCACAAGGGTCACCGCATCGCCGCGGCCGATGTGCCGAAGCAATTCCATTAAGAGGCTCGACAGGGCCGGCGACAAGGTTATCTCAGCAGCCTTTTGAGCATCGTCGAGCACGCGTAGCTTGGCATCCCCAGTCGCATGCGACGCGAGTATTTGACGAAGCTGGTTGGCTGCCGCCTTCTCGCTCGCGGAAGGCAGGCGAGTACCTCCCAGCTCTTCGGCGTAGGCTGGCATCGTAATCGTTGTTCTCCTCGGTACGGCATTGTATGTAGGCTATATTCGAAATAAACGCAACAAGTGAAATAAACGAAAATACTGAAGTTCCGGTTGGCTGGGGTCCCCTCCCCGGGGTCAAGTAGCTCAATGCAAGGTGAGACTTTCGGGGCCGCCCCGGATAAGCATGGAATGCTGCGGAACTGGCCCAGGACCGGGCAACCGCCCGGTGAAGTCCAGAAGTAATTCTGGGCAGAGCCTACGCATAGGGGGAAGGCTGTTTTATCAAGACTGATCTTTTTCCGTTCAGCCCCCCGGCCCTGCTCTCACATCCTAACAGGACCGACGGCTTCATCCGCAATGTGGCTCGGCTCTGACCCTCGATACGCATCCGAGGGTCGTGCAGTCGGAGCTTGCGCTCGTGCGCTTCTCGTTCCACGCCGATTAAACGGACCTAGCGAGGCATGGCTGGGGAGATCTTCATATTCTTTCAGCACCTGAGCCCAATCCGCCCCATTGGCGATGACATGGGTAGACAACGGCCAGCCGCGTCGCGGTCGGCTGCGTGGAGTATAACCTATAGCTGTTAGAACGGTCTATCTGGACCCTCAACTGATGCTCGCTTGGGCTGCTTGCGCTCTGGCTAATCGAATGACAGGAATAATGAAAGTAAGATCAACCGATGAAACGCCACGACGAACAAATGTCCAACAACGCGAGGACAACCGAACGGGCCTTCAGCGGCCCTCGTTCGGCGCTTCGGGTGATGGATATCCTGCAGGCGTTAGCGGCCGAACCGGAAGGTCTTACGCTGGCAAAGCTCAGTGACCGCCTAAAACTGCCGAAAACGAGCGTCTTCAGCCTCATGCGCGCGCTCGAAGGCGGGGGATATGCTCGCAGCGACAACGGCCACTACATTCTCGGCGATCAAGCGATCAAGCTTGGCGCGAGCCTGGCTCAGGCTCGATCGTTCCCGAAATGTGCGCGTCCCGTCCTGGAGCGGCTCGCACGAGAGACCGAGGAGACGATCCTGCTCGGTGTCCTCTCCGAGGAGGGCCACGAGATATCTT
Organism: Bradyrhizobium sp. CCBAU 53340; assembly: GCF_015291645.1. Lineage (NCBI taxonomy): Bacteria > Pseudomonadati > Pseudomonadota > Alphaproteobacteria > Hyphomicrobiales > Nitrobacteraceae > Bradyrhizobium > Bradyrhizobium sp. CCBAU 53340. Next base: position 221,451 of record NZ_CP030056.1, read on the forward strand.
ACGTCGATGTCATCGAATCGGAAAAGCCGCTGCGCTTTGCGGTCCGCATCGGCAACCGGCGGCCGCTGTATTGTACGGCCGCAGGAAAGGCGATGCTGGCATTCCTACCAGAGAATGTTCAGACGGCGTATCTGACCCAGACCAAGTTTGTAAAGTTCACGGACGACACATCCTCGAAAGAGGAACTCGTCGCCATGTTCCCCGAAATCCGTCACCGCGGCGTCGTTGTCGACGCTAATGGTATAATTGATGGCGCCACCGGCATCGCGAGCCCCTGTTTTGACGAGGCCGGCCTCGTCAGCTGCTCGGTGACGATCGCCGGCCCTACCGCGCGCCTGCTGCTTGCGCGCGAGCACATCGAGCGGCTGACCTTCAAGGCCGCCGAACAGATCTCGCAGATCCTCGGCTATCGCGGCCCATATCCGCCGGCAGAAGATTCTGCCGAGCGGGCCGACACCGGCAAGCGGCGCAAGAAATGACCTCGCGCCAGGGACGCCGTCCGGTCAGCCGTCAATCCAGAGAGTATCCCTGATTTCAGCGCCGGCGGCCTGCACGTTCTTGTCCATCTGCAGCAGCTCGAACAACGACGAGCCGGTCTTCAGACGGTCGCGCAGCTCGATCTCCTTCCGATTGCGCTCCCGTGCGCCCTTCACCGCACGCTCGAGCGAGCGCAGCGGAATCGCGAGCGCCCCGTCATCATCGGCGACGATCACGTCACCGGGATCCACACGTACGCCGTCGCAAACGATCGGCACGTTCACCGCGCCGGGGCCGCGCTTTTCGGGATGACTGGAGGAGATCGACGTCGACCAGGTCAGCGAGCCGAGCTCACGCAGCGCAGCGACATCCCGGGCCGGACCATCGACAATGATGCCCGCAATCCCCTTCTGCTTGGCGAAGGTCGCGGCCACGTCGCCCCACAACGAGCCGTGCGCGCCACCGCCGTTGACGAGGACGAGCACCTGGCCTCGCTGCGCGACGTTGAGGGCGGCATGGATCATGAGGTTGTCGCCAGGGAAATTATACGACGTGACGGCTTGGCCCGCGATCCGCTGGCCTGGCGCGATCGGCCGCATGCGCGAGCTCATGAGCTGCATGCGCCCCTCGACCGGGCCGAGTGCCTCGTGCAAATCGGAGACCGGATATTTTGCGACCTCGGCCAGGAGGTCTGCCGGGCATTGCGGAATGCGCTTGTAGATGACGGACTGCATGTTTCCTCTTTCTGTAAGCGTTCTTCACGTACGAAGGGTTTTCAAGTTGCCCGGAGCCGCATCCTCGGGTGCTCACACGAGCCGCATCTGCCAACGGTCATGATCGAGCATTGCATCAGCCAAATCCGTACAGAGCCGCCGGATTTCGAACCATGATCTTGGTCAGGACGGTTTCGTCGCACCACGAATAAAGCGCCGAAAGGAGATCTGTCGCGTCAGGGGTCGGTCCATGCGTTGCGGCATGCGGCCAGTCGGTCGCCCACAGCAGACGATCCGGTGCCTCAGCCAATAAGGCTTCGACGAGCGGCTCGAGCTCGTCATAAGCCGGTGCAGCGGTATTCATGTGATACGGCGCCGAAATCTTCGTCCAGCAATTGCCCGATCGGAGCAGCCGAAGGAGAGCCTGAAAAGCAGGTTGTTCCGTTCCCTTTTGGGCGTCGGGATCGGCCAGGTGATCGATCACGAAGGGGCACGGCAATTTTTGCAGCCGGTCCTCAAGCGCGACGATGGAGCGACCGTCGAGCATCAGCGCGACATGCCAGCCCCATCGCCGAATCCGGGATGCAATTCGCTCCAGCTGTGCGAGCGGCAAGCTGCCTGGCCGGGTCGCAATGAACCTCACGCCTCTCGCGCCCTTGTGGTGTAGCTCGTCGAGTTCTTCGTCCGAGACATCGGGATCGACGACGACAACTGCACGTGTTTCCACGCCTGCGATTTCGCGCATCGCATCGAGCTGCCGGCTGTTATCCGATCCATAGACGCTGGCCTGGACGATGACGGCACGATCGATGCCAAGCCGCTCGGCCAACGCCATATAGGCTGCGGGTGTTGCAGCAGGCGGCGCGTAGGTCAGCTCGGTCCGATAGGGATATCGGGCCTCCGGGCCGAAGACATGGAAATGGGTATCGGTCCGTCCCGGCATGGTCTTGAAACTTGCTTGAGAACTCCGGGTCACCGTTCTTCTTTCTTCTTGGCACGACATCGTCGAGACCTTCGACCGCGGCAGACGGTCCGGAGCCTCACTTCCCGATCAGATTTGGCAGCGCGTGCGTAAACCAGGGGACATAGGCGATGAGCAGCACGCCGAGACAGAGCACAACGAGGTACGGCACCATCGATCGCGACGCCTGGTCGATGTCCGCGCGTACGACAGCGCAAGCGATATAGAAGCCGATGCCGACAGGCGGCATGAAGACGCCTACGCCGATCGACAGGATGATTACCATCGCATAATGAATGGAATCGATGCCGAGTTGATTGGCGATCGGCATCAGGACGGGTGCGAGGATGATGATCGCCGGCAACCCCTCCAGCAAGGCCCCGACGATGATGATCAGGGCGATCGAACCCAGGAGAAACAGCAACTTGCTGTTGCCGAGCAGCGCGACGACCTGGCTCAGATGCGCGTTCAGCCCGGCGGCGGTCAACACCCAGCCGAATGCGCCCGCGGCCGCGACGATGAACAGAACCATCCCTGTCAGCCGTCCGGCTTCAATCAGGATTCTGGCGCATGCCCTGAGCGTGAGCGCGCGATAGAACACGGATGCGAGGACAAGCCCATACAGCACGGCGATCGAGGACACTTCGGTCGGTGTGGCGAAGCCGAACTTGATGCCGAGGATCATGATGACCGGCATGCCGAGCGGCAGCAACGCGTCCGTGCCGGCCCTGGCTCGCTCTCCGGCGGTCGCTTTGGGATTGGCGGACAAACCGCTGTTGCGGGCGGAAACATAGATCAGCAGCATGAGCATCACGGCAATCACTGCCGCGGGTATCAGACCGGCGACGAACAGCGTGCCGATCGAAACCGGTGTCACCGTTCCGAGGATCAGCATCGCGATGCTCGGCGGGATCGTCTCGGACATTGCGGCCGATGCCGCCAGCGCCGCGGCGGATTCCTGGGGCTTGTAGCCCGTTCTTTCAAGCTCTCGCCGCATGACGGATCCTACGGCGACCACGTCGGCCGCTTTCGATCCGGAGATACCCGACACGAGATAGGTCGTGATCACCACCACCTGGAGCAGACCGCCACGGAAATGGCCGACCAGCGACATCGCAAAGCGCACGAAGCGCACGCTGATTCCGCCCTGATCCATGATACCGCCGGCGAGGATGAAGAACGGTAACGCCAGCAGGATGAAGTTGCTGTTGGCGTCGATCATGCTCTGCGCGATCGCGACCAGTGGAATGTCGTTGGCCAGGAGGTAGATCAGCGAGCCCGCCATCAGTGCGAAGCCGATCGGCATGCCGATGCCGATCATGGCGAACAGCACGATCAAGAGCGCCACCAGCGAATATCGCGAGCTGAAAGTCTGTGTGAAGAGGCTGGCATCGGCGAACAGGCAGCCGGCAAGCACGGTAGCGGCGGCAAGCGCGACCAGGAGCGGTCGCCCGCGCTTTGCCAAGAGCCGCTCGGCGGCGGTCAGGGCGATCAGCAGCAGCCCGAGCCCGAGCGGCACGACCAGGGTGGCGGTCGGCCAACCCGTGATCGGCAGATGCTCGTCGAGACGGACCATGAACAGCGAGGCGCTGCCCCGGAGGATGGATATCGCCGTCACCAGCACCCCAAGGTCGACCACGCAGCCCAGGACCTGTCGCCAGTGCGGGGTCAAACGCTTTGTGATGACCTCGATCGAGGCATGTTCGGCGCGCCGATAGGCGATGGCGCCGCCCATGAAGGCAATCACGCTCAGCGACAATTTTGCGGTTTCGTCCACCGACAGGATGGAGAACGGCGTCACCTCGCGAATCAGCACGGAGAGCAGCGTGATGGCCAGCTGCAACGCCAGCGCGATCGCCACCATGATCTCGGCGATGGCACCGAGACCAAAGCGCGACAGAGCGTGGCTGTGCCCTGAAGCCGGAACATCACAGACCTGCTCGGTCATCCCTCGGCGGCTTTCAGCAGTTTGTCGATGAGCTGCTCGCCCATCGACGTGCGGAACTGAGCGAACACGGGCTCGACCTTTTGCCTGAACGGCGCGTAGTCGACGGGGTTGAACTGGATGCCGGCATCTTGGCAGGTTTTCTTGGCCGCGGCGGAGGCCTCGACGATCGACTTGCGGGTGTCGTTGCCGAACCGCAGCGCTTCCTCACGCAGGACCTTCAGGTGCGTCGGATCGAGCTTGTCGAGCTTGAACTTCGAGCCGAGCAGCGCCATCGCGTTGTAGGTGTGATTGGTTTCGGAAACGAATTTCGTCACCTCGTGCAGCTTGGTCGCGACGACGGAGAGCAGCGGGAATTCGTAGCCGTCGATCGTGTTCTGCGTCAGCGCCAGATACATCTCGGAAACGTCGAGCGACACGGGCTGGGCGTTGAATGCCTTGGCCATCGCGACGAAGACCGGGCTTTGCTGGATCCTGAACTTCATCCCGGAAAGGTCGTCGGGAGCTCGCACGACCTTTCTGGTGGTCTCCACCACCCGCCAGCCATTGGTGCTCCAGGCCAGGCCATAGACATTCTTCGGCGCGAGGCTGGCGAAGATCATCTGGCCGATCTCGCCATCGGTCACCCTTTCGCCGCTGCGCGCGTCGCGGAACAGGAACGGCAGATCGAGCACCTGCATCATTGGGAAGATGGAGGAGAGGAATCCCGCGGTGTGGTACACGAGATCGACCGTCCCGGTCGCAACGCCGGTCGCGATGCTGACACTGGAGCCAAGCTGTCCGCCGGCGAAGATATCGATCTTGACAGCGCCATTGGTGCGTTCGCCTACCCGGCCCGCAAAGGCTTCCGCCATCTTGTGGTTGGGATGGAGGTTGCTGTCGGGATGAGCGAATTTCAGGGTGACCGCCCCCTGCCCCCGCGCGATGTTCGGCGCGAAAAGACCAAGGGCCGGCGCGCCGATGCCCGCGAGCAGCGTCGTCTTCACGAACGCTCTCCGAGTGTGATTCATTGTCACGATCTCCTCCCTGCTCGTAACGATACTCGTTGGAACGCGGCCAACTCGCGTGGCCGTTGCCGTTCAGTTCAGCAAATTTTCGCGGAACGTCTCGCCCTCATATGCGGTGCGGAACACACCTCGTTTCTGCAGAATTGGGATCACCTGGTCAACGAATTCCTCGACGCTGGAGGGCGTGGTCGTCGGCGTGATATTGAAACCGTGGCACCCGGTCTCCCGCCAGATCGTCTCGAGCTGATCGGCAACCTGCTCCGGTGTTCCGATCAGTTGCGGCATGCCGACCGCAAGGCCCCAGCGTACCGCCGCCTCGCGCAGCGTGAAGCGGCGATTCTCGAACGAGGCCGACATGGCCTTCATCAGACCCTGCGATGCCTGCGTCTTCTGCTCCTCGAGCGGCAGATCGAGCTCGACTTGGCTGAAATCCACCCCGAGCGAACCGGACAAGCGGCTCAGCGCGGCCTCAAGCGGAATGCGCGCGGCGAATTCGTCGAGCCGGCGCCTCGCCTCCGCCTCGGAGCTTCCGAGAATCGGCTGCACGCCGAACGTCACCTTGGGCGCGGCCGCGCTCCCCGATGCTGCGCCGAGCTCCTGCATGAAGGTTTTCATGCCGCCCAGATGCGGTTGAATGGAGAACACCACGTCGGCGTGCTTCTGCGCGAAGCGCTGGCCGCGGCCGGAGGATCCGGCCTGGAACAGCACCGGATGGCCCTGCCGCGACGGCAAAGCCGGCGGCACCGTATGGCAGCGGAAATACTCGCCCTCGTGATTGATGATGTCCACCTTGGCCGGATCAGCATAGACGCCTGTCGTCCTGTCGGCCTGGACCGCGCCCTCGCGCACCCCGCTCCAGAGCGCACGACAGACTTCCATATATTCATCGGCGCGATCGTAGCGCTGGTCGTGATCGAGTTGATTGAGACCGAGTGCACGGTACTCGCCGCGCAGATGGCCAGTGACGATGTTCCAGCCGACCCGACCGCCGCTCATATAGTCGAGCGTCGAGAGCGAGCGGACCGCCTGATAGGGATGATTGGCCGAAATGGAGAGCGTCACCGCAAGGCCGAGCCGATCGGTGGCGGCGGCGAGTGCACTCAGCAGAACGACCGGATCGTGCGGCGGCCAGCACACGCCGTAGCGCACCGCCTCGTCGGAACGCTCCTTGTAGCGGTCGAACACACCCGGCGTATCCGCGAAGAACAGCCCATCGAACAGGCCGCGCTCATAGGTCTGCGCAAGCCTCTGCCAGCGCTTCAGGCTTCCCATCGCCTCGAGACGCTGATCGGCGGGATCCGACCAGCTCAGGATCGTGTGATTGATAGGCGAGTTGATCAGAAACCCGATCAAGTGCATGCCGCCACGCATGAAGTCGCTCCCTCCGAAAAGCCGAGCCGCATCGCGCTGGCGCGACGCCCCGGTTTTTCCTTGCGTTCTCATTTCGGAACGTTATCCTTATATAAGAATAGATAGCCAATCACCACGGCTGTCAAGCCGGTTGCGCTCACGTGTCGTCACGGAATGCGCGGCTTAACGAGACGCGGATTAACTCCGCGCACGGGAGAACTCGACGATGTATGCAGCACCGCCAAGCGTGGAGGCGCGCGTCTTCACTGCAATCCCCGAGCATCTGTTCAAGAGCGGCCAGCGCTCGGAATGGGCTGAGGTGCAGTTTCACGGCGCACCGACGCCGACCTTTCTCGAAGGCCCATCCTTTGACCGCAATGACGATCTCTGGGTCGTCGACATTCCTTGGGGCCGCCTGTTGCGCATCACGCCGAACGGTGAGGTCAGTGTTGGCGCGGAGTACGACGGTGAGCCGAACGGCCTGAAGTTTCACAGGGACGGGCGCGGCTTCATCACCGACCACAAGCAGGGCATCATGGTGTTCGACCCGGCCACGGGTCGCGTCGAGCCCTTCCTGGAGCGCTCGCTGTTGCAGCGATTCAAGGGCGTCAATGATCTCGTGTTCGCCTCGAACGGCGACATGTACTTCACCGATCAGGGGCAGACCGGATTGCATGATCCGAGCGGCCGCCTCTATCGATTGCGACCCAGTGGCCAGCTCGATTGCGTGCTCGACCGGATTCCGAGCCCGAATGGCCTCGTGCTCAACAAGGCCGAGACGATGCTGTTTCTGGCGGTGACGCGCGCCAATGCGATCTGGCGGGTGCCGCTGATGCGCGACGGCACCGCAAGCAAGGTTGGCACCTTCATCCAGCTTTCCGGAGGTGGCGGCCCCGATGGCCTTGCGATCGACGAGGACGACAATATCGCGATCTGTCACGTCGGCCTCGGCGCCACCTGGCTGTTCAGCGCGCTCGGAGAACCGATGCTGCGCATCAAGTCTCCGAAGGGACTTCTCACCACCAATTGCGCCTATGGCGGTCCGGATCGGCGGACACTCTTCATCACGGAATCGAAGAGCGGTACGATCCTCGCAGCGGAAATGCCGGTGGCGGGACGGCCGATGTACTCCCACGCTGCGTGATCAGGATATTCGCAGCAACCTCCGAGCGACTGACCAGAAGGCCGAGTGCACGCCATGCAGCAGTTCTCCCCGACCATCGCGGCCGTCGACAGCGGCGATCCCAAGGCAGATCCGGCCGCGTTTCGGCGCTGCCTCGGCCAATTCGGGACCGGCGTGACCGTCGTCACCGCCGCTCACGGTGACGAGCTCGTCGGAATGACGGCGAACTCGTTCTCCTCGGTCTCGCTCGATCCACCGCTCGTGCTGTGGTCGGCCAAGCGAACGAGCCAGAGCTTCCCGACCTTCAAGGTCGCCACGCATTTCGCCGTAAACATTCTATCCAGCGACCAGATCGCTCTCTCAAATCATTTTGGCCGCTCGGGCGGCGACAAGTTCGGGGGCGTCTCCTGGAAGCGCGGCATCGGCGGCGCACCGCTGCTCGAGGGAACGCTGTGCAGCTTCGAATGCCGCAAGGCGGCCGAATATCCCGGCGGCGATCATCTGATCATGCTGGGTGAAGTCGAACGCTTCGTGCGCCACGACCGCGGCCCGCTACTGTTTGCGCAAGGACGCTATTGCATGGCCGCCGACTTCGCCGATCCCACCGACCTGTCGAAGGCGACCGGACAGGCGCACGCCGGCGGCCCGATGAATGAGTTCATGACGGCGCTGATGTATCGTGCCCATGGCGTGCTCTCGGCAGCGCTCGACGAGGGTCGCCATGCCGAAGGTCTCAGCGTCCTGCAGAGCCGGTTGATGGCCGCGATCGAAACGTTGCCGGGACGCACGCTCGCGAGCTTGCTGCCTGAATTGTTTCTCGGGCTCAACGCCGCGGAGAGCACCGTGAACGAGCTAGTGCGCATGGGCCTCGTCGAGGCCGACGCTAGCGGCGGCTTGACACTCACGGCCATGGGACGCGACCGCAACCACGCACTACACGCGCGCGCCCGCGCAATCGAGGCAAAGGAACTGTCCGGCATTTCGCCCGGCGAGATCGCGAGTTGCCGGCACGTTCTCGACAAGCTCGTTCGCCGCGCACCGACGGCATAGTAAGAACCAAGGCCGACGACGAAGGAACAATGGTAATGAAGAAACGTATCGCAATCGTCGGCGCCGGCGCTGTCGGCAGCTATCTCGGCGGCCATTTGGCGCGCACCGGCAACGACGTCACGCTGATCGATCCCTGGCCCGAGCACATCGAGACGATCCGCCAACGCGGGCTGCATCTGTCCGGCATGAGGGATGAGGAAACCTGCATCGTTTCGGTCCCGACGATGCACCTCACCGAGGTGCAGAGCCTTTCGAGGCAGCGGCCGATCGATATCGCGATCATCTCCAGCAAATCCTACGATACCGAATGGTGCACGACCCTCATCAGGCCGTATCTCTCGCCGCAGGGCTACGTCGTCTCGGCGCAGAATTCGATCAACGAGGAGATCATCGCCGGCGTCGTCGGATGGGGACGCACGGTCGGCTGCATCGTCGGCAATAATTTCGCCGTCGATCTCTATGAACCGGGCTGCGTCCGTCGCACCATGCCGCGCGACTTCGAGACCAAATCGATTCTCGTCGGTGAGGTCCATGGGCGCGTGACGCCGCGCGTGAAGGAGCTGCACGCCCTGTTTACCCCGATCGACGGCTCTGGCGTCACTACCAATCTGTGGGGCGTGCGCTGGTCGAAGCTCTGCGTCAACGGCATGCGCAACGGCGTCAGCGCCGCGACCGGCATGAGCGGAAACGAACGCGACGCCCATCCCGTGATCCGCCGCCTCGTCATCCGCCTCGGCGGCGAAGCGATCCGGACCGGCCAGTCGCTCGGCCTCGACCTCGAGCACATCACGGGCATCGAGCCGAACCTGCTACGCTCGGCATCCGAAGGCGACGCCACGGCGCTGGCCGAGGTCGAGCGGCACATGCAGAAGGGAACCGGTTCGCAGGCGCGCAGCAATTTGCAGCGTCCCTCGATGGCACAGGATATCCAGAAGGGGCGGCGCACCGAGATCGGTGAGATCAACGGCTTCATCGTCCGCAAGGCGAAGGAGGCCGGCTGCGCAGCGCCGGCGCATGAGCGGATCGTCGATATCGTCCGCAAGGTCGAACGCGGCGAGGTTACCCCGCGCCCGGAGCTGCTGTTCGAGATTTGAGATAGAAAGCCGGGCGATGGAGACGATCAACATGCTGCTGCCGCCGCTCGAAGCGTGGGTCGCAACCATCTTCGCGCGGGCCGGACTCGGCGAAGATGACGCGAGGCTGGCAGCCCGTCGTCTGCTGCTCGCCGACATCACGGGCGTACGGACCCATGGCATCGCGCGTCTGCCCTCGTATTGGCGCCAGCTCGCGCGCCGCGGCTTGAACCCGAGGCCGGATATCAAATGCGGCTGGCATGGCACGGTGTTGGTAATCGACGCCGATCTTGGGCTTGGACAAATCGTTGGCCCCAAGGCGTTGGCACTGGCGATGGATGCGCTTGGCCCGACCCGACCGTTCGTCCCCTTTTTGATCCGCAACGCCGGACATCTTGGCGCAGTCGGCTCGCATCTGCTCGACGTCGCCGAAAGCGGCAGGGTCGGCTTCCTGTCGCAGGTGACCCAGCCGGTGATGGCTCCCGGGGGCGCAACGCGGCCGGCAATCGGTAACAATCCCATTGCATTTGCAGCGCCGAGGCCGGACGGACCACCGCTGCTGATCGACTTCGCGATGAGCAATGTCGCGCGCGGCAAGATCCACGTCGCCCTACGCGATGGCCTGCCGATCCCGGAAGGCTGGGCGATCGACGCGGAGGGCCGGCCGACGACCGACCCGACCGCGGCGCTCGCCGGCTCGATCCTACCGGCCGCCGGTCACAAGGGACTCGCGCTGGCGATGATCGTGGAAGTGCTTGCGGGAGTGCTGACCGGGGCAAGGCCCCTGTTGTCGGAAGGCGGCGCCCCGGGCGGCGTCGGCGCCTTCGGCTTCGTGTTCGATCCGGCGGCGCTCATCGGCAAAGATGCTTTCGATCAGAACATGCAGGCTTGGACGCAGCGCTATCTCGCAGCGGTCGGAGGAAATGGCCGCATTCCCGGCGAGCGCGCGGCAGAACTGCGCGCGCAAGCGGACCAGGTCGGGATCGCGATCGAGCGCAATCTCTTCGAACAACTTGCCGAACTCGGTCGAGAAGGCGGAGCGGTACTTCCAGCTTAGTTCAATCGTTCGCAGGTGAGCTCCGAGGTGCGGTTTGTGGTGGCCGTCTCGTGCGCTGGCGGCGCCGGTGGGAGGACGCGACCGATGAGGGACGTGGCGGTCGTTACGGGCGCAGGGCGTGGAATCGGTCGTGCAATCGCCGACGCGCTCGGTAAGGCCAATTTCACCGTCGCCCACGTGAGTCCCGAGGATCTGGAGCAGGAGCCAATTCCGGCTCCCGACCGGTATTATAGATACGATGTTTTCCGAGATCGGGAAACGATGCGTTGCTGGCCCGGATTGCGGGAGAGCTCGGCGAGCCACCTGCCTGGTCAACAATGCTAGCGTAAGCTCACTGCAGCACTGCAGCGCGGGGATATCCTCGACCTTGAGCCGGAAAGCTACGATCGGACGCTGGACATCAACCTTCGTGCCGGCTTTTTCCTCACACAGTGTTTTGCGAGGAGGTGCCTGGGCCTCGTCGAAAGGCGCCCGGGATCGGTGATCTTCATCGGCTCGGCGAATGCAGAGATCATCGGCGAAAACAGGGCCGACTGTTGTATCAGCAAGGCGGGCGTTGGAATGACACCCGGCCTGACGTCGTAGATGGTGATAGGCTCGGAAGCCAGTCGTGAGGCGAACAGCTTCGTCATCATTCGCACCGAGATGACAGCCGCGGCGAAGGATCGTTATGACGATTTGATCGCCACCGGCGGCATTCCAATGGCGCGCTGGGGCCTGAAGAGATCGGCCGGGCCGTGACCCTCCCTGTTCGCGGAGAGATCCCTTATGCGATCGGCATTCATATCGACGTTGGCGGTGGCCAACAGCTCTCCCGCCTTTGAACTTGAGCTTGCAGTCTTGCGTCCGGTCGAGTTCAGAGCAGAGCGCGTCAGGCGTCAGCGATTCGCGAGGCGATATCCTCGAGCGGACGCCGGCTGAAATCCTTCGCGAGCTGGATTTTGAGCAGTCCGAGCTTCGCAGTCTTCGAGTGCTGATTTGATGGTCGGTGGTGCCAAGAAGCCTATGTCTCGCCCCAGCCGGGCGGGAGCGGCTGGTCCAACCCCGCAGGCAGCTCGGTTCCCGCGCCACCCAAGTGGGTGATGGTCTAGCGGGGTAGTTCGGCGATCTCACCGCCGCGGTCTCCCGGGCTCACTCTATGTCTGGGCGCAAGTCACATCGTTGCGCGAGTTCCTGCCGCATCGGGCCGCAACGCCTCGCTCAGGGGAAGCCATGGCCGCTTGCTAGTCGGTCAATCAATCTATCTAACATCTTGTCGCAGCGGTCAATCTGGTCAATTTCGATAAACTCATCCGGCTTGTGACCCTGCTGCATCGACCCCGGTCCGCAAACGATCGTTGGAACCCCCAGTCTCTGCAAAAACAGGCCGGCTTCCGTTCCGAATGGCACCTTCACCACGTTGGCGTCACCGGTGAGAGACTTGACAAGATGGACGACCGGGGCGTCGCAGGCGATATTGAGCCCGGGATAACTGTTGACTACATCAATATTTATAGCGGCTTCGGACGCGATGGTCCTTGCGCCATTGGCGATTTCACTCGCTCTAGTTCGCAGCCTACTCAATATCTCCTCAGGTATCTCCGCTGCGACATTCCTGATCTCGAACTCTAACTCGCATCGGCTCGGCACAATATTGAGCATTCCCCCCGATTTAATCGTGCCGACGTGAAGCGTTGTATACGGAATTTCGTAGCTCGCATCCCGCGCGCCCTCGTCGCACAACTTAGCTTGCTCTCTGCGGATGGCTTCGACAAATTCGCAACCCAAATGGATCGCGTTTATCCCGGTAGGCGCCAATGCGGAATGGCATTCCCGGCCAACGCAAGTAACGCGAGCCGCAACCTTGCCTTTGTGTCCGATTGCAACGTTCATATTTGTTGGCTCACCAACGATACAGAAAGATTGCCGTTGCAGCTCATTCACCATCGAGTCAAGCAGACCTCGCACTCCTACACAGCCAATCTCTTCATCATATGATAGTGCCAGGTAGAGAGGCGCATTTAAGCGTGTCTTCGACGCCTTAAGCGCGGCGGAAATGGCACAGCCCACAAAGCCTTTCATGTCTGCAGTTCCACGACCATACAGCTTACCGTCTTGTCGTGTGGCGCTAAATGGCGGTTTGGTCCAGCTCTGATCATCGGCCGTAACGACGTCCGTATGACCTGAGAGAATTGCGCCTGGCCGATCATCGGGTCCGATCGTAGCCAGCAAACTCGCTTTTCGCCCGTCCTGCGAATAGACAAGACGGCAGGTCACGCCGTTTTCGCGAAGCAGCTGAACGACAAAGTCAATCAAATTGAGGTTTGATTCCTGGCTGACGGTCGGAAACGCAACCAACCTCTGAATAATGGCGATGCTGTCCATCTGTATTTTGCTCAGTTTTCCAGTTCTTCTGAGGTTCGTAGCGTTCGCTCGTCGCCAGACTACAGCGTCATCATGGTTGTCCGAGACAGCATCAGATCTCCGCTATGAAAGGTCGATACAAAATTAACCCCAATCTGCCCGACATTTGCCAATGCCCACAATTCAGGGGTCTTCTGTCAACATCCGCGGGTTTGCGTAGACTGCTGACTTGAAGCGTATAGCTCAATCTACTCTGTGCTCTGGCACCGCGTCATGAAGACGATCAAGGGAGCGGTGCGGCCAATGGCGAGCGCTCGTCGGAGCGCTATTCGTCACCCGGGACGCCGAACGAAGGAGCCGCTCGTGGATCAAGCGCGCGCTTCACGTAGGCGTTAAGTTGGGGTTTGTAGACCTTCCAGGCAGAAACGAGCAGTTCGATCGGACACTCTTGTGTCCAGTCGCAGCGCAGGTCCACGACTGGCCAACTGACTTGGTCAACAAGCTTCATGCCGGCTGAGTGTAACGGACCGGCCTCCCCGCCGGCGGCCAACCCGGCTCTTAGTGACGCAATCAGGCGGTCACCAAGATGCCCTGACGAACCAATGAATGCATCGACAATTGCGTGCGGTACTCCGTCATTTGCTAGGAGATTGCCGCCGGCCGCGACATTTTCTCCGCTCGTCTGAGCCCATATGCCTAGTGAATTGGGCCCTGAATAAACAGCGGCATTTCCGTCGCGGTCAACTGCCAGTAGCTGGCGATACTCGATAAATCGACTACGTTGTTTCACTTCTTCGACGGCTTCCCACGCGGACATGCCGCTCTCCATCGCATCCAAGGCCAATGGTCCTAGCGAGGGATCAGTTACGTTCTGCGAAGCGACCGCGCCGACACCAGCTCGCGCGAATGAACACCTTGAAGCGACAGCCGGAGATGAAGACGAAATCGCTACGCCGAACATTCCAGTCTGGTCGCACCGAGCAACTAGGGAAAACGTCATACGCTCACTCGGGTATCACCGCTGTGGCGTCGATTTCAACAAGCCACTCAGGTCGCGCCAACGCTTGGACAACAAGTCCTGTGGACACGGGATGCACGCCCTTTATGTACTGACCCATCGTTCGATAAACGGCCTCCCGATGCCGCACGTCGGTAAGGTAAACGACAACCTTGACCAAATGTTCAATCTTACCGCCACTTTCTTCGATGAGTTGCTTAATATTCTGCATCACCTTATGCGTCTGCTCGACAGGATCATGGCTGTCGATGTTGACGGCGTCATTCAAGCTCTGGGGGCACTGGCCCCGTAGCCAAATAATTTTTCCGCCGCTAGTCACCACTGCCTGACATAGATCATTGTCGAGCTTCTGCTCCGGATAAGTGTGTTTCGTATTGAATTTCCGAATCCGCCTATGAGCCACTTCTTGCTCCTTCTTACGTGTCAGCACCCGCAACCCCAACTGGTGAACTGTTTCGCCAAAAAACTTAGGGGCCTCCCGTCGCTTTTCGTGGATCAACTTTCTCCGATTTTACGACGTGATGTTCCAGGTAACGCCGCCGAGTAGAGATACGATCAGCAATATATTTAGCGTCATGCCAGACACCCCAGATAAAAGCGGACCCTCGCCTAGATTGCCAAGGCAAGCCCACAAAGTAGACGCCCGGCTCCGAGGATACCCCACGTTGGTGTTCGGGTTTTCCGGCCTCGTCGAAGGCCTTGACCTTAAGCCAGCTGTAGTCCGACGAAAAGCCCGTCGCCCAGATGATCGTATTCACGCCGGCAGTCTTTAGATTGAGCTCACGCTGCGGATTCATTAGGCAGTCCGGGTCCGGGAGTAACCTGCGCGCTTCAGGCTCCTCCGGAAGTGCAAGTCCATTCCGCCTAACGTATTCATCGGCCTCATCCAACAGAGTGAAGAGCGAGGCGTCACCCATCGCGACATTCTTCGCGAGATCACTGGCAAACGTTACGTTGCCTGCCTCGAACGCTTCAGTTGAGCCAACAAGCATCATTCCGTCTGCGGCGAGCTTCCTGAAGTCGACCGTGTATCCCCCACGGGCCCCACTGACGGAGATCGTTACGTGCTCGGTACCGCGAACTCTTGCTTCATTATCCCACTTTCCCAAGACGCCGAGCCACCAGCAGAAGTCGTAGCCGCGGTAGGAGCGCGGGGGGCGTTCGTGGGGGCCCACGGAGAGATAGACCTTCCGATCAGAGCGCAGAAGTTCGTCTGCGATCTGGCTTCCGGAAGATCCTGCGCCAACAACCAACACGGCCCCTCTAGGCAACTGCTCCGGGTTTCGGTAGTCGCTCGAGTGAATTTGGACGACTCCAATGTCCTGCGGTACTACTTGAGGTATTGTCGGAATCTGGAATGGACCGATCGCTGCAACTACGTTATTTGCCTCCAACGTCCCTTGCGAGGTTTCCACTCGAAAGCCCAATCGTCCCTCGTTCCGTTGTACGGCCGTAACCTCCACCCCACAGCGCACCGGCGCGGCAATCTTCTTTGCGTAGGCAACGAAATAGTCCGCGATCTCCTCCTTACCCGGGAACGCATCAGGGTGCGTCTGAAATGTTAGGCCGGGGAAACGGTCATGCCACGCGGGACCATTAGCCACCAGCGAGTCCCACCGGGCTGTTCGCCATCTCTCCGCGATCCGGTGCCTTTCCAAGACGACGTGAGGAATACCAGCCGAAGTCAGATGTTCACTCATAGCCAGCCCTGCCTGACCGGCTCCGATCACGATCGTATCTACTACTTCTAATGACATCTCTGTATCCATTTCTAATTCGATTGAGTGATCGCGTCGAACATGGAGGAAATCCGGTTCGAGAGTTTGGAGGCGAGCATGATCATGTGGGATTATGTCGGAGCGCTTAGGCCTGCATCTATGCGCCGCAGAAGCTGTTCTGAAACTGAGCGCGGAGTTGCAACATGATGGCATCATACCGCTATGGAATTAGCGACTATCCGTGCGCTTGATACAACCGCCATCCCATTCAGGTTGTGGCCATTGCGGCTCGCCGGCGCTAATAAGGCTCGATGTGAACCATTGCGGGTTCGGGCAAATACATCACGGAATCCGACCAGGCCGTCCCTCATGGAAATAGACCTCGCGTATTCTTGGCGCCCCGCACCCGCTCGACGCCTATGGCCATGGCCGCCGTGCGATTGAACACCTTGTCGCGGCTCGCCCTCGCCACCATCCGATCGAACGCTCGATCGAGAATCTGGTATTCGCGTCGTACTACTTCCTCCTCTTCCCAGAAGAGTTGTTGCAGATCCTGCACCCATTCGAAATAGCTCACCACTACCCCGCCGGAATTGCACAGAATATCCGGGATCAGGAAGATCTCATTCTGTCGCTGCGTAAGAACCAGATCGGCTTCCGGTGTCGTCGGCCCATTGGCCCCTTCAGCGACAATACGGCAACGCAGCTTCGTGGCGACAGCAGCGTCGATGACCCGCTCCATCGCGGCTGGCACAAGAACATCACAAGACAGCGTGAGGACTTCCTGCGGATCGAAGGCTAGTTCACTCGAATACCCCGAGAGACTGCCATGTGTTGCCGCATGTACCACGAGTTCTGGAATGTTGAGGCCGGAAGCGCAGTAGAGCGCGCCGGTGTGGTCGCTGACGGCGATCACTTTAACGCCCATATGGTGAAGCTCAAGTGCGGCGATCGAGCCGACATTTCCGAAGCCCTGCACAGCAGCCGTTGCATGGTTCAGATTGATGCCCTGTTCGTTCATCACGCGGCGCGTCAGATGCGCGACGCCCCGCCCTGTCGCCTCGCGGCGTCCCAATGTCCCTCCGGCGCTGACCGGTTTACCGGTAACGATCTCCGTCACGGTCCGGCCCTGATACATCGAATAGGTGTCCATAAACCACGCCATCACCTGCTCGTTGGTCCCCATATCGGGGGCCATGACATCAGTGTGAGGGCCAACGAAGGGGATCATCTCCTGCATGTAGCGGCGTGATAATGCCTCTAGTTCGCGCCTTGATAGATTCGATGGATCGACGCTGATGCCGCCCTTGGCGCCACCATAGGGCAAGCCGGTTAGGGCGCACTTCCAACTCATCCAGATCGCAAGCGCAGCAACCTCGCCGAGGTCCACACTAGCCGCGAAGCGCGTGCCGCCTTTCGTAGGTCCTAGCGTGAGGTGATGCTGAACTCGATACCCTTCAAAAACCGCCGTCGTGCCGTCGTCTCGATGAATAGGACAAGATACAGTGATCGCGCGCTTTGGTATTAACAAGCGCGCCCTCGCGTCCTGCGGCACAGACAGGTGATCAGCGATCACTTCGAACTGTTGTACGGCCATGTCAAAGACAGGTCCACTGTATGTGGTCACGTTTGCTCCATTGTACTCGATCGAAACCGGATCGGACGGCGGATAGCTACCATTCGAAGTATTCCCGCCGCTGTAAGAGGCAAGCAAGCCCCTTCAGCGAGGTCGTTATGCTGAATTTCAACGAGATTCGATGAGCTGAGCGCTCAAGGTAGGTCGAAATGCCCTTGGACGGATGCCTTGCGGAAAACAACGTTCCCTTGCTTTTAGACACCTGCTGTCGCTGGATAGGGAAAACAACAAGCACTACACGAGAGCGGAGACATCAATTGTGTACATTCGCCTCCGTCTCTCGTGATAGGAGTCGATGCAAACGCACTTCCCATCGCGGCTCCACCTTGGGTGAAGATCACACCGGTTCTCTTTAGCCAGAGTTGGATCAGTATAAAAGCTTCCGAGGTCGAGCCGGACTTCATTGTTGGCATCGAAAAGGAAGAGATCACGCAGGTTGGTCTCGGAATGCGGATACGTATCGCTCAAAAGCCAGCGCATATTCACAGGTGAATAGGACATGTGTCCGTTCTCTCTTAGGAGGCCGTCGCCAATAGTCTGGACTAAGCCATTGTGCGCGTCTTGGTAAACCTGATAGTTTATACGTCCGGCGTGAGGTCCCCAGACGACGATGCTGCTATCATCCCGCCATAACGGGTGAGAGATCTGGTATTCGGACTTTTCGTAGTCGTAGGTACCTACGGCCTTTGAATCGAACCGCCGAGCCAGCTGCGGCAATGGATGATCAGAGCATTCAAGGAGACGTAAGTTGCTTCCATCCGGATCCATTGTGATCAAGCGATGCAAGAAGCAGGTCTCGTCTTCAACACGCTCTGTCCATCGGTGAAGGAAGAGCACACGTGTTGATGACGGATTTATCTCAATATGGCTCACCCAATGAATTGCCTTATCCATGGATGGCTTATGAGCAAGCTCGTAAAGTTGGCGGTAACTGACAACGAGTGTCGAGTCGCCGCTTGCAATGTCGAGGCGCCAAATGCCATCATCGTCCGGTGCATTATCCAGTGGAAGCCGTCCCGCGAGTGCGCAGTAGCCGATCGTCTCATGCGTTTTGTAGAGACGTCGATAGTCAATGCACATCGCGAATTTGCTGTTCGCGGCTACGACGTAAATCGGGATATTGAGATCGCGAGTGCGCCCCGTATCCACGTCGGTAATCCGCGCACCGATGTTGGGATACGGGCCACCCGCGTCGTGCGACGTACGAATATTGTAGATTATGTTACGGCCAGGCATGCCGGTGAGCCATTGTAGTTGGCTCCCCATTTGCCAGTTCCAGGCTTGGGTTCGATCAACCAGCCGAAACTCACGCGCTTCATCAAAATAACCGACATTGCAGCCGCTATTTCTGCCAATGCGGAAGTTAGGTTCATCGACTTGGTGGCCTAGGATAAGGCGACCCTGCCCGTCCCACGGCGTCTTATTATAGTAACCAAAAAAGAAGTTGTAATCCTGACCACCAAGTCGTGTGATGCTGACTCTTTCGTTGATAGTTGAAGGGGACATTGCTCCTCACAGAGTCGTCGTGGTCGATTGCCCAAATGGCATGACGCCTAGTAGGCCTTATTGGTGATGAATCTGGTATTGAGATAGCCTTCAGTTGATTCTAGGCCACCCTCGGAACCGTACCCAGACTCTTTGACGCCGCCAAAGGGCGTTTCCGGCAAGGCAAGGCCCAGGTGGTTGATGCTGAGCATACCGACCTCAAGATTCTCCGCCAGGAACTGAGCGTTCGCCGATGATTCCGTGAAGGCATATCCGGCGAGCCCGAAGGGCAATCGGTTAGCCTCTGCAACAGCTTCATTTGGATTGTCAAAGCCGCTAATGAGCGCGATTGGGCAGAATGGCTCATCGTTCATGACTCGCATCGATGGATCGACATTCGCAAGTACTGTTGGCTGCCTGAATGTTCCGCGAGTAAATAAGCTCTCGCCGCCGCACATGAGCTTTGCGCCTCGCTGCCTCGCGTCGTCCACAAATTGATCGAAGAGTTTCCCTCTGCGTTCGTTCGCGAGGGGGCCCATCTGCGTTGTCGCATCCAGACCGTTGCCAACGACAAGCGATTGTGTCTTTTCAACAAAAGCTGCGACGAACTCATGATAAACATCGTTGTGTACCATAAACCGCGTCGGCGCGGCGCAGGTTTGACCGGCGTTGCGATACTTGCCTGAAACGAGCAGCGCCGCGGCTGAGGATATGTCGGCGTCTTTGAAGACAATCGCCGGCCCATGCCCGCCGAGTTCCATCGTCGTCCTCTTCATCTGCTCGCCCGAGAGCGCAGCTAGATGTTTTCCAACCGGAACAGAGCCGGTGAAGGAGATCTTCCGAATCGCCGGGTGGGCAATCAGGTGCCGCGATATTTCATCGGGAGTGCCGTATGCGAGCTGGACAACACCTGTTGGAATGCCAGCATCGACAAGTGACGTGATGATTGCCGCGGCAGATCGTGGCACCTCTTCCGAGGCCTTGACGATCACGGAGCATCCGGCAGCCAACGCTGGAGCAAGCTTCTTCGCGACTTGGCTCGCGGGGAAATTCCACGGGGTGAACGCAGCAACCGGGCCTACTGGAGCACGTACGACATATTGCGCAACGCCTGCTGCACGCGACGGTATCACGCGCCCATAGAGCCGCCTTCCCTCTTCAGCAGCCCATTCGAAGGCATCGGCGCAACTCGCGATCTCCGCTCGCGCTTCCAAAAGAGGCTTACCTTGCTCCAAGGTGAGAACATGGGCGATGGACTCTAGTCGATCGCGGAGCAGGCCAGCTGCCTTACGTAGCGTAACTCCGCGTTCCACCGCGGGCGTTCTCCGCCAAACATGGAACGCCTTCTCGGCGGACGCAGCTGCACGGTCGAGATCGGCCACCGTCGCCTTAGCGACGTGACCGATCTCCTCGTCAGTTGCTGGATTAAAGATCGGGATCGTTTGCTTCTCAGAGCCGGAGCACCATTCTCCGTCAATAAAGAGGAGCGTATTCTCATATTTCATGTGTTCCCCGCAAGTCATCCGTTATTAAAGCGTCCATTCAAATAGACCAGCGGAGACGCATCGTGGAGACCGATCTCGATGACATCGCCAACGATTATGACGTGATCGCCGCCATCAAAGCTGCTGTTCAGGTGACAGATAATATATGAGGCGACGTCCTGGATAATTGGTAATCGATTTAGACCTTCTCGATAGGAAATCGCCGAAAACTTATCTGTCCCCTTCTTTGCAAACGTCATCGCAATGCGCTCTTGGGATGAGGAGAGCATGTTGATGCAAAACCACCCTGTCGAAGTGATGGCGGGGAGCGAGTTCGACTTTCTGTCGATGCATATCAGGTATTGCAGGGGGCTGATCGATAGGCTGACGACGGCGCTCATCGTGGTGCCGAAAAGCGCTCCGTGACTATCGACTGCAGTTACGACGGCGATTCCAGAGGCCCACTTCCGCGACACTTCTCGAAATGTTTCGGGCGTCGCTGTGGCAATGGCGCGACCTGCATCGATCATCTAATGGACCCTCCTTTGAGGTACCAGCGAAAGCATGATAGCGGTGGCGAAGGACGGCCCCGTCCACAGCGAACAAAGACGTATCATTGCCATTGGCCTTCATCCAATTGAGATACTGAAGGCATGTATTCGGATCAGGCATAGTTGCACCAAACTCGCATGTTCCGCGCGCGGCGCGCAGCGCGCTGATTGCCATTGACCGTTGATTATACTCCTACCAACGCCACTCATCCGTGGTCACGGGCGCCTCAAATGCCAGCTGTGTTAGGCAGCCCGGTGGTCTCCAACGGTCACGATGACCAGGCGACGATGCTTCGGAGTCCCCTACGCAGAATCCGTTCATCCTCGAGCCAAGCCGCTCTCAAACCGCGACGGTAGCCATTCACTCCTCAGAAAAAAGGAGCGCCGACCTCTGAGGCTGGCGGCCGAGTTCGGGAGGGACGCACAGAAGGGCGTAACCGGTATGAGCTCCCACGTCTGCAGTGATCAGCCTGTGCGAGCGTAGCGGGTCGGCATCCAGTACTGACGCATGGCCTCGACGACGTCCGGAATGTCGGCATGGGCGTTGCGCAGGAATTCCTCGGTCTCGCGGCCTTTCCTTGGTGGTCCAAGCAGTGGACGCCCTTGATCGTCGACGCAATGCAGCAGGATGGGCAGGAGCAAGCCGTGGTGTATGTTGCTGACGTCGAGCAGTGGGCCCCAGGCTGATAGTCGCAACCGCATGGCGGCATGGAATCCCTGACACCACGGCCGCGCATCAACGTCGCCATTCGGCTTGCGGCCATGGACCGGTGCGAACCGATGTGGTGCGGTGGAAAGAACATTACTGATGTCGTTGTGGCGCAGCGCGACGGCCGAAATCGCGGCGAACTCCGGCGTGCCGCCATGGTTGAATGCGTCGGCGTCGATGGCGAGCAGCGGACAGATCCAGTCGAGCGGACTCATCGACACCGGCCCGGCCACGATCGCGGCGACATAGCCGTCGAGCATGGGAAGACTGGTGGCGACGGGATGCTGCTCGGCACGAGCCTGTAGCCAAGGCTCAAGTTCGTCGAGCGGCATCGCGGCTGCCGCCATCGATGATGAAGATGATGAACGGCGGCGGCGGGTCATGCGGCCACCCGTGCGCTGAGCTCGCGGGTCGCCTTCCAGTTCCAGGGGAGAAGTTCGTGCAGCTGGTGGCTCTTGGTCTGACCGGAGACGATGCGCTCCAGCACATCGGCCAGATAGGCCTGCGGATCGAGTTCGTGGAGCTTTGCCGTATTGACCAGCGACGCAAGGATTGCCCAGCTCTCGGCGCCGCCCTCGCTGCCGCTGAACAATGAGTTACGGCGCCCCATCGCAATCGGGCGCATTGAACGCTCGACGGTGTTGCTGTCGACCTCGACGCGGCCATCGCGGAGAAATAGCGTCAGTCCGTCCCAGTGATTGAGCGTATAGTTGATGGCCTCCACTAGCTTCGATTGGGAGAACAGGTGGTCGAGCATCGAGGTCAGTCGCGCCTTCAGCACCTCCATCAGCGGTGCGGACCTGGTGCGGCGGGCGGCAAGCCGCTGTTCGGCGCTCAAGCCACGGATCTCGGCCTCGATGGCGTAGACCGCTTGCAGGCGCTCGATCACTTCGTGAGCGAACGGCGACTGCATCGTCTTGTACACCTCGACGAATTTGCGTCGGGCATGCGCGAGACAAAAAGCCAGCTGGATCGCCCCGCCTTGACCGCGGGCAAGCGCTTTGTAGGCGGCATAGCCATCCACCTGCAGAATGCCGGAGAAGCCGGCCAATTGCCCGGCGATCTCCTCGGTGCCGCGGCCATCCGCAAACACATAGGCGACCGCCGGCGGCGATGGGCCACCCCATGGGCGATCATCCATCGCATGCGCCCAGAACTGGCAGATACGAGTGCGATGTCGTCCGGGATCGAGCACCGGCATCGGCGTCTCGTCGCAGAACAGCCGCGGCGAAGCCTGGATCGTCCGCAGCTGAAGCTCATAAAGACTCTTAAGCCACCATGCCGCACGCTTCACCCAGCCGGCGAGCGTCGCGCGGTCGAGATGAAGGCCCTGACCGGCCAGGATCTGCACCTGGCGGTACAGCGGCAGATACCAGGCGAACTTCGAGATCACCACGTGAGCCACGAGTGCCGTCGATGCCATGCCGCTGTCGATCAGACGCGGCAGCACCTTCGCCTGCACCACGCCGTCGGTGCAGCCGCGGCAGGCGTATTTGGGACGAATCGTGCGCAGTACCCGCAGGATCGCCGGGATCACGTCCAGTACCTCGCTCACATCCTCGCCGATCCGGTGCAGAAGGCCCTGGCAGCACGGGCACGCTGTCGTGTCTGGCTCGAGCACCTGCTCGCAGCGAGGCAAATGCTTGGGTAGCGCGCCGATGTTGCGCCTCGCCTTCTTGCGCGGCTTCCCAGCCGGCTTCGTCGCAGGCAAATCGTCGTTGGCTGGCGCAGGTGATGTGACGCCAGTCGCGAGATCGTCCAGTTCGAGCGCGAGCTGCTCGGCCACGATCGCCGCCAGCCGCTCTGAGCGCTTGCCGAAGATCATCTCCTTCAGCGTCTGCATCGCCACACGTAGCTTCTCGTTCTCGGCGTCAAGCGCGAGCACCATCTCGGCCAGAGCCGCTGCATCGGTCGGAAGAGCTTCGGGACGAATCGCCATGATCGAACGATATATCCGCCCATCACAGGCTCCAGCAAAATCTTCGCCTCTCAGCCGACAACGGCCGGCTGCTTCACAGGCTTGTGTGAAACACGCGTCCACTCAAGTCCGTCGAGCAGCATCGCGAGTTGTGTCGCACTCAGATGCACCACGCCGTCGCGGACCGGCGGCCAGGTGAAGTGTCCCTGGTGCAGCCACTTCGTCACCAGCACCATGCCGCTACCATCCCATGCCAGAAGCTTCACTCTGTCCGCGCGCTTGCTGCGGAACACGAAGATGTCGCCGCAATACGAGGTTCGCGTGCAACGCTTCGCTCACCAGCGCCGACAGCGTGTGCACCGACTTGCGAAAGTCGACTGGCTGTGCCGCCAGCACCACCTTGAGGTCAGACCGTAATGCAATCAACGGATGCCCCGAAGCGCCGATAGCACTGTCGAAAGCGTCGCCAGCTCCACTCCGGGCTCGACCCGGATGCGTGCCCCGCCCAGCTCGATCTCGATCATTCCGCCAAGCTTGCCTGGAGCCGATGCCATCTGCGGCGGCACCTTATGCGCGCACGCTAACCGGTCCGACTCGTCTGCCGTCGCCGGACCGCTCTCGGAAGCGATCCGGACCGGCACGAAGCCTGGCGCCTGAAAGCTCACTGCCGTCGCGAACTTGCGCCGCCACACCGTCAGCAACCCACGGACAACGCCATGGCGCCGAGCGACCTCGGAAATATTGGCCCCTTCCTCGAAGCTCTCGGCCACGATCCGAGCCTTCTCTTCAGCCGTCCAGCGCCGTCGTCGACGCTGCCCTGTGATCACCTCGATCCGACGATAGGAGCCGCTTTCCTGCCTGGCATCAAGCCTGGCTTCATGCATGGCATCTGCCATAGCCCACCTCCAAAAAACAGTTCATGCCAGGCTGTATCGCAGCTCATTCGCGCGATGCCCAGGTGGGGGGCTCATGCCGGTTACAGAAGGGCAACGGTAGAAAACCGTTCTACCGCACAACACCGCCGATCGATCGGCGGATCGTGCTCGACACCTCCTGGCTCGCGCGTTGCCGCCCGGTGGTGTCGCTAGAGCATGCATACGAACGCGACTGAGGGGGCGAGTATGATCGTTTCCATCCGAGAGCTTGCCTCGCGCCTTGGTTGACTTCGAGATCCGAAGGCCTCCCGGCATGACATCCTGCGGCGCCACGCGACTGCCGTGACGTGACAGGCCTGCATATTAGAGCCCTACGCCCCGATTTCGGTGGCGTGCTCTGCTACTGGAACGGTAACACTGTCACCATCATCCCTGAGCTGAACAATGACATTGCCAGAGGCGTCCAACGTCATGCGGCTCCCGCGCGGCACAACTAGTGTTGATGATTGCTCATCCAAAAGGGCCGGGCCTTCGATCGATCCTGCAATCCCGAGTTCCGATCGTCGAAGAACTGGGACTTTAACCCAAGCGCGAGTTGCATCATCATACACGGGTCGATAGCGAGATCCCTCCGAGCGAGGAGGGTCTTCCATCCGACCAAGTTTCGCGGGTTCTCGTACTTCTTTCAGGGTTACACGGATGTTCATAATCTCAAGATCAAGATCGGGTATGATATCGCCGAAGATACCTTTATAGGTCTGGATGAACGCAGCGCGAATAGTTTCACGTTCGCTCTCGCTGTAGGGTCCAACGGGCAGTCCTGTTACCAGCTCCGACCCTTGGCCCACAAAGCGAATGTCGGCGCGGCGCTCCATCTGAAGTGTACTGTGCGGAGATCTGGCCTGCGCAATCACGCGCCTTGTGTCGTCTTCCAGGCGCCTGAAGGCTGCTTCGAGTTTCTCGATTTCCATCGATCCCAGCAGGGCGCCAAGCGTTCTCGAGCGATCAACACGCGCGGGTGCAATCAACAAGCCGAGTGCCGACGCGACGCCAGCATTCGGCGGACAGATAACCTGTTTGATGCCGAGACGTCTGGCGACGTCACAACCGTGCATCGGGCCGCCACCGCCCGTCACGATGAGCTTGTACTTAGTTATATCGTGGCCTCGCTCAGCAACATGGACACGCGCGGCGGCTGCCATCGTCTCGTTAACAATGGCCTGAATGCCATTCGCCACTTTGATGAATGGCATCTCTATGGCGTGCCCGACGCCTGTGAGCGCCGCCTCTGCAGCTCCGCGGCGCAAAACCATAGTGCCACCGGCAAAGTTATCAACGTCAATCGCCCCCGAAACAACGTTTGCATCGGTAACCGTTGGCGCAGTTCCGCCGTTCGGGTAGCAGGCGGGGCCAGGTCGCGATCCCGCACTTTGCGGCCCCACCTTGAGCATTCCTAGCTCATCAACATGTGCGATGCTCCCGCCGCCCGCACCGATTTCGATAAGCTCAACAGTCGAGATGTTCACCGGCAATCCGCTTCCTGGGGCGAACCGCTTCTGGCGAGCCGCTTCAAACTGATACGCGATCAGGGGCTCGCCGTTCTCAATCACGCCAAGCTTTGCAGTTGTCCCGCCCATGTCGAAGGCAAGCACATTGTCAAATCCGGAGCGTTTGCCGAAATACGCGGCCACCAATGTGCCAGCAGCCGGCCCCGACTCCAACAGTTCGATCGGCGTACGGCGCGCTTCCTCGATATGCGTCAATCCGCCGTTTGAGAGCATCATGAAAAGTGCTCCTGGTATTCCAAAGGCCTTTAGCTGCACCTCGAGTTCACGCAAATATTTGTCTGCAATGGGCTTGATATACGCGTTCGCGGCGGTCGTTGACGTTCGTTCGTACTCCCGGATTTGTGGGCAGACCTCGGACGAGATCGACAGTTGGACTTGTGGGAAATGCCGCTCGATTAGGCTCTTGGCTCGCAGTTCATTTGTCCCATTGGCATATGAATGCAAGAATGAAACTGCCAGCGAAGTGACGCCCCTGTCGAGCAGCCGGCGTGTTTTTATTAGAAGTTCGTCTTCGTTGAGTGGATGCTGGATGTGCCCGTTGAACAAGGTGCGTTCATTAACTTCAACGCGATCATCCTGCTCAATCAATGGTTTTGGCAATTTCAGAAATAGATCATACAGATCGTATTTAAACTCCCGCTGTAAGTCGAGCGTATCCCTAAAGCCGCTCGTTGTGATCAATCCGGTCCTTGCGCCACGACGCTCGATGAGAGCGTTAGTGAACAACGTTGTCGCATGGACCACGCGACCAATCTGATCGGGATCGGTGCCGCTGGCGTTAACGACCTGCTTTACGCCGGCGAGGGCTCCAATTGTTGGATCATGGGGCGTCGTCAGCTCCTTGTGTGCGACAACGCGACCATCATCAGTGCAATAGAGGACAATGTCGGTGAACGTGCCGCCAATATCGATACCAAGCGAGTACATATCGGATCTAACCCTTCTTATACAAAATCTTTGGCGCCATCGGCTTCGGCCAGCGCTTCCTGAGCGCGGATCGGAACACCAAATCCGCCAGCGCCAGGTGTGCGCAGCAGAACGCGGGCACCAAAGTCGATAGTGTGTTGTATCTTGGGATCAACCCGAACGGTGTTGATCTGGATCTCACCGGCAGCGCCGGGATCGCCGCCTGCTAAGCCATTCGCCACAGCTTCTGGCTTAGTTCGTTCAGCCATAAAGGAAATTATGGTAGGCCCTTTATTTAGATTCTCGAAGAGAAACTCCTGCCCAGCCCCCCCTGTGAACCGACCGCTGCCCGCTGTCCGCGATCGGATTCGGCGGTGGCAAATTCTGATCGGCGCGGTTCGTTCCAGCACCTCGACGGGCGTGGAGGAAATGTTGCTCGGCCAAGACAACACGCTTGCGCCGTCCGAGGCCGCGCTGGCCCCATAGCCTCCGTTCAGGAAGAATAAGTTAGCGAAAGTCTTTCCATCCTCTTTGACGCCGGCCAGGTTTACGCACCAGAGAGGTGAGCCGACGTCGGAGATGACTCTCTCCGGCACGACTTGTGACAGCGCACGCAAGACCATCGCCGGCAGGAAATGTCCGATAAGTGCGCGTGCCCCGCCCGCTGCGGGCGGCTTTGAATTAAGAATTGAGCCAAGAGGTGCATGAATATTGAGCGGTTCCAACGCACCGTCATTGTTTGGCGTGTCGGGCGTAAGAACGGCTTTGATTCCATAGGCAGTGTATGCCGTCGTATAAGCAGCGCAGACGTTGATGGAGCGCTGCACTTGAGGATCTGTACCTCGGTAATCAACCTCGATTTCATCACCATGAACTTTAAGCGCCATCCGCAACACGATGCTATTTTCAAATCCATCGCTGACGGCGGTGGCATGATAGACGCCATCCGGTATTGCGGAAATCGCACGCCGCATCGCGGCTTCCGTCCGACCGCGGATCTGTTGAGACACTTCGGAGAATGAACGGAGCTCCCACTCCTTTAGCAAAGAAATGAGGCGCACCTCCATCAGATGCAGTGCAGAAAACTGCGCATAAAGGTCGCCTACCGTCTGATCTGGCGTACGAACGTTCTGGCGAAGCAGGCTTTCAAATGTGCGGTTCATTCGACCCGCCTCAACCACCTTCATCATTGGGATTTGGAATCCCTCCTCGTACACCTCGCGTGCATCGGCAGAACGGATGCGTCCACCAATGTCAGGAGCGTGCGTGACCGACCCAGCGAACGCAACAATATTGCCATTCAAGAAAATGGGCTTGGCTACCGTGATATCGGGCAGATGGCCGGTGCCAAGCCAGACATCGTTGGTGATCAGGATATCGCCCTCGGAGAGGGTCTCATGTGGAAACTGTTTGAGAAAGCCACGAACCGTCCGCGGAACGGTACCGATAAAGGATGGAATGCTGTTAGCGGGTTGCGCTAACGAGCGTCCTTCGGCATCCATGAGAACGCACGCAAAATCATTAGACTCGCGAACGACGGATGAGAAGGAGGTACGCAGCAGCGTCGTAGCGGCCTCTTCAGTCAGAGAAATCAGCCTTCGCCAAATCAATTCAAGCTGGATTGCATCAAGCACGTGTCAGTCTCCTTGGAGCGCCCGCGGCCTTGCCCTACGGTCTTGCACTCGCCCACGAAGCGCTGCGCGACAGTCGCACCAGCTCGGGCATTCTGCGGGACATTAAGTCAGGCTAAACGCGTCAGCCAATTCTTCTTGCTGCACGCTCTATACGCGGGTGATATAGCATTGGGATTGTTTGGCGGGCACGTCGGCCCGCGAGAGTTGCCTAGCTCGATCCGAAATCCCGCTAGGGGGCTTACTCCGTGCAGTCGCCGCACTTCACGACATGGGGGTCGTTGTGCAGGAACGTTTCCTTCAAGCTACGCGTGAAACGCTGCGACAGCGATGACTTCACAAGATGTCCCGGAAAGATTGCGAACATCTTAACCGAGATTCTCGGCGAAATACGAACAAATCGAACGTTATCGGAAATAAGCGGTTTGATGTAGGGACTTACGACGCCGATGCCAAGGTCGGCGGCGGCGAGCGAACAGAGGATCGCCGAATAGGTGACCTCGATCTCGGACGAGGGTTTCACGCCGTGCTGCGCGAGTGTCTGACGCCACAAATCACTTAGATCGTCTCCACGATTGAGAGTGAGCAGCGTTGCCTCTTGAAAATCAGAGACCGCAACCTCCTTCTTCGAAGCAAGCGGGCTGTTTGCGCAGACCGCACATAGGGCCTCAGATTCGTCACACACCTCGATTTCGAACTCTCCTGTTCGGAAATGAGCTCCGCTCGTCGTCAGGCCAACATCATAAATGCCATTGAGGAGCCCGTCTCTGATCTGCAGCGACCCTCCCGTCTGAAGGTTGATGCTCACACCGGGGCTAGACTGCCGGAATGCCTTCATGATCGTTGGAATAACGCCCATAGCCAGGGACGGAGTGGCAGCGATGCGCAATAGGCCGGTGCCGGATGACCTGATACTTTCAGCGGCTTGCTGTATCGTTTCCAAGCCAAGATAGTGCTTTTGGACGATTTCAAAGAGCATTTTGGCTTCAGGGGTTGGAACCAAACGGCCCCGTCGATAATCGAACAGTCGAAATTTCACAGCGTCTTGCGCTTGCGCCAACAGCCGGCTCACCGACGGTTGCGTTGTATTTAGAATTTCGGCTGCGGCAAGCGTTGTCCCACATTGCATCATAGCCCGAAACGCATCGATCTCGCGGGAACTGAGCGCTCTAGCCATATGCCGCCCAAACAAATTTACATTTTAGATGCATAAGCCCGATTCGAATAAATCAAATGGTATTCTCGGCCATGCGTCAAGTCGTTCGACGGATGAACTTCAGCTCCCACAATAAGAAAGGCCGCGGCGCTTTGTTGCACCGCGGCCCTTTTGTATGCGCATTGAAAGGCTCGACAAAGGCGGCGCGCCACGAGATCTCTTATGGAACGCCTGTAGCTGGACGTTTCGTATTGACGTTTTTGGGATAGCGTAACCCGAGGTTTTCGCGAAGTGTCTTGCCGCGGTAGCTTTTGCGCATAAGTCCGCGTTCCTGGAGCACGGGGACTACCATCGACACAAAATCTTCCAGGCAGGTCGGCATGTAAGGGAACGTTATCATAAACCCATCTCCAGCTTCATTGTCGATCCAACGTTCCATCTCGTCGGCGATCTGGCTTGGAGTGCCACAGAAAATCTCGAATCCGCGTTCGTAGCGCTGTGCAATCTCCCTTAGCGTGAATTTACGCGATCGGATCATGTCCGCAAGTATATTGAAATAACCCTGATGAAGGTTTGAGGAAGTCGGGATCATCTGTTCGGGAACGAGTTCGTCCAGTGGCAGCTTCGACAGGTCGACTTCAAGGTCCGTACTGACATACGCGACCTTGGCTTCAATCGGCATCACACTGTTTAGTAGGCGAAGCTTTTCCTTCGCTTCTGCTTCGGTTGAACCGACCATCGCGCGGAAGCCGGCGAGTACCTTAAGTTCGGAAGGATCACGGCGGTACTTCGCCATCCTGCTTTTGATATCCTTGTAGAGGGACGCAGCCTCCTCAAGAGTTGCGCCCGTTCCGAAGACGACCTCAGCGGTTTCTGCGGCAAATTCCCTACCCACCGAGGACGCGCCCGCCTGGATAATGACGGGTTGCCCCTGCGGAGCACGTGCAATATTGAGTCCGCCTTGTACCTTGAAATGTTTCCCTTCGTATCGAACGTGGTGAAATCGGTTCGGATCGAAGTTCATAGCTCTTGCCTTGTCGAAGATGAAGGCATCATCGTCCCAAGTATCCCAGTAAGCTCGGACCACCTCCAGGGCTTCTCTGGCTCTGGCATAGCGCTCGTCGTGTGGCGGCATCGTCTTATAGCCATAGTTGCGGCATGAATACTGGTTTGCAGTCGTCACAACGTTCCACGCTGCTCGCCCTCCCGAAAGGTGATCGAGCGATGCGAATTGCCGGGCGATATTAAACGGCTCAGTGAAGCTCGCAGATACCGTGGCGCCGAGGCCAAGCTCTTCTGTGCTCGCAGCTAGCGCAGAGAGAAGCGTCAAGGGCTCAAGTACGTTTTGCCCGCGTGGCCATTGCGCCATTGCGTGGAGATTGTCGACATCAACGCCCGGACTGTCCGCTAGAAACATCAGATCGAAGCGGCCTGCTTCACATAGCTTTGCGAGCTCTGTGTAGTACTGAAGACTCAACGCCTTCTTTGGATCCGTATCTGGATGGCGCCACGCGGCACTTGCGCTACCGGCTGCATGTATGAGTGCGGCGAAAGCGATTTCCTTTGCCATTTCGTTCCTCAATTCCTCTCTGGTCGTATGTAGAGATGCTGCGTGTTAATCGAGCACCGCCGAAATGAACTCTTTGGTCCTTGCGCCCTTGGGGTGCATAAGAACCTCTCGGGCAGTGCCTTCTTCTGCGATTTGGCCTTGTTCCATAAAGATCACGCGATCTGCGACCTCGCTCGCAAATCCAAGTTCGTGCGTAACGACCACCATAGTCATGCCGGTGCGTGCCAATTCCTTCATCGCCGCGAGGACTTCGGCAACGAGTTCAGGATCGAGTGCAGATGTCGGCTCGTCGAAGAGCATAAGGCGCGGGTGCATAGCCATAGCCCGCGCGATGGCCACACGTTGTTGCTGGCCGCCAGACAGGCTGGAAGGGTACGCGTTACGCTTCTCGGATAAGCCTACGCGTGCTAGGAGGGCTTCCGCCTCACAAACGACGTCAGCCTTATTGCGCTTTAAGACACGCACGGGTCCCTCAATGACATTGTCAAGAGCAGTCATATGGGGAAAGAGATTAAATCGTTGAAACACCATCGCGGTCTTCGTCCGCTGGCGGGCGAGTTCCGCACCGCCTAGTGGCCGCAATTGCGACCCCACTTGGCGATAGCCCACGATTTCGTCGTCTATCCAGATATGTCCTGAGTCGACGGAAACCAGTTGATTAATACATCTCAAGAGCGTCGTTTTGCCTGAGCCTGATGAGCCGATCAAACACACTACTTCATTGGGCATGACGTCGAGGGAGACGCCGTCCAGAACTTGTAGATTTCCATACCGCTTCTTAACTCTTCTCATTGAGAGCAAAGGCTTGGTCATCGGACCCTCACGACAGATGTTCCCCGCGCGAACCGCCATTCGAGCAGCAACTGAAGCGGCGTGAGAATGGAGACAGCGAGGAGATACCAAGCGCCTGCTACGATCAGTAGCTCAATCACGCGCTGATTGACGAAGTACACGTTCTGTGCGCTGTAAAGTAAATCGGTGTACTGGATCACGCTGGCGAGTGACGTCATTTTTACCATTCCAATAAACTCGTTACCAATCGGCGGAACTATCACGCGCATTGCTTGAGGTAGGACGATTCTCCAGAGCGCGTGTAGACGGGTCATGCCAATCGACTGTGCCGCTTCGTGCTGGCCCGCATCAACCGAGAGGATTCCGGCGCGAATGACCTCCGAGGTATAGGCACCCTGATTGATGCCAAGGCCAAGCAGCGCGGCCCAAAAGGGCGTGATGACATCGACAGTCGGGGCCGTCCACAGACCGGGAATGCCGATGACTGGGATGATTAAGGCTAGATTATACCAAATCAGAAGCTGGAGGATTACCGGCGTCCCGCGAAAGAACCATTGGTAGCCAAATGCGACGATGACTAGGAGCGGATTATCCGACATTCGCATAATCGAGATAGCCAAGCCGAGCGCGACACCGACAATCATCGCCAGCACGGACAAGATCATCGTATGCCAGAAGCCCGCGAGAATTGTAGGCGCCGCTAAGTATTTGGCAACAACGTTCCATTCGATCTGCGCGTTAGCGAAGGCCCTTACAATAAGGACCAACAGACCAAGAACTAGTACGCCCATTATCCAGCGGCCGACGTAACGCGGCGGCACGATCTCGACCAACGACAGATCGGGCCGTGAAAAGAGAGTGGAGGAACCGCTGCTCGATCGTACAGGCTTGTTTGACACCGCGCTCATTTTCGCGGTTCCGAATTTAGATATACTTCCGAAATAGCGAGTTTGCTCAACTGATATCTAGCCAGGATCTTTGCATAAGTGCCGTCCTTAATCATCGCATCCAGAGCGTCGGCGATCGCGTCACGCAGCGCGACATCGCCCTTACGCACACCAATTGCCTTGAATTCTGGCGCGAAGGGCTCGCCGATCGTCTTGTAAAGGCCTTTGGACTCCGCAATCATGTAAGGAACCTCGACGAAGCCCTGCAGTGCTGCATCAATTCGGCCTTGCGTTAGCTGCAGCCGCGTATCTGGCGTTGATTCGGTGCCAATCAACTTCACAGCCGGCATTCCCTTCTGAACGCAGTCCGACTCGCTCTTTGCAAGCATCACTTTGTACCAAACAGTGGACCGAATGGCGCCGGCCCGCTTACCGCAAAGATCGGACAACTCCTTTAGCTGAGAATTGGAAAGTGCGTAGACCTGATAGAAATCCCTGAAGTAATCGACCATCTCCATAATGGAATGACGTTCAGGGAGGTCGCTAAGTCCACCCATGATGATATCGATCCGACCGGTCTGCAGTGACGGGATGTACTGCGCAAATAGCATTTCATTGAATTCGGCCTTGACGCCCAAACGTGCTGCGATTTCCCGGCCAATATCTACATTCATCCCTCTGAATTCGCCCGTCTCCGGATCCTTGAACTGCAGCGGTGGCAATGCATTGCTGAGACCCATGCGCAGGACTCCCGCCGTTTTGACTGCGTCGGGCACCTGGATCTCTGCTGCACTCACTACCCTCCAGGAGGCAATGGAAAGCCCTACAATTGCTGATAGGGCAACAACTTTCGCGATTTGACTGGTGAACCCGTTTACTCGCCACGGTCCCATCTATTTCTCCTCCCTATTGGTAGCCCTTGCCTTCAGGGGCACGTGTTTCACTCGGCCGCGTGCTGTTGAGGGTAGGAAATTAGACCTCAATGACGCGGCACCGACGTCTTCCATTGGCCAGCACGGCAAACCGCGAAGCGTGCTTGGGCTCGACACGGGAAGCTGGGCGGCAGTTTCGCAACTCGTAAAGTGTTGCTTTCCTGCCGCCACAGCTCGACGGTGCTAATTAGCAACGCTAAGGGGCGGGCTATTTTGGATCAAATTCATTCTATCAAGGTCAGTATGCATCCAAGGCATAGGCCGACCCTCAGCACAAAAAATGGCCCATGCTAGGACAAAACGCGCCATCCATTGATTGTGCGTTGCGGGGCCTCGCGAACCGCTGAGCGGCAGTCTCGATGGCGGTCTCCATTATTAGAGCTCCGGAGCGGGAAAGGGAGGTGCTCTTTCCGTGACACCTGCGCGATGGCAACGGCATGGGCGATGTCCTCGGAGTTGAAGTGTATCGAACGCACTTAAAGATGCTTGTCGCCACACGACCGGGCGAGATCTCGGTGACGCGAGCGCGAGATCAGTAAAGAACGGGGCTCAGCCCGCGAACGCGCAATACGCTGGCCTTGGTGGCATGATGGCTAGGGATGAAGAAAGCCAGGGCGTTCTGGAAAGGCGTAGTGGCCAGCGACCGACCAGACGTCAACCACGTAGCGGCGCGCATCGGCATTCTTGTCACGATCAGCCGTTTCACGTGCAGTGCCGCGCGCAGATTGACGTCGAGCAGCGCGTGGATTTCGTCAGACGCAAGGTCTAGGATGTTGCTACGCTGCGACTGACCGGCCTTGTTGACGAGAACGTCGAATGTGGTCGTACGCGCTAGCGCTCCAGGACGTCGAGATCGTTAATCTCGCGCCGACAGCCTCCGCATCCGGCTTGGCCGACAGCCTGGCCAGCGGCCGAACCTCGCGCTAGCGAGTAAATTAGAAGCCCTGAGGGCGGAAGCGGCGCCGAACCGTCGCAGCCCTGACTAACTCTACGCCGCCGGGAGAGCGAAGGAGAATATTGCCCCTCCCTCTGGTGCGTTGACAACAGTCAGTTCGGCACCATGTTCGCGCACGATTCCGTAGCTGATCCAAAGGCCGAGCCCGGTGCCCTCTCCAACGCGCTTGGTCGTAAAGAACGGCTCAAATATGCGACCTATGTTGTGCTGTTCGATCCCGGGCCCGTTATCGGACAAACGAATCAGGATCTCGTTCTGATTGCGGCGAGCCGATATCTTTAGCCGTGGCTCCTGAGTGCCGCGCGTCGCGTCAATTGCGTTTTCGACGAGATTTACGATAACCTGGTGGAGCTGCCCTTCATTCCCGCAAGTCCAAAGATCCGCCTCGATGTCCATGTGAATGTCGAGGCGAACCTGCTTCGTGCGGACTGCCCAGAGCACGGCGGTGTTGATCAGAGGCTCGATGTTGACGCGATCAAACTCCCCGAGCTTGCTGAGGGAAAGCCGGCGTAAGTTTTTTACAATTTCGCTAATGCGCACGGCGCCTTCCATTGTCCCGTCCAGGAGCGGGCCGAGATCCTCTAGAATGGCGTCAATGCGGAGGCTTTTCTTCAAGGCTGCAGCTTCGGAGCTTATCGATGTGCCGTGGACGGCATCAAGGTAGGATGTCAGCGCCGTGCGATAGCGCATCAAGGTGTGCACGTTTCCATAGACGAAGCTGATGGGATTATTAAGTTCGTGAGCGACACCGGCCACCAGTCGGCCGAGACTTGCCATTTTCTCCTGTTCTACCAATTGACGCTGCACTCGCTGTAGCTCCTGATGAGCCGTGTGCAATGCTTCATAGGCTCGGCGAAGCTCGCCGATAGGCCTTCCAGTCAGAACCACGCCAATGAAGCGGCCCCGATGGTCGTGTCGGGGCGAGCTGTTGATTGCGAACAGGTCTGAGCTGCCGCCTTCGGTCAAGAAACGGAGTTCGCCATCCACAACCTCGGACGGGCTCCGAGGCTTGAGGAGCGACATGAGCTTGGCGCCATCGGCAGCGTCAATGATGTCTGCCATCCTCCAGCCGACGATTTCGTCATTGGCGCGGTCAAGCGTGCGCTGTAAAGCGGAATTGACTTGCTGGATCTGGCCTTTCGCGTCGCAAACGATGAGGATATCAGAGACAGATTCGATGACGTTGGTGACAAATGCTTGAGCTTCCTCGAGCTCGGCATTCTTGTGTTCCAGATCGACCTCATAACGCAATAGGTCGGAATAAACCTCATCCATCTTGCGGATGACTTCGATCCAAGCGCCCTCACGCTCGTGGTCGAACTCGATAGCACCGCGATCGCTGATCAACTTGAGCAGCGAGTCGGATCCGTCAGGAGAATGCGTCGCCTTTGCCATTTTTTCTCAAATCATACCTGGACAGCTTGTTCCGCAGGCCTACCCGGGACAGGCCGAGCTCGCTGGCAACCCGGCTGATATTGCCCTCATACTTCTCCAGGGAGTTGATGATAACCGACTTCTCCAGATCCTCCACCCTGTCCTTCAGGCTCGCTGCGCCGTTCAGGTTCTGTATGACCCCCGTGGCGGTCCGCCTGCCGTTGCGCCGGCCGAGCAGCGTGGGAGCCTGCAATTCGTCCGAGTCAGCCAGCACGGCCATACGCTGGATCTCGTTCTGCAGTTCGCGCACGTTCCCTGGCCAAAGGTATTTGACGAAGCCCTCAAGAGCAGCGGAGGCAAAGCGCAGACCTGGCCGGTTGAAGGAAGTCTTGACTTGAGACAGTACTCCTTCTGCGATCAAGGGTATATCCATCGGCCGCTCCCAAAGCGCCGGCATGTGAACCGGGAACGCCGCCAGCCGGTAATAGAGATCACGGCGGAAGCGGCCCGCCTCCACCTCGGCCTCAAGATCCCGATTGGTGGCTGCCACCACACGGACGTCGACTTTCCTTACACGTTGCGCGCCCAGCGGACGGATCTCGCTCTCCTGCAGCACGCGGAGCAGCTTCACCTGAAACGCCGGCGAGGTCTCTCCGATTTCATCAAGGAAGATGGTACCGCCATCGGCAACTTCGAACAGACCGATGCGATCCTGGTAGGCGCCTGTGAAAGCGCCCTTCTTACACCCGAACAACTCGCTTTCGAGGAGCTCGTCAGGCAGCGCCCCACAGTTCTCAACGACGAAAGCCTTACCGGCTCGGGCTGAGCCGTAGTGGATCGCGCGTGCCAGCAGCTCTTTGCCGGTTCCGGATTCGCCCGTGATCAGCACGGAGATGTCGTATTCGGCCGCCCGCCGGCCGAGTTCAATGACCGCATGCATCGGGCTGTCCGGGGCGTGCACAATTCGGTTGAAGTCATAGAGATGCTTAGCTGCGCCGCGCTTGACCGAAACGACCCTCTTGATGTGCTCGGGCGTTGCTTTGACGTCGACCCCTGCGGTCTCTGTCTCCTTCTGAAGCCGATAGAGCTGGACCGCCTCCTTGACAATGTCGATCAGCCGGTCCGGCTGCCAGGGCTTCGTGATGTATTGATAGATGCCCGCCTCATTGAGCCCTGCGATGATGTCGTCCGATTCCGAATAGCCGGAGATGATCATGCGAACCGGATCGGGCCAGAGCTCGCGCACCCGCTTGAGGAAACTGACGCCGGATTCGTGCGGCATGCGCTGATCGCAGATGATGGCGTGGACGATCTCCCCTTCGAGCAGCTTTTCAGCGTCTGCTGCGCTGCCGGCGCAGAGTACCTCAAAATCCTCGTTGAGGACGCGGCGTAGCGCCTCCTGTGACCTGACCTCGTCGTCGACTACCAAAATAGTACCCTGGAAGCTCATATGCGCACCGCCATGCGGGTAGATTTGTCGAGCGCGCGAGGCGACCTATGGGGTGCGATTGTGAGTGGCGTGCGCGACTTCGGCACCTTGTGAATGAAGTTGTAGCGGGCGACGTGGTAACTCGGATCGAATCCGTAGAAATTAAGCCGCATCCGCCGCAGCTCCTCGTCGCGATAGGCCTGCAAGGGCTTGTGGGCTTCGTCCGCTGCGCGACGTCGCTGCTTGTCAGCAAGACGCGTCGCAAAGCGTTCATCCGCCGCCATGCTCGCGGCAAGGCTCATGAGGCGGCCCTCCGCCAGCTCCCCGCCCGACAGAGCACGATCGATGATGCCAAGGCGCCCCGCCTCTGCCACGCCCATCGGCAGGCGGCATTGCGTGATCCGGGTGGCGTTCGCTGCACCCGCGCGGCGCGGCAGCAGATAAGTCCAGTATTCCGAGCCGAAGAGATTGCCTATGTCCTTATAATGTGGATTCAGGACGACCTGATCGCTCGCCCAGACCTCGTCGGCAGCGAGACTTAAAAATACCCCTCCCGCCCCGGCGTTGCCGCGAATGACGGAAACGACGAGCCGATCGGTGGTCTCGATGACAGTGTGCGCAAGATCGTCGATCGCATTGATGTTGCGCCAAGACTCGTCCGCAGCGCTGTCAGCCGCCTCGATCTCGGCGAGGTGAATGCCGTTGGACCAGTAATCACGTCCACCGGTCAGGAGAAGCACCTTGGTTGGGCGGGCCAGCGCAGCTCGGTAGGCGTTCAACAACGCTTCGCAGTCAGAGGTCGCCATGGCGCCATTGTAAAAGGAAAACTGCAACTCGCCGACCTCGCCCTGCTCGCGATATCGTATGGGCGCATAGCCGCAATCGGGTCGGTACGGCAGGCGCATCGCCTGCTCCGCAAAGACCTTTGCTGCGGATCGTTTCAGGCTTTTCGGTACAAGCTGCCGCACATGGCCGATCCAGACGGCACCATCGACCGTGGCCCGGGCCAAGGCTCCATCGCAATGCGCCACAATGGTTCCGGGCACACCGGAGATGCCGCGCGCCTCGTGGGCGTCGAACAGCCTGACATCTTTGAAGAACAAGCTGTCGACCAAGCCCGGCATTCCGTCTGCACTGTGGATCTTGCGCAGGACGGTCTCGCTCGTGTCGTGCTGCCAATCGATCATCCGGTCGGCCTGCCGGCAGGGCCCGCGCACCCGAATGCGGGGATCATCGGCAGGCATCGGCGACGGTGTCGGCTGTCCGGCTTCGATTGCTGCAATGGCTTCGAGCACCGCCGCGACCGCGCACGTCGTGACCTCGTTGCGGTAGATGCTGGATTTAGCCGCGCACCGCATCGGGAAGGTTCTGAAAGCCCAGATCGGACCAGCGTCGAACCCGCCGTCGGCCTGAAGCACAGTCACGCCCCAATTGGAAACACCTTCCAGAATCGCCCAGTCGAGCGCCGCCGGACCGCGGTCGCCGGGCGGACCGGGATGGACGATCAGGCAGCGCACGCTACGCCAGACATCTTCGGGGATTGCGCGCTTGAGGAACGGCGCGATCACCAGATCTGGCTGATACAGCGCCACGCTTTCGCGCGTAACGTCGGGGTGGATATCCAGCTCGACCGAGACCTCGTGGCCGCCCTCCCTGAGCTCGACGTGGAGCCGTTGCGTCAGGCTGTTGAAGGAGTGCGTGAGAAGCAGGATGCGCATGACCGGCCTCAGCAGATCCTCGGCAGTTGTTCGCCCGACAGCCAGTCGACGATCCGGCCACCGCCAAAGCTCGTCGCCATCTGCACGAAATGGTGATCGTCGGCCACGGCCTCGCCGATGTCGGCCGCATCACAGCCGAGCGGATGCGCGCGCATCGTCGCGAGCACGGCAGCGGCCGCCTCCGGGGCCACAATTGCAACCAGCTTGCCTTCGTTGGCCACATAGAGCGGGTCGAGGCCCAGCAGTTCGCAGGCCGCGGCCACGCCCGGCTTCACTGGGATCGCCTCCTCCTGCACACGGAAGCCGAGGCCAGACTGCTGGGCGATCTCGTTGAGCGCGGCGGCTAGCCCGCCGCGGGTCGGATCGCGCATCAGGCGGATGCCCTCTCCGCCTGCGGTGACCATCTTTGCCACGAGATCATGCAGCGAGGCTGAGTCCGAGACGATCTCGGTCTCGAAGGCGAGGTTCTGCCGCTTCGACATGATAGCGACGCCGTGGTCCCCGAGCGTGCCGGAGATCAGGACGCGATCGCCGACGCGAGCCTTCTCGGCGGATAGATCGAGGCCATCGGGTACGACGCCGACGCCGGCGGTCGAGATGAAGAGGCCGTCGGCCTTGCCGCGCTCGACCACCTTGGTATCGCCCGTGATGATATGGACGCCGGCCGCGCGCGCCGCCTCGCCCATAGATTCCGCGATCATCTTCAGGTCGGAGAAGCGAAAGCCCTCCTCGATGATGAAGCTCGCCGAGAGGTAGAGCGGCCGCGCGCCGGCCATGGCGATGTCGTTGACCGTGCCGTGCACGGCGAGCGAGCCGATATTGCCGCCCGGGAAGAATAGCGGCGAGACCACGTAACCGTCGGTCGTCATGACCATGCGTCCGGCTGCGACATCGAAGGCCGACTGGTCATTGCCGCGCGCCAGCCATTCGTTGCCGAAGGCCGAGTGGAAAAGACCCGAGATCAGCTGTGCCATCGCGCGGCCGCCAGAGCCGTGGGACAGGTCTACGCAGCCGTTCTTGATGTCGAGCTTGCGTTGATGGGCCTTCATGATGCCCGCCTCTGCTGATGGTCGCGGAAGCGGCCATAGGTCCAGTGCGCAGCGCAGGCGCCCTCGGACGAGACCATGCAAGACCCTATCGGCGTTTCCGGCGTGCAGACCGTGCCGAACAGCTTGCAATCGACCGGTTTCTTCACGCCGCGCAGGATGGCGCCGCATTCACAGGCCGGATTGTCGGCAACGCGGAGCTCCTTCATGTCGAAGCGCGCTTCGGCATCGTATTTCGCGAAAGCGCGCTTCAGCTTCAGGCCGCTATAGGGTACCTGCCCGAGCCCGCGCCATTCGAACTGGTCGCGCAGCTCGAAAATGTCGGAGACCTCCTCCTTGGCGCGCAGATTGCCGTCACGCTTTACAGCGCGGCTGTACTGGTTCTCGACCTCGTGCCGGTTCTCATTGACCTGCCGCACCAGCATCAGGATCGCCTGCATCATGTCGAGAGGCTCGAAGCCCGAGATCACGACCGGCTTGCCGAATTCTTCCGCGAAGAACTCGTAAGGAGCCGTCCCGATAATAGTCGAGACATGCGCAGGTCCGACAAAGCCGTCGATCTCGACCCGGCCGATGTTGCGAATATCCGGGCTCTCCAAGATGTTCTGCATCGCCGGCGGCGTCAGCACGTGGTTGCAGAAGACGCTGAAATTGGCGAGCTGCTTCTTTTCGGCCAAACGGATCATGACCGCAGTGGGCGGCGTCGTCGTTTCGAAGCCGATGGCGAAGAATACGATCTGGCGCTGCGGATTCTCCTCGGCGATCCTGAGCGCATCGATGGTGGAATAGACCATGCGGATGTCGGCGCCTTTCGCCTTTGCCTTCAGCAACGAGGCGCCTTGCGAGCCCGGCACGCGCATCAGATCGCCATAGACGCAGAAGATGATTTCGGGCCGTTCGGCCAGTCGGATCGCCATGTCGATGCGCCCCGCCGGCAGTACGCAAACCGGGCAACCCGGACCGTGGATCATCCGCACGTTTTTAGGCAGCATGTCCTCCAGGCCATAACGCGAGATCGCATGCGTGTGGCCGCCGCAGAATTCCATGAAGCGATAGGGGCGCTGCGGATCTGCTTCGGACTGGATCGCGTTCGCAAGCCCGAGCGCGATCTCCTTGTCGCGGAACTCGTCGGCATACTTCATGGCATGGCTCCCAGGGCCTCGGCGCTAAGCTCGTGCAGCAATTCCAGCGTCCGTTGCGCCTCTTCCGGATCGATTTTGGTAAGCGCGTAGCCGACATGGATGATCACGTAGTCGCCGATGGCGAGATCCTCGATGAGCGCGACGGAGATCTCCTTGCTGACGCCGTCGATGGACACAATGGCCATGTCGTCAGGCAGGAGCTTTGTCACCTCGGCGGGTATGGCAAGACACATCAGGCGGTTCCTTCTAAGCCTTGGTGTTCGAGAAGTTGCAGCCCCGCGATCCAGG
The DNA here is from genome assembly GCF_015291645.1 of Bradyrhizobium sp. CCBAU 53340. NCBI lineage: Bacteria > Pseudomonadati > Pseudomonadota > Alphaproteobacteria > Hyphomicrobiales > Nitrobacteraceae > Bradyrhizobium > Bradyrhizobium sp. CCBAU 53340. The sequence continues at coordinate 263,338 of NZ_CP030056.1, forward strand.
CCTGACCCAGGCTTAGGCCGCCATCATTCGGCGGCAGTTGGCGCGGCAAGAGCGGGGTGAGCCCGGCAGCGATGCAACCGCGCGAAATCCCGGTGCTGAGGCGGGCGTTCAGGAAGCAGCCGCCGCTCAAGGCGACGGTCTCAAGTCCGGTCTCACGAGCCGCTTGGGAGATCCAATCGACGCAAGCGGCAGCGAAGGTGCCGTGAAACAGCCCGGCCCCGTCGGTGGGATCCGGCGCATCGACCACCAGACGGTCGAGCAATGGGAGCAGCGACAGCACGCCATTCTCGATCACCCAGCCGCCGGACACAACGCGCGGCTCGCGGACCCGCGCCTCTAGCTTCATGGCAGCCTCGCCTTCGTAGGTTTGTACGGTGCAGACCCCGAGCAGCCCTGCGGCCGCATCGAACAGCCGGCCGGCGCTGGTCGTCGTGGGCATACCGGGTTGTTCGAGCAGAGCCGATAGGCGCGCGGCCTGCGGCTGTGCCGCAAAGCGAGACGCAATCGCATCGCCGCGCCGAAGCGCGTGCAGCACGCTGGCGGCCATCCGCCACGGCTCGCGCGCGACCCGATCGCCGCCCGGCATCTTCAGCGGCGCCAGATGCCCGAGCCGCCGGAACCGCGCGCCTTCACAGGCAAGCAGTTCGCCCCCCCAATTGCCGCCGTCGCTGCCGTAGCCGAACCCGTCAAGCACTAAGGCAAGCACCGGACCTGCGATGCCATGCTCCGCCATCACCGAGGCCGCATGGGCGTGATGGTGCTGGACCGCGATCAGCCTGGTCCCGCGTGCCTCGGCGAAACGGGTCGATGCCATGTTCGGATGCAAGTCGTGGATCAGGGCGACAGGCTCGACGTCGAGGGTAGACAGCAGATGGTCCACAGTTTCCTCGAAGAATCGGATGCCTTCTGCGGTGTCGAGGTCGCCGATGTGCTGGGAGACAAAGGCCTCGTTGCCGCGCGTCACCGCCACCGTCGACTTCAGCGCTCCGCCGACGGCAAGCAGGGGCGCCACCGAGCGCGCAAGCCGGACAGGCTCCGGGACATAGCCTCGCGCACGCCGAATGAACTGGGGCCGTCCGGCGACCACCGCAGCCAAGGAATCATCGGCGCGGGTGACGATGTCGCGGTCATGCGTGACGATGAGATCGGCGATGCCGGCAAGTCGTTGCTCCGCTTCGCGATTATCGATCAGCAGCGGCTCGCCGCTGAGATTGGCGCTGGTCGCGACAATCGCCCAGCTCTCGCCGACCGGCGCATGCGCCGCATTCAGCGCATCGAAAATCAGGTGGTGAAGCGGTGCGACCGGCAGCATGATGCCGATGCGCGCCAGCTCCGGCGCGATTGACTGCACAAGGCGCCCGCGCGACGTCAGCAACACGATCGGCCGCGGCCGTGACTCGAGCAGCGCAAGTTCGACAGCGTCGGCCTCGGCGAACTCGGCGACTGCCTCCAGCGTACCGACCATGACGGCGAAGGGCTTCTGATCGCGCTGCTTGCGCAGGCGCAGTTGCCGCACGGCCGCATCATTGTGAGCATCGCAGATGAGCTGATAACCGCCGAGGCCCTTGATCGCGACAATCTTGCCGCCCGCGACGGCGGCGGCGATCTCGGCGATGCCATGGCTGAGCCGCGGCCCGCATCGCGGGCACGCAATCGCCTCGGTATGGAAGCGGCGACTGCCGGGGTCAGCATAATCAGCGGCACAGGCTGCGCACATCGCAAAGCGCTTCATTGCGGTGGCCGGACGATCATAGGGCAGCCGCTCGGCGATGGTGTAGCGCGGACCGCAATGCGTGCAGTTGATGAAGGGATAGCGGTGGAATCGGCTTGCCGGATCGAACAGCTCGCTCAGGCATTCCCGGCAAGTCGCGGCGTCCGCGACGATGCGCGTCGACACCCTACCCTGCTCGCTGGTGCGAATCGAGAACTCCTCGGTGGCGGCGGCGCCGATCGGCTGAACCGAGATCTCGTCGATCCTGGCAAGCGGCGGCTTTTCCAGTGGCAGCGCGGCGACGAAATCGGACGCCCGCTCGCCTTCGACTTCGATAAGAACGCCGTTCGGATCGTTGGCGACGAAGCCGCCGAGGCGATAGCGGGTGGCGAGACCATAGACGTAGGGACGAAAGCCGACGCCCTGCACGGCGCCACGCACATGCAGGCGCAGCCGCTGTCCGTCCCGCGCTGTGGCCTTGTCGCTCATCCTCACTCCGCTGCCGTCATCTCGGCCGGCTTCGCCTTCGAAGCCCGCTTGCGGAGCCAGGCATAGAAGGCCAGGAAGCCTTCGCCGGTGCGCGCCGACACCGTCAGCACCTCGATCCTGGGATTGACCCGCCGCGCATATTCGATGGTCCTGGCGAGGTCGAAATCGAGCACGGGCGCAAGATCGATCTTGTTGATCAGCATAAGCGCGGAGGCAGCGAACATGTCCGGATATTTCAGCGGCTTGTCCTCGCCTTCGGTGGTCGAGAACACCACGATCTTGCAGGCTTCACCGAGGTCGAATGCCGCCGGACAGACGAGATTACCGACATTCTCGATGAACACGACCCCACCGTTCAGCCAGGGCAGCCGGTCATAGGCTTCACCGACCATGGCCGCGTCGAGATGGCAGCCCTTTCCGGTGTTGACCTGGATCGCCGGCACGCCGGTTGCGCGGATGCGCTCGGCATCGTTGGAGGTTTGCTGGTCACCCTCGATCACGCCGATCGGGAAACTGTCCTTCAGCTCACTGACGGTGCGGACTAGCAGCGAGGTTTTGCCGGCTCCGGGGCTCGAAACCAAGTTGAAGGCGAGCACGCCGTCGGCACGGAAGCGAGCGCGGTTGTCGGCGGCGAGTCTGTCGTTCTTGCCGAGAATATCGCGTTCGATCTGGATGATGCGATCGCTGCTCATGCCCGCGATCTGTTGGCCGGCGGCGTCTGCACTGCAGTCGAGCAGGCCCGTATCGCCAGGCCCATGATCGTGGCTTCCGTCGTGATGGTGGTGGTGATGGTGACCGGGGCCATGGTGGTGATGATGACCTCCATGAGCGTGCTCGTGATCCTGATTATGATCATGCGTATGTTCGTTGGACGCTTTGCCGTCGCTGCAGCCGCAGACCGTACACATCAGTCGACCTCCAGTTCCTTCACACGCATCTCTTCGCCGCCGGTGACCTGCAATTGATAGCTGCCGCAGGATGGACACGGCTCGTAGCGCTGCTTGATCTCGACGTTTTGCGAGCAGGCCATGCACCAGGCCGTGCCCGGCGTCGCGATGATCTCGAGTCTTGCGCCTTGCGCGATGGTCCGCGCCGCGACGGCCTCGAAGCAGAATTGCATTGCGTCCGGCGCGACATGGCTGAGCGCACCGATCTCTAAACACACCGCCTTCACTCGCAAGAACGAGCGCTTGCGCGCCTCTTCCTCGACGATCCCGATGATGCCCTCGCACAAGGCCATCTCATGCATGGCTGGCCTCGCGGAAGCTGACGCTGAATCCGACGCAGGGGTCGAACGCCCCGACAAGTGTCCGCACCGCGTCTTGGCCCTGCCGGCCGGCGGAGAGGAGCGCGCCCTTGAGGCTTCGCACCAGCGGTCCGCGTTCGTGAAAATTCCACTCGGTCGGAGCGATATATTCGAAGCCGACGATACGTCCTTCCTCATCGAGCTTAACCGCGTGATGGAGCCGGCCTCGGGCGCATTCCACTGCCGCTGCGCCCCGGCGCTCGCCGAGCCGATAGCTCGCAACGACGCCATTATCGGGAGCGTCCCGCCTGGCGTCCAGCCAACAGGTGAGCCGGGCGATCTCGTCGATGCGCGCTCTCACGCGCGCGGCGCCGCTAGCACTTAAGGACAAAATCTGTTCGCGCTGCGCCCGCCGCGCCCAGACGCCCGTTTCCGGAACCTTCCCGCAGAGTTCCGGCGCTTCGGAATAAGCCGTCCCTTCAGCCATGAGGCGCGTCACGATCTCAAGATCGTCAGCGGGGGTCAGAAAGAATTGGTCGGCCGCCGGCAATGACATCACCTCACGATCGCAGCGCGTCAGATAGGTGGAAAGTACGCTGCCTGGCGCCGGAGGCTGGTGTTCACCCGAAACTCCGAGCGCGCGGAGCGCAGCCTTGACGTGTGCAATGACATCGCGGCGCACGGTATCTGGCACGGTTTCAACCGCACCACTGAGAGTGGTGCTCGCCTGTATCATGCTTCGCACTGCGGGTGCGCTCTCCTGATCGAGTTCGAGGCCTGCGACGAACAGGCCGCGTATCAATTCAGTTAAGCGCTCGGCGACAACGGCCGTGAGACGATGCATCGCTATCGGCTTGATCGTCTCCAGCCCCTGCGCCGCCTCGATTGCTGAAAGGAAGGCCACTTGGTGGGCGACCGAGCATAAGGAGAACAGGCGCGGCAGCACAGGGATGAGCGCGCTTGCCGGCTTTCCGGCAAACAGCCTCGTCAGGGGAGGCCGGCTCCGTGGCCGGATAGCAACGTCCGAAATTGTGGTACCAGTGAGCCACACCATTATGTCAATTTCGTTTCGAAAGGGGCGACTCATCCCGGCCGCTCCGTCAAGGTACCGCGCAGGAAGCTCCGACGATCAATCGGGGTCGTCGGTGGTTCGCGCCGGCGGACCGCCTCCTCGCTGTCGGCCGGCAGCATCAGCTCGGCAAGAGCGGCGTCAGCCGTTGCTCGCGCCGATGCCATGTCCGCAAATTGGAACATTGGCGAGAACAGCGAGCAGCTAGCGATGCGGCCCATTTGCACCTCGCTGAGGGTAAATTCGATATCACCGGCTGGAAAGCGAATACGCACGGTCGCGCCCGACCTATCCCCAGCGGCGCTCGCCGGCATCACCACGTTCATGAACCAAGGAGTGACCATGATGCCGACAAACGTTCCCTCGAAGCGACGGAAACCAATGGCCTCAACATCGAGGGCCTCGTTGTAGATTGGCAAATCGCGCATCGCGCGCTCGCCGATCTGGCGATACATTCCTGCCAATAGCTCGCCCCATGTCACCGCGTCGGCGTCGCTGGGAGAGCTTGGCGCGCTGGCAGTCATGTTTCGATCGCCATGAACTTCGATTTCGGGGCGTCGCAGTTGGGGCATCGCCACTCCTCCGGCAGAAGTGAGAACGGTGTGCCGGGTGCGATCTGCGCCACCGCATCACCATCGGCCGGATCATAGACGGTCCAACAGATGCCGCATTCAAGCCGCGCAGCCTCAGTGACGTCTTGGCGCACGCCAAAGTTCTCAAAGGCGCTCATTTGAAATATGCCTCAATGATTTCTTGGAGCCGTTCGGCGGAATCCTCGAAATCTTCGTCTGCAGCAAGCGCAACCGTGGGTACCCCGCCAACTTCCAGCGTGTCGAGGATGATGGTGTCCATGGCGTTGAAAAACTGCACCGACCAGACATTGCGAATGCCAGTCGACAGCACCCGACAGGTGCCATAGCCGCGCGAGACAAGCTGGATCGGCCCGTTCCGAATAGTCTCCTGCAAAAAGCTCATATCCACCGGGCTCATCGGCAACAGAGTGAAATTGATGATCTGCGAGCGGATGCCAGGACGCCAGGCTAGCGCCCGCTCGCGGATCTCGGCGAGCACCGGTAGGACGTTCATGGCGCCTTCAGGGGCCTGTCCGATTTCGAAATCGGCGGCTGTCAGATCGGCTGCTGCGCGTCTGACGATCTCGGGAACAGCGCCTACTTCAATATATTCGGAAGCCGCGTCAGTTTCGATCCTGACACGCCAGATCCCTGCGAGCACCGATTCTTGAATCTGCGCCAGCGATCCGTCCGGCAGCGCTACGACGCCGCCGACCTCCCCCTCGCCGAGAACATCGGCGACGAGCTTGCTTTCGAGATCGTTGAGATTGCCGAGCCGGAACAGTTGCGAGGGTGCGTCCGCCCTTTGACCTGCAATGGCCTCCGCGATGTTGGAGAGCAGCGTGACGGCTTTGGGGCAGTTCTTAGCGAGCTCGACACTGTCTAATGTTGCGAGTCTTGCGAGTGCGCCGGCCGCCGTCAGGCTGCCACTTGAGGCATTGAGACTCTCTTCTCCGATAGGGAACACGCTGACGGGTTGCTCGGCGCCTTCCGGCGCATCCCAGAATCCGACCTTCATAGCTCGACACCTTTTGCGCGATGCTGGGGAACAATGGTAACGGCAATGGCTGCGCTTTGCCCGCGCGGGCGGTCGATCAGCTTAGTGATGCGGTCGACATAGACTGACCAATCCTGGATCTTGGCGATCAGCCCCAGCGTCTCGCCCTTGGCCACGAAGATAAGGGTCGGCTGCACTCGCACCCCGAAACGTTCGCCAAGCGCCTCTTCGGCATGGGGTGCAATGATCGCGGCGCGCAGGCGGCCTCCGAACGCCGTAACCAGCTCAGGCAGCACTACGGCGACATCAATGGCCTCCGGAAAACGGTTGGGATTACCCGCCGATAGCAGCACGGCGACAGCACCGGCTTGGTCGGCATGTTTAAGAAAATGATCGACGGTCGCGACATCGACCTCATTGAGGCCATGCCGACTGAGATCATGCCGTCCTACCTGGAATTCCATTTGACCTCCCAAAACAGACTTATCTTTCTGATCGGGATAGTGTTAGCAAGCTGCGTGCCAGGGACAGTCAGGATTTATGTAGTTGAATTCACTGATCTATTTTCAACGCCATCAAGCCGAGTGGATGCGAATGATAAGCTACTTTCCACTACAAACGAAAGCCTTCTTTCCAGACTAGAAACTTGTCTTCCGGCGAGCACCTCGGCCAGCGGCTGAGGTCAGCCGGCCAAGTCATTCTAGGATGACAACCCGCTTAATCAGTCAGGAGGTGCGCAGGCAATTGCGGTTCGCGGTCGATCAGATCGGCGAAGAAGCAGTCGAAATCGTTGCCGTCGAGCGCTGCACCGAGACCGTCGATGGCAGCCGCAATCAGGCACGCTTCTTCTTTCTCAAGTAGGCGGATCGCCGTGTCGATGTAGACCAGCACGTGGGCACCGGCCGGAGGATGCGAGAGCAGAAGCACGGAGACGCGGCGTTGCTCGCCGCGAAACTCGCACAAAGCCGAAATTCCATCGGTCTCGACGATAGTCATCGGCAGTCCAAGGCACATCCGTCTTCTCCGGCACGCTCCGGCGGTCAGGCCGGCCGCATCTCGTAACTCGCATGGTCGATGTCGTTGGCGAGCAGGCGCTCGGAGTCTGCCAACGGCGTATCGCGCAGCTTCACCTCGATGCCCCACTCGGCCAGAACTTTGCAGGCAAGCTCGATGGCCGGTGCGATCTGATCGCGTACGGACGCCGTCAATGGACCTCCCCAGTCTTCGAGATCGAGCGGTTGGCAGCCGATCAGGACGAGGTGCTTCGGGCAGCGGCCGAGCAGGTCGGCTGCGCTGATCACCTCCTGGAAGCCGGTTTGATGCAGACTCATCTTCTTCGCGCCGGTGAAGCGTGGCACCTCGTCGCCGCGCACGAGCTTCAGCTTGCCTGGCGGCAGACCATAATCGATGGCATCGAACACGAGCAAGCGATCAGCGTCCTCCAGATAGTTGACGAGATAGAGCCCCTGCGTTCCGCCATCGAGAATCGTGACATTATCAGGCACGGCGTAGCGGCGGTGGAAGTCCTCCACCGCGCGCACGCCAAAGCCTTCATCGGCCCACAGGATGTTGCCGATGCCGAGCACCAAGATGTGGTCGTCGTTTGGGGCGTTCAACATCGAGATCGTTCCAGTTTCAGTCACGGAATTGCCGTTCGCCCGAGATCATCGAGGAGATGATACTCTGGCGTGACATGATGTCCTCGCGGATCGCAGCGTAGATGTGTACCATCACGAACACGACCAGCGCCCACATGCCCAGATGATGCCAGGTGTGAACGTCCTGGCTGTTCGGCCAGATCGAGAACACCCAGCCGAACAGTTTGTGCTGCCAGCTATCGATGCCTTCTCCTTCCGAATAGAGCGCAAAGCCGGTCACGATCATGAAGGTCACGAACAACGTGAAGCCCGTGAACATCGCGGTCTGCGCCAGCGGGTTGTGCCCGACATACATCTTCGGCTGACGTTCCAGGAAGGCGTACCAGCGGATCTCGTGCCAGACTTCCTTCCAGAATTGCCGGCGATGCACCGGCAGATAGAAGATCTGCCGGGAATGGTGGTTGCCGGTGAAGGCCCACAGGATACGCGCGAGGAAGAACACCGCGAGCACCTGCCCCGCCGCGAAATGGGCGAAGCGCATATAGCCCATCACGAAGTTGGCCGACGCCTCCCCCTCGACCGCCGGCAGCGGCGTCCCGATCAGAAACCCGGTGACCATCAGGATGATGATCGAGAACGCGTTCACCCAATGGCAGATGCGCACCGGCGCTTCGTAGACATAGACGGTGGGCCGGCCCACCGCATGCTCGCCAGCAGCATCGGCCGCGATCGCCGTCAGGTCCGGCTCGCTTTCCACCGGGGGAGCAATTGCATCCATCATGGCCGCCTCCTACCTGACCTTGACCTTGGCGAGTTCCTGGCCGTCCGGGCTCATGACGTGCGTCGAACAGGCAAGGCACGGATCGAAGGAATGGATCGTGCGCAGGATCTCGAGCGGCTGCTCGGGATTAACCATCGGCGTGTTCATGAGCGAGGCTTCGAACGCGCCGATGTTGCCTTGCGGATCGCGCGGCGAGCCGTTCCAGGTCGTCGGTACCACGCACTGGTAGTTGTCGATCTTGGTTTCCTTGATCTTGATCCAGTGCGCGAGCGCGCCGCGCGGGGCCTCGGTGAAGCCAAAGCCCTTGGCTTCCTTCGGCCAGCTCTCCGGTTTCCACTTGTCGACATTCGCGGTCGAGCTGTCGCCGGCTTTGATATTGGCAACGAGCTTGTCCTGGAAATAGCGCATCTGGCGTCCGGCCCAAACAGATTCGAGCGCGCGCGCCGCGGTGCGGCCGAGCGTCGAGAACAGCGCCGACATTGGTAGATCGAGATCCTTCAGGAATTTGTCGACGGGATCCTTGAACTCCGCCTTGTTCTGCGCATAGCCGACGACCCAGCGCGCGAGCGGGCCGACCTCCATGGCATGTCCCTTCCAGCGCGGCGCCTTGATCCAAGAATATTTGCCGCCTTCGTCGAGCTGTTCGATCGCGGTCTTGGTACCCTTTGCATTGGGTCCGAGTTCGTAGTTCGGCTCCGTGATGCCATCCCAAGGATGAAGGCCCTTGGTTTCGTCGGGATACTTGTACCAGGAGTGGACCACGAACTCCTGGATCTCGTCGGGATTGGCGTGATCGACCGGAAGCACCTCGGAGAGATTGCCGTTGATGATGGCGCCTCGTGGCAGCTTCAGGTTCTTGGCTGAATAGTCGTTGGCATGTTCTGGCACGTCGCCATAGGCGAGCACGTTCTGACCCGAAATGCCTCCACCATAGAGCCAGTCCTTGTAGAACGAACCGATCGCGGCCACGTCAGGCAGGTAGACCATTTCGTTGAATTCCATGATGCGGTCGATGATCGAGGAGATCAGGTTCAACCGCTCCATGTTGATGGCACCGACAGCACCTGTCCCATCTACGTTGATCGGACAGGGCACGCCGCCGACGAGCCAGTTTGGATGCGGATTCTTGCCGCCGAAGATGGTGTGGATCTTGACGATCTCCTTCTGGAAATCGAGCGCCTCCAGATAATGCGCGACCGCCATCAGATTGGCCTCGGGCGGCAATCTGTAGGCTTTGCTGCCCCAATAGCCGTTCTTGAACGGACCGAGCTGTCCGGACTCGACGAACTTCTTGAGCCGGGTCTGCAGATCCTTGAAGTATCCCGGCGAGGACAGCGGCCAGCTCGAGATCGACTGGGCTAGCGTTGATGTCGCGCGCGGATCGGCCGAGAGTGCGGAGACGACGTCGACCCAATCGAGCGCATGCAGGTGATAGAAATGGACGACGTGGTCGTGCACCTGAAGTGCGAGCTGCATCAGGTTGCGAATCGAGTTTGCGTTTTCGGGGATGGTGATCCCAAGCGCGTTCTCGACCGCGCGCACCGAGGTCAGCGCGTGCGTGCCGGTGCAGACGCCGCAGATCCGCTCGGTAAATGCCCACGCATCGCGCGGGTCGCGGTTCTTCAGGATCACCTCGATCCCGCGCCACATCGTGCCGGTCGATACGGCATTGCGGATCACGTTGTCGGCGTCGACATTGACCTCGACCCGCATGTGTCCCTCGATGCGGGTCACGGGATCGACGACGATGCGTTTGCCGGAATTGTCGAGATTGAAGCCGTTGGGAGTCTGGATACCCATGATCGTTTCTACCCTAATGTGTCTTTTGATCAGCTGTTGTGGCCGGCGTCTTCGCGCTTGCTGGCAAGCCGCTTTACCGCAGTGACGGCGGCGTGCGCGGCCACCGCCGCACCCACGGCGCCCGCTGCCGCCATGCCGATCTGATCGGCGTTTTTCTCGATGCCGAACTGCTTGATGTTGGTGAGGCGATCGTAGAACGAGCCCTTGTCCCAAAAGCCGTCCTCTGAGCAGCCGATGCAGCCGTGTCCCGATTGGATGGGGAATGAGACCCCCCCGTTCCAGCGCACGGTTGAGCAGGCGTTATAGGTCGTTGGCCCCTTGCAGCCCATCTTGTAGAGGCAGTAGCCTTTGCGCGCCGCCTCATCGTCCCACTCCTCGACAAACTGGCCGGCGTCGAAATGCGGGCGCCGGTAACACTTGTCGTGGATGCGCTGCGAGTAGAACATCTTAGGCCGGCCCTGGCGGTCGAGCTCGGGCAGCTTGCCGAAGGTGGTGATGAAGGTGACGACGCCGGTCATCACTTCGGCGATCGGGGGGCATCCCGGCACCTTGATGATCGGCTTGTTGGTGATGACCTTGTCGATCGGTGTGGCCTGGGTCGGATTGGGCTTTGCCGCCTGTACGCAGCCCCAGGACGCGCAAGCGCCCCAAGCGATGATCGCCATCGCGTCCTCGGCCATCATCTTCAGCTTTTCGACGAATGGTTTGCCGCCGTCGATACAGAACATGCCGCCCTCGTTGAGCGGCGGATTACCTTCAACGGCCAGAATGTACTGACCTTTATGCTTGGCACGGGTCTCCTCGAGGATCGCTTCCGCCTGATGGCCCGCGGCCGCCATGATCGTGTCATCGTAGTCTAGCGAGATCATCGACAGCACCGCATCCTTCACCAGGGGATGCGCGGAGCGGATGAAGCTCTCGGAGCAGCAGGTGCATTCGAGACCGTGCATCCAGATCACGGGCACACGCGGCTTGGTCTCGAGCGCATTGGCGATGCGGCTCGCCGCCAGCGGGCCGAGGCCGAGGCTCGTCGCGGTCAGGCTGCAGAACTTGTGAAAGCTTCGACGCGTGATGCCTTGCCGCCTGATCACGCTGTAAAATGTTTCCGTCGCCGTGCCCATAAATCCTCCCGCCGTCAGCTTTGGCTTTCAATGACGCTTAGGGACAGCAAGAAGCAGGCCAACTGCGTGGCGCAAAATGAAATTAGAGGAATGTCAAAAGGTTGCGAGATCTGAATTGTGCAAGACGCGAAGATCGAGCGGCACTGCACGAAAGAAGCGGAAACAATTCGATTTGCAGGCGGTAACGAGGTTTACGCCGCCGAGCCCGTTTCAATGCGCAGTGCACACCATGCAAGGATCGAACGAGCGCACGACATGCTGAACCGCAACGGAACGTGCGCCAGCCTCGCCCACATCGGTGCCGACCAGCGCCTGTTCCAGAGGGCCTGCCACGCCGAGGGAATCGCGCGGTGAAAAATTCCAGGTGGTCGGCGCGATGATCTGGTAGCGCTCGATCTTTCCACCGCGCACCGCCACCCAATGCCCGAGGCTGCCGCGCGCGGCCTCGACGAGACCGACATATGCCCCGTCGGGCATCTCCTGCGAGGGAGCACAGAACGGTTCCGAAAGTCGTAGCGCGCGGGTCCACTGCTCCATCGCAAGTGCGATGCGCGCAGTCTCGATCAGCCGGGCGATCACACGGTTGCGGACATTGGTGCCGCTTGGGGCGACGAGATCGGCTATCAGCGCTTGCCCGGCCACGGTCTGGCGCGCAATCGCCCCGACCTCGACCGGCTGGCCCGAAAGCCGCGGCGCCTTGCACCAGCTATAGGCGCCTGCCTTGTCGGGATCAGGTACGGTGTTGCTGTGCGCAGGATCGGAGGAGCAATCCCGCATCCATGCATGGGAAACGTCCTCGCTGATCTGACTCAGCGGCAACGGCTCCACAACCATGTCTGGACCAACAATGCCGCGCGGGAACAGTCCGCAATCGGCGCCTTGATAGGCGCCATAGCTCATCAACACGCCCGGTCCCTTGCCGAGCTCACTGAGCGCGAGGCTGTCGGCAAGCCTGAGGAAATGAGCGAAATCACCGCTGCGCCCCGCGCGCCAGCGGTCGAGCTCGTCTGCGGTCGAGAGCGACAGCATGTTCTCTAGAGTATCGGCGAACACTGTACGTTCAAGGAACGTGCGAAATGAGGTCACGATCGACAACAGCCGTACGCGCTCGCCGAGTTCGATCGCGCGCGTCGCGCCGCCCGGCTGGAAGGCAAGGCTGTGTGGCCATTTGCCAGCAATGATTCCCATAGTCTCGAGCAGCCGCGCCCGCGCCGGCAGCGCATCGCGCGCCGCACTGCCGCGGGTGGCCGCAAAGCGCTCGCGAGTCTCCTGGTACCAATCCTGCGAAGCGTAGGCTTCACGGGCGAAGTCAGGCATGAAGAAGATGTAGAAATGCGTAAGATGATCGGCGGCATTCTCTGCCGCGTGCGCGATATTAGTGGCGAGCAGACCGTTCGGCGCCGCCTCGGTTCCCATCGCATGGCGAAGCGCGGCAGCGGCGGCGACCGACTGCGAGACCGAGCAGATGCCGCAGATGCGCGGCGCCAACACCAGCGCATCAAGCGGTGGCCGCCCCTCCAGAATTTGCTCGAACCCGCGATAGAGCGGCGCCGTCACTTCGGCGCGCTGGACCCGGCCGCTTTCGACGTCGAGGCGGACTTCGAGATCGCCCTCGACGCGGTTGAACGGGCCGATCGTAATCCTCGTCATGGCGTGCGCTTGGCCGTGGTGCGGCCGGGCGGCACCACCACATGATCAGCGGTCGCATTCAGCCTCACGCGCCGCGGAGTCGCCGATTTCGACAACGCCGCGAGCGCGACGAACCAGGCTTTTGGCATGTCGGTCGGCAAGCCGACTGGGATGCCGGCAAGCTTGGCGGTCTCCAGGAAATTCTGCGCGTCTTCGAAGCCAGGTGACGTGCAGGCGATGCAGGCATAACCGCCCTTCGTGCAGGAACCGCCGCCGTTCCAGGAGCGCTGGTTGCAATCGCCGACAGCCTGAGTCGCCTTGCAGCCGAGATGCTCCATGAGGCAGCCGCGCTCGGACATGGTTTCGGCGCTGGCCTTGAACTCATAGAACTCGTTGCGGGAGCAGCCGTGATGAGCAAGATGGTTGGCAACGAATTTCGGTCGGCCATAGGTGTCGAGGTCAGTCGCTGACAAGTCCTTGGACGTCAGTGCCAAAATGGTTTCCATCATCCAGCCCGGATGCGGCGCACAGCCAGCCACATTGATCACCGGCAAGCCGAGCCGGGAGCGGAAGCCTGCGCCGAGCGCGCCGCCAGCATCGGCGCCCTCGAATTGCAGCCCGACCGCGTCGGTTGGATTGGCGCCGGCGGCTGGCACCCCGCCATAGGCGGCACAGCTTCCGACCGCAACGACATAGTCCGCCCGCGGCGCGAGATCTAGCATCCAGTGGTAGATCGAGCGGCCCGTGCCCGCGAGCATGTTGAAGCGGCCGCTATCGTTCGGGCCGCGGGCAACGGAGCCTTCGAGGAGCAGTAGGTCGAGCGGCACCCTGCCCTCGCGCACGGAGTTGAGCACCTCGGCCGCTTCCTCGCCTGTCTCCTCGCTGACCGAGGGATGCCACAGCAGGTTGATGCCGAACTGCCTCAGTTCGTCGAACCAGCCGGAAGAGCCGCTTTCGAGGATCGACATGGTGCAACCGCCGCAGCTCGCGCCTTGCAGCCAGAGCAGGTTGGTCATTCCGTTCGATTGGCTCATCACTTGCCCTCCAGCTCCACCAGCTTCGGCCGACCCGGCTCGAATGGCAAGCCCTCGGCGCGAAGGAACTCAGTCATGATCGCCCGGCGCGCCTTCATGTTTAAGGTGCCTCTGGCGGATCCGGTGCGTGATGATCCAAATTAGACCGACGGCAAATGGTACGAACAATGCTGTCGCGAGTGACGGCTCGACATGCAAGCCGCCGTCATGTGCGCCCTTAGCGAGGTAGCCGAACAGGCTGACGACGTAATAGCCGATCGCCGCCACGGAGAGGCCTTCGACGGTGCTCTGCAGGCGCAATTGCAGCTTGGTGCGCTCGTTCATTGAGCGCAGCAGGTCACGATTCTGCTCCTCCAGTTCCACGTCCACCCGCGTGCGCAGGAGATCGGCGGCGCGCGCTAGCTTGATCGATAAGTTGGCCTGGCGGTCCTCCATCGCGGCGCAGGTGCGCATCGCCGGCGCCATCCGCCGGGCAAGGAAGGACGACCAGGTCGGTCGCCCTCCGATCTCGCTTCCTTCGATCACGCCAAGGCGGGCCTGCACGATGTCGTAATAAGCCCGGCTCGCGCCGAAGCGGAACAGGCTACCCGCTGCGCCGCGCTCCAATGAGGCGGCCAATGCGGTCAGCTCCGTGAGGAGGTGATTGTTGAGCTTGAGGTCCTCGGCGCCCTGCATCTCCTGGAGCACTTCGACCAGCCGCCGCCCAATGTGATCGACCGAGGGCGCGAGCTCGAGCGCGGCCGGCAGGCCGAGCAGCGCCAGCGTGCGATAGGTCTCGATCTCCAGCACGCGCTGCACAAGAGCGCCAAGCCGGCCCGGCGACAGGCCGTCGTTGCAGATGAGAATGCGGACAAAGCCCTGCGCATCCGCACGAAAGTCGGAAGCGACGACCGCAGGGCCGCTGCGGACTGTCGCCATTGCGAGGCTGCTCTTATCAAACAGCTCCTCAGCGCGCGCGACGGCCGCTTCGGTCTGCTCCACCTCGAGCCTCACCGCCACAAGCAGCTGTCCCGTTTGCGGCAGTGCCCGGATCAATGCGGTAAGTTCGTCACCGATGGGAGCGAACGCCAGCGCGGATGCCTCATTACTCCAGATCCAGGTGAAAGTCGTGAATTCGGAATGCTGTTCCCAGCGTAGCGAAACTGCTCCGATTGACACCTGGTGGTGCTTAGCCGACACCTCGGGTGCCGCCAAGCCCTGCGCGGTGCAAAAGCCTACAAAGGCCTGCCGGTCGGCGGCCGCCGCTTCTCCCTGGCCCAAAAAAGCAAATCGCAGCACTGCGAGAGGCGCGGAGAGCCGCGTGAACGGACGCGCATGCACCTCACCCAACACTGCACCGCGTTGCGGGTGCAACGCGAATCCGGCCAGATCCAGACCATGCTCCATCGACGATCCCTAGGATACCGGTTTGCCCACGCGAGGGTGCCGGCTTGTCCGTTGACTAGCGCAGGTCTCTGGCACTTGCGCAATGGTAGTCGCAGGCGTCTCGCATTGCGAGCCAGACTACGCCGCGACGACGTTGGCCATGAAACGGTCAAGCTCCGCGCGCAGGCGGTGGCTCGCCTCGGTTAGTCCGCGCGCTGATTGCAGCACGGCGGAAGCCGCCGAGCCGGTCTCGCTTGCTTCGCGATTGACCTGCTCGAGATTGGATGACACCTGCGCGGTGCCAGAGGCCGCCTGCTGCGCGCTCTGTGCGATCGCCTGTGTCGTCGCGGTCTGCTGGTCGACGGCGGACGCGATCGAACCCGAGATGGCGGAGATATCGCCAATGATGCCGGCGATCGACTTGATCGCGGCAATCGAATCTCCGGTCGCTTGCTGCATACCTTCGACGTGAGAGCCGATCTCCTCCGTCGCACGGGCGGTTTGGCTTGCAAGCGACTTCACCTCGGCTGCGACGACGGCAAAGCCGCGGCCCGCCTCTCCGGCGCGGGCTGCCTCAATGGTGGCATTGAGCGCGAGCAGATTGGTCTGCTCTGCGACCGCTGTAATCAGCTTCACGACATCACCAATCCGGTGCGAGGCTTGCGCGAGCGTCGCGATGCGGGCGTCCGTGCTCTTGGCCTGGGCTACCGCATTACCGGAGATCGCATTCGAGTTGCGGACCTGGGTGCGAATATCATTGATCGACAGCGACAGCTCCTCGGCCGCCGAGGCGACCAAACCAATGCTGCTCGACGATTCTCGCGCGGCGCCGACCACCGCGTTGGTCAGGCCCCCTGTCGCCTCCGCATTGCGTGACAGCGTTGATGCTGCTGCTTCGAGTTGCTGAGCAGAACCCGAAATGCCGTTGACGATGTCACCCACCGCGGCCTCAAAGCCGCCAGCGAATTTAGCGAGCTCAGCGCGCCGCAGCTCGGCCGCCGACCTGTTACGCTCTTCGATCTCCGCAGCTTCGCGTTCGGCGCGCTCAATGGCTTGCCGCTTGAAGCTCTCGACCGCGCCAGCCATCTTGCCGACCTCGTCGTGCCGACCGAGCCCCGGCAGCACGATCTCATAGCGGCCGTTTGCCAGCTCGATCATCGAGCTGCACATCGCGATGACAGGTTTTGCGATACCGCGTCCGATCGCAAAGGAGAGCACGAGGCCAATTGCAATCGAGGCGAGCGCAAGGGCAACCACTACCGATTGACCGTGGATGATTTGCACCGCGGTCTTTTTCTCGGCATCAGCCTGCTCCGCCAAAGCCACTCGCTTCAGAGAGGCGGCCGCCCCGGATAGTCCGTGACGCAGCTTCCACATGTCCGCCATCAAACGATCGATCTCTTGGCCTGCGGCCTCCACTCGGGCGAACCCATCTCGGTAAGACGCGACGAGCTCGTCGAGCGCCTGTCCGCCGACGTCCGGCGAGCGACGCTCTCGCACGATCGCACCTTTAAACCCTTCTATTCTCTGTAAGACGTCCCTCGCGAGGACTTCATCGTGGAGCTTCAATTCTGTCGTTACGAGGCGATCGATCGTATCGAAACGCTCAATGATATTTTCTGCTTGAGCGCCCGGCGCCTTCACCTGATCGAGCGCGGTCCGGATGACGTGCGCCTGTCCGCCCATCGTGGCTGCCGAGCGATCGATCCCGGCGCGCAGCGCCAACACTTTGTTGAAGGAATCGGTATAGGCGCGGTAGGCTTCGAACAGTTCCTTTATCGACTGCTGCCAGCTGAGAGTTGCAGTCTCGGTTTTGGCTGCCGTGATCGTTCGCTCGAGCAAGCGTCGCGCCTCTTCCGCGGCAGCTTCCGCCTCCTTTATGCCCGTCAGGGCGTAATAGCGCGCGTTGCTCTGGTATGCCGAGAGCGAGCTGTCGATTTCGCGCGCATAATCCGATTCCGACATGCTGATACGATAAACGTCGAAGCCGTCGAGGATCGCCTCATAGCCAAACCAGGCGCCCGCCATGGTGCCCGCCGACAGCAGCAGAACGATAGCAAATCCCATCATGATTTTCAGGCGAATTGACAGGTTGGCGATGACTGGCTCGCTTTTCGGCAAGCTCATGGCCGCTGCATTCATCCGGCCCTGTGTCTGGAAGACGCCTGCCCGGCGCGATGCGCCGCCGCGCCGAATGAAGCTCAAATCCATATCGCAAATACCCGGTTCGCTGGAGCTGGAAATGAGCAAACGATGTGCCGTCTCTCCTAATCATCGGTAAATTGCAGCGAGCTGCCGCGCAGCAAGTGTCGTGCGCCGGGTAAGGAAGCTCGCTGCTCATGCAGGGAAAAAGACCGCGAACCCACGTGGATGCAGCGGAAAATAGCAAAGAGGTTCAATAAAGATATGAAAGCAGGATTTCCACCTGCGGTTAAAGCGGGTTTCCAATTCTTCGTTGCGTAGGGCCGCTGAAGCGTGAAGAAAAAAATTGCAGGGCGGTGATTTCGCGCCGGCATGCGCGCGATATTCTCGATGGCATGCGCTGATTCGTTTGTTCGCTGCGTCGAATCACTCTCAATGCAGGAGCATGCGATGACGAAAATCTCGGAGATTCCGGGTACGCTGGACGCCGTCGGCGCCGTCGGCACGGATCGCCAATCAATCTATGTCTATGAGGCACCGGTACGGATCTGGCACTGGTTAAATGCGCTAACGATCTCTCTTCTGGCCGTTACCGGTTATCTAATCGCCTCGCCGCTTCCCTCGATGCCTGGTGAAGCTAGCAATTGGTACACGATGGGCTACATCCGATTTGTTCACTTCGCGTCGGGACAGGTGCTCGCCTTCGCGTTCCTTTATCGCGTCTACTGGGCGTTCGTCGGCAACCAGTATGCCCGCCAGTTGTTCGCGTTTCCGATCTACAACCGGATCTGGCGCTGGGGCCTTTTGTACGAGCTGCGATGGTACCTGTTCCTAGTGCGCTACCCGAAAAAATACGTCGGCCACAATCCTTTGGCCAATACTGCGATGTTCTTGTTCGTGATTGTGATGATCCTGATGATGCTGACCGGATTTGCACTTTACGCTGAGGGCGAAGGTCGCGACAGCTTATGGTATGCGCTGTTCGGCTGGTGGTTCTCGATCTTCCCAAACAGTCAAGACGTGCATACAGTGCACCATCTCGGCCTCTGGTTCATTGTGACTTTCGTCATCCTGCATGTATATGCTGCCGTGCGCGAGGACATCGTGTCGCGTCAGAGCATGCTATCGGCCATTATTACCGGCGAACGGACGTTTCGCGACTCGCGACCTGACTGATATCAGAATGTGCCCGCTAGGGTCACTCGGACGGTCAAGGGTTCGACCGGGTGAAGCACATAGTCCATCACACCAATGGCACAGACTGGCGCAGGGGCGGCATTGGCGGCACAGAGATTGTAAAGTTTGTCCGTCTTCAGCAGGGAGCCATAGGCATAGGTGATCTGGTTCGCCTTGCTGTTGAGGAGGTTGAGCAAATCGAGCTGGAGGCGCCAGCCCTTGTCGGTGCGGTAGCCGATCCGCGCGTTGAAGATGCCGGTAGGTTGCGATCGGAAGGCGTTGTCTTCCGTCAGCGGACTGGAGGCGAGATAGCGCCAACGCAGGGCGCCGAACCAGCCCGTCTTCGCGCCGAGCGAGATGCCGGCGGACGCCATCATGGTCGGTGCGTTAGGGATATAGTTGCCGGGCGCGTTGCCGATCTGCGCGGCGGGATAGCCGGCGAGTGAGGCATAAACCTCCGCCTGGTCGCTGTCGTAACCGCGAAAGCGCGCATGGGTCATCGCGAGATCGGCGTCGACGTCAATCCAAGACCGTGGGCGGTAATGGTTGGTCCATTCGAATCCATAGCGGCGGCTCGCGCGCGCCGTCGTGGTATCGCCGGCATCGCCTGAGAACAGGATCTCGGAATCCTGGTCGAGGACGAAGAGGCTGAGCGAGGTGTCGAGATCCGGGACGATCCTCGAACGCACGCCGACCTCCGCGCCCCTGGTGCGGACCAGCAGCGGCGAGCGCGGCAGCTTTGTCCCGGGATCGCTCGGATCTTCCGTCGTCGTCGCACCCCGCGCGTCGTTCGAGTGCATGCCATAGCCGGCGCCGAAAAAGAACTCGGTCTTGTTAAAGGGACCGACCACGATGCGAAGCTTGGGACTTCCGATCGTAGCGTTGGCATGGCCTGAGTTGTTCGCATCGAACAGCGACGTCACGTCGGCCGCGTAATAGTCCCCGCGCCAACCGACCGTGGTCCTCAGCCAGTCCGAAAAGTGCAACGTACTCTCGGCGTAAGCGCCGATGCTGCCTTCCCCGACCTTATCGCTGCGTACGTTGGACAGGAAACTGCGCCGGTGGGTGTCGGTGAGCGCGAGATCGATGGCGTCGTAACGGGACTGCAGGCCGAAGGTCGTCTGCATCGGCAGCCCAGCGAATGAGCCATCCATCGTCCGTGCGATGTTAGCGCCGGCCATTAGGCGGCCGTCGTGCTGGTGAAATTGGTCGCCGACAACGGGATTGGCCAGGAAATAAGTGAAGTTATTGTAGAGATCGAGCTCGCTCTTGACGACATAAGCGTTCGCCTTCCAGGCCCCGGAATTATCGCTCTGCGCCACGCGCGCCGACAGGGCAAAACGGTTTGCGTTGCCGCCGTCAGTCGGGTCTTCAGATCCAAACCGATCCATCAATCCGTCCGTCATGGCGCGCTGCGGCACCTGATCGGTCGAATTCCATCTGTTGGCGTAAGCCATGCCCGTGACCGACACGCCGTCGGTGGCCGTGCCCTGACTGTAGCGCAAGAGCCCATTGAGCTTGCGGAGGTTGTCCGGGTTGTCCCAGGGGCCGTTGTAGGTCCCAGCCTCGCCGGCGAGGAGCAATGTCCCATCGCCGAGCCTCGTCGAATCCATGCCGAGGAAGCGGCGATATCCAAAGCTGCCGGCGGTCATCTGCGCTAGCCCCTTCACCGTGCGGTCGATCAGGCCGATATGCACGGCGCCGGCCGAGGAGAAGTCGCCTTCATCGGCGAAGTAAGGCCCCTTCTTTACCTCCATGGCGGCGATCGCTTCAGGAATCAGCCAATTGAGGTCGGCATAGCCCTGGCCGTGGGCGTGAGTGCGCATGTTGGCAGGCACATCATCAACATAGATCGCGAGATCCGTGCCATGATCGAGATTATAGCCGCGCAAGAAGTACTGGTTCGCTTTGCCCTCGCCGGAATGCTGCGTCACAATGAGCCCCGGTACAGCTTCGAGCACTTCGCCCGGGCGCATCACGGGCCGCGCGTTGACGTCTTCGCCTGATACTGTGATCTGGCTTGCCATGCTCGACGCGGGAGCCAAGGCCGCGCTGCTCTTGGCCGATACCGCTGAGGCTTGCCCGCCCAGCTGGCTACTGGACCCTATGCCGAGCGCTCGATCCGAGCGTGGCGTTGGAGCTCTTCGCGGTCGCCGTGGGATCTCCTCACGAGTGACTATGACTGCAGGCAAGGTGTAGCTAGTCTGGATATTGTCTCCAGAGCTAGGTTCAGCGTCGATCATGAGGGCGCAGATGCTTAGTGCTGCAATGCTCGTCCAGCGGGCAAAGACGGCAGGCTTCGAGCGGCTCGACAGCATCGCTGCAGCCGCTAAGTCGCGCGTGATGTCGGCAAGGCGGTTCGAGTGGTCTTTCCCTTCCATGCAACGCGATACAGCAGGAGAGATGCTAGCCAGGCGAGAGCGAACAATGACATCACGCCGAAGCCTAAGATGGCTTGTGATCCCTTGAGGCGATCGACGAGGCTCGAAAGGGCACCCGTGAGCTCAAGCTGATCGCTGATCAGGCCAAGCGTTTCCACGCTGCCGATGAACAGCGCAATCGCGACTGAGGCACCTGTGATTGTCAGATTGTACCAAAGCTTTCGGGCCGGATCGACGAAAGCCCAGCGATAAGCGCTGGCCATAAATGCTGAATCCAAGGTATCAACCAGGGACATTCCGGCAGCGAAAAGTGCAGGAAAGACTATGGCCTGCCAGAGCGACAGGCCGCGCGCAGTCTCAGAGGCAGAGAGGGAGAGCAGGCCAATTTCGGTCGCCGTGTCGAAACTTAATCCGAACAGGAATCCGAGCGGATACATGTGCCAGCTTTGCGTCACAATTCGGAAGATCGGGCCGAGCAAATGCGAAAGAAGACCGCTTCCGGCTAGGGGCGCATCGAGTAATTGTGCACCGTAGACGCCGCTGGCCTGCGCTGCACGCATTGTGCGCCACAAGTTTGCGAAGATCGCAAAGTTGACGGCGGCCACGCCGAGCAGGAAGACGGCTGAAACCGAGGTTCCGAGAAGGCCGCCCAAGTTTTTGAGCAAACCCTCTCCGCCGAGGGTCATGACGCCGGCGGCAAGCAGGATCATTGAAGCGAGAACGATCGTGGAATGGCCGAGCGCAAAGTAGAGACCTGCAGTTTCGGAGGCGCGGCCGGCATGCATCAGCTTCCGCACGACATTGTCGATTGCCGCAATATGATCGGCATCCACGGCATGGCGCAGACCGAACACCCAAGCGAGCAGCGCGGTTGCCATTACCGACGGCTGACCGGCGAACAGCGCAACGGCCCAGCCCCAGGCTGCAATGTTGGTCAGCGTCAGCCCTGCCAGCAACAAGACAGTTCTCAACTTAAGGCCTTTCAAGAGGCCACTTCGTGACGTGACCTGCCCCATGCGGCGCCACTCCCCTGGTATGATCTTTTTGTCGAACTCTCATACCCTGAGCAATATTCAGGCCAAGTAAGACCATGGCGTAAAAGGGCGCCAAGCGATTGCACTTGCAAAAGAATCCCTGTCGATAGCGAGTTACGCCTTAAAATAGGCGATGCCGCTCGCAAACTAACTAACCATATTCGGCAAGGTACTTCCCATCCCTGAAGAAACGTATTCGTAGTTCAGCAAAGGCTCGCAAGGGCGCAACTGGCTTGGCCAATGGTCCGCCGTGCTTTGACCGGATTTTCTTCAGCTTTGAGGCTTGAGCGGGCCGCAGCAGAGACTGCTGACAGGTGAATGTGGCTCATCGGTGGTTGCAAAGTTCTCATTTGCCGGCCGCTTCCGCCTCACAGCAGAGTGACGCCAAAAGCAAATACATCGAGAGCTTTTGGGGGGAAGGCGTGTTTTACCAAGGCGAAATCGCGTTCGTGCCTATCGGGCAGCGCGGCCTGAGCGCGGATGGCCATCCCCAGAAGACACTCATCTGTTCGTTCGACAGCCCTCCGACGGTGCGGCAGTCGACGTCCAGCATGGGTAACCGGTCGACGCGCCGAGGCAAAAGCTCCGGGGCCACCTTGGCGGCTTAGGATTGCTCAAATGAAGAGGAGGAAGGCATGAAGTTCAGGACATTGTTGGGCGTGGCCGCTATCCTTGCGCTCACAGGTGTATCGGCTCCTGCCGCTGATAAGGATGCCGCCGACATTGCTGTCGAAGCAGCAAAGAAATATGCGGGCACGACGATCAGTATCGTCTGGGAGGCGGGCCTTCAATCGCTCGACCCGCTCAACTATTCGGGTCCGAAATGGGAGAAGCTCACTGGCATCAAGGTGAAGGTGGTCGAGGTGCCGACCGACCAGATGTTCACCAAGATCATGCAGGATTTCAAGTCGGGCGCCGGGGCCTATGACGCACTGAACGTCATTCCATCCTGGATGCCCGACCTGGCCCGGGCCGGAGCGCTCGAGCCCCTGGACAAATATGTCGACAAGTTCGGCTATCGCGACGAGTTGCAGGACATCGCCGCAGCCTATCGCGACAACCAGATGCAGTATGACGGCAAGATCTTCGGCTTCCCGGACGACGGCGATGTGATGCTGCTCTACTACCGCAAAGACATTTTCGAGGATCCGAAGATGAAGGAGGGGTTCAAGGCCAAGTTCGGCTACGAGCTCGCTCCGCCCAAGGATTGGAAGCAGCTTGACGACATCGGACAGTTCATCACTGACAAGATGGCGCCCAAGGTCTATGGCGCCGGCTTCTTCCGAACTGCGCCTTATCCGCAATACATGTTCCAGGAACGTTTCCGCATGGAGGGCGGCAAGTTCTTCAATGCCGATACGATGAAATCGACGGTGAACAGCGATGTCGGCCTGAAGGTCTTCAAGCAGATGTTGGCCGAGAACAAGTTCATGCCACCAGGCGTGGAGCAATGGAATTTCGTCGACAACTTGGCCGCGTTCCTCCAGGGCACCACCGCCATGACGATCTCCTGGCCCCCTTATGGGCGTTGGGCCGCCGGCTACGGCTCGGGCGAGGAAGCGCTGAAATGGGTACCCAAATCGCAAGTCGCCGGCAAGGTCGGGTATGCGCTCACGCCCCTCGGTCGCCCGGAGCTTGGCGTCGGTTTCGACCTGTCCGTCTCGGCCACGAGCAAGAACAAGGAGGCCGCTTATCTCTTCATCCAATGGCTGAACAGCAAGAAGACCAGCCTTGAGCGCGTGCAGCTCCCCTATACGCTCCGCGATCCCTTCCGCCTGTCGCACTACGCGAGCGAGAAATACCGTGCGCTCTGGCCTGATGCTCCTGCCTATCTCGACACGATCAAGACATCTGGCGAGAAGGGCCTGCTCGATCTCTCCCTGCTGCAGCAGGACAAGTACGACGAGGCGATGACCAAGGCCATTTCGAGCCTCTGGGCCGGCGAAGATCCGAAGACCATTCTCGACCGCATGGCGCAGCAGTTTGATGCCATCACCGAGAAGGTGGGCATTGAAAACCAGAAGGCGGTTTATAAGGTCTGGGCAGCAAAACCAGGCGCTTATCCGCAATAGTTGGCTTGGAGGGCGCGCGGGAGGCACCGCCTCCCGTGCGGCGCGATTCCTGGATTGATGATGACGTTCTCTTTAAGCTTTAATGGCACTGAACATCGCCGCCCGAGCCGGCTCGGGCGTGTGCTCGAGGACCGCCTACCCTATCTCATCGTTGCGCCCGCAATATTGGTTCTTCTCCTCGTCGGCCTCTTTCCCCTCATCTACTCGTTGATCGTGAGCTTCCAGCGCATCACGATGACGGACAATGATACGTCTTTCGCCGGCTTGCTGAACTATGCGGAGTTGTTCAGAGATACCCGTTTGTGGGCATCGCTCGGCCACACCGCGATCATCACAGCAATCGCCCTGCCTCTCGAGCTACTGATCGGCTTCCTGATGGCGCAGCTCTTCATCGACCGCATGCCCGGGCGCCAGCTCTTCGTCGCGCTCTTGGTGCTGCCGACGGTGATCTCTCCGATTGTTGCTGGTGCGACCTGGCGCCTGTTGTTCGACGTCCGCTTTGGTCCCATCGGTGAGATACTCAGCTTTTTCGCCGGCGAACCGATCCGGATCCTGTGGACCGTCAACCCTGCTTACGTCTATCCGGCGATCATCATCTGCGAAGTTTGGCAGTGGTCGCCGTTCATGTTTCTGCTGCTGCTCGCTGCGTTGTCCAATGTCGATCAGTCTCAACTGGAGGCTGCTGAGATCGATGGGGCATCGTATCTGCGCGTGCTTCGCGCGATCATTCTGCCGGCGATCGCGCCCGTGATAGCTGTTGCATGCCTTATCCGCGGCCTCGACCTCGTGCGCATCTTCGACATCATCTGGGCCCTCACCGAAGGCGGGCCGGGCTCGATGACCGAGACGATTTCACTCTACACCTATGTGCAGGGCTTCTCGCAATTCGAAACCAGCTACACCGCCGCGATCTCCTTCCTGGTGATTGCGCTGCTCACTCTCATTACCACGCTTGTCCTCAAGCGCATGGAGATTGCGCGATGAGGCTGATGAAGCTGCCCACCAGGAAGGGGCGCGTTCTGGTGCTACGCTATATCGGCGCCGGCGTCGTCACTTTGCTGTTTCTATTTCCGGTTTATTGGCTGTTTATGATTTCGTTCAAGACGCCGGACGAGATCTATCACGTGCCGCCATTGTGGATGCCTGGGCAGATCCAGTTCTCGAATTATTATGTCCTATTCAAGGATGGTGACGTCATGGCCATCCTGAACAGCCTGATCGTCGCCGGCGTTAGCTCCGCCATTGCCATCATTCTTGGTACCCTATGCGCCTACAGCCTCGCCCGCTTCGGCACGGGTGGCGAGAACCTTGCGATGTGGATCATTTCCCAGCGCATGATCCCGCCGATTGCGGTCGTCTTCCCGATCTTCCTCATCTACGTCTATTTCGGTTTGGTTGACGGCTACTTCGGCCTGATCGTGCTCTATACCGCGTTCAATCTGCCCTATGTCATCTGGATGATGCGGGGTTATATCGTTGATGTTCCGCTCGAGCTGGAGGAAAGCGCCCTCGTCGACGGACTGAACCGATGGCAGGTCATCTGGAAAGTCGTCTTCCCGATGGTGCGCCCGGGGCTCATGGCGACTTCGGTCTTTACTTTCGTGTTCGCCTGGAACGACTTCCTCTTCGCGCTGGTGCTCACGCGTACCGAAGTGATCACTTTTCCGGTCATGCTGACGCACTATTTCGGTGGCCAGTCGAACTTCTGGGCCAAAATCGCGGCGATGTCCGTCCTGGGGACTTTGCCGATCTTCGTCGCAGTTACGGTAATGCAGCGCTATCTCGTGCGCGGCATCTCGCTCGGCGCCGTCAAAGGTTGAGGAGATTAGAGTGGCCGACGTCAAGTTGACCGGAGTGCACAAATACTACGGTAACGTGCATGCCGTTCGGGGACTAGACTTAACCATCAGCGATGGCGAATTCGCTGTGCTCGTGGGTCCGTCAGGCTGCGGCAAGAGCACGCTTTTGCGGACGATCGCCGGTCTCGAAGATCCGGACGACGGCACGATCGCGATTGGCGGCGCTATCGTCAACGATCTGCGTCCGCGCGAACGCAACATTGCGATGGTCTTTCAGAACTACGCACTCTATCCCTATTTAACCGTCAATGAGAATATCGCGTTCGGCCTGCGCGCCCGCAAGACGCCAGAAATCGAGATCAGGAAGCGGGTCAGCGAAGCCGCCGAGATGCTCGGCATCGGCAATCTCCTCCAGCGTTATCCACGTCAGCTCTCCGGTGGACAGCGTCAACGCGTCGCGATCGGACGGGCCATCGTTCGCAAGGCGGATCTTTTCTTGTTTGACGAGCCGCTCTCGAATCTGGACGCCCAATTGCGTGACGAAATGCGAACCGAGATCAAGCGTCTGCATCACGAGATCACCACCACAATGATCTACGTTACACACGATCAGGTCGAGGCGATGACGCTGGCGGATCGTATCGTGCTGCTACGCGATGGAAAAATAGAGCAGCAGGGAGCTCCACTCGAACTGTTCGAGCGGCCGCGAACGGGCTTCGTGGCGGGCTTCCTCGGCTCTCCTTCGATCAATCTCATACCGGCAACCCTGACGGCGATGAATGGCGGGCTTTCTGTCGTTTTCGGTTCCGGAGAGTCCCTGACTGTGCCGCCTGCGAAGGCCACTGCCCTTTCTAGCGTGGCGGGACGTGAGGTCATTGTCGGCATTCGGCCTCAGCATTTCGGCCGAGCCGGCGACGGACCATTGCGCGATGGGGTGGTGCCCTATTCAGCGGTCGCCGATCTCATCCAGCCTACAGGTACTCGTACCTTCACGACCATCAAGATCGGCGGAGTAGACGCAGTCGCGGAGCTGCAAGCACATGATGTTCAGAGCCATGGCGAGCGAATCCAGCTCGCCATCGACCTCAATCGGATGGTGCTGATCGATCCGGCCACAGGCTCGGTCATCGCCTAAGCGCAAGAGTTCGCAAACCCAACAACGGGATGCAGGGGGAAAAGCATGGCATCGAGACTTTTTGCTAGCGGAATCGGAGCGCCCGAGGGGCCAATCTGCCTCCCCGACGGATCGATGTATGTCACGGAGATGTCCGCATCGACGTTGTGCATCACGCGGCTCGATCAGCGAGGCAATCGCAGAGTGGTTCGCGCGACGGGCGGCCGCCCGAACGGACTGACGACGGACGGCCACGGCCGCATCTGGATCGCGGAAGCGGGCCTGCGGGCGCTGATTTGCATCGACCAAGCCGGAAACGAGATCCGGCGCATGCAGGGCGAAGGCGCCGATCGCTTTCTATTTCCGAATGACCTCTGCTTCGGCCCCAACGGACTACTCTACATGACTGATTCAGGCATGGCGGCTGAGGATTTCATCAACGGGCAGGCCTTCGTCGAGGGCTATATGGACCTTGATTGGGACGGCCGCGTCTACGAAATCGATCCCGCGGCCATGAAGGTCCTTCGCGTCCTCGATCGCAAGATCCGATTCACCAACGGGATTGCTTTCGGGCCCGACGACCATCTCTATGCCAACGCATCGTTCACAGGCGAAATCTACCGCTATGACGTACTCGGCAAGCCAATGCCTGAACGTGTTGTTTTCGGCAATGTGCTGCAGCCCGACTCCAATCCTGACTTCAAGGGGCCCGACGGGATGGCTTTTGGCACCGACGGCCGGCTCTATTGCACAGTCTATAATCAGAAGAACGTCACTGTGCTCGACCGCGGCGGCAACGTCGTGGACCGGCTCATGCTGGATGGGCCGCAACCGACAAATTGCGCCTTCACGATTGAAGGCAAGAAGTTGCGCGTGACAGAGGTCGGCAAGGGCCAGGTTGAAGAGCTCGATGTGCCCTGCGAAGGGGTGCCTCTACATCTGCCTAAATTCGGTTAAGGTTGGAAACTCGTTTCCGGTCGGCACGCGGCACTTGGCACAGAGCAACTAGCTGGTGCAGGCCGCAGATGAGTTGGCGGCAGCTCGCGGTCTTAGCATTTCGCGACGGCGCGCCTGGGGCGGATACATACGAGCATGAACAGTTCAAAACAGGAGCTAAGACAAGTGGGGCCGCTGGCTTGCCGAGGATTATGGCCACCGGCCCCGGCGTCAGCTACTTGAAATTGCCCTGCCCCAGGTGCAGTAGCGATAGCTGACAGGCACGAGATGGCCCGGCGGCGGCTCCTCCGCAAATCTCGGCTGCAGTTAACGTAAATGGCAGGGCGCGAGGTGATGTTATGTTTTGTTTTGGTCAGCATGGCGGTGCCGCCAGTTGAAGTGCCGTGATCGTCGCCCACCAGGACGGCCTATGTCGCGGAGCCGCGAACGGAAGTTGGGCAATTACTCGTCCGGCTACGACGCGAGTTGAGTGATTGGTTAGGTCGGAACTCCTTGCGAGCCGTTAGTTGATCGCGAGCGGAGCTCAAACTCTAGCTCTGTCAGCTTTTTGATCAGCTGCTCAATAACCGCCTCGTAATCAGAACGCGTGAGTGAGTTCACGCCACGGGAGGCGAGCTCGTGCTGCAGGATTGTTGCCATCACGGCCTTGACGCTCATAGGACCTCATCTGAAATGATTTCGCATCAAATCTCAAACCAAGGAGACAATCAACAAGGAGGAGGATGGAGCTGGAAGTGTCGCTGCATTCCGATCGATTATCAGCCCCAGGGATGCATACGTACCCAAAAGACTTTGAGCCTGGATATTCGATGCTCCTCCACCAGTTGGCCGATTTGCTGACTCCGCTTCCCGTCTTTGCTTTATGAGCTGGTCAAAAAGCCACCATCAGCTAGCACGAGAGCAGCTCTTGTGGTAATTGCAGTCCATAGGTCCATAGTTTGTTTTTGAAGAGTTTCATTTCGAGGACGATTTGTTCGTGACGATGGTTGCCGTGCTTTGCCAATTTGCATCCGCCGATTGCGTTGATAAGATCGTGACGAGCTCTGCATTCGACAGCACGCTTACTTTCCAGGGCTGCGTTATGAACGGCCAGACAGGGCTGGCCCAGTGGAAAGAAGCGCATCCAATTTACCGCTCAGATACTTGGCATATTCAGCGGCACAAATGCATGCCGGGAGATTACAATATCGCTCACCACAAAGCGTAGAGATCAAAGAAGCTACGCAACGCCCGCCACCGCGGTGTCAGCGAGAGCGTATGCGGTTCATCTAATGTCCCCAGCGCAACGCGCGGACGGGGCTTGCCGGGGCTCTGTTCGCTCGGAAGCATTTGAGCTAAGCCGAGTGGCTACAGGACGAAGAAAGTACAGCGAGAGGCCAGGGTTCCGTTCGCAAATCCTCTTTAATGCGTCGGCCTTGATCCAGAAAAGCTCCAAATCGCTGGCCGCTCGAGCAGATTGCGTGCGGCGGCGTCGATCCACGGCGAACAGCCCAACCTCACCAAAAACCTCTCCTGGATACAAGAGCTTGTCTATTTCGGGAAGCTCGACTTGTCCTGATCCGATGAGATAGAGTGCATCGGCGTGATCCCCTTTCTCGAAGATTGTCTCTCCAGCCTTGATCCGCTGTGTGTGCATGAACGGCTGAAGCCAGTTCGGAGAAAGATCTGTATTAGCGGCGAGCTTGGCGCGGCGTAGTACCAAGACCATGCGGACGAAGTAGGCAGCGTTTAGTGGAAGCAAAATAAAGTGCAGAATCAGCACAGGGTAGATACCGGCGCCAGTGGCATAGACGATGAATGCGAGATTGCTGCAGATGGCGACGGCCCGCAGAGTCAGCATGGTGTGCATGCAGAATGTCACGAGGACGAGCGAAGAGGCCAGATAGCCACAAGCTTCTATCCACGTCATGGCAGCCTACTTTGCTGCTTTAGGCGCAATGAATCACCTGCAAAGCGCGGGCCAAGCGTTCATCAGAAGACGAACGGCTGACGTACCGCCTCAGCCGAGCCGGAGCCTGCTTCGCTCTGTTGGTTATCCAAGGCTGCACGCCGCGCATATGAACCAGTTCACACGCTGATCGGGGCGCTTCGCTTCGCCAGCGTTATAAACTGCTGCCGGTGCCAGCAAGTTCTATCCGCTCGCGTCACTTAAGGTGGCAGCCGATCGCGGTCCGGTCACGGGACCGGATAGTCTTATTTCAGGAAGCCGATAGACAGCCAGGGCACCGCGGCGACGATCAGCGTGCCAATGAGCAGCGCAATCATGTATCCCACGATTGGTCTCATACCGTCGTCCGGGTTAATGCGGCTGATAGCGCAGGCCGCGTAGTAGCCGACCCCAAACGGCGGTGCGAACAGGCCGATGCCCATCGCGAGAACCACGACCATTGCGTAATGGACATCGTGGACCCCAACCTGCCGCGCGATCGGGAACAGGAGCGGACCGAACAAGACGATGGCTGGGATCCCCTCCAGCACGCTGCCTAGAATCACGAAAGTTACGATCGTCACCGCTAGGAAGACGGGGACACCGCCGGGAAGGCTGGTCATGAACTTGGCAAGCGAGGCTGAAAATCCCGACTGGGTCAGCGCCCAGGCCATTCCTGTCGCGGCGCCGATGATGAGCAGAATCGCGCCCGACAGGGAGGCCGTCTCGACCAGCATAGGATAGATGCGTCGCCAGTCGAACTGGCGGTAAATGAGGAGACCGGCGCAGGCCGAGTACAAGATGCCGATGGTCGAGACCTCCGTTGCCGTTGCAACGCCTTCGACGACGGCGGTCCGGATCACGAAAGGCAAGGCGATCGCAGGAAGAGCAATGACAAAGGCTCGGCCGATCTCCCGCCCAGTCGCCCTTTTGACGTGAGAGAGGTCCTCGCGCCGGTAGCGCCACCACACGATCGCCCCGAGCATAACTGCGAGCACCACGCCCGGGAGCAATCCGCCGGTGAATAGCGCGGAGATCGACACGCCCGTCACCGAGCCGATCGTGATCAGAACCAGCGACGGCGGAATCGTTTCGGTTTGCGCCCCCGTGGCGGCCAGCAACGCAACGAGGTCGCCGGGTTTGGCGCCACGCTGCCGCATCTCGGGAAACAGCACAGGGGCCACGGCCGCCATATCTGCCGCCTTGGACCCTGAGATACCGGAGACCAGATACATAGCCCCGACCAGGACGTAGTGCAGCCCGCCGCGGACGTGGCCGAGGAGACTTGCGAGGAAACCGACCATTGCGCGAGCCATGCCCGTCATCTCGATCAGCAGGCCCAGGAAGACGAAAAGAGGCACGGCGAGCAGGATCAGATGGCTCATCCCTTCATCCATCCGCCCGATCATCACTACGTCCGGCGTGCTCGTCGTAAGCGTGAGATAACCCACGGTGGCGAGACCGAATGCAAAGGCAATCGGAACGGCGGCAAAGACCATCGCACCGACAACAAAGACGAAGAAGATCAGAAGGTTCAGATTGCCGAGCGGCTTAAAAACCGGCGCGAGCAGCACGAACGCAAGGATGAGACCGGCGACGATCGCTAGAGAGGCCAACAAGCTGCGTAGATTGGCAATTCGGCAGAGCCGGAGGGCCGCGGCGATCAGCATCAGCCCAATTCCGATCGGTAGCGCCGCCGCACGCCAAGTGTTGATGATCTCCAGCGCCGGCGTGGTGACGAAGGCCTCGTCGGCGGCAAATTCATAGGCCGGCCAAACGACGAGCAAAAGAAACGCCAGCGAGGCTGCGGCCGCCACCACGTCCAAAAACGCACGCACCTGGGCACTGAGCACGCCGACGATGGCTGTCATACGCATGTGCTCGCCGCGCTGGAAAGCAATGACGGAGCCGAGCATGGCAAGCCAAAGGAAGAGAATACCGGCGAGTTCGTCGGACCAGACGATGGGGGAGCGGAATACGTATCTGCCTACGATTCCTGCGGCCAGGATTGCGACTTCGGCCAGGACGAGTAGCGCGGCTGGGACCGCGACGAGGTGGCCCAACATCGTGTTCGCTGTTACCGCCCAATGTCGGGGACCCCGTTCAGTCGAGGCGGTCGCTCCACCGTCATCAGCATGTGGAGCGTGGCTCACGCTGCTCATGACAGCTGACCCGCCGCTTTTTCGAGCTGCGACCACGCCTCCTCGCCGAATTTGCCCTTCCAGTCGGAGTAGAAGCTAGTCTTGGACAAGGCTTGTCGGAAGGCGGCGCGATCGACTTCGATAAATTTGAGACCTTTGGCCGACAGATCGGTGCGCAAGGACTGGCTGAGCTTTGCGATATCAGCCCGCTGATCGACGGCGGAGCGATCTAGTTCGCGGGTCACGACCTCCTGAACATCCTTCGGTAAGCGCTCGAATGCGCGCTTGTTGGCGAGGATCCAGTATCCGTCCCAAACGTGCCCGGTCAGGCTGCACGTGCTTTGCACTTCGTAGAGGCGGGCGGTTGCAATGATCGGCAACGGATTCTCCTGGCCGTCCACGACTTTGGTCTGTAACGCGGAGTAGACCTCGTTGAAGTTAATAGGCGTCGGGCCGGCTCCAAGCGCCTTGAAAAGCGAGGTCAAAAGCGGCGCCGGGGGGACGCGGATCTGGAAATTCTTTAGATCGTCAGGGCTGCGGATCTCACGTCCGGAAGAAGTCACCTGACGAAAGCCGTTATCCCACGCTTTGGAAACCGCCATGATCGGAGTTTTGGCAATCTGCGTCCGGATGTAGGTTCCGAGATCTCCGTCCATAGCTTTCCAAACGCTATCGTAGTCAGTAAACGCGAAGCCGGTGTTCACCAGGCCCGCACTTGGGACCAGGGTGGCGAGGATCGAAGAGGACTGATTAAAGAATTCGACGCCGCCGCTGCGGACCTGGGTCATGAGCTCGGTGTCGGACCCGAGCTGGTTGGCCGGAAACAGCCTGATCTCGAGCCGGCCACTGGTAGCCTCTAGAATGCGTTGGATGGCTTCCTGCGCGCGGACGTTCACCGGATGCGTCGGATCCTGGCCGGTTGCAAATTTATAAACGAATTCGGCCGCAGATGCCGGTCGAGTGAGAATTGCGCAGAGAGGTACGGCCGTTGCAGCTTTCAACAGGGAACGCCGGCTGATATCTCTGCGTTTCGATACGCTCATGTCTTCCTCCTCGTTCTATTTACCTAGCGGTGGCGATCTCAGCGCAGGCGGCGCAGCCGTTCCGCTCATTCGTGTGCCCGCGTCTTGAGTGCCGGCATTTGGGCAAAAGCCAGCGTTCGCCGCTGCAAGGTGCGGCGGGCAACGTTGAGTACAGCTTGTTGGACCTCAGCCCAGCGGCGCTAAAGCCACTGTTTGATTTGCCTTGCGACCTCTGCGGTGGAAATCCCGTAACGGTCGTGCAGCGTTGGAAGCGCGCCGGCGTCGAGAAATTCGTCCGGCAATGCGATCTGGCGGAAAGGCGGATGTGCCCCAGAACGCAAGAGGAGTGCGGCAATTGCTTCGCCGAGGCCACCAATGGTCGTGTGATTTTCGGCAACGACGACAAGCCGTGCCGGCTTGCTGGCCTCACGCAGGATAGTCTCTGCGTCGAGGGGCTTGATGGTTGGAACATGCAGCACCGCTGCATCCACGCGGTCATCCTTCAAAGCTTGGACGGCCTCGAGTGCCCGCATGGTCATGATGCCGGACGAGATGATCAGGACGTCCTTGCCATCACGGATCAGCTTGGCCTTTCCAAGCTCGAACTTATAGTCGTATTCATCCAGAACGACAGGCACCTGGCCGCGCAGCAGGCGCATGTAGACTGGACCTTGATGCGCGGCTATGGCTGGCACCACCTGCTCGATTTCACTGGCATCGCAGGGGTCGATCACCGTCATATTTGGCATGGCCCGAAACAACGCGAGATCCTCGGCGGCTTGATGACTTGGGCCATAGCCCGAGGTCAGGCCGGGCAAGGCGCAGACGATTTTCACGTTGCGGTCTTCCTCCGCAATGGTCTGATGAATGAAATCGTAGGCGCGCCGCGATGCGAACACGGCATATGTCGTCGCAAAGGGCATGAAGCCCTCTGCGGCGAGTCCGGAGGCTGCTCCGAACAAAAGTTGCTCGGCCATGCCCATCTGGTAATAGCGGTCTGGAAATTCCTTGGCGAAGATGTGCAGGTCGGTGTATTTGCCGAGATCGGCGGTCATGCCGACCACCTCTGGCCGGCTCCGTGCCAGTTCGACGAGTGCATGTCCGAACGGCGCTGGCTTCGTCTTTTGGCCCTCGGCCGCAATCGAGGCGATCATGGCAGAGGTGGTTAGGCGCGGCTTGCCCGCTTGCGGTGCTGATCTGACGGTCTTCATGCCTGCCTCCCGGCTTCCAGCGCGGCAAGGGCAAGTTGCCATTCGTGCTGCTCGACGCGAATGAAATGGTTCTTCTCGCGCTGCTCGAGGAAAGGAACGCCCTTCCCCATGAGGGTGTCGGCGACGATCATTCGCGGCTTCGGCTCGGGATGCGACTTTGCACGGTCGAATGCTGCGAGCACGGCATCGAGATCATTGCCATCGATACGTTGTACGAACCAGCCGAATGCCTGGAGCTTGTCGACCAAGGGTTCGAAGGCCATGACTTGCGTCGAGGGACCGTCGGCCTGCTGGTTGTTGACATCGACAATGCCGATCAGGTTGTCCAGCTTGTAGTGGGCCGCCGACTGGATGGCCTCCCACACGGAGCCCTCGTCGAGCTCGCCGTCGGAGAACAAGGTGTATACCCGCGCCTCGGACCTTTTGCGTTTGAGGCCAAGGCCCATGCCGACAGCAATGCTGAGCCCGAGGCCGAGCGAGCCACCCGACATTTCCATTCCGGGCGTGTAGGAGGCCATGCCCGACATTGGCAAGCGGCTCTCGTCACTGCCATAGGTCTCAAGCTCTTCCTCGGGGACGATCCCCGCTTCTATCAAAGCCGCATAAAGCGCAATAGCGTAGTGCCCGTTTGAGAGCAGGAAGCGATCGCGTTCCTCCCAGGTCGGATCCTCCGGCCGATAGCGCATCGCGTGAAAGTAAGCCACGGCGAGAACGTCGGAGATATCGAGCGCCTGAGCGATATAGCCTTGGCCCTGAACTTCCCCCATGCGCAGCGCATTGCGGCGAATGTTATAGGCGCGGTCCGCCAGCTTGGGCGTGTTGGTCAACGTTTTGGTCGGCGCTTCCATCGATCTGGACCTTCTCTTGCTGGCTCAGTGGATGAGCATGCCGCCATTGACGTCGATCACGGCACCAGTGACGTACGCGGAGAGATCGGAGGCCAGAAAAGTGTAGATGCCGGCGACATCTTCTGCGGTGCCGAGACGATTGAGTGGAATGCCTTCCAGAATTTTCGCACGCATTTCATCAGTCAGCTTGCCGGCCGTGATATCGGTGCCGATCAGGCCAGGCGTGACGCAGTTGACGCGGATGTTGTCAGGACCGAACTCGCGAGCCATGGCCTTGGCTAAACCAAGAACGCCGGCTTTCGCTGCCGAATAGTGTGGTCCCCCAAAAATTCCGCCGCCACGCTGGGCCGACACCGACGACATGCATGCGATCGATCCGGACTTCCGCGCACGCATATGCGGGATCACGGCCTGGGAGAGGAAGAGAACGCCTTTGAGATTGACGTCTTGAATGCGATCCCAATCGGCGGCTGATATGTCCAGGAGCTTCACCGGCTGGGTAATGCCGGCATTGTTGATCAGTATATCGATACCACCGAATGCCTCGACCGCGCTTGCAACTGCCCGCTCGCAGGACGATTTGTCAGCGACGTCGCAGCGCAAACCGAGGTGTTCCTTGCCAAGAGTGGCTGCTGCCCCTGCCGCGGCTCCGGCATCGATATCGAGGATTGCGACCCGAGCGCCCTCGGAGGCAAACCGCCGGGCGGTGGCGAGCCCGATCCCCCGCGGCGAGGCCGCGCCCGAAATGATGGCTGTCTTCCCGCTGAGCAGCATCAGTTCCTCCCGCAAATTGTTTTCCTTGACAATGCTAGGAATGACCCTCGCTCTCCGCGCCGACAAGCGCACAGTTGTCATGGGTCGATGAATCTGGTTCACTTATGCGATGCTCTCGAATGTTCCGATATCGGCAATTCGCGCCTTTGAGGCGGCGGCCCGCACCGGATCGTTTCGCGATGCGGCGAATGAGCTTCACCTGACGCCAAGTGCAGTCAGTCATGCAATCCGTAAGCTGGAGGACACGCTCCGGACCGTTCTCTTCGAGCGCAGTGCACGCGCGGTGCGGCTCACGCCGGCCGGCGAGAACCTGATGCGACATACCGGCGCTGCATTCGATCAGCTCCGCCGCGGCTTGGAGGAAGTCGCTGCTCGTGGTCCGCAGTTGGTGCGGGTTCACTCCGCTCCGAGCTTTGCAGCGCAATGGCTAACGCCACGACTGGCGCAGTTTCTTGCAGCCCATCCGAAGCTAGAAGTTCGCTTGGCTGCCAGCACAGACTATGCGCGTTTCAGTAACGATGATTTCGATGTCGACATCGTTTACGGTCCGCCGAGGGCGGAGGGCGTCGAGATTGTTCCTCTGCCAGAGGAAACAGTCACTCCCCTATGCTCCCGGAAGCTTGCAAAATCAATCAAGAAGCCGATCGACCTCCTGGATCAGACATTGATCCGTTCAGACGTGAAGCAAGTTCAATGGCATCAGTGGTTCGCCGCCAATGGATTGGAAGCTCCAGCGATTCACGGCATGAGATTCGATCGAAGTTTCCTGGCGATTGCAACCGCCGCCGAAGGACTGGGAGTAGCCTTGGAATCAAC
The DNA here is from genome assembly GCF_015291645.1 of Bradyrhizobium sp. CCBAU 53340. Classification (NCBI taxonomy): domain Bacteria; kingdom Pseudomonadati; phylum Pseudomonadota; class Alphaproteobacteria; order Hyphomicrobiales; family Nitrobacteraceae; genus Bradyrhizobium; species Bradyrhizobium sp. CCBAU 53340. The sequence continues at coordinate 300,164 of NZ_CP030056.1, forward strand.
GCTTCTAGCGGAGCGCGAATTGGCTAGCGGACGACTGGTTGCTCCATTGGCCGGCCGCGCAACCGATATTCGATACGTCGGTCACAGGCTAATTTATCCGCGCGCCAGCCGGCAACGCTCGGCGGTGCGCGCTTTTGCCGATTGGATCGTCGCCCAGCTCGGAGGCGAAGCTAGCCTTTCCTCCCAGTAAGTATCGCTCGTTGCCGCGATGGTTTGGCTATCCGAAAAAGTGAGGATGGGCCTCGTCAGAACGGCCATGCGCGGTGGCTTATCGCAACAATTGTGTGACTGCGAGAGGGACGAGCAAAGACGTAACCAGCGCGTTCAGGCTCATCGCAATCCCCGAGAACACGCCCGCAACCTCGTCCACCTGAAACGCTCGCGCGGTACCAATGCCGTGCGCGGCGATGCCCGCGGCAAAACCACGCGCACGAAAATCAATGATACCACTCCAATTCATCAATGGCGTGACAATGATCGCTCCCATGATCCCCGTGAGGATCACCGCGACGGCGGTCAGAGAAGGGTCGGCGTGCAGTGTTTCGCTGATCCCCATTGCGACCGCGGCTGTCACGGACTTAGGCGCAAGGGACAGTACAACATCGCGCGGCAAGCCTGCAGCTTTCGCAAGCAGCACAATCGACGCGGCCGCTGTGACCGAGCCCACAACGAGGGCTGCCAGCATTGGCACGATCGAGGCAAGGACGATCCTGCGGTTCTCGTAGAGCGGGATAGCGAGCGCGACTGTGGCTGGGCCGAGCAAGAAATGTACGAACTGCGCTCCGCTAAAATAGACCGGATATGGCGTGCTGGTCACGAACAGAAACACGCCGATGATCCAGACCGCGTGGAGAACAGGATTGGCGAGCGGATGTCGGTGGAGGGCAAGCGACAGCGCTTCCGAGACTGCATAAACCAGTAAGGTGATCGTCAGCCAAAGCAGAGGCGATTGCGACAGATAGACCCAGAGCGAGAATGCATGGTCCTTCATGGCGCCTCATGACCGAACAGCCGGCTGACCAGGCGAAACGTTAGCACGGTCGCGAGAAGGGTCACTACGACGGAAAGGGCAAGAATCAACACAATTGCTATCCCATGAGCATAAATGAGATCGAGTTTTTCCACGACACCCACGCCGGCCGGGACAAACAGGAGAGACAGATTGTTGAGCAGCCCCCTGCTGGCAGTCTCAACGCCGCCGTTTCGCAGCGGTCCTTGAGCGATGATTGCGAAACGGTCACGGACGAGCAGCAAAATCAACAGCAGCAGGAGCCCGACGACCGGACCAGGCAGCAGCAGGCCGAACCCGCGCGTAATGGCCTCTCCGATCAATTGGCAGAGGAGGATAAGACCGAGACTTGCCAGCATGGGGCACCTGAGTAGCACTTTCACACGAGGAGAAGCTGCCGGAAGCTCAATTTTGTTGATTCTTGAGACCGGCGCTGCCCTCCTGCGCTGCAAAAAAGATAACGATTGATAGCCATCTCGATTTGCCGATGGAGCGTCATCGCGGCTGAACACCGGGGCTTGCCTACGACCGGAAGGGTAACTTTGATTCCTGCATCGACAAAGGTCTTTCTCAAGCTTTCCCTCTGCGCGTCGGACATTGGTGTGTCGCTGTACTCCTCGATCCGCCAGATGATCGCCGTGGAGACGCACACCCGCTGGGCCACTTCCTTGACGGACCAGTTCAACAGGCCGCGGGCGGCACGCAGATGCCTGCCGCTGAGGCCCTCATGCCAGCGATACAGCCCGTCTGCTCGCTGCAAGCGGCATTCGACTAAAAAGGCTGTGCGGTTTCGACCGAAACCGCCCATCCGCGCAGAGCTGCCTCGTGGTCGTCAGGCAATGTAAGCTCCTGGCCGGAGTTGCAGCCGGGCTTGGAGCATCTCGTGCACGACCATGCGTAGAGCCTCGCCGCAGTCCGGATCGACATCAAGATGGCTCGACAGACGTTTCAGGGCGAACGGACTGTTCTAGCAGACAGCAACGCGTACGTTGTTTGTCGCGCCTATTTGTCCGAATGGGAGGCCAAAGACCACGACGGCCAAGTCGCCGGACCGCACATAGCCTTCCCGTTGCGCTGCCACGGCCGCGATCCGGGTTATTTCTTCATGGCCGGAGGGATCGCTGGCCACGACACTATGGACGCCCCACAACAGGCACATGCGTCGCGCCACAATGTCGTCTGGCGTCAGAGCAAGAACGGGGATCGGTGGTCGTTTGCGCGAAATGCGGGCTGCGGTCGTCCCGCTCGCCGTGAAGCCGATGATGGCTTTGGCCTCGATCGTGGCGGCAAGATCTGCGCCTGCCGCTGCGACAGCGTGTGGAGGGGTAATCTCTTCGTCGACTTGCGCAGCCCTGATCAAGGAGCGATAGAGACGATGTTGCTCCGTACTCCGGATGATACGATCCATCATGGCGACGGCTTCGGCCGGATAAGCGCCGTTTGCCGTTTCGGCTGATAGCATCACAGCATCGGCTCCATCATAGATGGCGGTCGCAACATCGGAGGCTTCCGCGCGCGTCGGCGTCGGCGCTGCCACCATGGAATCAAGCATTTGGGTTGCGACGATCACGGGCTTTGCGGCCATTCGGCAAGCACGAATGAGCTCTTTTTGTCGGCCAGGCACGTTTTCCGGGGGAATCTCGACCCCAAGATCGCCGCGGGCGACCATGAGGGCGTCGGACAATTTGATGATATCATCGATGTGATCAAGCGCCATTGGCGTTTCGATTTTGGCGACGAGGCCGGCTGCCTCACCGATTAGAGCTCGTGCCTCAATCAGGTCTGAAGGCTTCTGAACAAAGGACAAGGCAACCCAGTCGACGCCCAGCTCTAGGCCGAAGACGAGATCGTCACGATCCTTCTTGGTCAGGGGGTAGATATCAAGCAACGCTCCCGGCACGTTTACGCCTTTTTGATCGCGGATCGTTCCACCGACAATGACGCGCGCTATCATGTCGCCATCGCCTGGCTTTTCGAGGCTTAGGCGAACACGGCCGTCATCGATGAGCAGATTTTGACCTGGATACGCAGCTACAAAGATCTCCGGATGTGGCAGAGGGATCGCCTGCTTTCCGCCTCTTGCTCCGTCCAGAACAAAGCGGACCGTTTCGCCGGCCTGCAGCGTGAGCTCACCCTCTTCAAGCGAACCGATGCGCAGCTTCGGGCCTTGCAGATCTTGTAGCACGCCGATGGGTCGGCCGAATTCGCGCTCGAGCGCGCGAATGGCGGTAAAGGCGCGCGCGTGATCGTCTTTGGTGCCATGACTGAAGTTCAGGCGGAATGTATCGGCACCTGCAAGATCGAGAGCACGGAGTTGGTCGAGCTCGACGGTTGCCGGGCCGATGGTTGCGACGATCTTGGCATGGCGCGAGCGGCGCATCAAAAATCAAACCCCTTGGATGAGCCGCCTTCGAGCCAGCCGCTCCTGGCGAAAGCCAATGCTTCGTCGATCACGCGCTCGCCCCATGCAAACGATGTCAAGCTCCAGAAGCGGCAGCCTTTGTCTTTTGCTGCGTCGCCGATAGGATGGCGTTGACAGCCCGGTACGCGAACACAATCGCAGGCCCGATGGTGATGCCTGCTCCTGGATAGATGCCGCGCATCGGGGATGTCATGTCGTTGCCGCAAGCGTAAAGGCCCGCGATGGATCTTTCCTGCCCGTCTAGGACCTGGCCGCAAGTGTCGGTTGCCAGGCCGGTGGCCGTGCCGAGCGTTGCCGGAACGATTGGAAGCGCGATAAACGGGCCTGTCTTGATGGGTCCGAGATTTGGGTTTTTCTTGCTCACGGCCGGATCGCCGAGCGTGCGATTAAAGGCGGATTCACCGCGTTTGAACAGCGGATCGCGCCCCTCAGCAGCGTGCGTGTTGTGCTCTTCGACGGTCTTTTCAAGCGCAGCCGGATCTAGCCCCAGCTGTTTGGCAAGTTCAGGAATTGTCCGGCCGACCTTGATGTACCCAAGGCGCGCATATTTTCCGATCCTCAAGGTCCAGGGCCAGGGCAGCAGATGTCCCATACCTCTCAACCGTACGAACTCCAGGTCGCAGATGAAGTAAAATCGCTTATCTGCCGGATAGCCGCTGGTGAACATCGCCAGGCAAATGTCGTGATACGAATTGGATTCGTTGACGAAACGCTTGGCATCCGGCCCCACTGCGATGACGCCGGGACGGCCGCGATCGAGCCAGCCATAGGGGACCACTTGGGAGGAGCTGCCGCTCTTGAGAATTGAGACGGGAGTCCAAAAGCCGGCAGAGGCGACATTGTTGTCAATCGCAGCTCCAAGCCTGGACGCCAGGGAAATGCCATCGCCCACAACGTCCACATGGGCCAGCGTGTCATCGTGCTGGTGGGGACCGCTGAGGCTGGCTCTTAACTCTGCGCTGCGAGCAAATCCGCCCGTTGCGAGGATGACGCCATGCGAGGCGCGCACGCGAAGGTCGGAACCGTTCCGCTTGACGACGGCTCCGGTGACACGCCCATCTTCCCTGATCAGCTCTATCAGCGGGGAGCCAGGCCATATCTCGACGCCGTGCTTGCGCAGACTGACGACCAGGCGCGCGATCAGGGCGTTCCCTCCGCTGAGCTCTGTCCCGCGCCTGTGGCCCAGCCGGTCACGCGCGTAGCGACCGACACGCCGCAAGACGTGTCTGAGGGCGGCAAAGGATTGGAAGGGATTGAGGAAGCTTCTGACCTCGCTGGATGAGATCATCATTCCACCAAGCACAACCCGGATGGGATCGCCGATCAGATCGAAATCGGCTCCGAGAAGGCGCCCATCATAGGGAGCCGGGCTCAGTGCCCGGCCCTTGTCGACGCCGCCGATCTGGCTCGAATGATAATCGGGCGCCGAGGCCAGCGTGAAGTTGACCTCTGTCCCGTCCTCAAGGGCGGCAAGTGCAGCTGGGCCGTCCTCGAGATAAGCATCGATGAAGCCTGCCCGGTAATAGGTGCCAAGTTCGTGCTGCAGGTAGGTCCTTGCCTTCGCAAGCGAGTCGTCGATCTTCGCTGAGCGCGCCTGGGGTGAGCAAGGAACCCAGATCATACCATTGGAAAGAGCTGTCGTGCCGCCGAGCCGGGCGGATTTTTCGCAGACAGTGACGCGCAGTCCTGCTTTTGCCGCATAGAGGGCGGCCGAGAGCCCGGCTGCACCACTCCCGACTACGAGAACGTCGGTTGCCCATTCGTGATCCGCCCTTGCGCTTCGGGCGATCGCCACGGTCATGCCCTTGCTTGATTGGCCCATCGGTGTGTCCATTCCAGCCTCGCTGCGATTTCTTGGAACTGAGGTCAGTGATGTTGGGGAAGCGGGACGGCTTTGAATTCCTCGGCTGCCGCCTTTACTGCCCGTTCGATCGGAATTCGTTCGATGGAGGAGGCGCCGACAAATCCGACGCATTGCGTCGACCGGTACACCTCGGCCGTATCCGCGGGCTCTGCGATCGCACCACCATGGCAGAGCAGGACAACGTCGGAGCGCCCGCTCCTGGCCGCGGCGTTGATGTCGTTGATGCGATTGATCGCGTCTTTGACCGACCGCCCTTCCTCATGGCCAACGAGCCCGCCCCGTGTGGCGCCGACATGAGGGATGATGCAGTCGGCCCCGGCGCTTGCCATCGCCTTGGCATCGTCCGGGTTTGCGACATAGGCGAGCGAGAAGATGTTCTTCTTGCGCGCAGATGCGATCATCTCGACTTCGCGTTCGAAGCCGAGCCCGACGCGGCCGCGGCGGTCGCGCCATTTGTCGCCCATGGTCGAGATGGTGGGATAGTTGATCACGCCTGAGAAGCCGGCCGCCCAGAATTTGTCGAGCAACGCATCGAGATCGAGCCGAACGGGATCCCAGGCCTCAACGCCGCCGATCACGGGGATGGAAGAGACAACGTTGCGGATTTCTGCGGCAAGCTCGAGCGTGCGCGCGTTGGAGTCTCCGATCCGGCTGGTCGGAAGCCCCATCAGGCGCGACAGCCCGGTAGAGTAGACCACCAGCATGTCCGCGCCCCCGAGGACAGCGCATTTGGCCACCAGGCCGCAGCTGCTGCCTGCGGCAAGAACCGCTCTGCGCTCGGCCACCTGGCTTGCGATCTTCGCTAGGATTTCGCTTCGCTCAAACATCCGCATCGCAGTCAGCCTTCCTGCGCCAATTGCTCGAGGATCCAACTCGCGGCCGCCTCGGCAAATTCGGGATCGTTGATGTGACAGTTCAATTCGCGCACCGTGATTTTGGGCGGCAGATTGTTCTTGACCGCGTCCAGCCAAGCGCGGTCGGCATTGCAATCACGGAACACGCCGCCGTCGCGGTCGTAGTCGGAGACGCCTTTCGCCGGCCAGAGCACGATGGCTGGCGCTTCGGCCCGCGACAGCCGCTCGGCCGTAAGCCGGCCGATGCTTGCGTTTTCGGACGGAGTTGTGCGCATGAGCGTGGTGTAGCGAGTATGGGAGTAGAACTGGCGGCAGCGAAACTGATCGGGGACGCTGGATGGTGGACCAAAATTGACCATGTCGACTGCGCCTGGCGCGACGACCTGCGGGATTGATCGATCCGCGGCTGCCTTGAGCCGATCCGGTCCGGCGCTGGCGGTGCCACCGACGATTTCGTCAGCAAGCTCGGTTGTGGTCAGATCGATTACAGCGTCAAACTCACCGGCCGCGATTAGCTGTTCCATCTTGCGCCCGCCGGCCCCGTTAGCGGGGAAAACGATCGCATCGAGGCCGGCCTCTCCAAGACGTCTTACGCATTGATTGGCCGCCGGCGTCGTAACTCCGAAGGCCGTGATGGCGACGATTTTCTTCCGTCTCCTCTGACGGGATGGCTCATATTGCATGGCGGCCACGGCGCGGCCGGCATTGTCCAGCACGCGTTGGGTGAAGGCGTTGATCCCGAAGAGGTCGACAAGGGTCGGATAGAGGATGATGTCGTTATGGACGGCCAGTTCGGCGAGCAGTGCGGGCCTGGCGCTACTCACAAGGAGCTTCGGGAAGCCATATGGTAAATCGCGGACGACTTCGCCAAAGACGGCGCTGCCCTTGCCACCCGCAATTCCGACAATTGCGCTGATCGCGCCTGATTGGCGAAGATCATCGACCATTTTGCGGGCCGATTGGGCAATGTCGTTCAAGAGCTCGACGGGAGAAACGGCGCGGCCGCCATCTGTCGGCTCTTTGTCCGACCCTGCCTTGGACGTACCGACGTCTAAGACCACCGTCGTGCGGCCCAGGCCTTCGATGACGTTTCGGAGATAAGATGCTTCTGCGCCCTTCGTATCGAGCGTCGCCACGATTGCAACGGCGCCAGCGGCTCCGACCTTGGGCGAGCGCCCAAGCCTGGCCGACTTCGCGTCGTCGGTGCAATGGTGCGACACGATCTTTCCTCTCCGATCCTGCTTGATACGAATGGTCTAAACGCGGCCGAGACGCTCAATAAGTGCCGCGCCGGGGAGAGTTGGGTAATATTGGGTAGATGTCTCGAAGCGCTCGGGAGCGCACCGGTGGCTCTAGCCAAGGTTGCCTGTCCTGTCTGCGGCGTGTCTTCCCCTCTCCTCTTCCGGCATCTTCTGTCCGGCGTCCTTTCGGGCCCATGAGACGCACGCGGTGCGCAGCAGGCGAAGGTCATCTCCGCCAGCCCTTGGGACGCTGTTTCACCCATTGCAAAAAGTGCCAAGTGGCGGGCGGGTGGACAGCTCGCGCGGTTCAATGCCTGTGAATTGAATTCTAAAAAGAGACCGCTGCTGGAGCTCTCCAACAGCGGCGTAAGTCGAGGGAGGAAGCAGACGAGGCCGGCCTGCCAGCGGATAGATGAGACGTCGTCGGAAGCCTGACGTGCCTAGATGTCGTGCAGATCTCTAGACCGAACTGAAATGCCGTATAAGATCAGTGCGATGTTTAAATGGGTAAGATTGGGTAGAGGCGGTTGAAGCAAAGAGCAGTCGGCGAGCTCATTTCAAGCAGGTCGGACACGCGCGAGGGTTATTGCCTAGCAATCTATGCGCCGGCTTTAGGGAGCCTTCCGGAAGGCTCCATGCTGGTCATGGCGACCTTGCCCGTCGTTGACTGGAACGATTGTCTGTTACGGGATCTGCGCACGTTCCGAAAGGAGAGATCTGCGGGTGTTTACGCCGCGATCGTCATGATCGATCCCTTCGCGTGCTGGGAGGATCTTGCCGATGCGTTGAAAGAGGCCGGGATCAAGGGGATCATCAACTTCCCGCCGGCGTCTCTCATTGAGCGGTCAACGACAGGGACGCCCATTGAAAGCGGACAGGAGATCGAGCTTCGACGTCTGGAATGGTTTGCCAATTTGGACTTCAGGGTGTTGTTCGCGACGGACGACATCTCTAAGACCGCAATGGCCGAGCGGCGCATCGGCTCGCATCTGGCCGGCCTGGTCCAGATGCCGGAAGAAGCGCTCAAGTTCGTGATTGGCGATGGCGTCGATTTGGTAAGCGCCGGGAAGCGAGGAGCGCCGGTGGCGAAGTTCGCGCTTCTGAGCGGCACGAAGCCGCCAGCGCGAAAATAATGAGGAGCAGAGCTACTCCAGGATCCGCAGCTTCTTGATCTTGTTGTAGAGGGTCTTCCTGGAGAGTCCAAGGGACTGGGCAGTTTTTCCGCGGTGGAGCTTGTTTCGTTTCAGCCCTTCGATGATCCACTCGCGCTCGGAGAACACATTTGTCCGTTTCACGGCCGATGACGCGGTCAGCAAAGGCCTTAGGACGTCAGCCGTAATGTGTGACAGTTGCAGCGTCACCAGCTGGTTGACGATTTGGCGCAACTCTCGCAGGTTTCCCGGCCAATCATGCCCGGCAAGCGCCAGGAAGGCAGAATTCTCTATTCCCAACGTCGGCGCGTTTGAATCTCCCTTCGCTTCCACCGTGAAATGCTGGACCAGTTGGGGAAGGTCTTCGAGCCTGTCCGGCAAGGCCGGCAGGGCAATGTCAAGCCCGGTAAACAGGGCAAGAAGCCGAGGACAGAGCACGGTTTGAAGGCTGGCGCTGCGAGCAATTGTCGCTGTTGCAATGATCCGTGCGTTGGACCGCACGACCGATACCCCGTTCAGGGGTGCAAAACCGCCGGTCTCGAGGTAATCAGCAAGACGCTCCTGGCCATCCCGCGGCAGTTGATCCAGATGCAGCAGCAGGACGGCAGTGCCGTTTGCAGCTTCAAGAATCGATAGTTGGCGCTTCCTGGTCTCGTCGCGCTCCGCGCCGAACAATGCACCGATGTTGCCCGCTGCCGGCCCCGCGCGGCACTGGAAGAGCGCAGCCTTTGTATGTTTGCGGTCGCTGAAGCTGTGAACGAGATTCGCTATCCTGCGTTTTCCCGAGCCCGTTTCGCCCCACACGAGCACAGGATTAGGATTGGCAGCCAGGCGTTTGGCGGTCTCGAGCACCCGCTTCATGACTGAGGATTGGGCAATGACGCCGTGCCTGAACCCGCTCAATTGGAGCTGACGCTCGAGCAGATCGACTTTCTCGCGCAAGAGATGAATCGTCTTGAACCCGGATGTGACCTCGAGGACCGACATCTCCAACGGGACCCGGTCCAGCGAAGAGCCGCCTATGAAGCCCTGGACGCCCGTTTCGCGGCAGATATCGAGGAGTTCGTCCGGCTTTGTAATGGGTCCGCCGCCGAGTAGACAGATGACGTTCTTGTCGGTGGAGTGCGCCACCCGTGTCACGGCGCTGGTCCGCGCTGCGAGCTCGGACTGGCTGATCGATGGATCAGATCCGCTTTCGACGCTGCGATTGAGATTGAAGTTGATGCAGATCGCCTCAATGCCTGCCTCGACCATGCGCCGCGCTTCGGCCTGGGAGCGGGTATAGGCAATCGTCATCAAACCGCGTTGACGGGCTTTTGTTAGAAGTTCGATTTCTCGCTCGTAGCCGAGGCCAGATTTCTCGAGCAAGGACCTTCTAAAATCGTCGATGTGGATGACGGAGGGGAAATTGGTAACCCCTGTAAAGCCCCATCGGATGATCCGGTCGAGGAAGCGATCGAGATCGAGGCGCGGATCGAAGGTGCATGCGCCGAAAAAGACCGGCAGTTTGGTGCTGGGCAGGATCTCGGTTCGGCCGAATCCGGCGACGAATTCGTTGCTATCGCGGATGGGCAGGATCGAGGCTGGCGAGGAGCCGCCCATGGCGCGAAAACGGCCAGCGTTGAGCGCAAGGACAAAATCTGCACCCGCCCGTTCGGCCGCCCTTGCGGTCATGCCCGAGCCGATGCCTGCCCCGAGCACGAATGAACGGGAATTGCGGAAGAACTGCCTGATTCCTGCGTTCTTGACCTGCTCTACCCGGTTGTGCATACCGGCCGCCCCTCCTGTGCGGCAGGCCCGAAAATTAGCTCCAATTTGCCGGTGCGTGCAACCGCTGCAGGGCCTTGCCGTTGGCCGTGAACAGGTGGCAATCGGCTGGTGAAGCCGCAAGGCGGACCTTGCCAGATCGTTTGGCTGGCTCGAGCCGTGGCGCTTTGGCGACCACGGCTTCCTTGCCCGCGTTGCCGTAGATGTAGGTGACGCTGCCAAGGTGCTCGACGAAATCGACGTCCAGCTCGAGAGCGATCTCTTTGTCTTCTGCCGGCTGCGAGAAATCATCGGGACGGATCCCGAGCGTGATCGGCTTGCCGACCAGCAATTGATCCGGCCGAACGGGGACCGAGACGGTCGAGCCCGCGTCAAGCCTGACCTCCACCCCTGTCTCGTGCGCGGCCTCGATATGACCGCCCAAAAAATTCATCTTAGGCGAGCCAATGAAGCCGGCGACGAAGCGCGACGCCGGGTAGTGATAGAGCTCGTGGGGGCTCCCCACCTGCTCGATATTGCCGTCCTTGAGCACGACGATCTTGTCAGCCATGGTCATGGCCTCGACCTGATCGTGAGTGACGTAGATCATGGTGTTTCCAAGCTGCTCGTGGAGCTTGGCGATCTGGACCCGCATCTGCACCCGCAGCTCGGTGTCGAGGTTGGACAGCGGCTCGTCAAACAGAAACACCTTGGGCTCGCGGACGATGGCCCGCCCGATCGCCACGCGCTGGCGCTGGCCGCCGGAGAGCTGCCGTGGCTTGCGATCGAGCAAATGGTCGATCTGCAATAAGGACGCGGCCTCAGCGACACGCTTCCCGATCTCCGCTTTCGTCGCTTTGGCCATCCGCAAGGGGAAAGCCAGGTTTTCCCGGACGGTCATGTGCGGATAGAGGGCGTAGCTCTGGAACACCATGCCTAGATTGCGGTCGGCCGCGTCCACGTCGTTGACGAGCTCATTGTCGATGAAAAGCCGTCCTCCGCTAATCGGCTCGAGACCGCCGATCATGCGCAGCAGGGTCGACTTGCCCGACCCTGAAGGCCCGACGAAGACGACGAATTCGCCGTGATCGATGGTGAGGTCGATATTGCGCAGGATCTGGATAGTGCCATAGGCCTTGTTGAGGCCTTCCAGGCGAACATTGGCCATCACGCTCTCCTCTGCCGTACGGTGTCTACACCAGCCTTCACGGCGATTTCTGAAAGGCTGGACACGGTAAAGTCGGCTGGCAGCAGCGCGGCGTCCTTGCGAGGTGGGACGCCTGTCGTGACGAGCACGGCAGGAAGGCCGGCGCGCTTGCCGGCCTGGATATCTGTCTGTATCTGGTCGCCGATCATCAATGTGGATTGACGTGGCGTTCCAAGCCGCGAAAGCGCGGCTTCGATCATGTGCGTCTCGGGTTTGCCGACGATCAGAGGCTGGACTTGAGTTGCGGCTGCAACTGCCGTGATCATGGCCCCTGCCCCTGGTTCGAAGCCGTCCGCAGTCGGCAAGAGAAGATCAGGGTTTGTGCCTATGAACACGGCGCCGCCCAGGATAGCCGCAGCAGCAATTCGCAGCTTGTCATGCGTAATCTGGCGGTCGAGCCCCATCACCACGACTTCAGGCTTCGCATCGGTGACTTCGAGGCCCGCCTCCTCGATCGCTTTGGCAAGGGATGGCGCGCCGATGACAAAGGCCCGTGTCAGTTTCGGGTATTGGGCGCGAATGAGCGCCGCGGCCGTGATGGCGCTCGTCACGACCTGCCTCGGGGAGATCGAAAGCCCGAAACCTCCGACCTTGCGCACAACATCTTCCGGCGTGTGGGTCGAATTGTTAGTGACGAAGCAGAAGGGAAGTTTTGCCCGCTGCCAGCTCTTGAAGGCTTCGATGGCGTCCGCGATCGCGGCGTTCCCCCGGTAGACCACGCCATCCAGATCGGAAATGACACCGGCGATCTCGGGCCATTGAAGCTGAGTGCCGGACTTAGCCATTCATCAGCATCCCGCCGTTCACGTGAACGATCTGGCCGGTCATGTAGGAGGCCGCAGGGCTTGCGAGAAACACGGCAAGGCCGGCAATGTCGTTCGGCAATCCAACCCGTCCCAATGGGATTCGGCCGCTATGGCGGGCTTCCGTCTCCTCACGCGGACGGCCATGCATGGGGGTGTCGATGATCCCCGGTGCGATTGCATTCACATTGATCTTGAGCGGCGCGCATTCATAAGCAAGGAGCTTTGTGATGTCGTGAACGATTGCCTTGGAGAGGCAATAGTCCGCCCCTCCGGCCTGATAGTTGAATACGGCGCCTTGCGAAGACAAGGAGGAACCGACATTGACGATGCGGCCGCCCTTGGTTGTCATGAAGCGCTCGATCGCGAGCTTCGAGCAGCGGAGGATTGCGACCGAGTTGATCTGGATTGTGCGTTCGATCTTGTCGGCCGCCCCGCTGAGGAGCGGCTGGGCAGATTTAACGCCGGCATTGTTGACGAGCACGTCGAGCCGGCCGAATCGTTTTCCGATCTCCTCGAGCACGCGCGCCACGTCCTCTTCGCGCGAAACGTCCATGGCCATCGGCAACACGCCATTGCCATGGGGAAGTCCTACCAATGTCTGCCTGAGGCTTTCGAGATTGGCGTCGGTGGCAACGACGTTGGCCCCTCCTGCCCGAAACGCATTCACAATGGCAGATCCGATGCCGCCCCCTGCCCCTGTCACGAGCACCGTTCTGTCTGAGACTGAGAACTGTTCGGTCATTCCAACTCCAAGATCGTTTGTGATTTGAGGAATTCATCGACCTCTGCTGCCAGCGGCATTGAGGCCTGCGCCCCGCGGCGCGTTACGCACAGGGCAGCAACGGCTAGTGCTCGTCTGACCGAATCCCTCAGAGGCAGGCCTTGAGCGAGCGAAGCGGCAAAAGCGCCATTGAAGGCGTCCCCGGCGGCCGTGGTATCGACGACTTTGACGGGAAAGGCACGCAGCGCAAACGAGTGCGCCGCGTCGGCATAGAAGGCGCCCTGCGCTCCCAGCGTGATCAGTGCGGCTTTGGGTCCGAGGTGCAGAAGCTTGGACGCCGCCACTGCGGCGCTGTCGAAATCGGTCACCTCTACCCCGGTCAGCTCGAAGGCCTCGGTCTGGTTGGGGGTCACGTAATCGACTTGTCGCCATGCCGCCGGCGAAAGCCCGGGTCTGACCGGCGCCGGATTAAAAATGAGTTCGAAGCCCTTCTCGCTTTTCATTTCAAAGAGCCGGTTGAGGGCGGAGATGGGCAAGCCCATTTCGGCAACAACGAGCGCGCCTGGCGCGATGAATGCGGCCGCGCTCTCAACCATGGCCGGCATCACATTCAGATTGGCGCCCGGATCGATCACGATCATGTTCGAACCGTCGTCTCCCACCAGGACGAGGGCCGAGCCGGAGACCTCACCGGCACAAATGGTGATGGCCTCAGCACGGACTCCGGCTTCGCGCAGTGACTGCAAGAGGGACTGGCCAGCCTCGTCCCCGCCAAGACGGGTGTAGAATAGGGGCTTCAGTCCAAGCCGTGCGGCCGCTACGGCTTGATTGGCGCCCTTCCCTCCAGGATTGCGGTTCAATTTGCCCATCAAACTTTCACCCGGCGTTGGCAGCCGCTCGACATTGAAGCAGAGGTCGAGATTGGTCGTTCCAAAGAACATCAAGGGCCTGGGATTCATTTTACTGCCCCGAAAGTGAGACCACGTTCGAGGTGGCGCTGGCCCATCACGATCAAGATCACCGGAATGATCATGGTAACGACCAGTCCTGCAGCCATGACGGGATAGAACTGCACCCCCGGATTGAGCAGCTTGAGTAGCGCGACGGTCACCGGCGCCTTGGTGGAGCTCAGGATCAAGCCGAGCGCGAAGTTGTGCCAGGCCAGCAGAAAGATCAGCAAGGAGGCGCCGATCAGGCCGGGCTTGAGAAGCGGCAGCACGATATGCAGAATGACCCTGACAGGTTTGGCCCCGTCCATCGCTGCAGCCTCCTCGATGTCCTTTGGAATATCCTCGATGTAGGAGCGGCTCAACCACACGATCATAGGCAGCGTGACGACCTGGTAGACCCAGATCATGCCGAGATAGGTGTCGTAGAGTCCGATGGTCTGGAACACGTTGAAGAGCGGGATGACGACGAGCAAGGCCGGGGCGAACCTGAAGCCAAGAATGAAGAAGGCGATGTCCTCCTTCATCGGGATGTCTCGCCTTGCCAGAACGTAACCGGCGGGCACGCCAAGGAGCATTGAGACGAAAACAGATCCGAGCGCGATGGCGACGCTATTTGTCACTGGCGTGAGGAAATCAACCTTGATGGTGCCATAGCTTGTCGCGCCGGCCTGCGCGGCGTCGAACAGCACCCGGAAATTCTCAAGCGTCGGCGAGAAGATGAACTTGGGCGGCCAGGCCATGACCTCGCCCTGCTGTTTCAACGACATCAGCAGGATCCAGATCAGCGGAAAAGCGAGAGTGAGCGCGCAGATGCCAACCAGCAGATTGAGAGCGATATTTGTCGATCCTGAGCGATTTAGGCGCATGTCGCGTCTCTTCAGCTAACGCGTTGTCGGACGTATCGCCACAACTTGACCGTGAGGAACGCTCCGGCCAGGACGATGATCCAATTGACGACCATGAGGGCCGCGCCCCGGCCGAAGGCGAGGTTCTGGAATGCGGTGATGTAGGCGCGCACGGAAAGAACGGAGGTGCTGTTGCCGGGACCGCCTTGCGTCGTTCCGAAAATGATGTCGAATTGATTGAGAGATTCGATCAGACGGAAGACCGCAGCAATCAGGATGTAGGGCGCGATCAACGGCAGCTCGATGTAGAGGAAGGTTGCCCAGCCCTTTGCACCATTGACGCGCGCGGCCTCCCTGATCTCCTCATTGATGCCCTGGAGGCCGGCGAAGATGATCAGCGTGAAAAAGGGGGTGTAAGTCCATATGTCGATCAGGACGAGGGAAATCATCGCTGTCGCGGGATCAGAAATCCATGCAAACCGGCCCATTCCTACAAGCGACAGCAGATAGTTCAGGATGCCGCTCTGCGGATCCATCATCGTCGTCCACATCAAGGCAACGCTCATGGGCGGAAGCACGAGTGGCAACAGAATGACCGGCCGCATCACGCGTGCCAGGAACACTTCGGTGGCAAAGAGCTTGGCGAGGGCAACGCCGAGCACGGCTTCCGCAAGGACCGCTGAACCAGCGTAGACAAGTGTTGCTCGGACGCTATTCCAGAAGTCGTCTGTCTTGATCAACGCGGCGTAATTGGTAAGGCCAATAAAGTGGACCAGTGGCCGGCCGAACTTGAGATCCGTCAGGGACTGAAATACGCCGTAGAAGAACAGGAACAGAAAGCCAAGAAGGATCAAGACCGCCGGCGCGATCGCGGCGATGCTCCACCAGTCAAGGCGCGGCGGGCTGGCACTCTTGGCCGCGCCGTCTTGCGCCGAAGCGAGTTGGCTCACTGAAGACTGCAGCGTCACGATTGCGTCTAATCCTGAAGAATACATTTCAACTGACATCGAAATCCAAGGGGGCGGCATGCAAGCCTACCACCCCCTTTGGGACTTCACATCGACGAACGGATCTCGGAGGCAAGGTCGGTCAGCGTTGCCTTCACATCCGCTCCATTGACCATCTTCTGCATCGCCACCGCCCAGGCATTCATTGCCTCGGCGAAGCCGACGCGGGCCGTAAAGGCGAGTTGCGCCTGGTCCTGCACAGTCTTGAACGTCTCGACGAAGTTGTTGAATTCAGGCTTTGCGGCGTATTCGAGCCAGGCCTTGTCGCTCCAGGTCGATGCGCGCGGAGAGTTGACGAGCTTGCCCGCAACGGCACCGTTCAGCTCGACCTGCTTGGAGGTCGCCCATTGGATGAAGAGCCAGGCCGCGCCCTTCTTCTGGGAGGCGGCGTTCATGGCCAGAGACCAGATCCAGATGTTGGATTCGAAGTTCTTGCCGTTCGGTGCGCGCAACGGTGGTGCAAAGGCGATCTTGCCGGAGGCGGGCTTGCCGGCGACGTCGTTCCAGAAACCGAACATGTTGGAATCGATCGCCATGGCGGTCCGCCCTGAATTGATCCCTTCGACCACCTGGTACCAATTGTCATTGGCAAAGGAGGGAGCAGCGCATTTCTTGATCATGTCGACATAGTCTTTGTGGAAGGCGATCGACTCTGGCGAATCCAGGCCCGTGTCGAGTTTGCCGTCTTTGACGACGAAATCGTGCACGCCATAGGACCTCGCAATCGAGATCGCAGCCGTGTGGATGCTGCTCCAGAACCTTACGCCGCGAACGCCGAGAGGCGTGATGGTGGGATCGGCAGCTTTGAGTTTCTCACAAGCGGCCGACATCTCCGGCGGGGTGCTCGGGACTTTGATACCGTGCTTGTCCAGCACATCCTTGCGGTAGAACAACTGGATGTTCTCGAAGCCATGGGGGATCGCCCAGACCTGCCCGCTGCCGGCCTCGATCTGGCCCTCCTTGACCTTCCATGTCAGCGCTTCGCGCAAGGCTGGGAAGAAGTCCTTGTAGTCGTAGGCTGCAGAGGTGAGCTTTGAATCGTTTAGATAGCGATCGAGCGGTTCGAGCAGTTGGCCCGGGGCAAGGTCCCAGGCGGGCTGGATGCCCGTGCCGACGACATCCCAGCTTGGCGATTTCGTGCTGAGCTGGATCGTTAGCTTATTCCAATAGGCATCATCCGGATAAAGCTCCGGCGTCACCTTGATGCCGGTGAGTTTCTCGAACTCGGGCAGTTGAGCCGCAACAGCGTCAGCATAGGGGTGAATATCGTAGGCCCAGACGATGGACGTGCCTTCGAATTGCCGCCAGTTGATGTCTTCTGCGTAGGCCTGGGTGGCAGCCAGTGCCGCCCCGGCGCACACGGTGGAGTTAATGAGAGCTTTTTTGATAAGTTGAGCCGAATGACCGCAAACAACGGCTAGCGTCCTTGGCATGATTCCCTCCGATGGGCTCTTTGGCCCGCAAACCACGCGCCCTCTCCTCTAGCAGAGGCCGTGGTAGGCGAAGGCTATGCGCCATTCTAACGGGCTAAGCGGCTTTTGACACAGAGTTTGGGTAAGGTTGGGTAAGAGCCAGAAATCGGGGTTTCTAAAATAAGATCGGCTGGCCGCGACGAGGCTACGCAATGCGAAGCGCCAGTGGACGCTTCAACAGCACTTTTGCAGGCATACGAAAACGATCTGAAAAAAGCCTCCGCCAGACATTTGGTCTAGGCAGAGTAGCCTCTCATGCTTGCAATGCTGGCCCGATGACGCTGTTCTCAGTATAAATTGCTTTCAGTCTGGCATTGCCAATTGGAGTTGCAGGATGATCGCGCAAATCGCAAGAGTCGTTTCCAGCACGGTCAGAAAACCAGCTGAGGACGGCGATACTCTCAAGATTCTTGGTATATTTTGTGGAGCAGGCCTTCTGCTCTCTCTACTCGTCGCAATGGCTTTTGCGCTCGACTTGACGCCTTTGTGATGGTTCAGCGGTTCATCACGATGAGGTCGAGCCGAGCAGTTCCCACTAAAGCGCACGGCAGAGGAATTCACCGCGACGGCCCCATCGTCCCTCCGGCATAGCGCCTAGCCGCCGCGTCCTGCGTGTTTGTTGACCCATGCCGAAGTCTAACTCGGGGACCGGCCAACCCTAGTTGCCATTCGTAGGCCCGCGATATTGGTGGCGTACTCGGCAGCGATATTGCCGCCAAACAGGGCTGAACCCGCCACCAACGTGTCGGCCCCAGCCTCCACGACGGCGGCAGCATTGTGGCACGTGATACCACCATCGACCTGAAGGCGGATCGGGCGATCGCCGATCATGGCGCGAATGCGCCTGATCTTGGGGATCTGGCACTCCAAAAACGCCTGGCCACCGAAGCCCGGATTGACGGTCATGACAAGCACCAGATCCAACCTATCGAGCACATATTCGATTGTACCCTCCGGCGTCGACGGACACAGGCTTACGCCCGCTTTCTTGCCGAGCGCGCGAATAGCCTGCAGCGAACTATCGAGATGTGGACCGGCTTCCGCATGAATCGTGATGATGTCGGCACCGGCTTTGGCAAAGCCTTCAAGATAAGCGTCGACGGGCGCTATCATGAGGTGAACGTCAAACGTCTTCGTGGTGAACGGCCTCACCGCCTTTATCACGTCCGCACCGAAACTGATGTTCGGCACGAAGTGCCCGTCCATGACATCGCAATGGATCCAGTCAGCGCCGGCTGCGTCGATCGCCGCGACCTCCTCGCCGAGACGCGCGAAATTCGCCGCCAGGATCGAGGGAGCAATGACGATATCCCTGGTCATGGACATTTGCTCCCGGTCGCCTGCTCGCTGCCAGCTCCGCCGCTGAACACGCGGCTCGCCAATACGTCGGAGGGATCGATGGTTTCGAGATCAGCGATCTCGAGCATCCGGTCGAGATCGGAGACCAGCCGATCGGCCTGGCGCAACCGGATGCGATCGACAGCGTTGCGGACCGAGCGCGCATTGGAGAAGAACGGCTGAGTCCGGCGCAGCACAATGTATCTTTCGAACGACTCGCGTGCCGCGGCCGAGAAGCGGTAGCCGCGCTCCCTCAGCATAAGCTCGGCAATGTAGAGCAGCTCCGCCTCCGAATAGTCGGGAAACTCGATGTGGTGGGCGATGCGTGATCGGAAGCCTGGATTGGAGGCAAAGAAACTGGTCATCCGTTCGCCATAACCCGCGAGAATGACGACGAGATCCTCGCGCTGGTTTTCCATGACTTGCAGCAAGATCTCGATGGCTTCCTGACCATAGTCGCGCTCGTTGTCGGGCCGGTGCAGGTAATAGGCCTCGTCGATGAACAGTACGCCGCCCATCGCCTTCTTCAGGATCTCCTTGGTCTTCGGCGCAGTGTGACCGATATACTGACCGACAAGGTCGTCGCGCGTCACCGAGATCACCTGTCCGCGCCGCACGAAGCCGAGGCCGTGCAAGATCTTCGCCATGCGCAGGGCGACGGTAGTCTTACCGGTGCCGGGATTGCCGGTGAAGGACATGTGCAGCGTCGGGGCCGAGGAGACGAGCCCGGCCCGCTGCCGGATCCGCTCAATCAACAGGAGCGAAGCGATCTGCCGCACCCGCTGCTTGACGGGCTTCAAGCCGATCAACTCTTGTTCGAGCTGGTGCAAGGTCTCCGTGATCCCCGCCGCCTCGGCCTCCTTGCGCAGGTCAAACGCAGTAGGCACCTCATTGACCTCAATGGTCGTCGTGTGCGGCACATCCAGCATCTTGGACCTCGAATAAAGAGGCTTCGCCGCCGCAAATGACGGCGAAGCAGTTGTCCGCCAGGGAGTCGGAGCGGGGAGAAAGAGTCGCTCCGAGCGGAAAGCGACTAAGAGGAAGCCGGCTGAGGTTGCCGGTGTACGGTGGTGTAACGTACCGAGCGTACGGCCATCTCCTGGCGCACCAGCTCGAACTCAGCCTCCTTCGCGGGCCGGTTGACGAGGAACGAGATGCGCACCGACTCCCAGCCATGGCTGGAATCGAATCCCGAGACGCGGATGTAGCGGTCGCCATACACCCTGCGGCATTCGGCGAGCTCCATCATCACGCCGGCAGCGTCCGCGAGATCGAACATCGGCAGACCCCACATCTCCCAATAGGTGTTGCGGGGATGCGGGTCGTCGGTGAACTCGATGTTCACCGCCCAACCCTTGCTCAGGCAATATTGCACCTGCTTGGTAATCTGCTCGTCGCTGAGATCGGGCAGGAAGGAGAAACAGCCTTGGGTCAGTTTCATCTTTGCTCTCCTTTAGACAGCGGCGAGCGCCGTCGGCACGAAGTCCGGCGTGTCGGTGGATTGATAGTTGAAAGTGACGTCTTTCCAGGTCTCCAGCGCGGCCTTCAGCGGCGTGCAGGTCGCTGCGGCCTTGGCCAGGATCTCTGGGCCTTCGTGAACGTAGTCACGTCCCTCGTTGCGAGCGAGGATCATCGCTTCCAGCGCCACCCGGTTGGCGGTCGCCCCGGCCTGGATACCCATGGGGTGGCCGATGGTCCCGCCGCCGAACTGCAGCACGACGTCCTCGCCGAGCAGGTCGAGCAGCTGGTGCATCTGGCCGGCATGGATGCCGCCGGAAGCCACTGGCATTAGCTTATTCAGGCTCGCCCAGCTCTGGTCGAAGAACACGCCGTGCTCGAGCTTCATCGGGTTGAAGTCGTCGCGGCAGATGTCGTAATAGCCGCGCGTGGTGTTGGGATCGCCCTCGAGCTTGCCGACGACCGTGCCGGCGTGGATGTGATCGACTCCGGCGAGCCGCATCCATTTGGCGATGACGCGGAACGACACGCCATGGCTCTTCTGGCGCGTATAGGTCGAGTGACCGGCGCGGTGCAGATGCAGGATCATGTCGTTGCGGCGCGCCCATTTCGCCATCGACTGGATCGCGGTGTAGCCGATCACGAGGTCGATCATGACCACGACCGAGCCGAGCTCCTTGGCGAACTCCGCACGCTCGTACATGTCCTCCATGGTCGCGGCCGTGATGTTGAGATAGGTGCCCTTCACCTCGCCCGACGCCGCCTGCGCGCGGTTGACGCCTTCCATGCAGTAGAGGAAGCGGTCGCGCCAGTGCATGAAGGGCTGCGAGTTGATGTTCTCGTCGTCCTTGGTGAAGTCGAGCCCGCCCTTCAGCGCCTCATAGACCACGCGGCCGTAATTGCGGCCCGAGAGGCCGAGCTTCGGCTTGATGGTGGCGCCGAGCAGCGGCCGGCCGAACTTGTCGAGCCGCTCGCGCTCGACCACGATGCCGGTGGCCGGCCCCTGGAACGTCTTCACATAGGCGACCGGCAGCCGCATGTCCTCGAGCCGCAGCGCCTTCAGCGCCGCGGCGCGGGCGCGATAGAGGTCCTTGTGGAACGTATCGAGCGTCGGCTGGTCGCCGGTGTAGGAGTGGATCGTGGTCATGAACCCCTTCTCGATCCCGACGGCGTCGTCCAGCACCTGAGCGAGCGGCGCGAGGCAGTTGGTCGAGCACGAGGCGTTGGAGACCACGATGTGATCGCCGGTCAGGGCGAGATGATTGACGCCGAACACGACGGTGAGATCGACCTCGCTTGCCGGCGCCGAGACCAGCACGCGCTTGGCACCGGCCTGGATATGTGCGGCGGCTTTCTCACGCGAGGTGAACAGACCGGTGCATTCCAGGGCGATATCGACACCGAGCGCACGATGCGGCAGCTGCGCCGGGTCCTTGATCGCGGTCACCTTGATCGGGCCGCCGCCGACGTCGATCGTATCGCCGTCGACCTTGACTTCGCCGGGAAAGCGGCCGTGGACCGAGTCGAAGCGCAGCAGATGCGCATTGGTCTCGACCGGACCGAGGTCGTTGATCGCGACCACCTCGATGTCGTTGCGGCGGGACTCGGCGATCGCACGCAGCACGTTGCGACCGATCCGGCCAAATCCGTTGATGGCGACACGCAAGCTCATGCTGTTCTTCCCTGGTTCCGACGTGCGACCGAGCGCCTGGCCGCTTCTGCGATGCTCTGCGGTGTGATGCCGAATTCGCGGTACAGCACGGGCGCCGGCGCCGAGGCACCGAAGCTGCGCATGCCGACGAACTCACCGTCGGCACCGATCCAGCGATGCCAGTCGCCGACAACCGCTGCCTCGACGCCGACGCGCGGCGCCGTGCCGAGCACGGTGGCGCGGTAATCGTCCGGCTGCTCCTCGAACAAGGCGAAGCAGGGCGCGGACACCACGGCCGCGCGGATGTGCTCGGTCGCGAGCAGGCGGGCTGCTTCCAGCGCAATCGAGACTTCCGAGCCGGTCGCGATCAGCGTCACGTCACGGCCGCCGTCGGGCGAGACGACGAGATAGGCGCCGCGTGCGACGCGGTTCTTGCCGCGGGCATCGCTGCGGAAAGTTGGCAGCGCCTGACGCGACAGGCACAGCACGGACGGGCGATGCTCGGAGCCGAGTGCGCAGTCCCAAGCCTCCAGCGTCTCGACCGCGTCGGCGGGACGGAACACCAGCAAGTTCGGGATCACCCGCAGCGCGGCAAGGTGTTCGACCGGCTGATGCGTCGGGCCGTCCTCACCGAGCCCGATGGAGTCGTGCGTCATCACGTGGATAACCCGCAGCCGCATCAACGCTGCGAGCCGGATCGCGGGACGGCTGTAGTCGGAGAAGGCGAGGAACGTGCCGCCATAGGGAATGAAGCCGCCATGCAGCGCGAGGCCGTTCATTGCTGCAGCCATCCCGTGCTCGCGGATACCGTAGTGGATGTAGCCACCGGCGAACGCACCGGCTTTAACGGGGGTCTGCGCCTTCGCCTGCGTCAGGTTCGAATGCGTCAGATCCGCCGAGCCGCCGACCAGTCCGGGAATGGTGCTGGCGATGCCGTCAAGCACCTGCTGCGAAGCCTGCCGCGTCGCCAGCTTCGGCCGTTCGGATGCGAAGCGCTCGCGCAACTTCGCCGCGGCGAGCACATAGGCAGCAGGCAGGGCAACCGCCCTACCTTCCACGAACAAATCGCGCTGCTCGGGCGTTGCGCGCTCATAACGATCGAGCCAGGCGAGTCGCTCGACCTGCCCGCGCTGTCCGATCATCCGCCACGCCTTGAGCACCGGGATCGGCACCACGAAAGGCTGATAATCCCAACCGAGCGCGCGGCGCGCCGCCGCGGTCTGCTCGGTGCCGAGTGGCGCACCATGCGCCTTCTCGGTGCCCTGCCGATCAGGCGCCCCATAACCAATGATGGTGCGGCACGCGATCAGCGACGGCTTGGCGGTCTCCCGCTCCTCCGCGATCGCCTGGGCCACGGCTTCTGGATCGTGTCCGTCGACACGGCGCACCGACCAGCCGGAGGCCGCGAAGCGCGCGAGATGATCATCCGATGTCGCGAGCGACGTCGGACCGTCGATGGAGATGCCGTTGTCGTCGAACAGCACGATCAAACGGCCGAGCCCGAGATGACCCGCGAGCGAGATCGCCTCCTGGCTGAGACCTTCCATCAGGCAACCGTCGCCCGCGATCACGTAGGTGAAGTGATCGACGAGGCCGTCGCCATGCCGCGCATTGGCCATGCGCTCGGCAAGCGCCATGCCGACCGCGGTCGCAATCCCCTGCCCCAGCGGACCCGTCGTGGTCTCGACTCCCGGCGTGTGGCCGTATTCGGGATGGCCCGGCGTCTTCGAGCCCCACTGCCGGAACGCCTTGATGTCATCGAGACTGAGGTCGCCGCCGGTCAGGTGCAGCAGCGCATAGAGCAGCATCGAGCCGTGGCCCGCCGACAGAACGAAGCGGTCGCGGTCCGGCCAATTGGGATGCGCCGAGTCGAATTTCAGGAAGCGCGAGAACAGCACGGTCGCGACATCGGCCATACCCATGGGCAGACCTGGATGGCCCGACTGCGCGGTCTCGATGGCATCGACCGCGAGGAAGCGGACGGCGTTGGCGAGATCGTTATGCGCGACTGCCGTGATGTCGGCTTCGGCGTGGACGGAGATATTCATCGGTGTCTCTCCTCGTTCACTTCAGGCTGCGCTTGCGCTCGATCAACTGCATGATCAGCGGCGTCAGAATCAGCTGCATGGCGAGATCGAGCTTCGCGCCGGGACAGACGATCGAATTGGCGCGCGACATCCAGCTCTGCGGCAGCATCGAGAGCAGATAGGGGAAGTCGATGCCGCGTGGATTCTTGAAGCGGATCACGACCATCGATTCGTCCGGCGTCGGGATCCAGCGCGCGATGAACGGATTGGACGTGTCGACCGTCGGCACACGCTGGAAGTTGATGTCGGTCTCGGTGAATTGCGGGCAGATGTAGTGGATATAGTCGGGCATCCGCCGCAGGATGGTGTCGGTGACCGCCTCGGTCGAATAACCGCGCGCGCTGCGGTCGCGGTGCAGCTTCTGAATCCATTCGAGGTTGATGACGGGCACGACGCCGATCTTGAGATCGGCATAGCGCGCGACATTGACCTTGTCGGTGACGACGGCGCCGTGCAGGCCCTCGTAGAACAACAGGTCGGAGTTCTCCGGCAGCTGCTTCCAGTCGGTGAAAGTACCGGGCGCCGTGCCATGCAGCGCGGATTCCTCGGCGTCGTGGACATAGTGCCGCGTCACCGCCGTACCGGTCTCGCCGTAGTCGCGGAACGCGCGCTCCAGCTCCTCGAACAGGTTGGTCTCGGGACTGAAATGGCTGAAATGCTTGTTGCCGCGCTCGGCCTCTTTCGCCATCTGCGCGCGCATCTCGGCGCGGTCGTAGCGGTGGAAGGCGTCGCCTTCGATGTAGGCGGCATTGACCTTCTCGCGGAAAAAAATCTGCTCGAAAGTCTTCTTGACCGAGGTGGTGCCGGCGCCGGAGGAGCCGGTGATGGAGATGATCGGATGCTTCCTGGACATGGGACACCTCGCTCAGAGCCGGAAGAATCCGCGCCGCGCGAACAGCGGCGCAGAGACGCTGGCGACCAGCACTGGATCGCAATGAAGCTCCTCGACGCGCCGCACCTCGTTGCTCGAGCCCATGATCAGGGGCACGCGCTGATGCAGGCTCTGCGCGGAGAGGTCGAGGATGCGCTCGCGTCCCGTGGAGGCGGAGCCGCCGGCCTGCTCGATGATCATGGCCATCGGATGCGCCTCGTAAGTCAGGCGCAGGCGGCCCTCGCCGTAGCCGGGGCGCGCGTCCGAAGGGTAGAGGAAGACGCCGCCGCGGGTGAGGATTCGGTAGGCCTCGGCAACCAGCGAGCCGACCCACCGCATGTTGAAATCATGGTTGGCGGGGCCTTCGACGCCTGCGAGGCATTCGTCGATGAAGGCGCGCACCGGCGGATCCCAGTGCCGACGGTTCGAGGCGTTGATCGCGAACTCCTCGCAGGCCTCGGAGATCTGCACGCCGCTGCGGGCGAGACGGAAGCAGCCGGCCTTGTGATCGAGCGTGAAGATGTCGACGCCTTCGCCGAGCGTCAACACCAGCGAGGTCTGCGGCCCGTAGGTGACGAAGCCCGCCGCAAGCTGCACTGATCCGCGCTGGTGAAAGGCGAGCGAGAGGTCGTCGGGTGCCGGCAGGATCGAGAAGATCGTCCCCACCGTCATGTTGATGTCGATGTTGGAGGATCCGTCGAGCGGATCGATCGCGATGCAGACGCGGCCCTCGCGGTCGCCGATCTGGGGTTCGCGCATCTCCTCCGACGCCAGCGCCGCGATCGGCAGCTTGCTGAGGCAGCGGCGCAGGATCGCATCGGCCTGGACATCGAGGTCGCGCTGGATGTCGCCGTCGCTGTTGCGCTCCGTGGTCAGGCCAGAGGCGTCAGCGAGATCACCTGACGCGATGAGGTCGGCGATTTCGATGGCCGCCGCCGCGATGGCATCGACTGCGGCCGCCACGGCCAGCGCATGCGGCGCGGTCTCGGAATACCGTTGAAGGTGATCGTCCAGCCTGAGTTGCCCAGTCATCTGCGTCCATCCCCTTGGCCGGCGCCGCAGCCATGCCCTCCCCTCTGAAGGTCGGTCGCGGTCAGTCCCAGCACCAGGAGATTGACAGGGACAGATTAATAAGGAAAATTTCTATTCGTAATGAGCACCAAAGAATTTTCTTATAATTGACCCGGACAGGCGGCTGCACAGCTCCGGCATCTGACGATCAGGCAGCTGCGCTCGCTCGCGGCGCTGTCGGCCAAGGGCAGCGTGACGGCGGCCTCCGGCCATCTTGGGCTGACCCAGCCGGCCGTGACCCAGCAGCTGCGGCAACTTCAGGACCTCGCCGGCCTGCCCTTGGTGCAGCGGACCGGCGACGGCATGCAGCTGACCGCGGCGGGCAAGGAAGTGTTGGCGCTGGCCGAGCGGGTCGAGGCCGCGATCGCGGACTGCCAGGGCGCGCTCGACCTGCTCGCCGGACGGAGCGGCGGCGCGGTGCATCTCGGTGCGGTCTCGACCGCTAAATATTTCGTGCCGCATGCGATCGCGGCGTTCTCCAAGCGCTACCCCAAGATCGAGATCAAGCTGACGATTGGCAATCGCGATGAGATCCGCGCAGCCATGCACGGTTATGATCTCGACTTCGCGGTGATGGGCCGGCCACCCGCCGACGTCCACGTCGACGTGCGCCAGCTCGGCCGCAATCCGCACATCATCGTCGCCCGCAGGGGACATTGGCTGGAAAAGGACCGAGGACTCAGTCTGACCGACCTTGTGCACGAGACCTTTCTCACTCGCGAGCCGGGCTCGGGCACGCGAACACTAATGGAGGGCATGTTCCAGAAATCGGATCTCGAGCCAATCATCGGCATGGAGATGAGCAGCAACGAGACCATCAAGCAGGCTGTTATCGCCGGGCTCGGCATCGCCTTCATCTCGGCGCACACCGTCGCGCACGAGCTCGGCGAGGGCCGCCTCGTCGTGCTCGACGTCGCGGGCCTACCAATCGTGCGGCAATGGTACGTGATCCGCCGCAGTGACAAGGTCCTGCTGCCGCCGGCGCAGGCTATGTTCGATTTTCTTGGCTCTGAAGGGTCGAATTATTTGCCGTACCTACCTGAACTCGGCGGGCGCTAAAGCAAGATCCGGAAAAGTGTGAAGCGGTTTTCCCAAAACTCATGCTCAAACAAAGAGCTAAAGCGCCATGACGATTCAACCCATCGCGCTTTTTTCTCGACTTCTTCCAATGTTTTATTGCACGTCGACCAGGCATTGACCCACCGCGTCCAGGAGCCGACGCCGTTTCAACCACCAAGTCTGTCCGGGCCGGTTCTTGGAGGTGTGCCCCGGTGCACCGGTTACGGCAACGGCGTGAACTTAAGTTGGCCGAGCGGCACGACTTTGTCGGTGCGGGTCATCTTGAACTCGGTGTTCGGGCCGAGCCACTTGTCCCAGAGCTGGTTGATCTCACCTGCCTGGTCGAGTGCGAGCAGTGTCTCGTTGATCTTGGCGAGCAGCGCCGGCTCGTCCTTCTTCATGCCGATGCCGATCGGTTGCAAGACCATGGGCTCATCGATCATCTTCAGCGGTTGGCCAGCGGACTTCGATTCGTTGACGAGCTTGGTGATGGTCATGGTATTGGCCACCATTCCGACCGCCTTGTTCTGCTGGACGGCCATGAAAGCCGAGCCGGTGTCGACGAAAGTGAGGGGATCCGACTCATTCAGCTTGATCGCGAGCTCGGAGGTCGAGCCCTTGGTCGAAGCCAGACGTTTACCTTTGAAGTCGGCCTTCTTGGTTCCTGGATCCGAAGCCTTCACCGCCAACATCTCCTTGGCGAGATAATAGGGGTCGGAGAACTGGATCTGCTCGGCGCGGCCCAGCGTATAGGCGAGATTGGCGACTGTGATGTCGACGCGGCCGAGCTTGACCTCGGGCACCCGCGCCTCGACCGAGAGCGGGCTGATCTTCGCCTCGACGCCCCAGCGCTTGGCAATGGCTCTGCAGAGGTCGACATCAAAGCCAACCATCTCCCGCGTTTTCGGATCGGGCGCGGCAAACGGGGGTACGTCGGCGAAGGTGCCGCAGCGCAGCTCTTTGCGCTGCATGATATCGGCCAGCTGATCAGCCATGGCCACGCTGGCAAAGCAACTCAGGCCCGTGGCAACGATGGCGGCGCGGAGCACGCATTTTCCAGTCTTAGTCCCGATCCCGATCGACATTTCGAACTCCCTGTTTTGCAATGATGGCAGGCGTTGTCATCGTGCCCGCAGATCCGACAAAAAGCGCTGCGCACGCGGATGCTGCGGCGAGCCGAAGAACGCGCTCGGCGACGCCGATTCCAGCAGGCGCCCGGCATCCATGAACCAGACACGATCAGCGACATCGCGTGCGAAATTCATCTCATGGGTGACGCACATCATGGTCATGCCATCGCGAGCAAGTCCCCGCATCACCGCCAGAACTTCGCCGACCATCTCCGGGTCGAGCGCGCTGGTCGGCTCATCGAACAGCATCGCCGGCGGCTCCATGGCCAGCGCTCGCGCGATCGCGACACGCTGCTGCTGGCCGCCGGACAGCTGCGCCGGATAGTTCTGCGCCTTGCTGGAAAGGCCTACCCGGTCGAGCAACTGAAGCGCGATCTCCCTTGCCTTGCTCCGTTTGATGCCGTTCACCTTCACAGGCGACAGCATCACATTGTCCAGCACGCTGAGGTGTGGAAACAGATTGAAACTCTGGAAAACGAAGCCGATACGGCTGCGCAGGTGGTTCATTGCCAAGCTGCTAATCTTCGCATGAACATTCTGTCCGTCGAAGCGCAGCACTCCGGATTGGATCTCCTCAAGCCGGTTGACGGTGCGGATGAGCGTCGACTTGCCAGAGCCCGAGGGGCCACATACCACGACCACCTCGCCCTTTTTCACCTCCGCGTTGATGTCGACGAGGGCGGGCAGCGAACCGTAGAACTTGTTGATGCCAATGAATTCAATCATCGGAGTTGCCGTACTGTTCGAGGCCTGGTTTGACATGATCATGTCCTCGATGCGGCTGCCAAAGCCGGCGCTGCAGCACCATCCATCGACCTGGCGCGCCGAACGGCAATCCGACGTTCGAGCGTGCTGGCCAGCTTAGTGAGAGTCCAGCAGACGACGAAATAGATGATGGCGAGTATGAAGTAGACTTCGAACGGCTTGGTCAGAAGCCGGTTGTTGATCTGTCCCGCCGCGAAGGTCAGCTCTGGCACGTTGATGATGTAGCCCAACGTCGTCTCTTTGATGGTGGAGACGAACTGGCTGATGATGCTCGGGATCATGTTGAACAGCGCCTGCGGCAGGATCACGTAGCGCATCGCGCCGAGGTGGCTGTGGCCGAGCGCCCGCGCCGCGTCCATCTGCCCTCGCGGCAATGCCGTGATTCCGGCTCGCACGATCTCACTGAGAAAGGCCCCCTCGTAGATGACCAAGGTGGCGAGCATGGTCACGAAGCCGGGAACGCTCTCGCCGATCAGGAGCGGCAGCAGGAAATAGACCCAGAGGATGATCAGCAGCAGCGGAACGCCGCGCACGACATAGACCAGCGCCGTCGCCGGCCAGCGCAGCACGGGCCAAGGCGATAGACGCGCGAGCGCCATCGCCACGCTGAGCGGGAATGCCAGCGCAATTCCAAGAATCGACAGGATCAGGGTCGCGGCGATCCCGCCGAGCGGGCCGTTCGGAAACTGGCCGACCAGCAGCAGCAGCCAGTTGTCGCTGACGATGCCTATCATGTTGAACAGGAGCGTCATGTCAGAGCGCTCCCGCCATGCGGCTGCGCCGCTCGAAATAATAGCCAAGCCACATCAGGAGCAGCGAGCACACGAGGTAGAAGACGGTCGCGATCAGGTAGGTCTCGAAAGCGCGGAAGCTCTGGTTTTCGACCTCCTTCACCGCATGCGTGAGCTCGGTGACGCCGATCGCCATGGCAAGACTGCTGTTCTTGAACAGCGACACCGTGTGGTTCACCAGCGCCGGCATCGCATTTCGGACCGCCTGCGGCAGCAGGATGTAAGTCATCGCGCCGAGATAGCTGTGACCCAGCGCGCGAGCGGCCTCCCACTGGCCCTTGGGCACGGCGCGCAAGCCCGACCGATGGTCTTCGCTGAAATATGCGGCCTGACACAGTCCGAGCGCGATCACCGCGAAGATTGCCTCGCCGTTCTGATCGGACAGCCAGACCTGGAGCCGCTCGGGCAGCAGGCTGGAGACACCGAAATACCAGAGCATCAGCTGCACCAGTGTCGGCACGTTGCGGTGATAGGCAACGTAGGCCTCGACCAGGGCGTCGGCGATCCGGCCCGGCAGCATTCGAATTGCAAGGAGGGTGATACCGAGGCTCATGGCGAGCAGCCAGGAGCCTGCGAAGATGATGAAGGTCATCTTCACCCCGTGGACGAGCATGCGGCTGAACTCGGGGTTCAGCAGGATCGCCATGAGGTCGAAGCCCTTCATCGCACCCTCCGCTCTAGGTGACGGCTGGAGGGCTGGCGGGGTGCTCGGGACGGACCGTCGACAGTCCGCCCGGCACCTGCAGGGTCGGTGTGATCTCGATATGGCCGATGTTTACCGCCACTGGCGCGGCAATGGCGAAAGCGATCGTGTCGGCGATGTCCTCCGGTTTGGGCAGCTCGAATCCGTCGATGAAGGCAGCGCGGGTCGCGGCGGAGTCGCCGTGGACGTGAGCGAAGATATCGGTCTCGACCCGCCCCGGGCAGATCTCGGTGATGCGAACACGCTTGCCGAAGGCATCGATCCGGAGCTGACGGGACAGCATGCTGACCGCCGCCTTGGTGGCGTGGTAGGTCGAGTTGCCGCCGAAATTATAGGCGCCGGCGATTGAAGTGATGTTCACGACGTGACCGCGGTCGCGCGCCACCATGCCGGGCACGACGAGGCGGCACAGATGCAGGACGGCCCCCAGATTCACGCCGAGCAGTAGCTCGATATCCTCGGCATCCGCCTGCAGGAATTTCTTGGGCCGGTCGACGCCGGCGCAGTTGACGAGAACGTCGAATTCGACGCTGCCGGCGAGCTTGGTAAGCGCAGGCAGATCGCGAACGTCGACGGCATGGGGAATGCAGCCGGTGCGATCTGCCAGCGCCTTCAGTGGATCGGCGCTACGCGCCAACGCGTGCACCTGCAGTCCCTCGCGCGCCAGGCGCTCGACGACGGCGAGGCCGATGCCTGACGAGGCGCCGGTGACGAGAGCCGTCCTGTAGTCGGAAAATGGCATCTGAGTCCTCGCTGTTCTCCAGAGGCTACCGACGGAGCAGTTCCGCCGCCAAGATGGAATCACTTTGGCGGGATAAGGGGCGCTTATGATGGGCCACGCCCGGGGCCGCCGGCGATCAGGTGCGACACCGGCGCGATCTCGCCACCGGCGGTCTCGATCGCCGCACGGATCGTCCGGGCGAACTCGACCGCGCCCGGGGTGTCGCCATGCAGCAGGATCGATGTGGCCTGCATCGGCAGCGCCCGGCCGGTCGCGGTGATGACGACGCCGTCGCAGAGCAGGCGCTGCACCCGTTCGAGCACGAGCGCCGGGTCGTGAATGACCGCGCCGGCCGTGCCCCGTGGCACGAGCAGTCCGTCATCGTCGTAGGCGCGATCCGCGAGGAAAGTGGTGGCGACGCGCAGGCCGCAGGCCGCCGCCGCCCCCTCGATGGCGCGGCTGGTCGACGATACGATGAGGAGCTCTCGATCGAAGGCGGCGACAGCGCGGACCAGCGGTTCGGCGAGTTTGGCGTTGGCGGCCACCATGTTGCCCAAGGCGCCGTGGAAACTCATGTGGGTCATGCGGTAACCGGCTGCGCGGACGATCCCTGCAAGCGCGCCGAGCTGATAGGTGACCATCGCCGCGAGCTCGGTAGGATCGATGTGCATCGCCCGGCGGCCGAAGCCCTGGCGATCCGGGAAGCCGACATGGGCGCCGACATCGACACCCCGCGCCTTTGCCGATTCCACGGTGCGCTGCATGATCAGCGGGTCGCCCGCGTGAAAGCCGCAGGCGATGTTGGCCGACGAGACGAGGCCGAGCAGAGCGTCGTCGTCGCCCATGGACCAGGGACCGTAGCCCTCGCCCAGATCCGCATTGAGATCGATCTTCATTCGGCGTCACTCCCGTGCGGCTGCAATCCGATCAGCGGCGCGCCGTATCCCACCGTCGCGCCATGCTCGGCGAACGTCTCGACCACCATGCCGTCCTCCGGGGCCGGGACCGGAAGCAAGAGCGGTCCGATCTGGAGAAAGGCGAGCGGCGTGCCGGCCGCAACTTCGTCGCCGACGGCGACCGATGGTTGCGAGCGCAATGGATGGCGGTCGAGGTAGAGACCCGGCACCGGTGCCCGAATGATCTGCGTGGGGGAAGAAGACAGCGCCGCCGTCGCAGCCTCGATCATTTCGACTTCGACTCGGGCGCCGTCATGCCGCAGGCGCAGCACCCCGGCTGGGCCTTTCAGCTCGAGCAGGCCGATGTCGGTCGCCGCGAGGAAGGCGCAGAGCTGGTCGACATGGTCGAGCGGGTTGGTCATCGCACCGCTCCCTGGTTGCAGTAGAGCTCGACCAATCGGCGGGCGTTGCTCAGCCAGCGCCGGGTCGCCGCCGACGCGTCCAGCGCCTCGTCCCAGCTGCACAGCACGAAACGAATCCGGC
Organism: Bradyrhizobium sp. CCBAU 53340; assembly: GCF_015291645.1. NCBI lineage: Bacteria > Pseudomonadati > Pseudomonadota > Alphaproteobacteria > Hyphomicrobiales > Nitrobacteraceae > Bradyrhizobium > Bradyrhizobium sp. CCBAU 53340. Next base: position 332,543 of record NZ_CP030056.1, read on the forward strand.
TGCCGATGGGAGCCTGGCCGAGGCGCCAGAGGTCGGCGTCGATGACGGTGCCGATCTTGGGATAGCCGCCCGATGGCTGCGCATCGCGCATCTGGATGATCGGCTGGCCGCCGTGGGGGACCTGGATCACGCCTGGGACAATGCCGTGGGAGCGCAGCTCCATGGGTCGCTGCGGCCTGAGTTCGGGGCCGGCGAGACGATAGCCGTAGCGGTCGCTCTGTGACGTAATCTTCCAAGGCTCGGACCATAGCGCCTCGTGGGAAGACGGCGTGAAGCTATCGTATTCGGCAGCCGGCAGCACCCGCACGGCGGTCAACCCGTCCACCTCCAATGGCAAGGCGAGGCCGGGCGGCGTGATGCCGAAGCCTGTCTTGGCGCGACCGGGGGGCTCGGCAATTGGCAACCGATCGCCGTCGCGCAGCGGACGGCCCTCTAACCCGCCGAAGGCGCCGCGCAGCTGGGTACTGCGTGAGCCGAGCACCGAGGGAACATCGATCCCGCCCGCGATGCACAGGTAGACGCGGCTGGCGCGCCAGGTCGCAGTTGAGGGAACGGCGAGCGAGAGGACCTGGCCGGCATCGGCGCGGTGCGCCCACCATGGTAGCACTGGCGCCTCGTCGAGCCGCGGCGCGCAATCCGCGCCGGTCACGGCGAACACCGTCGAATGGGTGAAGCGGACGCGGAACGGGAACAGCGGTATCTCGAGGGCTGCCGCATTCTCCTCGTTGCGCAGCAGGATGTTTCCAGCGGCGAGCGCCAACGGGTCCATCGCACCCGATGTCCCGACGCCGAGGTTGAGCGCGCCGGTGCGGCCGAGATCTTGCACCGTGGCGAGCGCGCCGGCCGACAGCACCTCGATCATCGCAGCACCCGGATGGTTTTGAAGCGGATGCAGTCACCGGGCTGCAGCAGCGCTGGCGGCGTGCGCTCGACATCGAAGAATGCGACCTCGGTGCTGCCGATCGTATTCCAGCCGCTCGGCCCATCGGAGGCAGAGACGCCGGTCTGACTGCCGCCGATGGAGACGGCGCCGCGTGGGATGCGCAGCACCGGCACCTTGCGCCGCGGCGTCGCGATGCGCTGGTCCATGCCACCGAGATAGCAGTACCCGGGATGGCTGCCGAGGGCGTAGACGGTGTAAGTCGGTGCGCTGTGGATCGCGACGATATCGTCGACGCTCAATCCGGTGTGGGCCACGACATCGGCCATGTGCGGGCCGCCGTCGCCGCCATAGACCACCGGCAGATCAAGGCAGCGCCCGGCGACAGGAAGCGGCTCGAGGGCGTGCCACAGCTCGATCAGTCTGTGCTCGATTTGTCCCCGGTGCCGCGGCGGCTCGGCGAAAGCGATCATGAGGTTGTTCATGCCCGGCACGGCCTCCCGAACGCCGGGCAGACGGCCCGCCTCCAGCGCCAGGGCCCAGATGCGGCACTGCGTCGTCAGCGAGGTCTCGCCCGGAGCTTCGAACAGCAGCGCGGTCGTTCCCAGCAGGCTGAGTTGTGGCAGGTCCGTCGTCATGCCTTGCCGCTCCCGCACAACTGCTGCTCGAGATGGTGAATGCTGACGCCGCCCCTGATGAACGCGGCATCCCTGACGAGCCGCCGGTGCAGCGGCAGGTTGGTCGCGATTCCTTCCACGCGCATTTCGTCGAGGGCGATGCGCAGCCGGTCCAGGGCCTCGGCGCGATTCGCGCCGTGCACGACGAGCTTGCCGATCAGCGAGTCGTAATATGGCGGCACGCGATATCCGCTGCTGGCATGGCTATCGATGCGCACGCCGGGGCCGCCGGGGAGCTCCCAGGCGGTGATCACACCGGGGGACGGCACGAACGTGTCGGGATCTTCGGCGTTGATCCGGCATTCGAAGGCATGACCGCGGCAGACGATGTCGGCTTGCGCGAACGGCAGCGCCTCGCCCTGAGCCACACGAATCTGCGCCTCGACGATATCGATCCCAGCGGTCATCTCGGTGACGGGGTGTTCGACCTGCAGGCGCGTATTCATCTCGATGAAGTAGAACGCGTCATCCTCGACGAGGAACTCGAACGTGCCGACGCCGCGGTATTCGAGCTGCCGGCAGGCCTCCGCGCAGCGCTCGCCGATCTGCGCCAGCACGTCCTGGTCCAGTCCCGGTGCCGGCGCCTCCTCCAGCACCTTCTGGTGCCGTCGCTGCAGCGAGCAATCGCGGCTGCCGAGCCAGACGGCATTGCCATGGGTATCGGCAATCACCTGGATCTCGACATGTCGCGGCCGGCGCAGGAATTTCTCGATGTAGATCGCGCTGTTGGCGAAGCCGCGCCGCGCCTCTTCCCGCGTCACGGCGATCGCATCGATGAGGCCAGCCTCGCTCTCCACCATGCGCATGCCGCGTCCACCGCCGCCGCCCGCCGCTTTCAGGATCACGGGGTAGCCGATCTGCCGCGCGGTTGCGCGCGCGAGATCGAGGTCGTCGCCGAGCGCCGCATCCGGACCGGGTACGCAGGGAACGCCGGCGGCGCGCATCGCCCGCTTGGCCGCGACCTTGTCGCCCATGACGCGCATCACCGCGGCCGTCGGGCCGATGAAGGTCAGGCCGGCAGCTTCGACCTGCTCGGCGAAGCCAGGGTTCTCGGACAGGAACCCGTAGCCCGGATGGATCGCCTCCGCTCCGCTGACCTCGGCGGCGAACAGCAACGCCGTCTGGTTGAGATAGCTCTGCGCTGCCGCGGCCGGCCCGATGCAGATGGCCTCGTCGGCATGATGCACGTAGGGCGCATCGCGATCGGCCTCCGAATGGACGACGATGGTGCGCAGCCCGAGCCGCCGGCAACCACGCTGGATGCGCAGCGCGATCTCGCCCCGGTTGGCTATGAGGACCGAGCCGAACATGTGCCTACCTGATCCGCATCAGTTCTTGCCCGGCCTCGACCTCCTGCCCGGTGGAGACGAGAATTGCGATCACGGCGCCGTCCCGATCGGCACGGACCTCGTGAAACATCTTCATGGCTTCGATGACGCACAATGTCGTGCCGGCGGTGATCGCCTGGGCCACCGTGACGAAGGGCGGCGCGTCAGGATCGGGCTGCAGATAGGCAACGCCAAACAGCGGCGCGACGACGCCATCCGCCGCGGCGTTGACCGGTGCCGGTTGCGCAGGCTCGGGACGGCTCGGGGGGCGCGCCGTGGCGGCGACCACTGGCACCGCCGGCCGCGATTCGGTCGGCTGCGGTCGGCGCACCAGCCGCAATGACATGCCGCCCTGGCTGAACTCCATCTCGGCCAGATCGGAAGCCGCCATGGCGTCAATCAGTGACTTGATACGATCGAGATCCATGCTCCGGCCGTTCGTCGAGGTCGGCGCCCGCGGCGTCGCTACCTACCGACGAACGCTACCGCTGGCGGTCTTCCCCGACCAAGACGGTTTGGCTTTGCCCATATAAGAGAGCGCTATGACGCTTTCTGCGCCCGCTCCTCGGCGACGACGAGATTGCCAGGCAGCCCAGCAACGAGCTCGAGCAGGATTTCCTTGATGGCCTGGGCCGGCTCCGATAGCGGCAAATGATCGGACTGGCACAATGCCAACGGCGCCTCGATGATCGGATCGACGATGCGGGACTGCCAGCCGCCGCAGGAGCCCGCCACCTGTCGGGCCATCGATTCCGGCAGGATCGTCGCGCCGAGCCCGTCGGCGATCACCGCCGTCAATGTGCTCGCCGATTCGATTTCCGCGACGACCTTCGGCGCCTGACCGATCGCCGCAAAGGCTTCGTTCACCATCTTGCGCACGACGTTGTAGGGACGGGCGAGATAGAGATCCATGTCGGCCAGCGCTGGCACGCTGATCTCGCCCGGCGGGGCCATCATGCTGGCGGGGCCGACCACGTAGAGCTGTTCGCGCAGCAGCGGCACGAACGAGAGGCCATGAACGGCCGTCTTGCCGCCGTAGAGCACGGCGAGATCCATCCGGCCGTTCATGACGAGCTCCGAGAGCGTCGTTCCGTAGGTCTCGTTGAGGTAGAGCAGGATGCCAGGGTGGCGGGCGCGCACGGTCCGCAGCAGCGGCAGCGCGAGTCCGGCCGCGGCCGTTCCAGGCGCAAGTCCGACGGCGACCGCACCGGAGATGCTCTTGGCCGCCGCGCTCATATCGGCGCGCGCCTGCTCGCATTGACGCAAGATGAGCTGCGCGTGGCGATACAGCACCTTGCCCGCTTCCGTGGGCACGACGCCGCTTTTGGTGCGCACCAGGAGCTGCTGGCGGACCTCGCCCTCCAAGGTCGCGAGCTGCTGGCTGAGCGCCGGCTGCGCGACATGGAGCACATCGGCGGCCTGCGTCAGGCTGCCGACGTCGACGATCTTCACGAAATACTGAAGACGCCTCAGATTCACCTTGTCCCTCGGATCGATCGGCGCAGCGGCCTTCCCGGCTGCGCGGCATTCAACGGGGCGCCGAGGAGGAATCCAACCATAAGATATGCCTATCAGGCCAGATTGAACTCGTGTTGGTCAGCGCCGGCGGCTGTCTTTAGCGTCGCACCTCTCCAGACCGGGGTCAATTGCCATGAACCGTTCTCGTATTTCCGCGCGCGTCAGACGCATCAAGCCTTCGCCCAGCACGGCGGCTGCGGATCGGGCGAGCGCGCTCAAGCGCGAGGGCAAGAGCATCGTCAGCCTTGTGGTCGGCGAGCCGGATTTCGACACGCCCGCGCATATTCGCACTGCCGCCGTCTGGGCGATGGAGAAGGGAGAGACGCGGTACACGGTGCTTGCCGGCACGCTGGAGCTGCGCCAGGCGATCGTCGCCAAGCTGAAGCGCGAAAACGGCCTCGTCTACGATCCCGCGGAGATCGTCGTCACCAACGGCGCCAAGAGCGCCATTTACAGCGCGCTCGAAGCGACCCTCGAGGCCGGCGACGAGGTGATCATCCCAGCGCCCTATTGGGTGTCCTATCCGGACATGGTGCTCGCCTGCGAAGGAATACCTAAGATCGTGGCCTGTCCGGAAAGCCAGAGCTTCAAGATCTCGCCGGCCCAGCTGGAGGCGGCGATCTCGGAGAAGACGCGCTGGCTGTTGATCAACTCGCCATCGAACCCGACCGGCGCAAGCTATTCCGCAGCGGAATATCGCGGGATTGCCGAGGTTCTCGCCCGCCATCCGCATGTGCTGGTCATGACCGACGACATCTACGAACACATCCGTTTCGACGGCGAGAGTACGCCGCATCTGCTCAACGCAGCACCCGAGCTGCGTGAGCGCGTCCTCGCCATCAACGGCGTATCCAAGACCTATGCGATGACCGGCTGGCGCATCGGCTGGATCGCCGGCCCCGCGGACCTCGTCGGCGCGCTGAATACGCTGCTGTCGCAGGCCTCGGGCAATGCCTGCTCGATCAGCCAGGCGGCGGCGGTCGCGGCGCTCACCGGCGACCAGAGCTTCGTTGGCGAGACCGTTGCGACTTATCGGGCGCGTCGCGATCGCACGCTCGCGCGTATCAACGCGATCCCCGGGCTGAGTTGCCGGCCGCCCGACGGAGCGTTTTATCTCTACGTCAATTGTGCAGGCCTGATCGGCCGGACAACGCCGGCCGGGACTCGCCTCGAGAGCGACAGTGACGTCGTGATGTACTTGTTGGAGGCGGCCGGCGTGGCCGTCGTCCAGGGCACCGCCTACGGTCTGTCGCCATTCTTCCGTGCCTCGATCGCGACATCGCAAGCGGCGCTCGACGAAGGCACGGATCGCATCGCCCGTGCAGTTGCCGAGCTGCACTAACCTGAAATTGATCGAAAGCATCCTCCATGACCAATCCCGGAATCGTCAGAAACCCCTCCGCTCCCCAGGTCGACCCGTCCACCGTCGCCAAGCTGCGGAGCATCGCGGTGGCGCTGCTGAGCGATCAACTGCACCGCAACTGCGGCAGCATCGGTCTTCGCGCCTACCATTCGCCCGCCCCCATGGCCGGCACGGCGGTGACCGTGAAGACGCGTGGCGGGGACAACCTCGCCATTCTGCGCGCCTATGATTTCTGCCGGCCCGGAGACGTCATGGTGGTCGATGCCGGCGGAGACACTACCAACGCTCTGGTCGGTGGCATCATGACCTTCGCCGCCGCTTCGCTGGGTCTCGCCGGCATGGTGCTCGATGGCGCCATTCGGGACGCGGCCGAAATCGGCGCACGAGCTTTTCCCGTTTATGCCCGCGGCGTGAACCACCGCGGCCCCTACAAGGACGGTCCAGGGGAGATCAACGTGCCGATCACGGTCGGCGGTATGGTGGTCAATCCGGGAGACGTGATCGTCGGGGACCAAGATGGACTTCTCGCCTTCCCGCCCGGTCTTGCCGCAAGCGTGATCGAGAAGGCGATGGCTCAACATCAGAAGGAGGAGGCGACGATGCAGGCCATTCGCGAGGGCCGCTGGGACCGTTCCTTTGTCGACGCGCTGGAAGCGCGCTGCGCCAATTGAGCGCGTTTCTGCCTCTGTTAAAGCTTGCTGCGGCGTCTTCACGCCAGAACAACCGCAGAGCCAGGTGAACTCTTGAGATAAGGACACCGGGCGGAGTCACGGATATGCGCTCTTGAGATCATGGCTCGCGGCGCAGCCCGGACAGCGAAATCGCAACCCCGGCCGCTACCAACCAGCCAGTTCGCAGGTACTTCCTGCAGGCTGGAAACGCCGCACCAAAACGTGAAGCGTGCCAATGTCCTGGTTACTCGGCAGCGCTCCCTACTTCACCAACGCACAGCCGCCCTCCACCATTGGCCGGAACGCCTGGTCTGCCGGGATCGTCGAAACAAGCTTGTAATAATCGTACGGATATTTCGTCTCCTCCGGCTTCTTGACCTCGAACAGGTACATCGGATGCACGACGCGGCCATCCTGACGGATCGCGGTATCGCCGAAAAGCCTATCGTGGCCTTTGAACGTCTTCATCTGCGGCACGACGTCCTTGGCGTTGTCGCTGCCAGTAGCGGCGACCGCGTTGAGGTAGGCGAGCGTGGAGGCGTAGACGCCGGCTTGATTGCCGCTCGGCATTTTGCCGTTCATGCCGGGGCGTGCCGCAAAGCGTTTGGCGAAGGCACGGGTGTCGTCGTTCATGTCCCAGTAAAAAGCCTCCATGAGTTGCAGTCCTTGAGCGACCTTCAATCCCATTCCGTGGACGTCGTTGATGAAGAGGAGGAAGGCAACGAGCTTCTGTCCGCTCTGCTGGATACCGAACTCAGCCGCCTGCTTCACCGCGTTGATGGTGTCGCCGCCTGCATTGGCAAGCCCGATCACCTGGGCTTTCGAGCCCTGCGCCTGAAGCAGGAAGGAGGCGAAGTCAGAAGTGCCGAGTGGATGCTTGGAGGAGCCGATCACCTTGCCGCCATGCGCCTCGATATATTTCTGCGCTTCCGCCTCGATGCCTTTACCGAGCGCGTAATCGACGGTGAGGAAGTACCACTCCTTGCCGCCGTGCGACATCATTGCCGCCGCCGTGGTGTTGCCGGTCGCCCAGGTGTCGTTGACCCATTGGATGGTGTTGGGCGAGCAGGCCTTGCCGGTTAGGTCGGCGCTCGCGGTGGAGGACGCCAGGAACGTCATCCGGCTGTCGCGTAGCACATTGTTGATGGAAAGGCCCACCGCCGAGTTCGGCACGTCGACGATGGCATCGACACCTTCAACATCGAGCCATTTTCGCGCAATGGCCGAGCCGACGTCCGCCTTGTTCTGATGATCGGCGTAGACGATTTCAACCTTGACGTCCTTGCCGCCGCCGGCGAAATCTTCCGCCGCCATGCGTGCGGCTTCGACCGAGCCCATGCCGTTGGTGTCTTGGAATATGCCGGAGATGTCGTTGAGCACGCCGATACGCACGACGCCATCCGAAATCTCCGCGTTCGCGGCGCCGACCCAAAAGCTTGCGGCAAGCGCAATGGTCCACCCCAGGTGCTTCATTCTTTGTCCTCCCTCACTCCCGCGAGTCGGTCGTTGCCGAAAACTGGAACCTAGACCTGCCGCTCCGGCAGACGCAGCACGAGACCGTCGAGCTCAGACGTGATCCTGATCTGGCAGGACAGCCGGCTCGTCGGCCGCCGCTCCGCGGCGGTGCCATCGAGCAGCGCGTCCTCGTCGTCGCGGACGGCCGGCAATCGCGCCAGCCAGGGCGTCGTCGACATAGACATGGCAGGTCGCGCACATGGCGTTGCCGCCGCACTCGGCGAGGATGCCGTCGAGGCCGTAGCGGGTTGCCGCCTGCATCGCACTCTCCCCGTCGCTGGCGTCGAGGTGATCGCTATTGCCGTTGGAATGAACGAAAGTAATGGCTGGCATCAAAGGTCCTCGTCAGGCCGGGGTGATGGATATCGGCAGGCTCTCTAGCCCGCGCAGCGTGTTGTTGTAGCGGCGCTCGACGGGACCGGAGATTTCGATCGATGCAACCCTTCGCGCGATCGCGGACAGCACCACCTCACCTTCGAGCCGCGCTACCAACTGGCCAACGCACATGTGAATGCCGGAGCCGAAGCCGACATGGCCCGAAGTCTTGCGGGTGATGTCGTAGCGATCGGACTCGATCCAGCGGCGCGGGTCGCGGTTCGCCGCGCCGAGGAACATCAGGACCTTCTCGCCCTCGCCGACGCGCGTGCCGCCGATCTCGACCTCGCGCGTCGTGGTGCGGAAGAAGGTCTGCACCGGGCTTTCGAAGCGAACGGCTTCCTCGAAGGCGTTGCGCGCCAGCGACGGATCGGCCCGCAGCCGCGCGAATTCCTTCGGAAAGCGTGCCAGGCAATAGAGAGCGGCTCCGATGCCATAGACTGTGGTGTCGAGGCCTGCGGACAGCAGTGAGCGCACGAGCAACGGCGCCTCATCCGACGTGATCTCGCCAGTGTCGGAGAACGCATGGATACAGGCGCCAAAGCCGCCAGGCTTAAGATTCGGTCGCTGGCACTGCTCGGCGACATAGGCCTGGTGCGGCGCCGATCGCTCGATTGCGGTCTGACGTAGCTCGTTTGGCGGGCCGAAGGCATTGAAGACGAGACCAGCATAAGGAATCAGGTGCTCGCGCCCTTCCGCCTTCAGTCCGAGCGCATCCGGAAATACAGACAACGGATAGGCCTCTGCGAGATCGGCGACCGCATCGAATTTGCGCCGCTGCAGCAGCTCGTCGATCTTGGCTTCGGCCGCCAAAGCGAAGCCGTCGCGGATCCGCTTCATGGTCGCGGGCGACAGCACCTTTGACAGCACGGCGCGGGTGCGGGTGTGCGCGGGGGGATCGGCCTCCAGGATCAGGCTCGGCGGCCGCCAGGGCTTTTCCTTCTTGAAGTCGGAAAGACCGACGCCGCGGCTGGAACAGAAGGTCTGGGGATCGTTGAGGACTGAATAGACCTCGGCATAACGCGCCACGCCGTAGACGTTCCATTTATCGAGATAGACGACAGGGCCGGCCTCTCGCAGCCTTTCATGGGTCGGATAGGGATCGTCGAAGAACGAGATCGCGAAGGGGTCGACGTCAAGGTGTGGAATGGCCATTGGACCGGCGGTCGAAGCACAGGCGCTCGGTACAGTCATTGCAGTCCTCGCAAATTTGGGCTTGTGAAGCGTTCGCGCATGTCCTTATTTCTGGAGCAGCGCATGAAGCGAGCCCCGACGTGATGCAGCCACCGACCAGCAAATCGAGACACAACACCGCGACTGAAGGCGATGCGCCGCTGCTCGATCTCGACCGCTACATCCCGGCTCTGATCACCTTCATCGCCAATAAATTGTCCAAGAGCGCGAACGCGTTCTATCAGCCCGCGTTCGGCGTCAACGTCACCGAGTGGCGCATCATTGCCCTGCTCGCAATCGAGCCAGGCATTCCGGCCGCCCGCATCTGCCACGTCATCGGCTTCGACAAGGGGCCGGTGAGCAGGACGCTCGCCGCCATGGAGAAGCGAGGCCTGATCGCGATCCGCATCGACCCGAATGACGGCCGCACCCATTCGATCTCCCTGACAGCGAAGGGGCGCACCACCCACGACAAGGTGATCGCCGTGGCGCTTGGGCGCGAGCGGCGGCTGCTGTCGTGCCTTTCCAGGGATGAGCAGGAAATACTGATCGGGCTGCTGCGCCGTTTGCATGAAAATCTCGGCGCGGTGACGGATACCGATAGCTAAGCCAGGGCGCACAGCACGATGTGCACGCAAGGCTTCGTTACCTTCACGCTTGCGCCGGCGTTTGCTGGCGATACCATCCCTGCCGAACATCGGTCCTCCCAGGAAAGGCGTAGCGGTTGTCCCGCCATCTTCCCTTGCGCGAAGGTTCGCATGAATTAGTTGCCTAGGCAACAAAAAACCTTTGCCTCCGGCTTGAACCCTCCCTTCCTTATTCGCGAACCTCTCCTGGTTCGCGGATAGGCGGCAACCGCTTATAGACCCTTTGTCGATTGCGAGGGGCCGACAATCCGCCGTCTGGCAGAGCATCCTGGCAGCGCGCGCGGCGAGATGCTCAATGTCGAGCCATCGGAAAGGATCGCTACTAACATAGAGGCCAAGTTCGAGACGGCGCTAGCGGTTTAATGTCAACCCGGGACTGCCGAGAGGATGAAGAGATAAAGTCCGTAAATGCGAGAGCGAAGGGAGCCGCCGTCATTGGGAGCTTGCTGGCTCGCGCAGCGTATCTACCGGGTCGCACCCAAGCGGCACGACCGAGGAGAGCAGCGCGCTGCTAGGGGCGGTCGAGACACCCCCGGTATCGATTCTCCGGACCATCCTTAGAAAAAAGACGCATTCAAATGGCGAAGGGTAGCTGACCTCTCGCTAGCCAGCGGCGGCGACTGTTCCATAGATGGTCAAGAGGCCAAGTCCCATCGCGATGTTTCCGATAACGAACTGCAAAGACCGGTTGACCCAAGTTAAGGTTCGGGCTGAGATGACTAAGGGAACCGCAATCAGCGACGACAGTGCGGCCATCCCCATCATCGAGCCCATACCAAATAGTAACACGTAAAGTATCCCCGCTAGATGGTTCGGCGCTTGTGAGACGGTTAAGACGAGGAGCGCGGCTGAGCCTGCCATCCCATGCATGAGCCCGACCGCCAGCGTCCGCCAGCGCGCACCATGGTCATGATCATGCGCGCGCGCCTCAGGGCGCCAAATTTCGCTCTTGTGACTAGGAGCACGAAAATCTGAGATGTGATGGTGAACATGGACACGTTCGCGCCATAAGCGCCATATGACGTTGCTTCCTAACAGAATCAACATGAAGCCGACGGCCGCCTCTAGCGGTTGCGAAACGCCCGGCGGAATTGCATATCCGAGCACCAAAGCCGCCCCGGAGAACAGGAACAAAGTGATGGTGTGTCCAATTCCCCACGTCAACCCATGCTTGACGATCTCGCCCACATCGCTGCGGCGCGCCGCAATGCTCGATACCGCCGCAATGTGATCGGCCTCGAGCGCGTGCTGCATGCCCAGCAGCAGTCCCAGCCCCAATATTCCGAACATGGCAAGATCCAATCATCAAGAGGGAAATACGGTGTCCTTCAGCAACTTGCTTTGCCGTCGTATCCAACCGTACCACTCCTCAAATCCTGCGCCGTTTCTGGCCGAGACCTGCAGAACCTCGATGGCCGGGTTGACGTCTCTGGCGTATGCCACCGCGCGATCGACATCGAAATCCACATGCGGAAGCAAGTCGAGCTTGTTCAAGATCATGAGGTCAGCCGACCGGAACATGTGAGGATATTTGATCGGCTTGTCCTCTCCCTCGGTCACTGAGAGGATGACGACCCTTGCATGTTCGCCAAGGTCGAACATCGCAGGACAAACTAGATTTCCGACATTCTCGATCATCACGATCGATTCCGGCGGTGGACGCAGCTCTGAAAGAGCGCGCGCAATCATGTCGGCCTCGAGATGGCAACCCGTGCCCGTATTGACCTGGACTGCTGGGGCGCCTGCGCGTCGAATTCGCTCCCCATCATTGGCCGTCACCTGGTCTCCTTCGATGACGAAGAGATTGACCTCGTGATGAAGGTCGCCAATGGTTCGCTCCAGCAGCGTGGTCTTGCCGGCGCCGGGCGAGCTTGCGAGGTTCAGGGCCAGGATTTCGCGACCGGCGAACCAGGCCCGGTTCCTTGCTGCCAAAACGTCGTTCTTGGCGAGGATCCGGGCTTCCAGATCGAGCACCAGGCCCGCAGCTTCGTCATGATTGGTATGCCCGTGTTCGTGGGCATGGTCATGCGAATGTCGGCGTCCATGATGTCCGTGATCATGATGGTCATGATGATGGTGATCATGGCCGTGTCCAGCGTGAGAGTGGACGTGGGCGGGATCATGGTCATGCGAATGGGCGTGAGCAACGCCATCCGCGTGGACATGGAAATGATCATGCAGGTGCTCACCGGTCTCCCCACCGCCCAGGCTCGCTTCATGTCCGGTCTGGAGATTGATCACCGTGGCACCCGCCTTGGCGCCGCAACCGCAATGTCCGCACATCAGGCAGCCTCCCCTTCGATCTCCATGCTTCTGATCTTCAATTCCTCGCCCTGAAGGCGCGTAAACTGCCGCGAGCCACAAGGGCACGGCGCAAACAGGCTCGCCTGCTCGAATTCCGAACGACACGTCGCGCACAGCGCTCGCCCGGCCACGCGCCTGATGTCGAGCGCTGTGCCGTCAAGAGGCGTCCCGCGGGCGACGGTCTCGAAGCAGAATGCGATCGCCTCTCCCATCACGCCGGAGAGATCTCCAACATCGACGGTGATGCGGCGGACCTTGCGGCCCTTGGCGGCATCGCTGACGATCGCCACGATGTTACGGGTGATGCCGAGCTCGTGCATGGGTCCTCTCAGCAGATCCGAGGCAGCTGTTCGCCGACGAGCATGTCGACCATTCGGTGTCCGCCAAAGCTCGTCCGCATCATGACGCGGCTATCCTGGTCCGAGGTGATCCGGCCGATACGGGCGGCATCCAAACCCAGTGGATCTCGCCGCATGGCAGCCAGCGCGGCTTCGGCCTGATCGGGGGGAACGATCACGACGATCTTGCCCTCATTGGCGAGATAGAGCGGATCGAGCCCAAGCACCTCGCAGAACGCCTTCACTTCCTCGCGGATCGGCGTCATGCCCTCCTCGATCTCGATGGAGACCCCCGAGCCGTCCGCGATCTCGTTCAGCACCGTCGCGACGCCGCCGCGCGTCGCGTCCCGAATGAAGCGAGTGCCCGGTGCGGCGGCGAGGATCGCGCCGATCAGCTCGTGCAGACAGGCGCAATCGCTGGCGATCGGCGTCTCGAGCGCCATGTCGCCGCGGGCGCACAGGATGGCGGCACCGTGGTCACCCAGCAGTCCGTTCACGAGGACGGCGTCGCCGGCGCGGGCCTTGTCCACGCCGAGCGCGAGCGAGGCAGGGATCGCGCCTACGCCCGTGGTCGTGATGAAGATCTTGTCGCACGCTCCCCGTGGCACGACCTTGGTGTCGCCCGTGACGATCTGCACCCCCGCTTGCGAAGCCGTTCGCGCCATGGAAAGCGCGACCTGTCGCAAGAGATCGATCTGCACGCCCTCCTCGATGATGACCGCGCAGGACAGATACATGGGCACCGCCCCGCCGACGGCGAGATCGTTCACCGTGCCGCAAACCGCGAGCTTTCCGATATCGCCGCCCGGGAAGAACAGGGGATCGACCACGAAGGAGTCGGTCGTAAAGGCGAGCCTGTCGCCATGGGCTGCGAAGACCGCCAGATCGAACCGCGCCTGATCCTCGAGCGGCTCACAGGCGTGCTCGCCGAAGGCCGTCAGAAACACGTCGTCAATCAGGTCCTTCATGGCTTTGCCGCCGCCGCCATGAGCCAGCGTCACCGAGCTGACATTGACTTTGCCGCGCGTGCGCGTCTTGACGAAGGGGACGAAATTCATACGACCTCCGCTTGGCGCTTTTGGCCGCCATACTGGTAGTAGGCAGCACAGGCTCCTTCGGAGGACACCATCAGTGCTCCGAGAGGCGTTTCCGGCGTGCATGAGGTGCCGAACACCTTGCATTGCCACGGCTTGAGTGCGCCCTTCAGCACCTCGCCGCACTGGCACGATTTCGGGTCGGCGATCCTGACGTTGGGAATCGCGAATTTGCGCTCCGCGTCGAAATGCACATAAGCATCGCGCAGGCGCACGCCGGAATGATCGATCGATCCAAGCCCGCGCCACTCGAAGAACTCGCGCAATTCGTATACTTGGGCCACCGCGCGCAGCGCCGCGTTGTTGCCCTCGCTCGGCACGACGCGGGCATACTGGTTCTCGACCTCGACCCGCCCCTCCGCGATCTGCTTCAGCAGCATCCAGATAGACTGGAGGATGTCGAGCGGCTCGAAGCCGGCGACCACCATCGGCTTGCGATAGAAATTGGCGATGAACTCGTAAGGAGCCGTGCCGATCACCATCGACACGTGGCCGGGCCCGAGGAAGCCGTCGAGCTGCAGGCCGGGACTGTCGAGGATCGCCTTGATGGTCGGAACGATCGTGATGTGGTTGCAGAACACGGAGAAGTTCCGGATCCCCTCGCTCTCCGCCTGCAGGATCGTCAATGCGGTCGACGGCATGGTGGTCTCGAAGCCGAGGCCGAAGAAAACGACCTCGCGAGCGGGATTGCGCCGAGCGAGCTGGAGCGCGTCCATCGGCGAATAGACCATGCGCACGTCGGCACCATCCGCCTTGGCCTGCAGGAGGCTCTTCCGCGAGCCGGGCACGCGCATCGCGTCTCCGAAGGTTGTGAAGATGACCTTCGGGTTCTCCGCGATCGCGACGCAATCATCGACCCGTCCCATCGGCAGGACGCAGACCGGACATCCCGGACCATGAACCAGCTCGATAGCCTTGGGCAACATGCCCTCGAGCCCATAGCGGAAGATCGAATGGGTGTGCCCGCCGCAGACCTCCATCAGGTAAAGCGGCCGGCCCTCCGGAAGTTTCATGCCGGAAACCAGCGACTCGATCTCGCCGATGAGTACGCGCGCCTTTTCGCCGTCGCGGAATTCGTCGACATATTTCATGCCACGGCTCCCTTCGTTCGCGCCGATCCCCGGTCGTCAGCCAAGAGCGTGTGAACGAGATCCCAGAGGATGTGGTAGGCGGTTACATGGCACTCCTGGGTGCGATGGATCGACGTCGTCGGGACGACCAGGCAATGGTCGACGACACCCGCGGTTTTCATCTTTCCGCCGTCGCCGCCCGCAAGCCCAATGGTCACGAGGCCCATCTCCTTCGCCTTGGCAAAGGCGGCCATCAGGTTCGACGAATTGCCGCTGGTGGAGATGCCAATGAGCGCATCGCCTTTCCGCCCCTGGGCCACGATCTGGCGGACGAAGACGTGATCGAAACCGAGGTCGTTTCCGACCGCCGAGATCATCGCCAGATCGGCGACGAGGTTGGTTGCGGCCAGTGCGGGCCTGCCCGCCGTGATCGGGTGGACGAACTCCACGGCGACATGCGAGGCGTCGCAGCTCGAGCCGCCATTGCCCATCGAGAATAGCCGTCCGCCGTTGCGATAGACATCCGCGACCGTTTTCGCCGCGGCGATCAGCACCGCGGCGTTCTCGGCAAAGAAGCGCGCATTGGTGTCGCGCGAATCGCGTGCCTTCTCTTCGACCGAGAGCAGGAGGGCGGCATCCAGCCGCGCCGGCTCCTGCTGTCCGCCATGCAGAAACGGATAAAGTTCCTTCAGGTCGCTGTTGCCTGACATGGCGCTACCCTCCCGGCTCAGCTGCCGAACGCTTCATGGCTTCGATTTCAGCCTGTGCTTCACCCAGTTCTGTGAGAATCTTGAGCGTTTGCGCGGCTTCTTCCTCGTCGATCCGGCTCATCGCGAATCCGACATGGACGAGCACCCAGTCGCCGAGGCAGGCCGACGGCGGATGATCCTCGCTGACGATGCAGGCGATGTTGACCTGCCGCTTGACGCCGCTGACGTCGACGGTCGCAAGCTTTCTCGCTTCGTCGTCGATCCTTACGATCCGCCCGGGAATACCGAGACACATGACGGCTTTCCTTCCCTGAAGTCTTTGTTTGATTTCATCAGATGCGCAGCTCCAATGACGGCTTGGCCGAGAGCAAGTCCGCCATCGTTGGACGGAACGCGCGCATGTGACAGCACAGTGAACTGCTCGCGCTCCAGCCGGCGCACCACCTCCTCGAATAGGATGCGGTTCTGGAAGCAGCCGCCGGTGAGCGCGACGGTCGAGAAGCGTCGCTCGCCGTCCTCGGGGGAGCCGGCGAGCTTGCGTGTCATGGCGGCGATGGACTTGGCCAGCCCCTTGTGGAACCGTGCAGCCATCACCGGCGCCGGTGTCTTCAGGATCAGGTCACCCAGCACCGCATGCCACATCGCGAGCGGCTCGATATAGGGCAAACCCGTGCCGGCGAGATTGGGGATCGTCAGCGGATAGGCCAGCGCCTCGTCTTCATCGGCGAGAGTTTTCTCGTCGACCATGGCTTCCAGCCGCGCCGCCGCCTCGCCCTCATAGCTCTGCGCGTCCCGGCAGACATCGAGGGCGGCGGCCATGGCGTCGAACAAGCGCCCGCAGGATGATGCTGGCGGAGCGTTGATGCGGTTGCGCGCCATCGAATCCAGCAGCGCGCGCGGCTTTGCCGCCAAATATGAATGGAGCTCGAGCTCGGCGAAATTCATTGTCAGCTCGGCCCAGCTCATCTCCGCCATGAGATGCGCATAGAGATTGCGCCAGGGCTCGCGCACGGCCTGGACGCCGCCAAGCATCGGGATCGGCTTGAACGTACCGGCCCGCGTGTAGCCGACATAGTCGGCGAGCATGAACTCGCCGCCCCAGAACGTCGCGTCCTCGCCCCATCCGAGACCATCGAGAACGATCCCGAGGACCGGACGGCCGTCGAGCGCATATCCGTTCTCGGCAAGACAGGCCGCCACATGGGCGTGATGATGCTGCACCTCCATCAAAGGCAGCGTCCCGCCCGCCAGGTGCTCGCGCGCGAGCTTGGAGGACAGATATTCGGGGTGCATGTCGGCGATCACTGCCGTAGGCTCGTGCTCGAAGAGCGCGGCATAGAGCGATAGGTTCTTCCTGTAATCGTCGAATGTCGCGACATCCTCCAGGTCGCCCTGATGCTGGGACAGGATCGCAGCGCCGTCCTTGAGCAAACAGAACGTGGCCTTCAGCTCCCCGCCCATGGCGAGCAGATCGGGCGCTTTCGCGAACCCCCTGGGCAGGGCGATCGGCGCCGGTGCGTATCCTCTGGCGCGACGCAGGAGCCGCGGCCCGCCCGCCACCACCCGGACCACAGAATCGTCGACACGGTTGGCGATGCGCCGATCGTGGGTGAGCGCGAACGTCGCAATCCCCGCGAGGCGCTCCGTCATCTCCGTATCGCCCGTCACCTGCGGCTCGCTCGACAAATTGCCGCTGGTCATGACGACCGGCCGGTCCATCCGCCGCAGCAGCAAGACATGCAGCGGCGTCGTCGGCAGCATGAAACCGAGCGTCCGCAATCCCGGTGCAATCTCGTCAGGCAGGTGCTCCGGCCCATTCGCATGCAGGAGCACGATGGGGGCCGCCGGGCTTGTCAACGCGACCAACTCGTGTTCGGCGAGATCGCAGAACCGGCGGATAACGTCAACGTCCCTGGCCATCAGGGCAAACGGCTTGCCGTCCCGCTGTTTCAGTTTGCGCAGCCTCCTGACCGTGTCGGCCTGGGTGGCGTCACAGGCGAGCTGGTAGCCGCCGAGCCCTTTGACGGCGACGATTTCGCCCTTCTGGATCAGGCTGCACGCCGCATCCACATCGTCAAGCATGGAAAACTGCTCGAAGGTAAAGTGACGCCCGTCGAGCCTGACCAGCTTCGCCTTGGGCCCGCAGGCATGGCAGGCGATCGGTTCGGCGTGAAACCGCCGGTCGGAAGGGTCGCGGTATTCGCGGGCGCAGTCGGCGCACATTGCAAACGGCGACATCGCGGTCTTGGCGCGATCGTAGGGGATGCCGTCGACGATGCTCAGCCGCGGCCCGCAATTGGTGCAATTGGTGAAGGGGTAGCGGAAGCGGCGCGCAAAGGGATCGGTGGTTTCGCGCGCGCAATCGGCACAGAGCGCCGCGTCAGGTGAAATCTCGGTATGAGCCCCGCCATGTGCGCTCTCGACTATCGCAAAATCGTCGCGCAGCACGCCCGCATAGGCGGTGATCTCGATTGCCTCGATCTGGCTCAGCGGCGGCGGATCGCCAGCGATGCGGTCGACGAGCATGTCAATGATCGCCCGTTCTCCCTGCACGCGAACCAGAACGCCTTCTCCGTCATTCAGCACCTCGCCGCCAAGCCGCAGTTCCCGCGCGTGGCGCCAGACCGCCGGCCGGAAGCCGACGCCCTGCACACGTCCGCGAAACCGGATTTCAACGACCTCGACAGGGTTCTGCGGCGCGGCGAGGTTGAGCCTGCTCATGGTGTTTTGTCCCAGATCAGGATCCGGTTGTTGCCGGTGTCGGCGATCGCCAGAGTCCGACCGACTGCCGAAGCAGCATAAGGCCAGCACAGGCTGTCGCGACTTGCCGCGCGCCAGCGATTGTCACCTTTGTCGGCAAAGCCGTTCTGGGCCGCCAGCCCTGTGGCCGGCGCATCCATGGCGAGGTCCTGGAGATGGAAGCCAAGCAGCCGCGAATTTGCGGTATCGCAGACCACGAGCTGGCCATCCCAGATGACGAGACCATAGGGCATGCTCATCGCGCTCGAGGATGGATCGTACGAGCTGCGATTGTGATCGACGCCCGCGAAATCGTCCTGGCCCAGCACGAAATCGCACGGCGTCCCGCTGACGGTGGGGAAATGGCGCCATACCATGACGCGATTGTTGCCCGCGTCCGAGATCGCGAGTGCGCCGTCATGGCAGGCGATGCCGTGCGGCCACCGCATGCTGGTGGCACAGACGTCGCCGCCGGCATTGTCATCACGGGTGACGAAGTCTCTTTGGCCGAGGACCAGATCGGCCGGCGTGCCGTTGGCGGTCGGAATGCCGTTCCAGATCAGAACGCGGCGATTTCCGGTGTCGCAGACGATCAGCCTGCCCTGGAAGATCGCGACCCCGTAGCACCAATTCAGTGTGTCGGAGCGAGACACCGCTCTTCCGCGATTGGCTAGGCCTGAGACGAAGTCCGCCTGACCTAGAACCACATCGGCGGGCTGGTTCGAGGCGGATGGATAGCGATTCCAGATCAGGATCCGGTGATTCCATGCATCCGCCACGGCCAGGATGCCGTCTGCGGCAGCGACGCCGGTCGGGAAGTTGAGCGTGTCGGGGCCGATGTCGCGCTTGGCGTTGCGGCCCTCGCGCGAGAAGTCGGATTGACCGATCAGAATATCGGCGGGCGCTTGATCGGAGGACGGACAGCGGCTCCAGATCAGCAGCCGATGATGGCCACTGTCGCAGACGAACATGGGCCCGTTCTTGTCGAGACACACCCCACGCGGGCCGAACAACGTCTGGGCCGACGGAACGATCGATTGCACAAGTCCGTCCGGCGTGACCTCTCCACCCAGAATCACGCGGGCGCCGGCCGGCGAGAGAAACCGGCGTGGCACGTGGTTGTCGCGCATCCTAGCGCGCGGTCGGTCCAAGCGAATGGTTGCGGCTGAAGTGATCATGGCTATGCCGTTATCCTCACTTCAACCCTGGTTCCGATGATCCTGACCGCGTGCGGCTGCAGTTGCACCTCAGGCGCGGTCAGGCATTCGCCACTGGCGAGGTCGTATCTGAACCCATGATAGGGACAGGTGATGATGCCGCCCTGCACCTCGCCATCATGGATCGGAAGGCCGAGATGCGCGCAGGCATTCTCGAAACAGGAGATCGATTCCCCACTACGTGACAGGATGATCTTGCGTCCGCCCAATTCCATCGCGCGGACCAAGCCCTCCGGAAAATCCGCCCAAGCTCCCGCCGGTATCCACTGTCCTTCCGCATTCAGCGCGAAGGGGCTGATGAACCGAACGCCGCCTTCGCTCGCCGCGGCCAGCCCCTTGACCTGAATAACGTCGGTGATCTCGGGGCAGACATCCTGAAGCGCCTTCTTCACGCCGGCATGGAATGTCAGCGCCGAGGCGGGACAGCCGTCGCAGGCTCCCTTGAACCGAACCTCCACTGCCGGCGGGCGAACCGAGACGAGTTCGACATCCCCACCATGCGATTTCAGCATCGGCCGGACGCTTTCGAGTGCCTGCTCGACCCGCTCGTTGAGGGCCGCCCTCAAGAGGTTGTAGCGCCGCAGCACCGCGTAGACGAGCTCGTCCGAAGCTGCGCTCTTCATGGCGGCCAGCGCGGCGGGATCGGCCTTCAAGGCACGTATCAGGCGCCGGAACGCTTCCGCATTGAGCGCTTCGATCGCGATCTTGTAGGCGGAAACGACGCCCCGCTGCGTTTCATCCCAGGTCGCCACGACCGTTTCCAACCGCTCGATATCGCCGACAAAGCCGGCGAGATCCTCCCGAAGTGTTGGTGTCGATTCGTGAGCGTTCATGCGATCTCGCGCCGGCCGCGCTCCTCACCTATAGCGGAGGTTTCGGAAGAGATAAGGCTGCAAGCCCCCACCAATTGCTGCTGCCAGGGCTGAAGCCGCCCATATCGGCGCCCCGACCAGCGTAAGAATGATGAGCAGCATGGCTGTGACCGCCACCCCGATCGCAATTTGCCGGTAAGCCTTGGCTGGGTCTGCGAAAAGCTTTCCGCGGAAGAACAACAAGATGGAGTTCTGTGTCATTGCCCACATGTCATCTTCCTCAAGCGATGATCGAAAGAGCGATAAGGCCGACGAAAACGCCGGCAATTCCAGCCAACGGGCCGTAGAAACCACCGAGCAGCGCTGCGAGCTCATTTCCGAGCACTTTTCCGCCGACGATGAGGCCGCCGACCATTCCTCCTGCGATTGATGCAATCATCGCCAGACCGAGACTTAAGGCGAATATTGCCGGAGTAAGTGACACGCTCATTTGCAAGAACTCCTTCGATCCAGATTTGCTAGGAATGCAGGGTGGTAGGTCGATCGAGAAGCGCCGACAGCTCCATCAGCTCGCGCTCGATCTGCATGGAGGCCTCGCTGACGATCTGAGCGCGACCGGGATCTCCATGGGCCAGGAATATTTCGCGCGCCTCTCTGTAATAGACGAGGGCCATTGAGAGATTGATGCCCCTGCCGGTTTCCGAGTTCGAGGCATGACCGGGCAGATTCCACAGGCAGTTTGCCTTGTTCGAGATGGTGTTCGCGTACTCGATCGGCATCGTCTCGCGGGTGCGGACCTTAAGTGCCTCGTCATAGGCCTCAAGCGCGCGAAGATTATTCTCGAGCACGTGGCTCGAGGCGACATATTGGAGGGCATTGCCGAGGTTGTTCTGCAACATCGCGTATTCGACAGGATCATCGACGAGAGTCACGACTTTGAGCGCTTCCTCGAAGGCTTGAACAGCAAGAGCCTCTCGCATTTTGCCGCGCTGATCGGTCATCGGCATGGAGAGAAAGGCCGTCGCCAAATTGTTCTGAAGAATGGCGTACTCTTTGGGGTGGCTCGTTCGAGTGAAGGTACGAAGGGCGCGTTGATAGGCTGCTATCGCCTCAGAGATCTTTGCGCGGCCAACGGCAGCGAGGCTTTGGATGCACAGCCCGAGATTCATCTCGGCTTCCGCGGTTTCTTCAAGCGTTGCGAGTTGAGTGAGCTCTGGCATGATGGCTTCGAAGATGGACCGAGCGAGCTCGATTGACTTTGTGCCCTGCTCGGGCATCGCCTGCAGCGCCGTTGCTTTGCGCGCCAGAATACGAGATCGCAGCAAAGCCAGCTCACCGGGACAGACGGTCAGGGCTTTGTCGTAGAGTTCTATTGCGGAGTTGATCTCATCCGGCGACTTGGGCCTCGTTTGCAGCCCTATTCCGATCTCCATGAGCATCTCGGCTCGCTCGGCCGGCGTAGCCGTCTCGGCCTCCGCTGCTTGCAAGGCTGCGCGTACCTGTTCGCTCAGAAGGCCTGCCGCCAAGGTGTCCTCCCGGACCGAGCGCTTGATTTGCCGCGCGTCATTGATGCGGATCAATCTTGCAGCCAAATTTTCAGTCTGTCTACTCAATAAGCGAAATGTAAAGAAAGTTTACAAATCGAACGCATGCGCGATGATGAGAGCTTGGTCAGCGGAGGACCATTCGGCTGCGAACTCGCGGACGTCTATCGGGACATTGTGCTCGCTGAAGAAGTCGGGTGCATGCACCACGCGATCACCAGCGATGTTGCGCATCTTCAACAGATATCCACCGCCCGCCTGGTGACGGACTGGCAGGATGCAAAGATCGTTGTCTCGTCGGAGCAGGATGACGCATTGAAGGCCATCGAAGAAGCGTCTGCAGAGCGCGGCAGAAAAGTAGAGCGAGCCGTCTTTGATGGTGACCGCAAGATTTGGCATCAGCCCACCGGCACGGCCTCCTGGGGCGTTCGCAGCAACTCTTCGATCCTAGCGGCGACCTTCATGACCGCCTGCGATACACGACAAGATAGCGACAGACCAAGATCGAGTTGCTCTGCCTCGATCAGAAATACGATGACATCGTCGGGAAACGCATCGCGAAATATCGCCTTTCCGGCGAAAAGTGCGTGCTCCCAGCGAAAGTCGTGCAGATTAAGTCCACCTCCATAAGGTTTGGTCAATTCGTGTCCTGGGACCTCGAAGATTGCGCCCGGCTCGGAGCCGGATCTGCAGGCATCGACGATAATCAGCGTTCGGCAGCCCCGCGCAGCGAACATCGCCGCCATCCCGTCGGTGCCAGCGTCGAGCAGACGAATGTCAGCATTCTGTCCGAACCCCCGATCTTTGAGCTGCCCGAGAACAGCAAGACCGGCGCCGTCGTCGGAACGATTTGGATTTCCACAAGCAACCACGGCAATCACGGCGTGCCCTTTCCATGAGGCGCATCAGATGCGCCAGAGCTTACAGGACCAATCGGGTTCGACCGGCACATTCAGTTCCGGCAGCTCGCAGAAGCGCTGGTGCACCTTGTAGTACATGCAAGTTTCGCAAAGCTGCGTAATGCCGGCGTGCTCAATCGGATATGAGGTAAACCCCGCGAGCTTGAGCTTAGCCTCCAGATCATCGCCTGCAAGGCGAAGGTCGCAGACAAGCCGCTGAACTTGCTCATGGCTGTCTGCGCGCGGATACACGTCCGTGGCAAGACCAGAGGTCAGGAGACCGATGATGCGGGAACGTAAGCTTTCATCGCTGGCGGAGGCCATGACGAGCGCCTCGGGTGAGAAGCTAGATGCGCCATAGCCGGCACCACCAGTCCGGCTCGACAGGCACAGACAGCTCTGGCAGATCGCACCATTTGCGGTGCACGAGATAGTACATGCATTCCAGGCAGCGTTGCCTGTCAGGTCCGTAAGGATGGTCGAGGAACCCCGAGATCACGAGTTTGGCCTTGAGGTCCTTCGTATCGAGCTGACGCAGCTGCAGCAAAATTTCCGCAAATTCCTTGTCCGTCTCGGGAAAGGGCTCGACTTGCGTTTCGAGCCCATCCGCAAGCATATCGGCGATGGCTTTCAGGGTAGCCCCGTTTTCGGACGCCATTGTGCGACGCGCCTTTTGACGTAGTGATCCACCGTGGTTCGCTCGGCCTGCGAGAATGACCAAACGAAGCCTGTTGATGCAATCCAGTGACTCGAGCGAGTTTGCGGTCAGGCTGTTCTAAAGCGCGCCAGTTCCTCTCCTGTCTTTGCGTCGTGCGCGTGGACCGTGCAAACCAAGCACGAATCATAGGAGCGGCAGACATGGCCGACTTCAACGGGATCGCTCGGATCCTTGATAGGCGAGCCGATCAAGGCCTGCTCCATCGGTCCTCGGGTGCCGTCCGCCGCCCGCGGTCCAACATTCCAGGTAGTCGGCGCAATGATCTGGTAGTTCTTGATCTTGCCGTCCTTGACGTCGATCCAATGGCACAGCGCTCCTCGGATTGCCTCTGTGGCGCCCCAGCCGCGCCCGTCGCGCTCGTTGGGCTTGATATACCACGGGTCGTTCAGCCGAAACTCACGAAGCGCGTGTTCAGCTTGCCGGTATAACTTGACACCTTCGTGCATGCGGGCGAAGTGCCTGAGCATGACGCTGGCGCCCCCCAGCTTCTTGTACATATCAAGGACCAGCGGATCGTAATGTTGCCAGCTCTCGCCGTGCTTGCCGCCTGCGATCAGCTGCCGCGATAGCGGCCCAGCTTCGAGCCGGCCGCTTTCATCGTGACACACGGCGGTGGCCCAGGAATACTTTCCACCCATGTCGACGGCGTTCTTCTGGGTCGGTACAGTCTTGCGGTCAAACGGATGCAGCCCACCCGGCTCATCGTACCAAGCATGGGCTGTGTCTTCGCGCGTAAAGTTCTGGTCCATGAGCTTGAACGTATCGCTACGGCCATCGTAGACGCCGCTCTTCATGATGACCGCGGCGTTGCGGCCTTCGATCGTCGGTTTCTGATACTTGTCCTCGTGGGGAAGGTATCCCCAGGACACGAAGCGGCCGTGACCTTGACCATACTTGTCCATGCCGCAATCGATGCTCATCCGCCAGAACATGCCCAGATCAGAATTGGCGTGGTGCGGCGTTTCATCAAGCCAGGCCATGAAATCGTCATAGCTTTTGATTTGTTCGTACCGCTCGAGCGAGCAGCCTAGCCATATCTTTTCCATCCATTCGCGGCGGAAATACTCGAGGATCGACCAGGCGCGCGTCACGTCGGTGAGCGTCGGGGCACACATCACCCCGCCCGGTACCATGTAGCTCGAGTGGGGCCATTGCCCGCCCAGCAGAGCATAGATTTCGACGGGCTTGCCAGAAATCGTCACGCCGATTTCGTAATTTGCGCCGGTGAAGGGAGCGTAGCGCCTCACCGCCTCTTTATAATATTTCGAGCTCGAATAATTCTTGTGAGTGTAGTCGATCATGAAGAGCCCGTAGTGATGGCGCGGAAGGCTCTGCAGACTCTCGACGAGCTGGCCGAGATTTCGGGCCAGGATGGCGTTGCGTGGCACCTCGGTCTGCCAGGCCGTATCGAGCGCCCATGCGGCGCAGGTCAGATGCGAGGCGCCGCAAATGCCGCAGGCGCGCGGTGTGACA
The DNA here is from genome assembly GCF_015291645.1 of Bradyrhizobium sp. CCBAU 53340. NCBI lineage: Bacteria > Pseudomonadati > Pseudomonadota > Alphaproteobacteria > Hyphomicrobiales > Nitrobacteraceae > Bradyrhizobium > Bradyrhizobium sp. CCBAU 53340. The sequence continues at coordinate 357,608 of NZ_CP030056.1, forward strand.
ACGAGGCCGGCTTGGGGATCCTTGTCACGCAGAATGATTTCGAAACCGCGAAACAGCTCCGCTTGGGTCCAGGCGTCGACCACGACCCCATCCTGGATGTTGACACGCACGTCGAGATCGCCTTCGACCCGGCCGACCGGCGAAATGTCCAGAGTTTGCACTGCGCTTGGCATGTGAATCGGTTCCTGATGACTGATGGTTGAGCGACAGGTCTGTGAGCAGGACACTCGTCAGACGACGAAGATGTCTTCCTCGGCCCATGCTGGTGAGGCGGCTTTCGCGGCCGCGGTCAGCTTGACGTAACCGGCTTTGTCAACGCCGGACGGCAGATCCTTGGGCACGCCCATCAGAGTCTGGGTCTTGAATACCGTCCCGGGGGCCAGCTCAAAGAACGGAAATTCCGGCTCGGTACAGCCCATGCACGGCATGCCTGCTCGGGTCTTCGACGATTGCCGATTCCAGAGAATGCGGTTGCAGGGTGAATGCGTCATCGGTCCACGGCAGCCGAGATCGTAGAACAGGCACCCCTTTCGCTGGCCATATTCCGTGGCTGAGACCTTATAGGCAAAATGCATGTTCCGCGTACAGCCGGTCTGGGTGAAGCTCGTGAAAAACGTCTTTGGGCGTTGAAACTCGTCGAGCGAGAGTTCAGCACCTCTGCCGGTCGCCACCGCGACGACAATTTGCGTGATCCAATCCGGATGGGCTGGGCATCCCGGTATGTTGATGACGGGCAAGCCTGCCTTTGATCGGTAGCTTGTGCCGAGATAGCCACCTTGCTGACGTTTGAGAAATTGTAGTCCTTGGCTTTCTGACGGATTGGGAGCAGTCGCGGGAATACCGCCATATGTTGCACAGTCGCCAATCGCGACAGTATAGCCGGCGACCTTGGCAAGATCGGTGACCCAATCTTTCATCGGGCGGCCCGCAAAGCGATTCCATTCGCCAGTGCCATTCGGCGCGTTGACCACCGTGCCCTCGAACACGAAAATATCGAGCGGCATCTGTCCTGATGTCAGCGCGTTGAGAAGCTTCTTCAGATTCTCGCCGAGCTCAAGGCCGAGCGATGGGTGCCATAGGACGTTGATGCCGAAATCTGTGACGAGATCACAGGCGCTTGGCTCCTCGGCATTGAGAAACGACATCGTGTTGCCGGAGCACGCTCCCCCCTGGAGCCAAAGAAGATTAGTCATCTATTTCCTCCACCAAATCAGACGCGCTGGCATGGCATCTTTGTCGGAAGGAGGTAGCAAGGACCATGCCGAGCGGCTCGTACCTTGCAATTTTCAAAAAGCTCAAGGATTCTAAGCGTCAGCTGACTTCGCAGGGCGATCTACGGTGTGTGACGCCGCGCATACTAAGTTTGCTATGCATACCAGCTTGTCAATGTAAGCAATGATCGTTGCAGCGCATCAAATATTGCAAGGGTTGGCATTAGTCCTTGTTACGGGGTGACGGTGCCCAAAGCTCCTTCCCTGAGGCAGGCTGAAGTATCGCTCGTTCGGTGCTGATTTTTTGAAGACGAGCAGCGGTACTCAGCCGTGACGATTGCCACATGCAGGACAATCGACCTCGAGCAGATAACCGTACCAGATGCCCTCGCAGCGGCTGCACCAATGTCCAGTCAATTGGCGCTCCGGCAGACCGAGCCTTCTGGAAAGCAGGCTCAGCCCGAGATCCTTTGCTGGCGTCCTGCGAGCAGGCGAAACTCGCGACTGGGGGAAGCGCACCAGGTTGGGTGAGGGATCCCTCTTAAACTGATCTTCGTTGCGTACCATCGGCTGTCTCACTCTGCCTCATCGAGGCTATAGCGCTTGATCTTGTTGGAAAGTCCAACGCGCGAGAGTCCAAGTTCGTTCGCAGCCTTGCTTTGATTCCACCGATGCCGCGACAGCACTTCGGCGACAACTTGCTTTTCGAGGCATTCGACCTTTTCTTTCAAGGTGGTGCCCCGCAGCTCGTACCCGCCGGCTGACTTGAAGCGGGAGCGCGGCGGGGCCGCCAATATAGCGGGCGACATGTGCGTGGTGGTGACGTACTCCCCCTCCTCCGTCAGTGACACCATGCGGCGGATTTCGTTCTCAAGTTCTCGAACGTTTCCCGGAAAGTCGTAAGCGGAGAGCTTTTCGAGAACGGCTGCAGAAATTCCAAGGATCTTGCGCCCCATCGCCTCGCTGTGCTTGGCGGCAAAGAACTCCGCTAGCACCGGGATATCCTCTCGGCGATCACTCAGCGAGGGAACTTCCAGCTCGAATCCCCGCAGGCGGAAATAGAGATCCTGTCGGAATTTGCCCGCGGCGACCAACGCGCGGAGAGGACGGTTGGAGGCAGCGATAATGCGGACATTGCTGGTGACGATCTTGTCGGAGCCGAGCGGCTTGACCTCTCCCTCCTGCAGGAAACGAAGCAGGCTCACCTGAAAAGATGAAGACACCTCGGATATTTCATCGAGGAATACCGTTCCCCGGTCCGCGGCGCGAAAAAGGCCCAGCCGGTCTGAGACAGCGCCCGTAAAAGCGCCGCGCTTGTGCCCAAAGAGCTCGGATTGTAAGAGCTCATCGGACATCCCCCCGCAGTTTTGGACCAGCAACGGGCTGTCGCGGCGGCCAGAGTTGTAATGAATGGCGCGAGCGAGAAGCTCTTTGCCCGTCCCCGTTGCCCCCTGAATCAAGATAGGCAGCTCCGTTTTGGCTGCTTTTCGCGCGAGCTCGCTGAGGTTGTGTAGTTTTTCACTGACGTAGACGAGCTTTTCGAAACGGCGGCTCTCCGGCTGCATCGGCAGAATGGGCCTTGCGTGAATGCCTGTGGCATTCGCTGGAAATTTGAACTCTCGTGTAAGAAGGCGATGTCGACGGGCAAGTTCACGGGCCTCAAGGCCACGCTCCACCATAAGTCCAATCTGGTTGGCGTCCAGCGGCTTACGGATGAGCTGATAGATGCCGGCGGGCGCCATTTCCCGTTGGCCGATCTCGGTCTTGGCCTCGAGCGCCAGGATGCGGATCACGTCAGGATGAGATACTCGTAGATCAACGAGGAACTTCAGACCTTTGCCTTCGCCATACTCGACGAGAGCAATGTCTACTTGGGCGTCGGCCAGGGATGCCCTCGCATTTTCGACCGAATCGGCGGAAAGAACGCGGTAGTCGTATTGGTCTGACAAGGTGTCTGCGATGGCAGCCCATTCAGGGCCGCTCCGCGCGATGATCAGCACTGTTTGCAGGTCGCGCATGCAACATTCTTTCCAAAATGCAAAGCAGGTTAGCAATATCTGCAAGATAAATCAACTTCGCGAGGCTTGCGCTGTCCATAGTGGTTCGGCAGGTCCGTGAACCCGCAATTAACCCCGCCGCAATTCCCCAAAGGCCGGCAACCTTTTCGCAGCTTCCCCCACTTACTATCGCGGCCTCGCTGTTTGGGGGCAGTGCAAATGGCATTTCCGGTCAACTTTATCGCGGCGGCGCTTGCAAGCTGCATGAACGATGTCCGCTGTTGGTTGACTGCAGCAAAGCCTAGCCCGCTAGAATCATGTCGCTCTGGCGAAGCCGGCCCGCTCGAGCAGCTTAGATTGGACAATGACCGTTTGAGGCGCGAGCTCAAACGCCTGAGCGATTTCCTTGATACCTCTTCGGAGGTCGTCTGGGAAACCGATGACCAGCTGACGATTACAAGCGGCAAGGAAGACCTCGGGCTGCCGGCCGGCCAAATTGGAATCAAGTTGGCGGAGGCCTTGGGGATCAATCCGCTCGCGAGCAAATCCTGGATCGAATATCTGCAGGCTCTTTCCAATCGAAAGCCATTTCGGGGGTTCGAAATCTGCTTGGACGGACGTGCGGGGGACGAGCTTTGGCTGGAGATCAACGGCAATCCGACATTTGCGAGGGGTAAATTCCAGGGTTATCGAGGCACCTGCCGGAATGTGACCGAGCGCAAGCTGCACGAGGCGCAAATTGCATTTCTGGCGGCCCACGATCCCCTCACAAGACTGGCCAACCGGCGCAGCTTTCACGAGCTTGTGGAGCGCGCGGTTGGAACACGAGGGCGGCACAAGCGCATTGCGATTTTGTGTCTGGACCTTGATGGCTTCAAAAGCGTCAATGATACGCTTGGACATGGCGTTGGCGATGCCCTGCTGCTTGAGGTGGCGCAGCGATTGAAATCTTGCGCCAAGACGACAGACCTCGTCGCTCGGCTTGGCGGGGACGAGTTCGCGATTCTGCGGGTTGATGCCGCCGATCCTGAGGACGCCAGCAGCCTCGCTGAGAGAATCCTCGCATCCATTGGCGAACCCTACTTCCTCGATGAACACCGGGTGATGATTGGCACGAGCATTGGCATAAATATCACGGCATGCTCCGAAAACGGAACAGACGAAGTGATTAAGAATGCCGATGTGGCGCTCTATCAGGCAAAGTCCGATGGACGCGGCACCTATCGAATATTCCAGAACGAAATGAACGTCCGTTTGCAAGAGCGCCTGCAGCTCGAGGTAGACCTTCGCCAGGCTTTGCAACGATCTGAGTTCGAACTGTTTTATCAGCCCATCGTGAATATCGAATCCAAGCAGATTGTCACGTTCGAAGCGCTCTTACGCTGGCATCATCCGCAAAAAGGGACGATACCCCCTACGACCTTTATTCCCCTCGCCGAAGAGACAGGGCTCATCGTTCCGATTGGTGATTGGGTGCTTCAGCAGGCCTGCCGCGATGCCGCATCATGGCCGCAAGACGTAAGAGTTGCGGTCAATCTGTCGTCTGTTCAATTCAGGCGCGGAGCCTTGGAACTGTCCGTGACCCGCGCCCTGGCTGCTGCGGGCTTGCATGGGTCTCGTCTCGAACTGGAGATTACCGAGAGCATTCTGCTGCACGACGAAGAGATCACGCGCGACATTCTCAATAGGTTGCGGGTGCTAGGAGTTCACATCGCCATAGATGACTTCGGCACAGGCTACTCCGCATTGAGCTATCTGCGGAGCTTCCCATTGGACAAGATCAAGATCGACCGATCCTTTGTGCAGGATCTCAGCCGCGAGACGAGCGCGGCGGCGATTGTCAGGGCAATTTCCGAGTTGGGGCAAGCCTTGGACATGACCATTGTCGCTGAGGGGGTTGAGACAGCTGAGCAGCTTAGGATTCTTGGTGACCAACGCTGCACGCAAGCCCAAGGCTACTTCATCGCTTACCCCCAGCCTGCGGCGCAGCTGATCCGCGTCATTGAGGAGCTGAAAGCTGTTGCCTAATCTGGAGCTGCCCAAGGTTCGAGAACCCCTCGGCTATTTTAAAGCGGAAGCCACCCGCTGAGGTCTTGATGCACCTTAACACTTCGAGCCGTTCGCGCCAACACCGCGGCGGGCCGCTACTGATGTAGCCATTGGGGGCAAAGCTAGTCTACATGCTGGCAGGAGAGACTCAACGAGGAGATCAGGAGAACAAAACAGCCCTCAGGCAACAAAACGCCTTGCCTACTCCGATCATGGCTTTGAAGCTTTTCACGCTATTCTAGAAAGCCCGAATGCCTGAAAGGACCTCCCTACACTCTTGTGGCGGCCAAGTCAGGGAGGGGGCAGACAACCGGTCTTTTGGCGGAGCTCCCTCTCGTCTTTTTTGACCTGACACTGCGCCTTTGTATTGCTCAGGCCGCATGCATCGCGAGCCCAATTCGGGACAAGTGCGTGATCGTCTCGCTCATTGTCGTTTGGCACCAACGCTGAAATTCTGCCGATTGTCTGTCCTTGACTTGGCGCCTCCTGAAAACGGTAGTCTTGCGACGTTTCAAGGCCTGAGAGGCTACGCTGTTGAACAGGGCAGCAAACCAACTGCGGCTTGCCCGCCTCGCGGCCGACCCTAGTTGGTAGCATGGGAATTGCTCTGTCGATGATGGTGGTCTCAAGATCGGACAGTGCCACCATTGGTCGCTCAGGCAGCAGTCACGCGGACTGGCATACTTTTGAGCCCCCGAAGGGTGTTATTTAGCATGCGCTCGGGTTCGGCAATGAGTTCAATTGATTTTACCCGCTTCGCAAGTTCCGTTAGAACCAACTCACCCTCCAAGCGTGCGATCATCTGGCCCACACAAGCATGAATGCCGGAGCCGAAGCCCACATGTCCTGTTACAGGTCGCTCCACATCGAAGCGCTCGGGCTCTTGCCAACGAGCCGGATCACGGTTGGCGGATGCCATGAAGACCAGCACTTTGGTCCTCGCTGGTATGATATCGCCCGCCATTTCCACTTCACGCGAGGTGGTGCGGAAGAAGGTCTGCACAGGTGAATCATAGCGTAGCCCTTCCTCAAACGCATTGCGGGCGAGTGCCGGGCGCTCGTGTAGTTTGGCGAATTGCATTGGATGGCTTGCGAGTGCAAGCAAGGTATTCCCCAGTCCATTGATCGTCGTGTCGACACCCGCAGTTAGGAATGGCCGGACCAAATGCGTGGCCTCGTGTTCAGTAATCTCACCTGCATCAGCAGCTTCGTAGATCATCGTTCCAATGCCATCGGGTCTGAGCGCGCTGCGTGCGCAACGGTCCATGATCCATTTCTGCGCGGTCAGCCCTGGATCACGAGATCTGGCGAGAATGTGATTATCCGGTCCGAAGCTGTTGAAGACGAACGTGCTCCAGGCAAGCAGGTTCTCGCGTCCCTCCTCTGAGACGCCAATGGCGTCGGGGAACACCTTTAGGGGATAAGCTATGGCCAGATCTGTCATCGCGTCGAAGGTCCCCCGCTCGACGAGCTCGCCGATTTTCCTCTCGGCCTCCTTCTGAAAGGTGTCGCGCAGGTTCTTCGCTACGCCCGGTGACATGGTCCGGGCGAGGATTCGGCGTCCCTTCTCGTGATCGGGCGGGTCGATCTGTAGCGTCATCGGCCGGGGCAGCGCTGGGTTCATACCCTTTAGGCCGACGCCCTCTCCGCTGATGAAGGTCTGCCAATCCTTGAGCGTGGAATCAACCTGCTCATACCGCGCCATGGCCCAGATGTCGTACGGCTCGATCCTGAACACCGGTCCCAGTTCGCGAAAGGTCTGGTACGCCGGATACGGATCCCTCAGCACCTCATCAGCGAACGGATCGATCCGAGTAGAAGCAAACTGGCTCATGGCGGCCCCTCGACTTATTGTTTGCTGAGAGGACAATTGCCCTCGTTCTCGGGTCTGAAGGCATCTTCGCCCTTGATGATCCCGACAACCTTCAGGAGGTCCCACTTGGATTTCGACTGGTCGGGCGATTTGACCTGGAGGAGATAGAGCGGATGGATCTTACGTCCGTCCTTGCGGATGAAACCTTTGCCGAACAAGGAATCGTCGGTCGGAAGCTCCTTCATGGCGGCAACGACCGCCCTACCGTCTTTCGCGCCACCGACCTTGTCGACGGCCTTCAGGTAGTGAATGACGCCAGCGTAGACGCCGGCTTGCATGTCGTTGGGATAGGCCTTGGATGGGATGCGCTCCGAGAAGCGCTTGGCGAAGGACCGGGTGGCCTCGTTGAGGTCCCAGTAGAACGGATTCATGATTTGGGCGCCTTGGGCGAATTGCAGCCCGAGAGACGGAATGCCGTTCATGCCCAGAATCAGACCGACCAGTTTGTGATCTTTGGTCAGGCCGAACTCGGCGGCCTGCTTCATCGAAGTGATCGTATCGTCGCCGGCGTTGGCGATACCGATGATGTCGGCGCCGGAAGCCTGCGCCTGCAGCAGGAACGAGGCGAAGTCGGCCGTCCCGAGGGGATGACGGACGGCTCCGAGGACCTGTCCCCCGGATGCCTTGACCGATTCGGACGCCTGCTTCTCCAGATCGTGGCCGAAGGCATAATCGGCCGTGATGAAGAACCACTTTTTGCCGCCCTGCTCGACGATGGTCTTGCCGAGCCCGCGGCCATAAGCATAGGTGTCGTAAGTCCAGTGCACCGTATTCGGCGTACACTTTTCTCCAGTCAACAATGCCGTACCGGCGCCAGAGCCGACGAACACCTTGTTCTTTTCGGCGCTCATCCCCGCGACTGCCAGCGCAATCGCCGAGTTGGGGACGTCGAAGATTGCATCGACGCCCTCATTCTCATACCAGCGACGCGCGATGTTGACGCCGGTGTCCGACTTGTTCTGGTGATCCGCACTGACGACTTCGACCTGCCTGCCGCCAGCCTTTCCGCCATAATCCTCGACAGCCAATTGAGCCGCGATGACGGACCCAATGCCCTGATAGCTTGCAAATGCTCCGGACTGGTCATTGAGAACGCCGAGCTTCACCGTTTCCTGCGCATCGGCCGATCCGCAAATCAGCGCAAGCAAGGAGACGCACGTCGCCAATAGGCTTGTCACCCTCATGGATACTCCTCCCGGCTACCGTTGCGGTCTCAGCCGCATAATACTTATATTTTATAAGTATATTGGGCGATGTCAATTCGGCATGCGTCATGATAGATGCGAACGTGGATGACCCAGGGGAGCTAATGACAATAGCAACAACGGCGGCAGAGAAGCAGCTCGATTTGGCCGCACTTCGCAACGTCCCGGGCTTCGTGATCCGATTGATCCAGTTGAAGTTCTTCGACGGCTTCTATGAGACCTTCGCCGAGCTCGGACTGACGCCTGCGACCTACGCAATCCTCATGCTGGTGCGGGACAACCCGGGGGTCGTTCCGAGTAGCATCGCAGCACTGTTGCGGCTTCAACTCCCGAATTTGACAAAAATTCTGCACCAGCTCGAGGACGCGGGTCTGGTGAAGCGAAGCCGGTCCAAAATCGACCGGCGTGCGATTGAGATCACATTGACGTCGAAAGGCGAGAAATTGATGAGGGACGCCGTCCGGCTCACGGCGCCCTATAACCGCCGAATGCTTGCTCCCCTTAATGAAACGGAGCGATCCACTTTGATCGGCCTGCTAAATCGGATCTGCCCCTTTTAGACTCTTAATCAAATCTTGACCGTATCGTTTACAAGGAGAAGACATTGGCCATTCGCAATCAGGCGGCTGATGCGCGCGCATCCTCGCGCCAAGTTCACCAGGATGCCACGACTGGCCTTAGCGCGAGCTGATGCGCATGCGCCTCGACATCGAAGTTAGTCTGCTGCTGGAACGAAGCCGCGTGCCAGGCGGTCGAGAGCGAGGTGCACCTCACCGCTTTTTCGCTCGCTGCGCTTCATCGAAATTCAAACAGACTGCCTATTGAATTTCGGGTGGACCGCGGCGCCGGTCTGGACTAATCGTCGGCATCACAATCAGTCTGCTCGTCAACCCCGATATGAATGTACTTGCGATCGTTGCTCCGACCTTTGGGCTCATTGCTGTGGGCTACGCCGCAGCTGTTAGCGGACTGGTTTCAGAAGGTGCGCAGAAGGGCATTTCCGAGTTCGCATTCTCGATTGCAATACCAGCGCTTCTCTTCCGGACCATCGTCATCTCGCAATTTCCTGCTATGAATCCTTTGCTGGCATGGGGCGCCTACTATGGCGCTGTCGCCCTCACCTGGATCGCCGCTCTAGCTCTGTCGGCACGCCTGCTTCGCGTGACGCCCGCGGCCGGCGTTGTCGCAGCCACGAGCGCTGTGTACGGCAACATAGCGATGCTCGGTATTCCGCTCGCGCTCACGGCGTTCGGTCCGAAGGCGGCGGGGCCAATGGCGCTGATCCTTGCCATTAACACACCGTTGTTATGGCTCAGCGGAACACTTCAGATCGCCTGGATCGAGCGGAAAGATGGCGCCTCGATTTGGGCACTTGTGCTTCGCCTCCTGTTAGATCTTTTGCGCAATCCGATCATAATCGCGATTGCAGCTGGCTTCTTTTGGCGAATGACCGGGGCAGGACTGAATTCGCTGGTAGATCGGACTTGCGAGCAACTCGCTCAAGCCGGGTCTCCGGCAGCTCTGATCGCGCTGGGGGTCGGCCTTATGCGATTCGAACTCCGCGGAGAAGCACTGAGCCTCGCGGTCATGTGCTTTCTGAAGCTCATCATCATGCCCCTTGTTGCCTGGACGCTGGCCTTTCCCGTTCTACATCTGCCGCCCTTGGTTGGCGACGTCATCGTTCTATTTGCGGCCATGCCGGCAGGGGCCAATGCGTACCTGTTCGCCACGCAGTACAAATTGCTGGCGAACTCAACGTCTGCTGCGGTTGCTTTAGGCACGCTTTTGTCGGCAGTGACGCTTCCTTTGCTCATTACGATCTTGCTGATGAATCCACTCGAATAGCAACCCCGCGTTCAGCCGCCGAAGGCCTCATTGCGCACAGCCTCGGTGAGCGCTTTAGCGATCGCCGGGACCTCTAAACGTCAGCCAGGAACGCTGCAATTTGCGTCCACATGGCGATCGGATTGGAATACATCGGGAAATGGCCGCACGCCGGAATCTCGGTAAGGCGTACGCCATTTGTGCGAAGCAGGCCGAGATAGGATAACGTCGCATTCTGTTCGCCGTACATGAACATCTTCGGGCAGCGAAGGCCGATAAACTTTTGCATCAACTTTCCACTGTCCGACAGATCGACCATCGAGCGGAATATTCCAGGTACCGCAGCCGCCCTCACTTTGTGATGAAGACTGGAAGCGTAGAGCGCGCTGGCATAGGCTGGCATATGCCGGGTTCGGTCGATAAAATCGGCGAAGAACCGCTCCACGTTCTGCTCCGGAAATTGCAAGATCTGCCTGCTGAGGAAGCAGTCCTCGGGCGCAATGTTTCCCTCGATATTGACGAAGCTGAGTACGTGTTGGGGATACTTGTGCGCGAGCAGAAGTGCCGTCAGACCACCCATGGAGTGGCCAACGAGATGAAATCGGTCGAGCTTAAAATGCTCGATTACGCGCTGCGCAGTCTTTAACAAGAACGGAATTGAAATGTCTGATAGATCCGCGCAATACGTCTCTCCGCAACCCGGTGCGTCATAGGCGAGAAACGGATGCGCCGCGAGAGCTTCGTGGCGCACGATGTCAGCGTAGTCTTCTTTGGTAGATCCGAAGCCGTGCAGGAAGACGATTGGCGCCGCTTTTCCGGCGCGATGAATCGCTGACAGGTTCAATTCGACGCCATCAACTTGTGACGGCAACCGAACCAAGGCCAGTTCACGGTTTTCCGGCACGGCTTTCCCTTTGAAGCGTTAACGGGCAAAGCTGGCTCTCGCTTTGCAGCAAGAGCCAGGCCACTGGCTAAGTCTGTCCGAACCCGGATCCCGGCTTCTTATATTCGGGCCGGGGTGGGCTGAAGATGTCGAGCACACGGGCGCCCTCGGGACCAGCTCGCATGGTGTGAGGGACGTTGCCGGGCGTACGCCAGAAGTCGCCCTTGCGCACAGGGATCTCCTCCCCTCCCTGAATCCTAATGGCAGTGCCGTCCAGCAGCACGCCCCATTGTTCCTCAGGATGATGATGGAGCACGCCTTCGGCGTGCGGTGCGAAGCTCACCACCGAGAGCATCGCGTGTTCGCCCGAAAAGATGCGCGTGGTGAGTCCGGGCGCCAGCTCGCGAAGCAAGCCGTCATCCGGTGTATCAAGATTGTGAAATTCCTTTTTCTGGTCAGTCATGTCGTCCTCTGGTTCTGGTTACTACCGTCCGTAAGAGCCCTCGTAACGCCCCTCGCGAATAGCCTTCATGGTCTCCTCTTCGCGCGCGATCTGGGCACGAACAGCCTCAATCAGGGAATCTGCCATCGCGGCCGGAAAGGATACAACGCCATCCTCATCGCCAACGACGATGTCGCCAGGGGCGATCGGTGACCCACCGATCGACACTGGCACGTTGATGCAGCCTGGGCCACTTTTATAGGGGCCGCGGTGGGTCACTGCGCGGGCAAAGCAGGGGAAATCCGAACCGCTGAAGGCCGCGACGTCTCGGATGGCGCCGTCGATTACATAGCCGGCAGCTCCCCTCTCTTCTGCGATATTCTTCATGATCTCACCCACCAGTGCCCGCGTCTCGTCGCCGCCTCCGTCCACGACGATGACATCCCCGGGGCCGACCAGTTCAAGCGCCTTGTGAATTGCGAGGTTGTCTCCAGGACGCGTCCGCACGGTGAAAGCCGTTCCGACCAACCGTCCGGAACGATGGAATGGCCTCAAGCCAACAGCACCCGCCAATCGGTCGAGATTGTCCGAGATGACCGAAGTGGGGGCATCTTTGAAGGCTTCAATGAGAGCGGAAGGCGGCTTTGGCACGCTGGCAAGCGCGGTTTTGACGTTCATGGTTCACATCCGGTCAATCCGGCGATCTGGCGCCGCATCGCAAATGTGCGGCGCCAAATCGCACAAGGTGGCTAATCGATCTCGCGGCCGGCTTTTTCCGTTGCTGCCAACAAAGCAATGAGCGTGATGACGAGGGCTCCGGTCACGTAGGCTGGAATCGCATACGTGTCGGGATACTCTCTCAACAAGGTGGCGAAGATCAGCGGGGCAAAACCGCCACCGAGGACACCTGCGAAGGTGTAGGCGAGCGAGGACCCCGTGTATCGCACACGTGTTGGAAACTGCTCAGTGACGAAAGCACCTTGCGGACCAAACATCGCGGCTTGAAACACCATGCCGACTGAAACTGCGGCAATGATGATGGCTGGTGATTTTGTATCGAACAAGCCGAACAGGAGGAAGCTGCCGATGATAGATGCCAGAGCACCGAGCCCATAGACAGTGCGTCGACCAATCCGGTCAGAGAGCGCCGCAAGCAGGGGAACGGATATGGCATGCACGCCGGCGCCGATCAGAACAGCGGTCAGGGCCAATGTGCGGCTCAAACCCAGCTTCTGAGTGACATACGTCAAGGTGAATACGGCAAGCAGTCCATACACCACGTCCGAACCGATTCGAACGCTACCGGCCACTAACAGGTTGCGCCAATGGTCCCTCAGGACCTCGGCAACCGGCGCCTTGGTCGTCGCATGGCCGGCCTGCAGCTGATGGAAGTGGGGTGTTTCCTCAACGCTCCAGCGGATCCAGAATCCGAAGAACACCAGCACGGTGCTGGCCAGAAACGGAAGGCGCCAGCCCCAGGACAGGAAATCGGCCTCATTCAGCAGCGTCGTCGTGACGGCGATGGCCCCTGCGGCGAGAAGAGTACCGGCAGAGGGGCCGACTTGCGTCCACGACGCATTGAGCCCGCGATTTTGTGGCTTGCCATGCTCCACGGAAAGAAGGATGGCGCCAGCCCACTCGCCACCGAGCGCGATGCCCTGAATGGTCCTGAGACTAACGAGCAGCAGGGGCGCGGCGATTCCGATGCTCCCGTACGTAGGCAGCAAGCCCATCGCCAGGGTAGAAATGCCCATCAAAGCGAGCGTATAGACGAGGACGGCACGACGCCCGACCTTATCTCCGAGGCGACCGAAGATAATTCCGCCGATGGGACGCGAGATGTAACCTACGGCATAAGTCGAAAACGCAAGAATTGTACCGACAATCGGATCAAATGACGGGAAAAAGAGCTTATTGAAGATCAGAGCTGCCATGGAATTGTAGATTACGAACTCGTACCATTCCAGCGAGGTACCCACCATGCTGGCGAGTGCAAGCCGCGTCATCTTTCCTGCCGTGCTTGGGCCGACAGTGTCGAGCTGCGGCGTCAATGTCGTCTCTGCGCTTGTCGTCATCCCTATCTCCTGCGCGTTATCATTTGATCTGCCCGTCGTTGGCGCCCCGGCAAGCGTCACGACGTTTGATTGGTGATTGTGCTCTATGGGCTAGTGGATTGCCTCTGATAGACAGCGTGGTGCCTATTGCGGGTATGCGGCCTCACTTCGCTTGCCCATCTGCCCGCCTCGACTGCCTTTGCCCATTCGGCGCTCTTCAAGACGTCCGGATGGTCAATCTCATAAATGGCCGTATAGATCGGCTTGGGCGCCGGCATATCCTTGATGCCGTTGGCAATGGCGAACGCGAAGGGAACTCCTTTGACGCGCGTAACGCTGTGAACCCCTGGCACTTTCAGGAGATGCGGGACATGTTCCCCATCGTACACCTCGTTGAAGAGATCTTCGTGCGCAGGATCGACGTCCATTGAAGCAATCAGGACAAAGCGGGATTGGATCGGCATCAAGCGCTCCGTTGCTACTTGTGAGGAGGAGTGTATTCAAAGCCGTAGTCACGTTTCGCCGCCTCCGGCGTTACGTAACCGTCCAGCACGTCGTTGAGGATCGCCTCCCGGTCCCGACGTTTAACGTCACCGAATCCGCCGCCGCCGGGTAGCGAGAGCGTTAAAACCGTATCTGGCGGCAACATGCGGCTCAGCTTGGGGCGGACCTCCTCGCCATTCGAACTGGCGATCGAACCGGTCGCGCCGGATTTGCCATCGTACAAACCTGGTGCTGGATAGTGACATCGATCGTACATGCCTGAGAAGAGATAGGGCTTCTCGGTCAGAACCTCGACTTCCATTGTCTGGCCCAAGCCACCACGATGTTCGCCGGCTCCGCCGGAGTCAGGTCGAAGCGCTCTTTGCCGTACGACCAGAGGCGTCAAAGCTTCGATGATTTCCACGGGCACACCGGCGACACCGCTTGGATAGGAGGTGGCCGAGAGGCCATCGAGTCCCTTGAGGGCGCCAGTTCCGCCGGTAGAGAACCAAGTGTACGAGAAGAACTGATTGTCGCGCTTATCGAAGCCGCTGATATGCGTATTCCAGAGACTGTCGGCGCCGGGTGCCATCACCTTATCCGGCAGGATACCTGACAACGCGCCCATGATGGCTGAAGGGAGGAAGTGACCGACCGTATGACGGCCAGCGACGGCAGCAGGATGCTGAGCGTTGAGGATTGACCCGACGGCGGCGATCGTGCGTATCGGCGTGAACGAACCGGCGTTATTGGGCACGTCTGGCGCAATTGCGCACTTCACGCCATAGGTGGTGTAAGCAACGGTATAATTGAAACCGACGTTGATACCGAGATCAACCGTTGAGGAAGACCCTTCATAGTCGACGATGACCTCATCGTCCTTGATAGTGACCTTGGCCTGAATCTCGATCGGCTTGTCGAACCCGTCAATGGTGATCTTGAACGGATGCGATCCGTTGGGCAGAGCCGTAATGGCGGCTCTCATCGCCCTTTCGGTGCGCGCGACGATGGCGTCTGCCACCCCTTCGATATCCGCAAGATCGAACTCTTCGAGGAAAGACTTGAGCTGCTTTGCTCCGACTTCGTTCGCGGTGATCTGTGCATGAATATCGCCAATCACTTCATCGGGGGTCCGCACGTTGGCCGCGATCAGCCGATAAACGGCTTCGACGGGTTCTCCTTTCGAATGCAACTTCATGATCGGGATGAAGAGACCCTCCTCATAGACGGAGCGGGCATCACACGACAGCCCCCTGCCGCCGATATCGAGCGCGTGACAGCAGTTTGCAAAAAGCGCAACGACTCGCCCATTGTGGAATACGGGCGTTGCAATCGTGATGTCGTGAAGCTGAGAGACCGTAATCCAAGGATCATTCGTGATGATGACGTCCCCGGGCTGGAGCGTATCCAGCGGAAACGTCTTCAAGATGTGTTCCATTCCTGTCGCCATGGAATTGATGTGCCCCGGCGAGCCCGTGACCGATTGGGCCACCATCCGGCCGCGGCGATCGAACACGCACGCAGAAAGGTCTTCGGCGTCCCGGACGATGGACGTAAAGGACGAACGCATCAGGGCCGCGGCCTGCTCGTTCACGGCGGCAATGAGCCGCCCCCACATGATATCGAGCGTAATGGGGTCCAGTTCCTTGGCGCTCATCGGGCCACCTCGAGATCGACAATGAGATTACGGTTCTGATCGACGCTAATTTCGCCGGGTCCGTTGATAACAACGGTCGATTCACGTTCTTCGATGATGGCTGGCCCCTGCAGGCGATCACCGGCTCCAAGGCGATAACGGTCGTAGACCGGCACGTCGATGAGTCCTGCGTCAGGGACGTAGATCTTTCTGGAGCCCTTGAGTGGACCGTCGGACTTCGACGTATTGACCGGTAGCTTGAAGTCAGGCTTGGGCCCCGATGCGACCACTCGCCATGACATCACGTCGATTGGCGTGTTGGGTACGGTATGTCCGTAGAGTTCGGTGTAGACCCGCTCGAACGAAGCGGTGATTTCCGCGATGCTGTCTGGCCCAAGTTTACCGGAGGGAATCGGCACACGGATGTCAAAGCCTTGCTTGCGGTAGCGCATATCGGCCCAGCGACGGAACGAGACCTCTCGATCACCCATTGAATGAGCAAGACGGCTTCGCCCCTCCTCCTCCATTTCTTTGAGAGACCGATTGACTGCGCCCCAATCCAGTTGTTCCAGCCGTGCCGGGCTTGATCGCACAAAGTCAAATGCCAGTGGCGCGGTGAGGAAGCCGACGGCCGACATGACGCCCGCACCGAACGGATAGATGATCTTCGGCAACTTCAGGACGCGCGCGACGCCGTAGGCGTGAACCGGCCCCGCGCCACCAAACGCAAACATCGGAAACTGGGAAATGGTGCGCCCCCGCTCGATGGCGTGGATGCGTGCAGCAGAAGCCATTGCTTCGTTTGCCAGTTGATGGATTCCCCAGGCTGCGGCTATCGTGTCGAGATCAAGCGAGGCCCCGACTTGTTCGTTAATGGCACGTTCTGCGGCGGTCTTGTCGAGCTTCATATCTCCGCCGAGGAAGAAGCCTGCATTGAGGTAACCGAGCAGCAGATCGGCATCAGTGACCGTTGGTCGTTCCCCGCCCGCCCCGTAGCAGGCAGGTCCTGGCACGGATCCGGCGCTATGCGGCCCGACCTTGAGGCGGCCGAGTGCATCGATCTGCGCGATCGAACCGCCGCCCGTGCCGATCTCGATCATTTCGATGACGGGCACCTTGACTGGGAGACCGCTGCCTTTCTTGAACTGATATTGCCGATCGACCTCGAATTCCGGGGCCAGCAGAGGCTCGCCATCGACGATGAGGCAGGCCTTGGCGGTGGTGCCGCCCATGTCAAAAGAGAGCACGTCTGAAAGTCCGAGTGACTTGGCATAATGTGCCGCAGCCAACGCGCCGGCCGCAGGTCCCGACTCAACAAGACGGATCGGCGCTTCGATGGCTTGGCTGGCGGTGAGCAGACCGCCATTCGATTGCATCACATAAAGACCGGCTGCATCGCTGAGCTCGTCGCGCGTACGCGCTTCGAGCCGCGTCAGATATTTCTCGGCGATGCTCTTGACATAGACATTGCAGAGCGCCGTCGTCGAACGCTCGAATTCCCTGATTTCCGGGGAGATGTCGCTGGAGAGAGTTATCGCAACGCCGGGGAGCTTTTCCCGTAGGATGCGGCCAACGATGCGCTCGTGATCCGGACAAACGTAGGCGTTGATGAGACTGACGGCAACCGCTTCGATGCCTATTCTGCGCATCTCCTCGGCGATGCGCGCGACGTCGTCTTCGTTGGGGGCCTGGCGGATTGTTCCATCCGACAGAATTCGCTCGGCAATCTCAAACCGGTGACGCCGCCGGGCAATCGGGGCGGGACGACGCAGCCGAAGGTCGTACATGTCGTAGCGGTGCTCGCGCGCAATTTCGACGGCATCGCGGAATCCGCGGGTCGTGACGAGAGCGGTCAGCGCCCCCTTTCTCTCGATCAGCGCGTTGGTGAAAAGCGTCGTCCCATGCACAACATGCGAAACTTGGCCTGCATCACCGTTGATGACCTGCTTAATTCCATTGATTACGCCATTGTCAGGCTGATCTGGAGTTGTCAGGACCTTACCGAGCCGAAATAAACCGGTCTCATCGTCGACCAGGACGATATCTGTGAAAGTTCCCCCAATATCGGCGCCTAAACGCATCCGCTCCTCCAAATTCAGGATTTGGTAGGATTAGCGACTATGGGGTGACAGCCGAATTACCGTTTGGGCAATCCAGCTTTAAGGGAGCATTAGTCCTCCGCCCGCGGCTGCCTGCTGCGGCGGCGGCGTGCCCGACGCCCCCTTCTTGATCATCGTGTGAGAAGAGTTCCTCCCGTTCCGTGCCCATCTAAGCAGCCTCTTCTCCAGAGTCTTGATGCGTACGGTGACAAGCCTGGGAGGGCCAATCTGTCACGCGACAAAGTCAGCAAGGCCGTATTTCGCGAGAGATCCGGAGACGATGGCGAAGCCTGGATCTCTGCGACTGATTCACGGACGCGAGCGTCTGTGCCGGGAGAAGCGTACGCGGCCTGCCTTTCGTTTCCAGCAAATCGGAAGGAGCGGCGGGAGCTCGTCTCGTTTGTGGAGTTCGGGAAAGACCGATTGCTGGAGAAGGGGTTCGCAACGCGCAGCGTAGTCGCGCTCGAGCGCTTCCGTCAGCCGTTGTCCAGTGGATCAGACCGACCGGTCGGTGCCTGCGCAGGGCTGGGACCAGCAACAACATTAGTGCTTCGCACCTCCTTGACAACGCGCGTGACGATCTCGGAGGTCAACTCACGCTTCATCTCGCATCAGCTCCGCTATCCTTGCCGTAGTCATCGACGCCGAGTTGCCTTGCCCGGCACGGTCGTGTTGGTTGTCCTTGCAGATGCGCGAAAAATGATCCGCGCAGATTTCCTCGAATTTGTCCCAGCTCGGCGGCGGACGAAGCTGTTCGTTGTTGGCTCCAGACATGTTTCTGGATTCCGACCCGCCTGGTTAGTCGTGACTGGCGGCACCCTCGGTGCTGGTCCCAAATGGCTGCCCCTGACGAGTCAAAGAGCTTCCCAAATAGATTATCATAGGAACTTTCACAACTAATAGCTGCATATTTTGGTTACATATCCCGTTGATATATTTACGGCACTAGAAAATGGAATAAGTGCTCTTGAGAGCAAATTATCGCACATAAAGCGCTCTTAAAAGCAAAATATGGCAAACTGCAGGAAATTGCTGTATGCTCTTAAGAGCATAATAATCTGCTTAATGGCCTTCAAGAGCATGGTAGCAACCAACAAACTTCAAAAGGCGCCCCCTTACCCGGTGTCACGGACGCTCACGCAATTGGGAGCGGATCTGCGTACTGCACGCATCCGCCGCAACATGACCATGCAGGACGCAGCCAGCAGAATTGGAACGGGCGTGCGCGCTGTTATGGACGCCGAAAAGGGCAAAGCATCGACGGGTATCGTGGTGTATGCCGGGCTGCTGTGGCTCTACGATATGCTCCAGCCCCTCGAAGAACTCGCTGACCCCTCAAAGGACAGGGAAGGGATTGCTCTGCAAGCGACGCGGGAACGCAAGCGGGCGCGCAAGTCCGGAGGGCTCGACAATGACTTCTAAAGCAACACCGAATGCTTCGTCTACATCACGCTGCCGTGTCAGACCGAACCGATAACCGCCGGCCCGATTCTAGCTCGCTAAGGATCGCCGTGGCAATGCATTGGCTCGCTTCGTCTACGGCAAGTTGTACCTCTCAAACGGAGATGCGGTCGCGATTGATCCTATCGAGCTTGAATTATCGGATGAGACTTACGAAACAGGCCGACTGAATGGCGGTCTTTGGCGCGTTACGCGATGCAAGCTCGGACTATTGGGGTCGCCGCGTCATCGAGAAGCATGCCGGGGTTCCCCAGCTTGGCGAACTCGACTATCTGCTGAATTCAGCCGACGACGGCGTAGGGGCGCTTGGTTTGGACTTGGTCAACAACCTCCGGCACCACGTCGCAAATTCAACAAGACGCTCGAACTTGCAAAGCTTCAGGAAATCGCCGAAGCCTTGATGCTCTAGGAAGATGTAAAACCGAGGAAGGCGCCCAGGTTCGAGACTGGATGCTGCTCGGCACCTCCATGGGCGGAGCCCGTCCGAAAGCTGTCGTCGAAGATGACCACGGATTCTGGATCGCAAAGTTCAATCGTCCGGACGACCGCTGGAACAACACTCGCGTCGAACGCGCGATGCTCGAGTTGGCCAAGGTTTGCAGCGAAGGACGTTCTTCTCGTCAAGCGCTTTGATCGCACGTAGACGGGCAAGGGATATTTGCGTTCGCGGATGATCAGCGGGCTAACCGGTTTGCGAGCTGATGAAGCCGTCGAGATGCGCGATCGCTGGTCCTATGTGTTGATGGCGGAAGAGATGCGCCGGGTCACGGAGGAGCCGGGAAAGGATGCGAAAGAACTTTTTCGACGCATGACGTTCAATGCACTGATTTCCAACGTCGACGATCAGCCGGCCGCGTGCATCACTACGGACGCGACCGACTTCGTTCAAGGAGTGCAATGAGCTCGGCCATTATGGCTTGCCTTTCTTGGCTTTCGCCACAATGGCATCCAGATCGACGGCGGACTTCGGGGCGGCGTGGCCCGAGGAGAGATTGCTGTCTGCATCGAGCTTGATGCCGAGAGCATCAAGGACGCGAAGGATGAGCCCGAGTTCTGCGCGCTGGTGGCCATGCTCGACTTCGATGATCCATTGGCGACTGACACCAACCTGTTTAGCTAGCGTCGACTGATCGAGCTTGAGGCGCTTGCGCCGGTCGCGGATGACGGCGCCAAGATCGGCTGCGGTACGTGTGAGCATGGAACATCCAAATGTCAGCGATCGCTTACATTACCGTGTCGCCGTTCGCTGACAATCGGAAATGTCAGCGTTTGACAACATTTTAGAATGTCGCCGATCGACGACATCTGCGCCGGGATGTCCAATCATTTGAGACGCCGACAGCGGCTTAGTTTGGCATTGACCAAGCAAGCGGCGACCCCGCTCGACCGCAGCTGGGTTTTTTCCGCTTTTGGTTTTCCGACCGTTGCCAGGGACCTCGCCCGTTGAGAATCGACTTGGGGAGTTAAGTTGGGTTATGTGAACGTTTCGGTTGATCCATTGGTCACTTATGTCCTCTTCGGCCCTTTTTTGGATAGTTTCTTCGGAACCATTCGAACCGTGTTGACATTGTGTACACGAATGCAATATAACGCTTCATAAGAAGTGAGGAGTAACCGCAATGGAAGCAGCACTACAGCGCCCTGCGGCGCGAGTAAGGTCGCGCCGCGTCCGGAGCGAAACCAATATCCACATTCGCGCTACCGCACAGGTAAAGCACTTGATCGATACCGCTGCAGTGGCGGTGGGCAAGACGCTTAGCGAATTCATGCTGGATAGTGCGCGGCAACATGCCATCGATGTGCTTTTGGACCAAAGGTTATTTGTCCTTGATCCAGAGAAGCACGATGCCTTCTTGAATGCACTTGATAACCCGCCTCCGGCCGGGACCAAGTTGAAGGCACTGATGAAGCGTAAGCCGCTTTGGCAGAAGTAATCGAACATCCGAGGAAGCGTGCGGGCATAACCTCCCCCACGCTTCTCAAGCCGACGCATGACTTTAGCCGCTTTGATTGCGGTAATGAAGCCCTGACCGATTGGTTGAAGAATCGCGCCCTCGACAGCGAGGGCAAGACTGCTCGCACCTATGTTGTTTGCGAGGGCAATTCGGTCGTAGGCTACTACTGCATCGCCTCTGGAAGTGTTGAGAGGGCTGCAATTCCCAAGCCGCCCATAAAAAGGCACGGACTCCCAAATCCCGTACCTGTAGCCATTATAGGCCGCTTGGCGCGAGATCTTACCTACAAGGGCAAGGGGCTCGGCCAAGACCTGCTTCAACATGCCCTCCACCAAATCGTTCACGCATCTGAAACGATCGGTATTCGCGCCATCCTGGTACACGCGATCGATGAGAAGGCTGCCGCTTTTTGGAAAGAAGCGGAATTCATAGAAAGTCCGATTGGGTCCCGAACATTTTTCCTCCCTATCGAAACTGCCATCGACGCACTCTAATGGCGTCACAATCCAACTGCCCCAGTACCGAATGGCCGAGCCGCTCCTGGACCACCTTAGGCGCCGCAATTCAAGCCCGCCATCAACCTTGCGGTTTATATATCAGCTCGCAAAGAAGTGCCGAAAGAGAGTGAAGCCCGGATATTTTGCGGCGTCCATGGCCTTCTCGTTGGAGCCTTACCTAACTTGGTGATACCGGCGGCGATTTGCACCGGTCACAGGGCCCCGTTTGACCATGTAATCGCGGGTGACGATCTCGACGTCCTTCACCGGACTGGAAACACCGATCCGAGATCGGGCTTGGGACATTGCAGCCTCCATTCACGCAACGCATTGAATGCGATCGGCGGCAATGGGACGAACGCTCCTCCGAGCCTGATTTCGGGCGGCCGAGCTGATTGTATTCGTCGGCGCGCTCATGAACATGAAACTTACGCTTGGTGAAATCGACATTGACCCCTGCCTGCCCCACAATTCCGACGCGGAAAGGCCAGTGAAGATCACGGTCTGGGAAATTGAGCCTTGGCTGGAGTTGCTGCCGTTCACGGCGGCCGGAATCCGTGCGACGGTTTGGCGAAGGTCAACCTCAGACGCCCCATCTCAAACGCGCAGAAACAGTTAGGCCGACAAAGGGATCACGCCTTCATTGCGAAGTCGCCAGCGCTTAACACCCATGATGGCCTTTGGCTCCGGTACCATTGCCTCGTTTCGAGTGTTGCGCACCGGCCTTTACGAGCAGTGGACACTATCGAGCTATGTGGGCACGCGCTTCTGGCTGTCGGCGATTTGGCTACGTCTTTGCCTTGCGGCGGACGCTGGCGCGATGCCGGATCTCGACGAAACCATTCGGCTCCTTTTTGGAAACGATCTGGCGTAGGATTTCCAGAAGCATGTCGATCACCTCGGATGCCACTCGCGTTGGCGGACGATCGGCAAGGTAAATGAGGTCCAGATCGCTTCTGATTTCGGGGGTGACAATGGGGCTGGCGCTCAAGACGCCAGTCTCGAGCTCGTATTTGACAGCGCCGAAGGGGAGGACAGCGGGAGCAAGGCCCTGTCGCACGAGGTCTTTCAGAAGGGTAACGGAATCGATCTCCAGCACCGTGGATACGGAGAGATTGAGGCCAGCGGCGCCCGCATCCAGCAAACTTCGGATCGGATTTTGAGCCGACGGAAGCAGCAGAGCATGTTCAAGGAGGCTCGCAAGGCCGACCGGATCGCCAGCGAACATCCCTGGTGGCCCGATGGCGAACAGCCGCTCGACGGCAAGGCACTCACTGACGAGGCGCGGGCTATCTGGCTGAAGGCCGTTGACTAATGCGACATCGATCGAGCCGGTCAGCACCCAGTTTTGCAAATAAGCGCTATATCCCTCAAGTAAGCGCGGACGAACGCGAGGCAGACGTTCGCGACAGGCCCTGATGAGCTCCGCTCCCGCCATGGCGATAACCGACGGCGTGGCTCCGATAATCACGTCGCCGGTCAGGTGTTTTCCTTCGGCCATGACCTCCTGACGAACAAGCTCCACGTCGCGCAGGATTTGGGATGCGCTTCGGTGCAGCATGAGGCCTGCTTCCGTCATCTGCATGCCTCTCCCGTCTCGGTCGAACAGCGGCGTTCGCAGTTCGTCTTCGAGAGCACTGATTGACCGGCTGATGGCAGGGCCTGCTACGCCGAGGTGAGCCGAAGCGCGGGCGATGCTCTTCAGATCCGCGACGAAAACGAAGTACCGAAGCTGTCGTAGGTCCATGGCTTATGAACGGGCGAATTGATACATAGCAAATGCCGTTCGGCTTGTGCGGACGGGACCGCGACAGCTCTGCAACCAACCGTCAAACCGAGCTTGCCGCATGAATTTTTGGCCCTCACATGTTAGCCACTCAGCTTATGCGAGCCTGGCAGAGCGCACCAGTAGACGTTGGTTTCTTCCTCGCCCATTCGCCAGCTAGCTTGGGCAAACGCATCGCAAGGGCGGCGGCTGCCGAGCTCTCCGGCATCGTAGGTATGAATGGGTCTGCGGGGCCTGAACGGCGATCTGCGAAAAGGACCGCGAGAACGTGCTTCGTTGAGCCGCAATCCGCAGGACCCCTTTCCGACCTTGACGCCTGGTGAGCAAGGATGGCAAGGCGCGTGCGGCGGCAACTCTTTCGACCGCGGCTCGTTCTCGCCCAGTGCAAGTTGGATATTCGGCAATGTCAGTCCGAGCGTCTCAAGCCTGAGGAGACTAAATCGCAGCTAGGCAGCAGGATAATCAACTAGTATTGTATGATACCAATTACCGAATTAGTACAAGGAATTACTGCGTGAAGGTTTCCAAAGTCCAGCGCGTACCGGCCAAGGCCGCACCGCTCCGGCAACAGGTCGCAAGCAATCTGCGCACCGCCATCATTGATGGCCGCTTTCAACCAGGCGAGCGGTTGAAGGAAGGCGAGCTGTGTGCATGGACCGGCGTCAGTAGGACTGCCGTCCGTGAAGCCCTGCGGCAACTGGAGGCCGAGGGCATCGTCGACAACATCCCCAATCAAGGACCCGTGGTGGCGCGGGTATCCCCCGACGAGGCGCGGCAACACTATGAAGTCAGGGGTATGCTGGAAGGGCTGACGGCAAGGACCGCCGCCGAGCGGATCTCTGAGCGCGAAATCAAGGACTTGCACCGGCTCAAACGAGATTTGGACCGCGCCTTCAAATCAGGTAGCGTTGCTAAGGTGCTCGAATGCAAGAATCAGCTCGACGAATTCCTGATGAGCGTTTCGGCCAACAGCGTCGTCAAGGGCTTCGTGAGCGTCATTCGCGCACGTCTCAGCTATCTTCGTCCCATTGTTCTGTCGCAGCCCGAACGCCTGAAGGAAAACGCTGTCGAGGTCCATGCGATAATCGACGCGATCATCACACGGAAGCCGCAGGCGGCGTGGCAGGCTGCCGTCAATCACGTCAACATGGGCGCGAGAGCAACCCTCAAGGTGCTGGAGCAGCTGGAGGTGGCGGCGGAACACCAGGCCGCGCTGGACGCGGAAGCCGCGCTTCGGGCGAAACGTCCGCGGGGACGGCCGCGCCGTGACGCGGCACCAAATAATCCGGTCGGTAGGGTGACGATGTAAAAACCGGTCCGCGCGATGGTCTATCTGCTATCCACCCTCGGCCTGGAGACCGTTGTCTCGAACCACCTGCCCCCAAATATGCGCCTGCTCCGCGTAAAAGTTGCGCATGTAGTCCGGATCGCTCGCAGCGACCGTCAGCCCCATCGCGTTGATCCGTCCCGTCACGCTGGCGTCCTTCAGAACCGCGCGCATCTCTGTATTGAAACGCGCGATGATCTGTTTGGGCGTCTTCCCGGGCGCATACAGTCCCCACCAAGGCGTCGCGACGAGATCGGGAAACCCGCTTTCGGCGAGCGTCGGTACGTCGGGAAGGGTCGGGTGGCGTGTTGCGCCGGTCTGAGCGAGAGGGCGCAGCAACTTGGCGTCGATCTGGCTGTTGAGCACCGTGGTCGCTGCGATGATCAGGTCAATATGTCCCGCAATCGCGTCGTTCACCGCGGGGGCTGCTCCCTTATAGGCAACGTGGCTCCACTGCGCGCCGGAGCGTTTGGCAAGCAGCAGCATCGTGAGATGGCCAAGACTCGCCGTTCCAGCCGACGCAAATGCGAAGCCGCCCTGCTTGGCTTTCGACGCAGCGATCAACTCAGCCAAAGTCTGGTAAGGGCGTGACGGCTGACAGGCAATGATGTTCGGCGCCGTACCGACCAGCATGACCGGATCCAGATCTGTCTCGGAATTATATGGCAGGCTCGGCTGCGTCACCGGGTTGGTCGCGTGAGTATCGAATACGAACAGCCACGTGCGGCCATCTGGCGGTGACTTCGCCACTGCCGCCGCGCCGATGCTGCCCGCTGCGCCCGGACGGTTTTCGATGATGATCGTCGTTCCCAGTCTCTGCTGCAAACCCGGCTGAACCAGACGGGCGATAGCGTCCAGCGTTCCGCCGGCAGGAAACGGGATGATGAACTTCATCTGACCCGCAGGCCAGTCCTCTGCCCTGGCAACAAAGGGGGTGGCGAGTGCGCCGGCGAGCACGGCACGTCGTGTCAGTTGTCCCATGTGTTTCTCCCGAGGTGATGATCGAGAACAAGACTTCGGACCAACAGTTCGGGGGGTGGCCCAGGACGGCATGCAAGCGTCGCCGGCCCCGCCCATTCTCCTTATCGCTGCGCAAACGTTGCGATCGGCCCTGCAACAGGTTTTCCGCGGTGCCAGACCGCCGAGATCTTGTGGACGTTGGCTATGTCGGCCGATGGATCGGCGTCGAGCACGACGAGATCGGCGAGCTTGCCAGCTAGCAGGACACCGCGGTCATCCAGCTTGAGCAGCTTCGCCGCGCCGCTGGTCGCGATGGTCAGCGCCTGCATCGGCGTGAGGCCGGCTTCAACCATGAGATCGAGCTCACGATGTTCGGCAATGCCGGGGAAACGCAGGCCCACGCCGGAATCGGATCCGAACCCGATGCCGATACCTGCCTTGTAAAGCGTCATCAGGTTCTTCTGGTTCATCGCCAGCGCCTTGCGGGCGCGCTCGGAAGCTGGTGCGTCATGGACCTTCTGCTGCCAAGCCGGATCCTCCAATTGCGTCTTCACGGCGGGATCCAGTGCCCGGTTCACGAACGGATCCGCCGAGACCTGCGGCTTGTCGGCAAAAATGAAATTTGAATCGTCGAGCGCCAAGGTGGGAACGTACCAGGCGGCATTCTTCTTCATCAATTCGATCGTCGGCGGATCGATCTCTTTGTCACGGATGCCGTGCGCCAGAATGTCAGCGCCGGCCTTCAGGGCGGCCTGAGCATCTTCGAGGTCGTTGATGTGGAAGGCGACCCGAAGCGCGTTCTTGTGGGCCTCGTCGACGGCGGCGGTATAGACCTCCGGCTTCACTTTGACTGGCAGCAGCTTGCCGAAGTCGTCAAGCCAGATCTTGATCAGGTCGGTCTTGCGTCCCGCCATCTCCCTCACCGCTTCGCGCGCTGCGTCGGGCGTATCCGGGCGATAGATCTGGTTCGGGCCGACGGGAACGATCGCCACGGGCGGTGCTCCCATCGCAACCCCAATGCCGCGGTCGGCGCCAAAGATGTCGGCCCCTGGCGCCTTGCCGGCATGTAGATCCGCTCGCAGATCGTAGAATTCAGGTGCGTTCAGGCCCAGCGACGTGATCGTGGTGACGCCATAGGCCTCCCACTGTCGAAGTTGGGACAAGATGTAGTCGCGATTATAGTTGTCCGGACTCGCCTTGAGGCCCCTGACGATACCCACATGGGAATGATCCGAGATCATGCCGGGGATGATGGACTTGCCCTTGAGGTCAACGACATCGGCATCGGATGGCACCGGCACCGCCGTTACGGACCCAACGGCCGCGATGCGTCCGTCGCGAATGACCAAGACGGAATCGGGAAGCGGCTTTCCACCCGCTCCGTCGATCAGAGTGGCTCCCTTCAGGACGACTGACTTTGTTTGCGCCTGTCCCGGCATGCCCGATAGACACAGGCCCGCGATGGCCAAGATGACGACCGATGCGGCTCTCATGCGGCGCTCCTCCCTGTTTCCTCGTTCCCCACGGGTTGGTCCCAGGGGCCATTAAATCTTATAGTACTATATTACGAGCAATTAGCAATTGATCCCGAGACGATGCGCCCTGGATCACCTAACTCAGCGATTTATCGCAGCACGAACGGATAGGGCTCGTCGCCGCTGCTCATCCAGACGGTCTTGGTCTGCATGTATTCGTTGATGGCCTCGATGCCGTTTTCGCGACCGAGACCGCTGCGCTTGTAACCGCCGAACGGGGCCATGTAGCTCACCGTGCGGTAGGTATTGACCCAGACCATGCCGGCCTTTAGCCGGTCAGCCATGACATGGGCGCGCTTCATGTTCTGCGTCCAGACGCCTGCGGCCAGACCAAAGAGGATGTCGTTGCCGATCTCGACGGCTTCCTCCTCATCGCGAAATGGGATCACGGACAGGATCGGGCCGAACACCTCCTCCTGCGCGATCCTCATGCTGTTCTTGACGCCGGTGAAGACCGTGGGCTCGACGAAGAGACCCTTGCCGCATTCCGGCCGATGGGCACGATCGCCTCCGAGTGCCAGATGCGCGCCATCCTTCTTGCCGATCTCCATATAGGCGAGGACCTTGTCGAACTGCGGCCGGTTGGCGACCGGCCCGACCTGTGTTTCGTTCTGCATTGGATCGCCCATCTTGATCGTGGCCGCCGCCTTCAGGAGCTTTTCGACGAAGGCGTCGTGGACAGATTCCTGTACCAGCATTCGCGAACCGGCGATGCACGCCTGCCCGACGGCCGCGAAGATTCCGGCAATGGCGCCGTTGACCGCATTGTCGAGATTGGCGTCGTCGAACACGATATTGGGCGACTTGCCGCCCAGCTCCAGGCTGACGCGTTTCAGGCCGCGCGCAGCGCCCTTGTAGATCTTCTGGCCGGTGGCATCGGAGCCGGTGAACGCGACCTTGGCGACCTGAGGATGCTCGACCAGCGCCGGCCCGACCTCATTGCCAAAGCCGGTAACCACGTTGATGACCCCAGGGGGGAAGCCCGCCTCCTCCACCAGCGCCATCATCTCGAGGAGCGATGCGGAGGTGAATTCCGAGGGCTTGAGCACCACGGTATTTCCGGCCGCCAGCGCCGGCGCAAGCTTCCAGGCGACCAGCATCAACGGCGAATTCCAGGGGATGATACCGACGACGACGCCGACCGGCTCGTGCTTGGTGTAGGTGAACATGTTGGGCTTGTCGATCGGGATGACCGAGCCCTGAATCTTGTCCGCGAGGCCGCCGAAGTAATAGTACCATTGCGGAATGTAATTGAGCTGCCCTCGCATCTCGCTGATCAGCTTGCCGTTGTCCCTCACTTCGATCTCGGCGAGCCGCTCTGCATTCGCCGCGATCAGGTCCCCCAGCTTGCGCATCAGCGCGCCGCGCTGCGTTGCATTCAGCTTGGGCCACGGCCCCACATTCATCGCCCGATGCGCCGCCTGGACTGCGCGCGCGGCATCCTCGGCATTGCCGCGCGGGATCAACGCCCATGGCTCGGCGGTGTAGGGATTCATGGTCTCGAACCACTCGCCCGAGGCCGGATCCTCCCACTTTCCACCGATATACATCTGGTACTTCTTCACGGAACGCCTCCCTGCAGCATAAATATCTGGAATCATAATATCGTATTATTGGCTTTTAGTGAGGTCAAGCTATTGCTTACTACGCGCCCTGAGGGAGGTTTGACAAAATATCTTTTGCAATAATACGGTATGACATACTTTATTGACGTTGCAGGTCGACGAACCCGCGCGGGGAGGACTAGAATGACAAACAACGTGGCCACCGACATCACCGCTGCGCTAAAGCATGCCGGTGTCGAGAACTTCTTCCTCCTCACCGGCGGCGACCAGCCGTTGTGGATCGCGCTTCGCGATGCCGGAATTCGAATGGTGGTCGCACGCAGCGAGGCCAGCGCGGTCTACATGGCGGACGGTTATGCCCGCGCCAGCGGCCGCGTCGCGCCGGCCTATGGGCAGGCCGGGCCCGGCGCCGCCAACGTCGCGGCCGCACTGGCAGATGCCGTCTGGGCCCAATCGCCGGTATTCGCGCTGACAGGAGCGACCGCGACGCAAGCCCTGCACATGAACGAGTATCAGGACCTCGACCAACATGTCATTTTCCAGCCCGTCACGAAGTGGAACGGTGCCGTCGCCGCTCCTGAGATGACTGGGAGTCTCGTCTCGCAGGCGCTTCACATCGCGGCGACACCGACATGCGGACCCACCCATCTCGACGTGCCGAAGAATTTCTTCGCGCTGCCCGGGGACCCGCAAACCGCGAACCGGCTAGAACGTTCCTACTCAAATGCCGCCAGCAAGGTGCGTGCGCTCGGCACCGAGGTTGCTACGGCGCTCGACCTCCTCAAGCGCGCGGAGCGCCCGGTTCTGTTTGTCGGCGAGGGCGTGCGGCTTGCCGGCGCGTGGGCCGAACTGGCACTGCTGTCGGACCTTGCGGGCATCCCGATCGTCGCCACGGCTGGCGGCAAGCCGGCCATTCTGACGTCACACCCGAATTTCTGCGGCATCGTCGGACGCTATTCCTCGGTGAGCGCCAACAAGCTCGTGGCAGAGGCCGATTGCGCCCTCGCTCTCGGGACCCGATTGGGCGGACTGGCAACCAACGGCTACACTTTGCCGAGCCGCAAGGCGACCGTGATCCAGATCGACCATGATCCGGCTTCCCTCATTAACACCTACGCGCCACGCCTCGGTGTCCGCGCCGACATCAAGATCTTCCTCACCGACCTACTTGACCTCGTTAAACAGCAGAATTTGCGGACATCGTCCGCCTGGCTGGACCGCTGCCGCCGCGATACTGATAAATGGACAGCTAATCACCGCGAACAACTCGCTGCGTCAGGTGGCAACACGGCCCTCTCCCCGCTTTCGGTGCTCGACGAGCTCTCCCGCTATGGCAGCGAGATCACGCTGGTCGCAGACACAGGTTACATGGCTGCCTGGACCGGCGTGCTGTTCCCGACGCTGCGTTACGACGCCTTCTTCCGCGCAGTCGGATCGCTCGGCTGGGCGCTCCCCGCCTCGCTCGGCGTCCAGATCGCGCGATCGGAGAAGGTGGTATGCATTACCGGCGACGGCGGCGCCGGCTATCACCTGGCTGATGTCGAGACGGCGGTTCGCTACAGGCTGCCGGTCGTGATCATCGTCATGAACAACAGCGCGCTCGCCTTCGAATATCACGAGAAATATCGCTGGAAGGGAAATGTGGTTGCGGAAGCGAACGATTTCGGGCGCGTCGACTTCGCCGCGGCCGGAATCGCGCTGGGTGCAAGGGGCGCACGCGCCACCAATCGCGAGGAATTTGTGGCAGCCATGGCGGTCGCAATGAAGGCATCCAATCCGTTCGTGATCGACGTCGTCATCGACAAGGAAGCCTTTCCGCCCGTCACCAATTTCGATGCCGTGATGGAACGGAAGCTCTAGATTGGCGGACGGCGCGCCGGAGGAGCGGGCACGCCGTCAGCGATCCAACCTACGACAATCAACAATCATAAAGAACCAGGGTGGAACCATGAAGACCCGTCGAGCTATTGTTGGAGTTGCCGCGGTCGGCCTGTTGCCGCTGACCGCCCCCTCTGTCGTCCGAGCGCAAAAGGCCACGATCCGCTGGCGCCTGGCGTCCAGCTATCCCAAGAACCTCGACACCATTCACGGTATCGCCGTTCGCCTTGCCAAGCACGTCGAGGAGATGACGGATGGCGGCTTCCAGATTCAGGTGTTCGGCCCCGGGGAAATCGTGCCAGGCCTGCAGGTACTCGATGCCGTGCAGAGCGAAACGGTCGAGATAGGACACACGGCATCGATCTACTACAGCGGCAAGAACAAGGCGTTTGCGATCGACACCGGGCTGCCGTTCGGAATGACGCCACGCCAGCATCTGTCGTGGATGTATCGCGGCGGCGGGCTCGAACTGTTCAGGGAGTTCTTCAAGTCCTACGGCGTCGTGAACTTTCCCGGCGGCAGCACGGGCGTGCAGATGGGCGGTTGGTTTCGCCGCGAGGTCAATACGCTCAATGATCTGAAGGGCCTCAAGATGCGCATCCCCGGCATTGCGGGCGACGTGGTCGCACGCCTCGGCGTCGTTCCTCAGAACATTGCCGGCGGCGACACCTATGCTGCACTAGAAAGAGGCACGATTGACGCGGTCGAATGGGTCGGCCCCTACGATGACGAGAAGCTGGGCTTCAACAAAGTCGCAAAATATTACTATTACCCGGGCTGGTGGGATTGCACGGGGCAGTTGGCCTTCTATGTAGGAGCGAAGGCTTGGTCGGCCTTGCCTGCTCATTATCAGCGGGCATTCGAGGTGGCCGCCGCGGAGGCCTCCTGGGACATGCTGTCGCATTACGACGCCAGCAACATGGCGCCGCTGCGTCGGCTGATCGCAAACGGCACCGAGCTCAGGCCATTCTCGCGCGAGATCATGGAGGGCGGCTATCGCGCGGCATTCTCGCTCTACGCCGAAGAGACGGAGAAGAATGCCGAGTTTCGCAAGATCTACAGCGAATGGCTGAAGTTTCGTGAGGACATCGTGACCTGGTTCAGGGTCGCAGAAGCGAGCTTCGAATCCAATCTGTATAGCTTGTACAAGACGTGACCGGATCGGTCTCTAGGGCTCGGGGGCCCGCGCTTCGCATCGGCAACTCAGGCGACTTCCAGCAGCCGCGTTCAAACGATGCCCAAGAAGTTTCGTGCTGGCTATCCTTCTTGGACTGGCTGCGGCCGAATATGGATCGTGAGGGTCTTACCGCGCACGCTCCGTCATCCCCTCGAACTGTGTGCGGTAACACAACTCTGGGCCCTGACGCGATATATATAGTGCTACGCCGCAGAGTTCTTACTCGGCAACGACGCCCAGTAACGAATTCAGCACGAACACAGGACAGCCCGAGCCGGCGCATGCGGAGTAGGTTGGTGCCGCCGGAAGGCGATGCAATCATGTTGGACGGATTGGGACCGCCAAAACCGCTCGGCGCCGGGGCGGCAACTCCGGCAGACCTTGTCACCCGCCCATGGGACTGACTTTCCGCATTTTATAGCCAAATTGCCGGGCTGGCTCCACGTGAATACGCAAGCAAGGCGTAACTTAAGAAGGCACGGCAATGATCTGCTCGCTGTGAATTTCGCTATTCCGAGCGAAGGAATTGAGCAGAAGGCGCGCAAGACCGGTGGCTCGTGCGCCGAACCCGAGCAGATCAGAACCGACGTCGACCGCCACGCCGCCGAACCGAGAGTCTACAGATGCATCCTAGCTGCGCCGCGAAAAGCGACGGCTAGCACCATTCGCACATGATCGAAGAAGGCCTGGTCGGAACCTCGAAAAGTGGGATTAAGGTGCCGTTCCGGGCCGCCATTGAATGGCTAGCCATTGAGCTTGGCTGAGTTGTGCAGGCGTGAGATTATTGGCTACCGCGTCTCTTGTTCGAAGGTAATACGGGCGCCGTAGCTGAGGAGCGTGGGCGGCAGCCAAATTCAGCCACATGTACGCAAGAACGCCATCCTGCGCAACGCCATGCCCCTTATCGTAGGAGAGGCCGAACAAATATTGGCCTGTCGGATCACCGCATGCGGCTGCCGTGTGGTAATACGCCGCGGCTATCTCGTAGGACTGCGGGACATTGAAGCCATGTTCGTGCCTGAAGCCCAAGACAGCTGCGGCTCGAGCGGACCGGCATGCTTCAATCGCACCGCCCGCCGCCGAAACATGTCGCCGCGCGAATGAGCGCCCGTTTTCGGAGAGTTCGGCGCCGAACACGTTGCCGATAGTCCACAGTGTGAGGAACAAAGTTCCGATCAGGGGGCGTGCATTCTTCATAGATGTTCCCGAGTCGATTTGCAATCTGCAACGATCATTCGAACCTCACCAGACCTTCCATATCAGCCATGTGACCCAAATGGCTGGCGCGAAGAACAGACCGAACGGCAGCCGGGTGATGGCTTGGATGCTGTCGCGACGGAGAAGCGCCGCAATTCCGCAGGCGATTAAAGCTGATCCGGCCGCGACCTCGATTGCGATTGGAATCAGATTCCAATCGAGCCAGACTCCAGCAACGCCGGCGAGTTTGACGTCCCCCAACCCGATGCCGTCGCGCAGACGGACGGACCTGTAGGCGATGCGCAATAGCCAGAACATCGCGGCTAATGCCGCTCCGCGCGATGCTGCCGTCGCGAGCGTCGGCACCATCCAGTCTGGAGGTTGCACGAACACGTTTGCCAATCCGAGTACAAGCGCCAGGATGGTCAGTTCGTCTGGTATTACGAAGAGTCGCGCATCTATAACGGCGATTGCGATGGCAACGGCGGAGAATGCCGCCCCGAGGAGGCCTGCGGAGCTCGGATCCGCTGCGACGCTCGTCGCCATGCAGACGGCGCAGAGGACGAATGCCGCCGTGACCGTGACGTGGGTCGGTGCTCGGAACGTGAGAAACTTTTGCGAGCAACGCGAGAGGCGTTCCGGCATTTTCCTCGTTGCTCCTTCATTGAAGTAGTGGCGGTTGTCTTCCCTTGGAAGGAAGGGACTCGACCGTTCCGCGCAGCTTTGCCCGAAACTCCTCGGCGACGTAGTGGGCGGCAATGCTGTCCCGAATGACTTGCGGACGGATGAAGATAATGAGCTCGGTCCGGGTCGTCGTCTTGTTCTGGTGCGACAGGAGGTCGCCAATTTTCGGTATCTCGTCGAGAACCGGAATCCCACCACGATCGACTTCAGTGTTTTCCTGAATGAGGCCTGCCAAGAGTACGGTTTGCCCGTTCGGCACGGCGACAGAGCTCTTCACTTTGCGTTGCGAGACGGTCGGCGTGAGCGAGTTCGCGGTCGCGTTCGTCGCCTGACTGATTTCTTGCTCGATATCGAGGCGCACGTTGCCGTCGGGACTAACCCGAGGAATGACGCGCAAGATAATGCCGGTGTTGCGATAGTCGATTGAGTTGATGATCGTGTTGTTGGTGCCGGTCGCCGAATTGAGAACGTTGCCGGTGCCGGTCGATACCGGGATCTCGTTCCCAACGAGTAGTGTGCCGACCTGATTGTCGATCACAACCAGCGAAGGGTTCGATAATATCTTGACATCTGTCACCGCGTGCAGCGCATCTATGATCATGTTGGGCTGCGCCTCAGGGCCGACGAGGAAATTAAAGCCTGGGAAGGCGCGGTTAAGGAAAGCGGATGCGACGCCATTGAGGACGCTCGACTGCTGTCCTGGGGGGGAGCTTGGGACGTTCAGGGCGGAGCCTCGATCGGGAGCCATACCGAGGTTTTTGCTTTGGATGAAAAATTGAACCCCGTAGCTCAGATTGTTGTTGAGCGTAACTTCAGCGATGGTCGCATCGATCGCGACTTGAGCCTGCGGTTGGTCGAGCTGGCGTATGGTCTGTTCGACGGTCCGGTAATTCTGAGCGTTCGCATAGATAAGCAGGGAGTTCGTGGAAACGTCGGCTGCGATGCGAATCCCCTCCATCACGGGCCTGCCGCTAAGGCCAGCGCTCTGTAGCTCCGAGCCGCCAGTGTCGTTCCCTGTTCGCGATCCGCCCCCGAGTGCGCCTCCGCCGAAATCAGTATTGCCTTTTGTGCTTGTGGAGGAGCTGGAAGTCGTTGAGATGGCTGGTAGTCGGTCGGCATTGGACGATGTCCTCACCAAACCGCTCCCAGGCGCGACCTGTCCCGCCGCGCTGTCGGTTGCATTTGAGCTGCCTCCGCCGAAGATTTCGCCGAGCACTTTCGCGAGCTGCCGGGCGTCGCCGTACTTGACCCGGCGGACATGTACAACAACACGGGCAGGATCTGATGCGTCGAGTCGGCCAATCCAAGTCTGGACCGTTCGCAGGAGCTGCGGCTTGGAGGTTACCGCCAAAATCGCGTTGCGGCGCTCCATTACCTGAAACTTGACAAGATCGTGCCCAACGTCGCCTTCCTTTGAATTCAAGATTTTTTCGAGTTCTGTCAGGACAGGCTCAGGAGCGCTGTTCTGGAGTGGAAAGATACCGACTGACTGCCCCCGCATCCAATCAACGTCGAAACCAACAGCCGTATCGACGACCGTGCGACGCTCGGGCCCTGTGCCCTGAACCAGCAGCATGTTGCGAGCCTTATCCACGCGAACCGCACCGGGCTTCGTAGCAAAACTATCCAGGAGCTGCATCAGCGTCCCGGCCGATATGTATTGAAGCGGCACGACAGAGACGCCAAATCCCGGCTCCACGTTTGCAGGCTGCGAATCAAGACTGCCGGCTGCGAGTGCCTCTGTCTGTGGGACAATTCGATAAGCGGCGCCGTCGCGGACGAGCGCGACTCCTGCCAATCGGAGCGCACTCTCGAACACGAACAGCAAGTCCTGCTTCGGAACCGGCCTTCCCGACGCAATATTGATATTGCCCTGAGCACGCGGGTCGATTGTGTAGCTCGTCTTCAGGATGTCGCCGAGTACAGTTTTTGCAACCGACGCAATCGTGGCGTTTTCGAAATTCAGTTCATACCCGGGACCGGTGCCGGTACTCGTCGCCGGGGCCACGATTGCCTGCATAGAAGAGACCGGCTCGGCCGAAAAGAGTTGGGCGCGACCTGGCCGGACAGTGCCTTGCAGATCGGCTTCTGCGGTGCGTTCCGGAAATCGGGGAAGCAGATCCTGATTACGAACCTCATCCATTACGTCAGGTTTGGTGTGAGTGTCCTGCCACGTGAGTGGCGCGCCGCATCCCGTCAGAGCCCCCGCGGCAACTAGGGCAATTGTCTTCTTCAGCTTCGCGCCACATCGCAAACGGTGCAGGCGTGTCAACATAGCGCGTAGCCTCTCACTCTCTCGCGTCTTCATTACAAATGCGAGCAGATCGTCGAGCGCGTGAACCGCGCGGCGCCCAATCTTCTCAATGATTGACGTTACTCCTTATGTTGTTGTCGCAACGGCTAAGCCGCATGCAACAATATCGCTGCACCGACACTTTCGTTTCGCCCGTGACAATTCTGCAAAGCAATGTCTCCGCGCGCGAAATCGCTCATAAGACAGCTTGTTCAGCGTCGAGCGGCGACTTCATTCGGTTGAGCAAGGCTGTAATTGCCTCTAACTTAGACATCGCACCGAAACCTTGTTTGAGTATTGCGCATCCCAACCGACCGGTTGAACGTTGGGATTGAGATAAGCATCGCCGAGAAGTTCCCGTTGAGCGGCGGCATCGCCTGGCCGTGCGACGACGAGCGCGCAGTCTTTGGGTGCCTTCGTCATGATGACGGCGTCTCCTTCTTGGAAATCGAACTCGATCTCGTCTGTTTCATCGAAGAGCTCGAGCGTGAAATTGCTGTTGCTCACGGGCTGCTTGAAGTTGAGAGCCATATGCAATGTTAGCACCGATCCATCCCACTCGAGCCATGAATCGGATGCGCCATCGAATGGCTGCTTGGTGCCATTGACGCGCGCGAACGTATAGAAGTCAGACGCGCGCAGCGAATTAACCGTCGCCCTGGCCAGCGGATCAAGCTGGTCACGCCCGAGGTGTGGGGCGCTTTCGTTGAGGCCGCTACTTCGCAATGCCGTCACCGACGTTTCCCTATCGTAGGTCCAAGATACGCGGACGCCGCTGATAGAGCCATTTCCATCAAAGATAACCGCATCATGCATGTGAACCAATATATCCGGATGAGCGTCGACGTGCCTTGCGTGGATGCACACACACAGCGTTGCGACGATTACGAACCAAATCAGAGAGCGTTTCATTGCATCATTTCAGTTGCATCCGGCGCGCGGATCGTGGAAGGGCGCGACGGCTCCTCTTTTCGAGCAGCCGTCGGCGCGGTGGTCACGGCTTCCCGTGGTCGTCGTGGTGGTCGTCTGGATCAGAACCGCAATAATGCTTGATGGCGGGCAGCTTCTTTGGATTGTCCCAGCGCGGGTCCCGAATGTCGTAGACGATGGGCTTTGCGTAATCTTCGGGATCAACGAGCCATCGTGTGTCTGGCCATTGATCGAGTGTCAGGCCGAGGCGCTTAATTTGATCCAGGTATCCGCCGTAAACGGCGGGCGAGATGGATTCCTTGAAGGTCGACCCGGTGGTCAGATGCAACGGAATGAAGATCTTCGGGTTCAGCGCTTGAATATACGCGAAGGGATCACGATAAGAATTGTTATCGAAATTGGCTGTCGCAATCGTACCGGCATCCACATCGGTGGCCGGTAAACTCTTCAGGATGTTCGTGATACGCTGGCCGTCAGCTGGCGTGCCGTTGGGCCACCCGCTTCCCAATCCTTCTTTGAGTGCTCCCGACGAGTTATACCAAGCAAAGGTGAAGTGACGACCTTCGCGCAACACAAAATCGAAAAACAGCGGAATAGGGCCACCCGGACCACCACTGCCGCTGGTAGCAATGTTGATCTGCCCAGGCAGCGTCCCACTTTTCCCGGGCGCAAGCGGCGTTCCGGCCGGAAACAGCCCCGGATCGCGCGGGTCAACCGCATAATAAACGGACGGATTAGGTGCCCGCGGCCAGGTCGGGTCGACCGGGACTGCAACCGAGTGCAAGTGTCGGAAGGCGATTACGCAGGCGTCCGGTTCCAGGAAGTCCAGTTTGACAATTTGGGTGCCGGGAACCGAACCGGTCGTCGTGACCGTGTTGCAGGAGATCGACGCCTTGTGAGGAAACGCCGTAGCCGGATTACCTTGAATCGCCGGGTCGGCCTGCTCGCGCGCGAAATCGGCTTGCAGGGCAACGCAGGTTTCCGCGGTGGCGTAGAGTTTCGCGCCGGTCATCGCAGCGATGTAGGCCGCGTTGTCCGCGTGATCGAAGTGACCATGCCCGATTAGAAGGCCTTCTGGTTTGAGAGCAACCAAATCGCCGATAACGAAGGGCGTGCGGCCCGGCGAAACTTCGAGCCGAGTGACGTAAGTGTCCAAAAGCAAAACGTGGCCGGCAATGGAAGCCGCCAGAGTTGAATTCGAGAGCCACGACAAGATGACCTTGTCGGGACTGACCCGCCCGGACTCGGGATCGACGTTCTCGTCGCCGAAAAATTTCTGACGCGCTGCGATCAAGTCGCCATTGTTTGCGTGAGCCGTGGTCGACAACGCCGAACCTGCCATGAGCGTCGCGGCCAAAGCCAAGGCACACTTGGTTGGGATTGAGTTCCTGCGTAACATATAAAGGTTCCTCTTTCGGTTGTTCAATCGTTAGAGTGAAGGTCGCCATCTCGAAAAGCCTCGCTCGTGTTTCCGAGTAGATAGGCGACAGATCGGATCGGGCCATTGATGTTTGAAAGTCCCCCGCCAGCCGCGCCAAACGAAAAGCGGTTCATAAGGCGCTTTCTCGCGATGCTAGGGACTGAATGACGGACATCAATATCTGAGGTGTGTTGTCGAGCGACACGAAGTGTTGCTTGTCAAGATGAATTGCCTCTGTGCGCTGCAACGTAGGGTCTGCGGCATTGCACGCAATGGCACGAGCGGCTACGAGATCGTCGTGTCGGTGTACCTGAAGGCGACCCATCGCAGCGCGGCACACTTGGCGGTTGCGATTGATCCGCTAACATAATCGCATTTACCCTTAACGCTTCGCAGGATGCCGTATTGAAGCGGTGCTGGCTTCCACAGGCGCCGGATCTGCGGTCGTGCCGGGCAAGGCGAGAGCCAGAACCTTGATGTTCTCGCCGTTCGAAAGCGTGGCTTCACGCGCTCCGATGTCGCGCAACGTCCATCCTGATTGAACTTCATCCTGCCGCAACTTCACCGTCTCGCCAGTCGCGCGA
The DNA here is from genome assembly GCF_015291645.1 of Bradyrhizobium sp. CCBAU 53340. Classification (NCBI taxonomy): domain Bacteria; kingdom Pseudomonadati; phylum Pseudomonadota; class Alphaproteobacteria; order Hyphomicrobiales; family Nitrobacteraceae; genus Bradyrhizobium; species Bradyrhizobium sp. CCBAU 53340. Next base: position 396,613 of record NZ_CP030056.1, read on the forward strand.
TTCACAAAGACGGCGATGCTGTCGGCGCCCCCAGTTATCGTGCCCACGAGTTCAAATGGCGGAAGCTCAGGCTCGAGCGGCTTGGGAGCCGCGACGACAACGGGGATAGTGGGCGCGTTCGGCGGCGGCAGAGACGGAGGGCGGCGTGACGGAGAGAATAGCGGGCGCTCTTGCGTTTTATTGAGCTGCGCAAGGGGGACTTTGGCAATGGGATTATGCTCCGATCGGGTAGCCTCGAATGGCTCCTTCGCAAGCAGGTACTCCATTGTGGGCGACACTGGCGGATTCAGGCCAGTAGCCGTTGAAGTCTGACTCGCCTCGGCAGGCCGCCTCCCCGATTCGACTGCCAAGATCAGGAAGGCCAGCGCGAGAGCTTGAATCGTGAGGGGGCACTTCATTTGACACTCCGCCACCATCCGGAGACGACAATTGCGACGCGCACCTTCGTCGCGGCGTGTCTTGTCGACGACTCGGGTACCTGTATGACCAATTGATCGATGAACAGGAAGGGCGATCCCGCCTCCAGCTCGTAAAGGAGGCCTTGAAGGGCCGGCTGCTCGATCTCGAGATCGACAGAGACTCTGACGATCCCGTGTTGTGCTCCTGCGTCCTGCAGATCGACCTGCGACGATAAGATGTTGCTTCCCATCCGCGTCGCTTCTGCAGAAACGTGCTGCAGCACCACGGCGGCCGCGACTGTGACCGTGGGACCTTCGACAACTGGTGGACTCACAGCGAGCGCCCCGTCGTTCGTGCTGCGGGCCGCCCGCTGTTGTGACTGCAACCTGTCGAACATTTCGTTCGCGTTCGCCAGCGTACGATGCTGTTCCGCCAGGTCCAACGCCGTCCAGCCCGTGATCAGCAATAGAAATCCCGTCATTGCCGCGTAACAAATTGTGGCAACGAACGGAATGGCGCTGACGTAGCGTCTAATGCGGTAGGTCTGGTTCATGGATAGCGGCGAATGCGGGGTTGATTTGAGCCTCGACGTGGAATTGCTCTTTGGTTGCTCCTTCAGACCGTGTGGTTGGAGCGAAGAAGATCGCGTGTGAAAACTGGGGCGACTGCTCGATCAGGCGGATGAGCGATGCGGCGTCGCTCGTAAGGCCCGCTATCTGTAGTTTCGCGTGATCGATACGCAGCTCCGTTAGGAACGTGTTGTCTGGCAGTAGATCCGACAGCGCCTCAATCGCCATTACGGGCGAAGGAGTGTTGCGCTTCTGTTGTTCGAGCTCTCGCAAAGCGGATTCGGCAACAACATTCTGCGACGCTCTTGTGAGCACCGATATCTTTCGAGAGAGTTCTTCCCGTCTCAGGGCCAAACCGTCCGAAATGAGCGCTGAAATGCAAAGCGACGAAGTGGCAGCAAAGCCGCTTAACAGCAGAACTACCATCAGGCACGTACGAACACGACGGAAATCGGTCGGTCCGTGTATTTGTGTCTCAACGATCCTAATTGGCACGTTCGAACGTGACGTGGAGACCAGGATTGACCAAGTCCCAAGCGATCCGATAGCATCGAGCAAGGGCGTTAGCTTAGCGCGAGGCGTGGCAGCGATTGTCAGCTGAATGCGGTCGCCAGTCTCGTCAGGTGAAGCACTCCAACCATAGACCGCTTCTTGCACATCCCACGGGGTTAGTCGGTCGATTTGGGACCTCACGACACCCGCCGCATATTCGGCAGCGCGCCTCGGCAAATCCAGCGGGCGAAACAGAAATCGCGCCGGGTGAAGGACAAGTTCAAGCTGACTTCCAGTCAGAGCTAACTTCCATGCTGGAGGGATTGGGCTAGCAACCGCTCCCTCCAGGACCGCGAGCGCGTGGTCAGGCGCTTTCGCGTTTTTGGGGTCGGTCACGAGATGAAGGGTGAATTGATCCTTCTCGAATTCCACCATCCGAACCTGCGAGCGTCGGCGCAAGCCGTTCGAGAGCGATGAAACTTCGGACGCCACGGCTTGTACCCACGAAGCGAGGCCTGCCGCTATCGAATTAAACAGGATCATGGCGGGTTCGCCGTTGCCATGCCCTGACGACAGTCACCGCGCAAACTGTCATCCCAGGCAAGGATATGAAAAGGATCGTCCGGACCCTGTAGCAAGATGACCGCTTCCGCACAGCTATTCCATCCCCCTGCGCCCCCTATTTTTATGTCCAGCCGGAACGCGTCACTTGCATCGGCGGTCGCGGCGGTTTGATCTGAACCGAGCAGTCGGACTAGAGCGTCCTTACTGGGAGCCACGAGCTGCCGTTGGCCAAGAAAACCATTCAGACGATCTAGGGTCATGCCAGGCAAAGCCGCAACAAGCTCGGGCGGCGCGTCGAAGACGTTAATATCGGACCTGCCGCTGTAAACGGTCACCAGAGGCAACATTCGTTCTATGATGACCTGCGGCAGACCTTGAACTAACCATAACTCTCCTACATGTGCGAAGGGAGCGCCTCGCGGTCCATAGCCGCGGCCGGCGGCGCGGTAAAGCTGCGCTTCATTAGCGCGATCGGATGGTCTTAAGCGCTCTCGCCAACCAACAATCCGCGCAGCAAAACGCGGGGCATCCTCCTCCGATGCGCCGATCGCTATGAAGAAACTCGATAGTAGTTCGCGCGGGGCCTGATTGAGATCGAGCCGGGCCGCTTCGGAAACGAATCTGACCGATGCGTTGGCTTGGCCTAGCCGGAAGCTGAAGTGGCCATGCGTAGGTCGATCGCGCTGGTCTGCCACAGCAAGGCGTTGGGTCGCGAGATTAAGGCTGGCTGACACCAATTGATCGGCTTGCAGACGGCGCTCGATCACCGAACTCGACCAGGAAGAACTGCCTATGTAAATCGAATAGATGGACGCAAGTGTCGCGAGTGCAATCAACATCCAGAGGACCGCAATGAGGATAAAGCCCTCCCGCCCCCCAGATAAGTGTCCTTCCTGCGGATTGCAAAATATCATTGTGGCCTCAGGTCCGACGGCTCTCGAGAGAGTCCGCTGCGGGAGCCGTATCGGGACTAGTGTCGGGCTCTCCCGTGCAATCCGTGCTCTTTCCGCTGATGCATAGTGCAGGCGCGTCAACATGAATAAGCGTCGTGGTCGAGATTACCCTCGCCTCCCCAAGGGTGTGATCTTGGACCGTGAGGCGGATGGCGGCCGGCAAGTGGCCGACATTCAGCCAGTTCGCCTTCCACACGCCGCCGGGTCCCGCATAGGCGAACTCGGCCCGATAGGGCGATCGCAGCAGGACGACGGGATTACCAAAGCCAGACGGGTCAATCGCACCTTCAAACAAGACGAAGGGCCTCGAAGAGCGTATGAGGACGAGACCAGTAGGGTCCTTGATTGTTTCGATTTTAACGATCTCGAGGCCCGACTTGGCGTTGGGGCTTGTAACCGTGCGCACAAAAGTGACAGATCCTTCTGTGCCGTTGAACAGCGGCTTTTTGCTTCCGCCGTTGGCGGAAATGAACTGCGATGCCGCAAGATCGGCGGTTAAACGGTCAAGGGCGATGCCAATAAGCTCGGCGCGTTGCGCGCGCGCCAGGCCACGATCCCAGCTGGGTAGCCAATGCGTCGCGATTGTGCTTAGACAAAAAACAACAATCCCCATAAGTACGATCGCCGCGAGAGCTTCGAACAGCGTGAACCCCGCGATACTCGCGCGGTGCAAGGCTTGGGAGAGGTGATCCCGGGCTATCACTGCGACCTCCGGCCCAGACGCGCAGTTTCCAGGGCGAAGCTCGTACCTGCTGAAGATTTAACCTGGATCCGGACCCGTTTCGGCACCCATTGCTGCTTGTCGGACGCTGTCCTGAGCAAGGGCGATATATCGACGCGCCAGACAATGCCGTTGAGTTCACCCGACGTTACGCCCGTGGTTGCGTCGCCGCGCGGCGGCAATGCTGCCGCCAGAGTGCGCGCCGTCTCCACCAAGACCATGCGATCATCAATCCTCCGCGCGCCTTTTATGCTGGTCGACATGAGCGAGCCGATCGCCGCCAGCATGGCGGTGGCGATCGCGAGAGCGGCCAATGCCTCGACGATCGTAAACCCCGCGACGCTGCGGGAGGCATTACACAGCCGGAACGCGCACAATCTCGATTCCCCCCGTAAGCCAATTCACACGAACTTCGTAGACAGTATTCAGACGCGAGAGTCTAAGCGTGCCACCGCACGAGAACCCGCTCGGGAAAAAACTTATGGTCGAAAGGGCGGGTCGTCCTTCGCAATCCCGTGGCAATAGTGCGTCCAGCGTCACATCGTCCGGTACCACGAGAACGCTGCCGTTCGAACCTGATTGCAGGCGCCGGGTGCTCGCGTCGATTCTGGTCAGCACGCGCATCCCGCTCTTAACTGCCGCGTTCCGGTCGATCTTCAATAGGGACGCGATTTCGAGTGCCGATGCCTCGAGCCGCGGCCGCGACGTTCCAGGCGAAAGCCGTGGCAGAAGGATACCGACCAGCATTGCGACGATGGACAACACGCAGACCATCTCAAGCAAAGTAAATCCGTTTTGTGCTTCCGGGCTATTTCTCATTGCTGTTTGACGAGATATCGGCGGCAGAATCCGCACCGCCCTCATGCCCGTCAGCCCCGTAGGACATGATCTCAAACTTGGCGTTCCCACTGGGCGACCGGTAAACATAGGGCCTACCCCACGGGTCGTTCGGTAGGCTATTTCCATCGATGTAGGGACCGTGCCATCCGGCCATCGAAGCTGCGGGTTTTACCAGGGCGTTAAGGCCTTCCGAAGATGACGGATAGCGTCCCGTGTCGAGAAACATGAGATCGAGCGAACTGGCGAGGCTGCGGATTTGTATCTTGGCCGTCTTGACCTTGGACTCAGCGAGATAGTTCAACACGCGGGGGCCGATCAGTCCCATGATCAGCCCGATGATCGTAATGACGACCAGCATCTCGACCAAGGTGAATCCATTCTCGCCCGCTGCGAACGACCGCCGCCGCCAGGCCATTGCGCGGGATGAGATAAGCGTCATTTGCGCTCGCTGTTTTGAGATCACGATACGAGTTGAGTGATAGACAGCAGGGCCGTCATAATGGAAACGATGAGACCGCCGACAACCACGCTAATGCCGATCACGGCCGCCGGTCCGATAACGGCGACGAGCCGGTCAAGACTCCTCTGTAGCTTGGCTTCGTAGAACTCCGCGATGCGCCCGGCGAGTATTGGCAGCTGGCCGGTTTCTTCGCCAATGCGGATCATGCGGATCGCCATCATGGGCAAGACCGTTGACTGGGAAAGGGCGTCAGAAAGCTTCGCGCCGTGTCGTACTTGATCAGCCGCGGTTGTCCAGGCGGGAACATCGCCCGAAAAGGACATGATATCGACGAGGATGCGCAGGGTGGTGGTCAAAGGTACCTGACTGCCAGCAAGGATGCCGAGATTGCGGCAGAACACCGCAGTTTGGTAGGCCCGAAAAATCGAACTGGGGCCCGGCAATCGCATCAGTGTTGCGAGCAGCCGGAACCGGATCACGGGCCGGCGGAGGACGGCATAGGCTGCAAAGATGGCGGCCCCTGCGACTCCAAGAATCGCCAGACCGTTGGAGCGCGTCCATTCAGAAACGCCAAGCACCGTGACAATCAGCGAGTCCTGCTTGGCGCCGAAATCGCGCAACACAGCTCCGAACTGTGGCAGTACCACGAGAACAAAAAATGCCAGCACGCAGGATGCAGCGAGCAACACGAATGCAGGATATTGCAGCGCATCAGTAATTCTTCGGCGCAAGGCCTCCGTGCGCGCGCGCTCGCTTGCCAGCATATCGAGAAGGTGGCCGAGCTTCCCGGACGTTTCGCCGACTTGCACGAGCGCCGCATAGATAGGCGGAAAGCAACTCGGATATTTGCCGACGGCTTCAGCGAAGCTTTCGCCCGCAAGCACTGCGACGCGGAGTTTACTCACAATCGGGCGCAGGCGGCCGATGTCGTCATCTGAGCACAACAACTCCAGTGCATCGTCAAGCCTCGCGCCCGCCTTGAGCAGCAAAGAAAGATCACGTGTAAAGATGGTCACGTCTTCGGCGCGTGGTCGCCCAAGAAAACCAGCAGCGATATGAGCGACCGCAACCTTAGTGTCCTGAGCGACTGTTTCGATCGGAACGAGACCGAGATACTCGATACGCGCGAAAACTTCCTTCGCGGTGGACGCGGAGATCATACCGTTTACGAGCTCACCGCTCTGGGTCATAGCTAGATAGCGAAAGGTTTGCATCACGTTATCGTATGGTCGTTACGCGGAGAACTTCCGCGGGCGACGTGACGCCGGCTCGGCATTTCGCGAGGCCGTCTTGGATCATGGTGGTCATTCCAGATCGAACCGCTGTTCGATCAATCGACACGGCGTCGCAGTGCGCATTCATCAGCTGACGAACCTCATCGGCCACTTCAAGGACCTCGAACAGGCCAACGCGGCCGCGGTAGCCCGTTCCGCCGCAACGCTCGCATCGGCCTGCCTTGTAAACTTCATCACCAACCCGAAGGCCGATCGCGGCGTACCGCCGATCGGCCGCAAACTCCGAGTGCTCGAGCCGGCTCGTTGTTTTGCACCGGTCGCAAAGCTGCCGCACCAGCCGCTGCGCGATCACGGCACGGAGGGTTGAACTCAACAGAAACGCCTCGACGCCGAGGTCCAGCAGTCGCGGCACGGCGGCCGCAGCGGTTTCGGTGTGCAGCGTGGTCAGGACGAGGTGCCCGGTCAGGGCAGCGTGGATCGCTACTTCCGCTGTCTCGGCATCACGGATCTCGCCCACCATGATGACATCCGGATCTTGCCGCACGAAAGCGCGCAATGCCTTCGCGAAAGTCAGGCCGATAGCAGAGTTTACCTGGGACTGATTGATGCCCTTGATTTCGTATTCTACCGGATCCTCGATCGTCAGTATCTTCCGGGAGGATTCGTTGAGGAGGCCGAGCACGGTCGCAAGCGTCGTGGTTTTACCGCTGCCGGTTGGTCCGGTGACCACGATGAGACCGTGCGGGAGCGTCAGGACTGCGCGGAGCTTTGCTTCGTCGTCGGGCGCAAAGCCGAGCTTCTCGATCGCAAGGAGTCCCCGCTCCTTGGGCAGAAGCCGAATGACGGCAGACTCACCATGCTGCGTCGGCATGATAGCGACGCGCAAATCCATTTCAGCTCGCCCAAGTTGGACACGCGCGGCGCCATCTTGAGGCAATCGGCGCTCGGCTATGTTGAGACCCGCCAGGATCTTGATGCGGGAGACTATGGCCTGTGGGAGTACATGGGATGGTGAGGGGATATGGCGAAGCAGGCCATCAACCCGCATACGCACTGCCAGTTCCGTCCTGAAAGGCTCAATGTGTATGTCACTGGCGCGAAGCTCGGCGGCCTTTTCGATCAATTCGGAGACGGCACGGACGACCGGCGCGCCGCTAGCTAGGTCGCGGAGGCTTTCGATATCCTCCTCGCGGACAGCGATGGTATTATCCCTATTCGCTGCGGTGGTCTCGCCTTCGCTAAGGCGCTGAGAGAGCGCGGTATCAATGTCCTCAAACGACGCGATGGCGACCTTTACCGCGGGGCCGAGTACAATCTCCGCGGCGCTGATCGCTGCCGTGTCCGTGGGATCGAACAGGGCAATCACGGCGCGTCCATTCGCGAGCTGATACGGAAAAATCGTCATTTCCCGGAGGAAGCGAGGCGAGAAGTGTTCGACCAAGCTCGTCCCAGCCAAGAGGTCGGCTAAAGCCGCACGGTCATGTTTGAAAAAGGCTGCGACCGCGTCGGCAAACTCCTGGGCCGACAGGTCGGACGATTCGAAAAGCTGGCGCAGCGTGAGCTTTTCGGCGACAAGGCCGCCCATGCCGGCTGCGACATGCGCATCGCCCCGAAGGCGCTCTGCAAACTCAGTCACGGTTTCAGGCCTCATGAAGCGCGGGAGCCTCCTCAAGTGTGAGCTCTGTTTCACCTGGAGTCTCGGGCCATCGCTTTGTGGCAAGTGCGAATGGCCCGTCACGGAGCCGCTCGCGAATATAGCGGACGCAAAGATAATATCGGTACACACTGCTTGAGCGGACTTTGGTGACGGCAGATATATCAGCCGGCTGCCACCAGAGGGGAAGCACGTGGACTAATTGGCCATTCGCGAGCCCCTTGGCCACGTCCCAATAAGAACGCAGCATTATCCCACGGCCGGCAATCGCCCAATTGCGGATGATATCGCCATGGTTGGTGGAGAGGGCAGCGGTGACGTTGATGGTGCGCATCCCGATGGGACCATGCAAAGTCCAGCGCTCGAACACCTCGTCACGTTCGCGCATGACCAGGCACGAATGTCCAGCGAGATCGCCGAGTTCCTCCGGCATGCCGCGTCGATTGAGATAGCTGGGAGCCGCGCAGAGAATGCGTCTTCCCTGCGCAATAGGATGCACGAGCAAGTGAGGCTCGCGTACCCTGCCGACCCGAATGTCAATGTCGACATTCTCCTCAACCAGATCCACGCTCCGATCGACGATTTCCAGCCGAATATCCAATTCCGGGTGTAGGAGCGCCAACTCCGATACAAGTGGTGCGACATGATTGCAGCCAATACCCGAGCTTGCCGTAATTCGTACGCTGCCGCGGGCGACGGAATCGGTCTCAGGACCGTCAGCTACAAAATCCGCATAGGCATCGAGAACGCGCTGCGCTTTGGACAGCAACACTTCCCCATCGCTGCTGAGCACCGCTTGTCGAGCGGTACGCAGGAACAACACGCGTCCGAGTGCCCGCTCAAGTAGCGCGACGCGCTTGCTGACGTAGGCAGGCGACGCACCTAACTCTGTCGCCGCCGCAGCAAAACTTCCCCGCCGCGCCGCAACGATAAACACCTCAAGATCTTGTGCTAATGGTTTCACCCCGACGTTTCCCGATTGCAAAACGGAACTTATTCGCCCGCTAATCTATAATCTTAAGGTCACTGGCTCGCTGACCTCAATGCTCATTATAATATACAAACGATTAGAATAATTTCTTGCGAGGACGTGATCTGCTGGGCAGTTGCGCAAGGTTGGGCCGGCAAACGGCATAGGCCGCGCTGCGACGTCAGCTGGTTAGAGGAAGGGGGCGGCCAGGATGGCGGCGAAGCGCTTAAGCAATCGTCACCACGCGTAAATTATTGGTTGTGCCGGCATCGCCGAAACGTATGCCGGCCACGGCGACGATGACATCGGCATTCTCCGCAAAAGTTCACGTTGAGAGCGGTTTGCGTCGCGCGTTCGACCATCTCCTCGTAGGAGCTTATGTTGGGGGACTTCATGCCGTGGGCGCCCCCACAACAGGCATAGTTGGCGCGAGACCCGTTCCTCCGGTGTGATCGCGAGGATCAGTACCTTGGGACGTTTGCGCGCGATGCGCGTTGCAGTCGTACCGCTCGAGGTGAAGGCGAGGATCGCTGAGGCTCCGATCATCGTTGCGAGATCCGCAGCCGCCGCGGTCGGGGCGGTCTGCTCCTCGTCCGGCTCCGACGCATTGACGATCGAACGATACATTTTATGTCGCTCGGTGCTTTCGATTATGCGGCTCATGTTGGTGGCGGCCTCGCACGGATATTGCGCGGTCGCAGATTCCGCGGACAGCATGATCGCGTCGGCTCCGCCATAGATCGCTGTGGCCGCATCCGAAGTGTCGGCGCGTGTCGGCGTCGGCGCAGCAACCATTGAGCGTCGAGGCGGCACGATCGGATCAATTCCTTTTGTCGGCCGGGAACCTCCGCATGCGGAATTGCGACGCCAAGATCAACGCGCGCGATCACTATCCCATCGGAGAGGCGCACGATGTCATCGATATGCCCGGACGCCGACCGACGGAACAAAGCGAACGGCGTCACCGGCACTGAGGGAAAATCTGCCATTCCTTATGGTACCAACCCGGATCTTTGGCCCCTGCAAGTCCTGAAGAATACCAATAGGGCGGCTGAATCTTCGTTCGAGTTGACGAATTGCGCCATGACGCCTTGCGTGATCTGCCTGTAAGTCGGAACGTATCCGCCCGCCTGGCCCAATGCCGCGAGCATCTCTGGCGAACGGCTGGCGGGTCCGACGGTCGCAATAATCTTGGCTCGCCGACGATGCATGTTTTACCTCGCGAAATTGCGGGGCCGCCCATCAAACAGCCCTGACATTGCCGACGTTCGTGCGTATCGAATCGATGCGAATGAGAGCGCCGACGCGATCAAGAAGGCCGTTGCTATCGCGGGCCGCGAGGCAAGAGCGGATCGAAGTGTGCCGCATGTGCCTGGCCTAGCGCGCTCGGCGCACGATCGTGCCTGGCGCACTCGGCGTCTCCGTCCCAGCCAAGTAGAGCAGCATCACTTTCGCAAACCGGACCTCCAGATCGTTCGTCAAGCCGGATGGGCTCCTGGCCCGATCGGCGTTTGATTGTTCTGCGCATCGACGGCGCTATCGAGAAAACGCTGCAATCAAGGCAGAGCGGATTCAATCTCCAATCGTTTATACAAAAGAATGACATAATAAGACCGGCGTTTTTGATGTTATCGTCGTCGTACGGAGGAACTGATGGACCTGCAACAACTGCGCTGCTTCGTAGCAACAGCCGAAGAGCTTCACTTCGGAAGAGCGGCGCAACGAATGAATATGCTTCCCTCGGCCCTGGGGCGGTTTGTTCGGCTGCTGGAGGAGGATCTCGGCACGCGGCTTCTGACGCGCACGACGCGAAACGTCGCGCTGACGGACGACGGTGTTGTCTTGCTTAAAGATGCGCGTGCGCTGCTGACGCAAGCCGATGCGCTTGCGGTCAGATTTCGGACGCGCTCGCGCAAAGGGGCAACAATCATACGCGTTGGTGCCATCGACAGTGCTGCCGCCGGACTTATTCCGAAACTTCTTAAAGACTTTCGCAAGCGTCGGCCTGATGCAACGATTCAACTGGTCGAGGATAAGACCATTCGTCTGTTGCCGCGCCTTTTGACCGGACGGCTTGATCTCGCCTTCGTGCGCCCCCCAAAAGACGCCAACAAGCGGCTGGAGTTTCTATTTCTCTTCTTTGAGACAGCCGTCGTAGCCCTTCCGCACCATCATCGACTTGCGTCGAGGAAGATGGTCAAGGTTGCGGATCTCAAGAACGAGCCACTGATCGTTCCCGAACGGCGGTCCAGGCCTCATAGCCACGATCTAACGATGAAGCTCTTTGCGGAAGCCGGGCTAGACGCCCGGATTGCTCAGATTGCGGAGGAAAAGCAAACGATCGTCAACCTGGTGTCGGCCGGTTTGGGGATCGCTATCGTACCTAGCTGGACGTCGCGCCTGGCGAGCCGCGGGGTTCGCTATGTCCGGCTCGTGGCGTCGGACATGAACAAACTTCCCCTTGCGGCTGCTTGGTCGCGCGGGACCAGGGATCCCATCCGAGACGACATATTGAAGATGCTGCGGGCCGATCTTGCAGCTTACGCAAAGGAAGCTTGAGTCGCACCCGATCGCACTACTCTCTCCCGCAGACTGCCCGCCACCTATGGCGGGCGTTTTTTTGGGAGTTAGGCAGACTGGGAAAACCACCGGGCCGGAAGGCTACATCATTTCGGGCCACTCGAGGTAGATTCGGAAGAAGCCCATGGGGTTCAAGCGGCCGCGTTATAGACACCGCGGATCTTGGTTTTGTTGTGCTTCCAAAGTTGGTGGAGCGCCGCCTCATCGCGCCATCGCTGTATATTTAGGGGCCTACTATCTTAGGCGGTTATCGGATCGACGAAACCGTGTCCTCTCTTTCCGGAGACGATCTTGCGCAGGATATACCGAAGCGGGCAATCAGCTCGGAGGCGACGCGCGTCGGCGGCCGGATCCGCAAGGCAGATAAGGCCCAGATCCCTTCTGATTTCGGCCTGACGATTGAGCCGGCGCTCAAAGTTCCGTCACGAACTCATGTCTGACCGCGCAGAACGGGAGGACGCCGGGGCAAGGCGCTGCCGGACGAGGTCTTTTAGAGGAATCATCGTGTCGATCTCCAGCACAATCGACACCGACAGATCGATGCCCGCGGCACCGGCGTCGAGAAGGCTTCGAATCGGATTTTGAGCAGAGGGAAAGAGTATAGCAAGCAGGCTCGCGGGGCTGACCGGATCGCCGGCGAACATTTCTGGCGGCCCGATTGCGAACAGCCGCTCCACTGCGAGGCGCTTGCTGATTAAGCGTGGGCTTTCTGGTTGAAGACGTGGACCAACGCGACGTCGATCGAGCGCGTCAACGTCCCTCTAGCAAGTGCGGGCGTACTCGGGCAGACGCTCCCGGTAGGCCCTGATCAGCTCCGCGCCTGCCAATGCAATGACGGACGGGGTAGCACCGATGATGACATCACTGGTGAGATGCTTTCCGTCGGCCATGACTTCCTAACCGGCAAGGTCACGCAGGATCTGAGATGCGCTCCGGTGCAAGAGAAGGCTTGCCTCGGTCATCTGCATTCCTCGACCGTCGCGGTCGAACAGAGGTGTTTGTGAAACGCAATAGTTACGGCTCGGGGGCTAGCAGCGGATCGCACCCCCGATCGGTCGTCCAACTTGGATCGCGCTGATGAACATCGAAACGCACGCGAAGTGGGCTTGCAGGATGCCTCGACAATCGACGGCTCATGAGTATTCGTGCTCCTTGCCTCCCTTTCCAGATGCGCTCAACGATGACCATCGGTACCCGACCGAACACGGTTCAAACACTTTCGGACCGGCGAGCTTGACATTTGCGCTCGCATCGGAGCTCGGCGCCTGGCTTTCTGCAAGAATCATCAGGCACCTTTGGCATAAGACCGCAACCGCTTTTCGAGGACCGTCAAAAGCGTATCGCGAATAGGATCGCGGGAACCACGCAGCCAACTTGCAGCGAGCGGAAGCCGTCCAACTGCTCCAAAGCGCTCCAGCTTGAGCGGAACAAAGCGAACGCCCGCAACAGCCATGCGAGAGGTCCAGCGGGGGACGACGGCCAGTCCCAGTCCAGCCGCAACCATGTTCACGATCGTCTGCTTTTCATCGGCGAGCTGAGCGATGCGGGGCGTCAGCCCGGCGTCCTCGAACAGCTTCATGGTCAAGTCGTGGCTGTGGGGCCGAGATCGCCGATCAGGAACGATCATCGGTTGATGAGCGATCGCCGAGAGCGACAGACATTCGTTACGTGCAAGCGCGTGCCTGCGGGGAAGGGCGACCACTGCGGTTTCCATGAGCAGAGTTTTACATTCGAGCCTTCGGTCCATCTTCTCCGGAGGACGGATGAAAACGAGATCGAGCGCTCCGGAAAGGACCTTGGGAAGCAGCCGGAACGTCTTTTCCTCCAGAAGATGAACGGTGACGTCGGGGTATTTCGCGCGGAAGTCTCGCAACAGCTGCGGCATAAGCCCGGCCGCAGCACTGTCTATGGCGCCTACCTTGAGATTCCGGGCTCCGACCGAACGCGAGCGACCGCGCAAGACGGCCTCCACGGTCGAGACCTTTGAGAGAATGATGCGCGCCTCCCGAAGAAGTAGCGCGCCGTCGTCGGTCAAAGAGACGGCTCGCGTGGTCCTTGCAAACAGCCGCGTACCAAGATCCTCTTCCAAGAGTTTGATGTGGCGGCCGAAGGCGGAAGGTAGCATCTGCAGGTGTTGGGCCGCGCGGCCAAAATGCAGCTGCTCGGCGGCGGCGACGAAACATCTCAATTGACGCAGCTCCATGAGCAGGCCCTTTTGTCGAATCCGAGCCATTATACCATTTTTTTGTACAAATAAGGGCGTATTGAGTGACGCCGTCTCTTCCTTCTAGGCTGGCCGTAGATAAAAGGCATGGCTGCCAGCCGGGGCGCCAGCCGAAAAACGAGGAGGCCCAAGGTGGTGAACGAGGTTCAGAAGCGCACGATCCGTCGAGTAGCTTACCGGATCGTGCCATTCGTGATGCTACTCTACTTCGTCGCGTTTATCGACCGAGTGAACATCGGCTTCGCAGCGCTGACGATGAACAAGGATCTTGGTTTCTCCTCCTCCGTATACGGATTTGGTGCGGGCATTTTCTTCTGGGGTTACTTCCTGTTCGAGGTGCCCTCCAACATCATTTTGGACAAGGTGGGAGCCCGACTGTGGATCGCTCGGGTCATGATCACCTGGGGCTTGATATCCGGGGCAATGGCGTTCGTCCAAGGGCAAACAAGCTTCTACGTTCTTCGCTTCTTGCTCGGCGCGGCCGAAGCTGGGTTCTTCCCAGGAATTATCCTCTATCTGTCCTATTGGTTTCCCGCGCGCCAGCGTGCCGGGATCACCGCTCTGTTCATGGCAGCGGCGCCTCTTTCAACGGTCCTCGGATCGCCCGTCTCGGCCGCTCTTCTGGAGTTGCACGGCTTGTTCGGCCTTAAGGGGTGGCAATGGCTATTTCTCCTCGAGGCGCTACCCGCCATCGTGCTTGGGTTCATCGTGCTCGGATTCATGACGGATCGGCCGGAACAGGCGAAGTGGCTTGCCGATGATGAGCGGGCCTGGCTGGTCGAGGCCATGAATGCGGAGCGGGCGGCCAAGGCAGGGTCGGCGAGCCATAGCGTCTGGCGGGGACTGACGGATCTACGCGTTCTGGCTTTGTCCCTCGTCTACTTCGGCACGTCGGCGGGACTGTACACGCTGGGGGTATGGGCGCCGCAGATCATCAAAGGCTTCGGCCTGTCGAATATGGCGGTTGGATCGCTCAATGCGATCCCGCCGACGATCGCCGTGGTGGCCATGTATCTGTGGTCAAGGCATTCGGACCGCACCAACGAACGGACGTGGCATGTAGTCATCGCTTGCCTCGTTGCGGCGGCCGGGCTCGCGCTGGCAGGCATGTCGACTGGCGTTGCTTCAGTTATCGCTGCGCTGGTGCTGGTGAACGTCGGCATCAGCGCCGCCAAGCCGCCGCTTTGGAGCATGCCGACACTGTTCCTGGCCGGTCCGGCCGCGGCGAGCGGCATCGCAACCATCAACTCCATCGGCAATCTCGGCGGCTTCGTCGGTCCGGCCATGATCGGATGGATCAAGGACCTCACCGGCAGCTTCGAGGGCGGGCTCTATTTCGTCTGCGCACTCTTGTTGTTGTCCGCCACGCTGACGTTGCTGCTCGCGCGCTCGATCGGCCGCCATCAGGCGGCCGTCGCGCACTAATCATACGGAAGAGGAAGGATATCTCTCATGAAGACCTACAACGTTGCGGCAATCCCAGGCGACGGTATCGGCTCCGAAGTTGTGGATGCCGGCGTCGAAGTTCTTAAGGCGCTGGCGAAGCGCGATGGGGCATTCACCTTTCACTTCGACCACTTTGATTGGGGTGGGGAATATTATAAGCGGCATGGCCGCATGATGCCCGAAAACGGGCGCGATCTGATCCGTAATCACGATGCAATCCTGTTTGGCTCCGCAGGGCACCCAGAAATTCCGGACCACATCACGCTTTGGGGCCTGCGGCTCGCGATCTGTCAGCCGTTCGATCAATATGCGAATGTGCGTCCGACCCGCATCCTTCCCGGCATCACCTCGCCCTTGCGTGCCGTCAAGGACAAGGAGCTCGACTGGGTCATCGTTCGGGAAAATTCGGAAGGCGAGTATGCGGGCGTCGGCGGACGGGTCCATCAGGGATCTCCTTTGGAGGCAGCAACCGATGTCGCTATGTTCACGCGCGCCGGTGTGGAGCGGATCATGCGCTTTGCCTTCGGCCTTGCACGGTCTCGTCCCCGCAAGTTGTTGACCGTCGTGACGAAATCCAATGCACAGCGGCATGCAATGGTCATGTGGGATGAAATTGCAGCGGAGGTCGCGCGCGAGTTTTCTGACGTGACGTGGGACAAGATGCTGGTCGATGCCATGACGATGCGCATGGTCATGCGCCCGCAGAGCCTCGATACGATCGTGGCTACCAATCTCCATGCTGATGTGCTGTCCGACCTTGCCGCTGCCCTTGCCGGTTCGCTTGGCATCGCCCCGACCGCCAATCTCAATCCCGAGCGCAAATTCCCATCGATGTTCGAGCCCATCCATGGCTCCGCCTTCGACATCACAGGCAAGGGCATTGCCAATCCCGTCGGGACATTCTGGTCGGCGGTTATGATGCTTGAGCATCTGGGGGAGAATGCAGCCGCGCAGCGGCTCATGAAGGCAATCGAGCGCGTCACCGCCAACCCCGAACTGCATACGCCAGACCTTGGAGGATCGGCGAACACCCGCAAGGTGACAGACGCTGTCGTGAGCGCGATCCAAGCGGAAAACGCGTGAAGCCCCCCAATGTCCGCTGTGTGGACCGACGCACGGGCTCGCAGCTTGCTGCGGCAACTCTTTGATGCCGCAATCGCGAGCGCTGATCCGCGCATAGCCGTCACGACGCATCTGCCGCCAAAGCCCAGCGGACGCTGTATTGTTGTCGGAGCCGGCAAGGCGTCCGCGGCAATGGCTGCGGTGGTCGATGCGGCCTGGCCCGACGTCGAATTGTCGGGGGTCGTTGTGACGCGGCACGGGCACGCGGTGCCGGCGGGCGGGATCGAAGTCCTTGAGGCGTCGCACCCCGTCCCGGACCACTCGAGCGAGGCCGCGGCGCTGCGGATGCTGGATGCGGTCAGAGGGCTGACGAAGGATGACCTGGTCCTAGCGTTGATGTCCGGTGGCGGGTCCGCACTGATGGCCCTTCCCGCCCCTCCGATGACCCTCGCGGACAAGCAAGCGGTAAACCGGGCATTACTCGCGAGCGGGGCGACGATTGCGGAGATGAATGTGGTGCGCAAGCACCTGTCGGCGATCAAAGGCGGTCGGCTGGCGCTTGCAGCGCGCCCTGCGCGCCTCCTCACCCTCGTGATCTCAGACATTCCGGGGGACGATCCGGCTGCGATCGCCTCCGGCCCGACGCTGCCGGATGCCAGCACGAAGGCCAATGCGCGCGAGATCGTTCGCCGTTTCGGGATCAAGCTGCCCGACTCTGCGCAAGCCGTTCTAGACGGCGGACAAGATACGGCGAAGCCTGGGGACATTGCCGAAGATGTCCGTATTATCGCCGCGCCACTCACGGCCCTTGATGCTGCAGCGCAGCTCGCCAAGCGCGAGGGATTGAGCGCTGTTGTACTTGGGGACGCAATCGAGGGGGAGGCCCGAGAGCTCGGTACCATGATGGCCGGAATTGCCCGGTCGGTCGCTCAGCACGGGCATCCTGTAAAGGCGCCGGCCGTTCTGCTTTCAGGAGGAGAGACGACAGTTAGCATCGGTCATGGCCGAGCAGGTCGTGGTGGTCGCAATACCGAGTTCTTGCTCGGACTTGCGGTGGCCCTTGATGGAGCGGCGGGCATTTGGGCCATTGCCGGGGATAGTGACGGGATTGATGGAACGGAGGATGCCGCCGGCGCTTTGGTGACGCCAGATACCTTGCATCGCGCCGCTGCGAGCCAGCTCGATGCCCGCGCGCTTCTGACGGCTCACGATAGTTACACCTTTTTCGAGCGTCTTGGTGATCTCGTTCGAACAGGTCCCACTCTCACAAATGTCAATGACATTCGGGCCGTTCTGATTGCGCCGACTAGGCAACAGACGTCGTAAGCTGGCAAAGCTCGTTCGTTCGCCTACATAAGGCGCCCGCTCGTGCGAGAGCTCCCGCGAGCGCGTCGTGCAGAGCTGCATGCTCAGAGAGCAACCATTCCACACCAGAACATCCAATCTTTGCCGATATCGACCTCGTATTTGCGAGCGAAGTTCAGTTTGCCATCGTCGGCGACGTCGAATACTGTCAACCCTGCTGGAACCGTCCGAACGGCGCCACCGTCGCGAACGTCAAGCGGCGCAACCGCAGCTGTGACCAGCATTCGTCCGGCCGGATGGATTGAGAATGTCCTGCAATGGAAGGTCAGGGTATCAATGGTCTGGATGAGCGTCGGCTCTCCGCTTGCGGGATTGATCGAAAACACGGCGACAGTATTTTCTCCCTCCCCATGGACCTTTCGGCCCGCGAAATCGATCGTTCCGTCCGAGCGGTTGGCAAGATAGACGAACCGGCCGTTGGGGTGCACGTGGATGGGGCCGACGAACTGGACCGGTAGCCTAGCTTCGTGGTTTTCAGCAGTATATCTTTCGAACAGCGGCTTAGGATCGATGCCTTCGTCACTCGTCCCATAGACCAGCAGCTGGTTGTTGCGTTCCATCGATACGAACATCCACGGTTTTTCCGGATGAAAGTCGACGTGCCGCGGGCCGAAGCCAAGTCCGTTTCCTTTAGTGATCGAAGTCTCATGCGAAAGCTGCCCCGCTTCAAATCGGAAGACTTTCAGGGCTCCGGGATCTTCGGGCTTGCCGGCGCCCGGATCGTTGCCGCGCGTCGGAAGCACGACGAGCTTGCCAGACGGTGAGACACGGACTTGGTGAGCATAGATGCCGGCATCGATTGAGCCGGACTGCTTGATTTCAACTCCGATGGAGCCGTTCTCCCCGAGCGCATGGACGGTCAGATCTGACGGCATGTTGTAAGCAACAAGCAGATAGCGCCCTGCCGGATCGAGCGTGAGGTTAACTGGGCGGTTCTTGAGAAAGACAGGCTCTCCAAATTGCTGCAGCCGCCCCGTGTCTTGATCGATCGCATAGACCGCGACCCCGTGCCGGTCGTCAGCCTTGGAGGTATACCGGTTGCTAAAAGCCACGTAGAGCAGCGGCTTTGATGGATGCTTCCAGGCGTACTGAACCGCCTCTGGCACGCGAATAGTGTCAATTTTCTGCAAGGCGAGCTTCGTGTCGTCGGCCTCGTAACACATCAGCTCGGACCCAACTGCGACGTAGAGGACCGCGCGAGCTGTGTTCTGCGCAGCAACTGCTCGTGGCGATAGCCCCGCTGCGGCAAGGAGGCCTACAAACGTACGGCGGCTGAGTGACACTGCGCGGTTCATGCGTTCAACTCCTCGTAACGTGCTGCTAAGTCTACTCGGCCTCAAAAGGCTGGGCCGGCGGGGCCGGACCAGCCTTCTGTTTATTAGGGCCGCTTTCCGGCTTCGTGAGTGGCGCGAGTCCATGCCCGAGCCTGATCCGAGAGGCTGAAGCCGAGGCCCGGTCGGTTTGGCACGATCATGCGTCCATTCACGACATGGAGTTTCTCGTTGAACATGGCTTCCGACCACTCGAAGTGCTCGACCCAGGGCTCGCGGCCGTAAGCCGCCGTCAGATGAAGGTGGATCTCCATGCAGTAATGGGGAGCGAGCTGCAGCTTCTTATGGTCGGCAAGCGCGAGGATCTTCAGGAAGGGGGTGATGCCCCCGACGCGGGGGGCGTCTGGCTGAATGAAGTCGACCGAATTGTGCCGGATCAGCTCGTAATGTTCATCGACGCTTGTTAGCATCTCACCCGTGGCGATCGGGGTTGCAAGCTCCTTGGCGAGCGCGGCATGCCCTTCGTAATCGTAAGCATCCAGCGGCTCTTCGATCCAGGTCAGGCTGAACTGCTCGGCAATGCGACCAAACCTCAGTGCAGTCGTGCGGTCCCATTGCTGATTGGCATCGATCGCCAGCGGTACGTCGCCAATATGTTTGCGCACTGCCTCGATGCGGGCGAGATCAACCATCGGGTCGGGCTGGCCGACTTTGAGCTTGATGGCGCCGATGCCCTTTTCGAGCGCCATCGAGACGCGCTCCTTGACCTCCTCGATGGGCATGGAGAGATAGCCGCCGGATGTGTTGTAGCAGCGAACCGAATCTCGGTGGGCGCCGAGCAATTTGGCCAGCGGCAGCTTCGCTCGCTTGGCCTTGAGATCCCACAACGCAATGTCAAAGGCGGCAATTGCCTGGGTTGACAGTCCACTACGCCCGACGGAAGCGCCGGCCCAGACCAGCTTGTCCCAGATGCGCGCGATGTCATTGGGATCCTCACCTATAAGTTCACCGGCAATTTCCTTGGCATGAGCGAACTGCCCGGGCCCTCCCGCGCGCTTCGAATAGCTATAGCCGATGCCACTATGGCCCTGCTCGGTTTCGATCTCCGCGAACAGGAACGCGATCTCCGTGAGCGGCTTTTGGCGGCCGGTAAGCACCTTCGCGTCGCTGATCGGTGCGGCAAGTGGAAGGAAAACCAGCGATAGCTTGACCCATGCGATTCGATCGGTGGTGGCTTCGCCGGGCGCAAGTCCCGCAGCTAGCGGATTGGCAATGATGCGTGTCGTGTTTTGCATAAAGTTCATCTGTTCGTCCTCTTTCGTCGTTGAATACTCTTCTGCGGCCCGGCGTCTATTCGGCTGGTATTGGCGCAGCGCGAGGAAGCTCGGGCCTTTCCTGAATGACGGCACGTTGAATCGGGCCCACGATGACCCAGTAGCTGATAATGGCGAGTAGGCCATGGAGGCCGACATAGAGCAGCGCGCCATTGAAGGATCCGGTCGCTGCAAGGATGTAGCCGATCGCAACCGGGGTCGTGATGCCGGCAGTATTACCGATCGCGTTGAAGACGCCGCCGGTCAGCCCGATGACTTCTTTTGGCGCGGTATCGGCCACTACGGTCCAACCTAGCGATCCAAAGCCCTTGCCGAAAAAGGCGGCGCTCATCAGGACTAGGATCAACGTGGTGGAGTCTGTGTAATTGCAGCCGATGATCAGCATCGTCATCAACAGACCAATCGTAATCGGCGTCTTCCTCGCGGTGCTTAGCGATCCGGTCCTGCGAAGAAGCCAATCTGAGAAGAAGCCGGTCATGACGCCGCCAACGAAGCCGGCGATGGCCGGGATGGTCGCCACTAAACTTGCGTCGAGTACCGAAAAGCCGCGGGCCTTGACGAGATAGCTCGGAAACCAGGAGACGAAGAACCAGGTGATGGATGTAATGCCGTACTGCGCGAGGAAGATGCCGACGAGCATGCGGCTGCGGAAGACTTCGGCCAGATCCGACCATTTTGGACCGCGCTCGGCGGAGCGCACAGGAGCTGCGCCGAGGTCGACAAGGCCGCCACCAGAGCGAATGTGATCGAGTTCAGCTGGCGCGACTTTTGGATGTTGAGCAGGCGGATAGTACGTGACGAACCAGAGGGCGGAGAATGCGAGCCCTAGGACGCCCATCACAGTGAAGATGTGCTCCCAGCCGAAGCGATGATCTAGATAGCCCATCAAAGGCGTGAAGATCACGAGGGAGACATATTGCGCGCTGTTGAAGATCGCGCCGGCAATGCCGCGCTCGCTCGATGGAAACCAGGCAGCGATGATGCGCCCAGCAGCCGGCCCGACTGGAGATTCGAACACGCCAAGCAGGAAGCGCAAGGCGAGCATGGCCAGAAACGGATAGGCGAGCCAGGCCACGCCGCTCATCAGGAACGTGACGACCGACCAGAGGATCAATCCGACCAGGATGCTGAGCTTTGCGCCGAGCTTGTCCGTGATCCAGCCAGCGGGCACCTGAGCCAGCACGTAGGCCCATGCGAAAGCGGAAAACATCCAGCCGAGTTCGACCGGGCTGATGCCAAGAGCCTTGGACATATTGGGGCCCGCGATCGAGAGCGTCGCTCGATCGCCGCTGCTTAGTGCCAGCAACATCGTGATGAGTGCCAAGATCACGAAACGAAATTGGAAGCGCGCCACTCTGCTCCCTGACATACGATCCTCCCGTCGAGGTTTTCCCGGATCGATCTCTCGCCGATCACGGAGCCCAACCTAGACGCAGGATCAATTCACGTCTAAACTCAATTTTGGATCGAGCTAATACCTTAAAGTTATCAATGATCGAATTTGCACAAATTCGTGCCTTTGTTGCGGTTGCCGACGAGCTTCATTTCGGGCGAGCGGCCAAGCGCCTCAACATGACTCAGCCGCCACTCAGCCGGCACATCCAGATGCTCGAGCAACAGCTCGATGTGACGCTGCTTGAGCGAACGAGCCGGTCGGTTGAGCTGACCGTCGCTGGAAGGGCGTTTCTCTCTGAAGCGCGAGGGCTGCTTCAGCAACGGGAGAATGCGGTGAAGGCTGCGCGACAAGCAGCCTTATTGGCTGGTGGTGCCCTGACGATCGGCTTCGTGGGTGCTACAACTTACGGGTATTTGCCTTGGCTTGCCTCGTGCTTGCGCAGCGAACTACCGCACATCGAAGCAAGCTTTGTCGAGCTGACCTCGCGCGAGCAGCTCGAAGCTCTCAAATCAGGGCAAATCGATTTCGGCTTGGTGCGCCCATTGCAGACGGCCGAGACGGTCAGAAGCGCATGCGTGTTCCGCGAGGAGCTGGCGCTCGCCCTGCCACTCGATCACCCGCTCGCGGGGCGGCGCCGGCCCGAGCTTGAGCAGCTCGATGGGCAACCCTTCATCATGTATTCGAGCGCTGGCCCCTACATGAACTCGCTGCTGACCATGGCGTTTGGAGCCGCCGGCATCCGGCCGAATGTCGTGCAGTCGATGAGCCAGGCACAAGCCATCCTCGCGCTGGTCAGCACGGGGTTGGGTCTTGCGATTGTTCCCGGAGAGACCCGCAATGCCTGCTTCGACAATGTCGTGTTTCGGCCTATCCGCTTTGGGCGCTCTATCTTTGCTGAATTGCACGCCATCTGGAGAAGTGACAATCGCAATCCTGTTTTACCGCGCCTGCGCGAGCTTGCCTTTCGGGACGAGGGCAGCGGTGTCCGCCGGCCCTTGCAGCTGCAGCCCTAGAGGCCACTAACCAGAACGCGGACCCGGATTCGGTCCGCCACCGCCGCCCTGGGGTGGCTCGTCGCTTACTTCTGCAATGATGTTAAATGGTTGACGAAAGGTCGTAGTGAAGGCCCTGCGTCACTTCGATAAGATTTATCTTATTGTCAACCTTGTGTATTATAAGAAAAAGCTTATTACCGCGGGAAATATTAATATGGTATTCCTTATAGATTTATCAGCTCGTTATATGGTATATCTTATCGGATGAAAGACGCTATCCGGCATCTCGACAGCCGCTTTGCCGCGCTCCGAGCGCTCTCGCACTCCCAGCGCCCTCCCAAGGGCTGGATTCGCGCGATCCGCGACGCCCTCGGCATGACCACCGCCCAATATGCCAAGAGGCTGGGGGTTTCGCAGCCACGCATCGTGGAACTCGAAAAATCCGAGCAAGGCGGCAGCGTAACCCTCAATACGCTTCAACGCGCGGCCGAGGCCCTCGGCTGCAGGCTGGTCTATGTGCTTGTACCCGACCGCCCCCTCGCAGAAGTTGTAACCAAGCGAGCTGCTGAGGTCGCCGAGCGGCAATCACGAGCTATCGAGCAAACGATGCGGCTCGAGGACCAAGCGGTGGAGGACAATCAGGCTGCCCGCGCGCTTCGGGAACAAGCGATCGAGGATTTGTTGAAACGCCCCGCGCGCCTCTGGGACGACGAATGACTGAGACTGATCTGCATGCCGCCGACGATCACGCGACACCGCTGACCCCTCAGGAGCGCGAAGATCTTATCCCAACGCACATTACCTTACGTAGCGAGTTGAACGAACTGGAGCAGCAGAACATCGCGACGGCAAACCGCTGGGCGTTTGGCCGCCGCAAGGTTCCGACGCGGGAAAGTTTTCTCAAGAGTTTGCATCGGCGCATGTTCGAACGCGTCTGGCGCTGGGCTGGAAAATTTCGAACGACGGAGCGCAATCTTGGTGTCGCGCCACATCTGATCGAAATTTCGCTGCATCAGGTGCTCGACGACGCAAGGTATTGGATTGAGAACAACACCTATCCACCGGACGAACTTGCGGTTCGCTTCCATCACCGCCTCGTATCCGTACATCCGTTCCCAAACGGCAACGGTCGCTGGTCACGATTGGCTGCTGACTTGTTGATCGTGCAGCTTGGGGGCCGGCGCTTTACATGGGGCGCCGCCGGCTTGCAGACAGCCGGCACCGCACGCAGGGCCTACATTGCAGCGCTTCAGGCTGCCGACAACCATGATTTCGGGCCCCTCATCGCTTTCGCGCGATCATAAAATGCCCGGCCCACCATCGGGCAAACCCTAACTAAACCAAGGCGCTTTCCTTAGCTAACTCGGTCTACGTCGGAATCAACAGCAGGGATCCGCAGATTTCGCCTGTAGAGCAGCCGTTCGAACGCATACTGTGTGAGCAAGAGATCGAAAGGCTCGTTACGCTGTTTGCAAGATTGAGCAGGCGGCCACGGATGGATGCTCCGACATTCGTCAGCGGCCTACGCATTCAAGGTCAGCGTCTCAAGGCGCGGCTGAACGATTTTGTCCCATATGCCGGCTTCGGCGGCGTATTTTGCGATTTCGGAGGGTGTCGCTTTGCGCAGTCTGATCGCGTCTTTCATCGCTTGCGTGGCGTGCGCAAGGCCTGTGGGGACGTTGTAGAAGGCTTTTTGACGTTGGCCGCTCTTGAAGAGATCGACGATAGTTTTGGCCGGTGTGTAGATCGGTACCGAGATCCCTTCGATGGTGTAATGCTTGATCCCCTTGTCAAACTCCTTGGGACCAAAGCGCGTAATTTGAATGCGAGGCCGCGCAATCTTGGGCCGCCAGTCGCGCGGACCGATCGCCATCCATACATAGGGCGGGATGCGGTCTGTCAGCTCATGGAAGGCGAGCGCAGACTCGTAACAGATGACGCCGTTTCGAATGAGTTTCGCAGCAACTGCGAGCGAGTGGTTACTGTCGAGCAGTGCATCGGGTAGCTGGTAAAGGCCGCGGCTGAGCTGATTGAGCGTGCCCTTCTGTTCCATTCGGGAAATGGTTGCGGCCGTGATCCCTTCCTGGAGAAATTCAGAAAGGCGCATCATGCCCCGCTTCTGAAGAAGCGAGATCGCCCTATCCCTCTGGCGTTGTGGTTGCTTCCTCATGGAAACCCGCATGATACAAAACCTTGCAAGTGTCAAGATTTTGCACAAGGAGTTATATCAATGCGACGTTCCCACAAGACAAATGCCTTTTTGAAACCAAGCACATAACCCCTCGCTTCACTGGCTCGGAATCTGCCCCTCCGGGTCTCACCATGTGGGCAACCCGGCTGGATGAGGCGCACCAAGCCTGCGACAGGCTGGATGGTCTCGTCTCGTGAACCTAAAATTGGGCCATGTCTGAACACGAAGTCGAGTGGTCGCCGGAGCTGATCCATCCTAAGAATGTCGCCGGGACGGCGCTTCTGGGAAAGGCCTGCGATATTCTCGAGCTGATCGGCAGATCACCCGGCGTCCTCGACCAGGCGCGTCTTGCGGACCAGACGGGCATCCCCAGGGCGACCCTGTATCGCATCCTTGCGGCGCTGATCTCGCGTGGACTGATCCGGGCAGATCCGCGCACCCAGGCCTACACGCTTGGTTTCAACTTTCTCGATCTTGCACAGAATGCTTGGTCGTCGTCTGACCTTGCGTCAATTGCGTCCGTAGAGTTGAGGCGCTTACGCGATTTGACCGGTGAGACCGCCTATCTCGCGGTTCAAGACGGTCACCACGTGCTCTCGCTCGGCCGCTTCGAGAGCGCACATTCCGAGCGATCCAATGCGAGGCTCGGCGCGCTTAAACCGATGCATTGCACAAGCCAGGGCAAGGCGATCCTCGCTCATCTCTCCGACGCGCAACTCGACTTGGTGGTCCGCGACGGGCTTGCCAAGTTTACCGAGAAGACGATTTGTGACGGCGAGCAGTTGAAGGCACATCTGGCCATCGTCCGTGCGCGCGGCTATGCGATCGATGACGAAGAGATAGTTCTCGGCACCCGCTGCGTCGGAACGGCTATTCTCGATCCCGCCGGCAAACCGCTTGCGGCCATCAGCGTGGCCGGCCCGACTTTTCGCATCACCGCCGAGCGCGCCGAACGATTAGGGCAAGAGCTCGTTGATGTCGCAAGACGGATTTCGAGCCTGCTCGCACCTGCCATCAAGAGCGCTCGGCATGATCCGGGAAATTACAAGGTCTGGACGAAGAGCACAGCCTTTGTGGGCGCGGCGCCGCGCTGGGATGCGCGCGCGCAGAACTTGGTTTGGGCCGACCTGTTGGCGCCTGCTATCCGCGCCGACGGCGGGCATCCCTTCACCGTCTCGCTGCAGGCGCTCTCTGAGGGCATCAACTCGCTGTGCCTTGTCGAGGGCGGCGTCGCCTATTCAGTTGGCCATGACATCGTGATCGACAATTTATCGGGCGGCCAGGAGCGCATTGAAGGAAAGCCGGGTATTTCCTTCAAAGTGCTGCGCGTCTCGGAGGCTGGTGAGATCTGGGCAGCAGCCTACAGCGCCGAGGCCAACATAAGCCTGGTTGGACCGTGGCGACGGCAATCGGGGATGGAACCGGTGTTCGAAGTGCAAGGCCAGGTGAGCGACATCGCCTTTTGCGGTGATGCCGGCCTGTTCGCGACGGAGCCATCGCGTCAATGCGTCTATCTGCTTGAGCGAAAGGCGGCGCGAAAGCGAAAATTCGCCGATATTCCGAAGGTCGCGGGCGCTCCTTGCGCCCTCGCCGTCGACGAGCAATTTAACCCATGGGTTGGATTGTCGGACGGCTGGAGCGTCGTGAAGCTTAATGAGAGCGGAGAGATTGAGCGAACCGTCGCCCTCCCCGTGCCAAGACCAACCGGTATCGCGTTTGGAGGAGCCTCCCTGTCCGAGCTCTTCGTGACCAGTGCCCGCACCGGCCTGTCGCGCGAAAGCCTCGCCAATGCTCCTCTTTCGGGACACCTCCTGTCGATCGATGTCGGCGAGCGCGGCCTCGCCGATCCAGTCGCAAGGCTTTGACCCAGGCCACTCGCATTATGCCCCAAAGCAACACCGTACCCAAGATCATCTCACTGCAAACCTTTCCGGTGCGCATTCCGTTCGCCGATGGCGGCCCGGGCACGGGCGGCACGCCGTCCCGCTGGCATCGCCTCGACATGGTGCTGATTCGTATCGAAGATGAGGATGGGCATGTCGGCTGGGGCGATGCCTTTGCCTATTTCTGCTTGGAGGCGGTGCGCGCGGCCGTCGATCACATGATCGCGCCGTTTGTGACCGAGGCAGCCATCGACGATATCGCTGCCTGGAACCTGGAGGTGCAAAAGAAACTTCATCTCTTTGGACGCTACGGCATAACCATGTTCGCGCTGTCAGGGGTCGACATCGCGCTGTGGGACTTGAAGGCGAAACGGCAGGGCGTGCCGCTATGGCGGCTTTTCCGGGCGAATGCGCCGACGCACCGGCCGGCCTATGCGAGCCTCGTCAGGTATGGCGACAAGGACCTCGTCGCTGAGCAATGCAAGCGGGCGCTCGAGCGCGGCTACCGGCACATCAAGCTTCACGAGATCGCCCCGGATGTAATCAGGCACGCGCGCGAGGTCATCGGGCCCGGTGTCGCGCTGATGGTTGACGCCAATTGCGCCTGGTCCATGCAGGAGACGATCGCTTTGCGAGAAACGTTCCGCGCCTGCAACACCTTGTGGGTGGAGGAGCCGGTATTCCCGCCCGACGACTACAAGAGTATGGAGGAGATTGAGAAGGCCGCAATCCCCGTTGGCAGCGGTGAGAACGCCAGCACGGCCTTTGATTTCATGCGGATCATCAACGCTGTTACCTATCCACAGCCGAGTATGACAAAAGTCGGCGGGATCTCCGAATTCGTCAAGATCTTGGCCGCATGCGAGCGACACGGTAAGAGCGTCATGCCACATACGCCTTACTTCGGGCCGGGATATCTTGCGACCCTGGCGATGCTGCCTTTGATGCAGGAGAAGACGCTGATCGAGTTCCTGTTCGTCGACCCTGAAGTGTGGCTCGCGAGCACACCGAAGCCGGTGAAGGGGGTTGTCAGCGCATCTGATCGCATCGGCATCGGCTTTGAACCAGATCTCGATGTCCTCAAGCGCTACGCTCCCCGCACCTGATCTCAACATGTGAGACGGCGCACTCGCTGCGAGCTTGATAGGCCTTCCGCCGAGCACTGCTGCCGCTATGGTGATGCCTGAAGGCAAGCATTGCACTGCTTGCGCTGGTTTAGATTCCGTTCTTGGAGGTAGATACGCATGGCTCCGATTGCTTCCCAAACCCTCGAAAAGCTGAAGGCCTGCTCGACAGCGACGCTGACCACGCAGCTCTTCAAGCGCAACTATCGTCAGCAATTCCTGGTTGGGATCACGCCGCTCAATCCGAGCGCTGGTGCGTTTGCCGGGGAGGCTTTCACCTTGCGCTTCATTCCCTCGCGGGAAGACAAGGACTGGGATCTTTCTGATCTCCGCAAGCGGGGTGAGGACAATATGCAGTGGGAGGCCGTGGAGGCGATTGGTGCAGGCCAAGTCCTGATGATCGACAGCCGCAACGACCCGCGTGCCGCATCGGCCGGCAACATGTTGATGACGCGCATGATGCGCAAGGGCGTTGCGGCAGCCATTACCGACGGCGCATTCCGCGACGGGACAGAAATCTCAAAAATGGCGTTTCCCGCTTACTGCAGGGCCAACACGGCCTCGACGCGCCCTGCCTATCATCGCGCGGTTGACATGCAATTGCCAATCGGCTGCGCCGATGTTGCCGTTTACCCCGGCGACATCATCGTCGGGGACAGCGATGGCGTCGTCGTCATCCCACGTGCCATCGCCGAGGAGGTGGCGGAGGAGTCTCATGAGCAGGAGCTGCGCGAGAGATTTCTATTCACCAAGATCGATGCTGGCGCGCCTCTTTGGGGCACCTACCCGCCGAACGAGGCAACGCTGAAGGAATACGCGGAATGGCGAGCCCGGCGAGCGGCGGAGTAAAGCGATGGGTGCGCTCACGAAAGCCGCGCAGGCGGAGGCCTTGATCCGCCGATACTTTCAAGCCTGCAACGATGCCGATCACCAGGCGCTGCTGGACTGCTTCACGAGCAATGCTGTCCACTATTTCCCACCCGGCCTGCCTGGTGCGCCCTGGCGCGGCGCTCAGGCAATAGCCGACGGCTGGGTCTGGTGTGTCAAAACGATGGGATCGCGCTGGACCATTGAGAAGGTTCTGGCCAGCTCGGACGGCCACGAAGCGGTGATCGAATGGACCCATTGGAAGACGGCCCTTGGTGAGGTGCTGCGCGGCGATGAATGGTACGTCTTCAACGACGACGTCACACGGATTGCCGAGATCCGGGCCTACTATGCCTCTCCCGTCAACAAGGCCGAGACAGTCAACAAGCTGCATGACTTCGACTATGAGGCCAGGGGCTATGCCATGGCGCCGCCCTCGCCTCCGCCCAAATTGTCCTGAAGCGCCCGGGCCTGTTCATGACCTCACTGACCGGAAAGACACGCGTTCATGCGCTAATAGGCTCGCCTATTTCGCAGGTGCTGGCACCGGGCTGGCTGACCAAGCGAATGGAGGATGCCGGATATGACGGTGTGCTGGTGCCGCTGCAGGTCGAGAGAGGCAATCTTGACACGGCTCTGGCGGCCCTCAAAGCAATGCTCAACATCGACAGTATTCTTATCACGCTGCCACACAAATTCGGGGCGATCGCGCATTGCGACCGCCTGTCTGATCGCGCCAAGGTCCTCGGGGCGATCAACGCCATGCGACGAGAACAGGACGGCCGCTGGCTCGGCGACAATTTCGACGGTGCCGGTCTGACTGCCGGATTGAAGAAGGCGGGCCATGCCATCGCCGGCAAAAACGTGTTCATGGTCGGCGCGGGCGGTGCAGGCTCCTCGATCGGCGTCTCCATGCTCGAAGAAGGCGCCCGCCGGTTGACCTTCCACGACCTCGACGCGTCAAACCAGAACAGCCTGTTTGACAGGCTTAGTAAGGCATATCCAGGCAAGGTCTCCATCGATACTGCCGTTCCTCGCGATTGCGATATTGTCGTCAATGCGACGTCGGCAGGCTTGCGGGACGGCGACCCGCTACCAGTCGATCCCGCTCAACTTGCGCCGCACATGATCGTTGCCGACGTTATCACCGATCCGGTCCCGACAAGGCTCCTGTCGGAGGCAGCCAAGATTGGCTGCGCCACGCGAGACGGCACGCACATGCTGGATGGACAGATCGCGCTTCTGTTCTCCTTCATGACCTCTGGTCATTGAGCATCAGACCGCTCACTAACGGCGACAGTCTCACGAAGTGAGACGATCTCTCGCGGACAATGAAAGACGGGCTTCACGTTGAAAGCCGCGCTCGCTAACGTTTCGCGCAATCATAACAACAATACTTGGCACTCTGGAGGAGACACTTGCGAACGCCATCGAGGCGGTCGGGCCAAAGGAATCGATCGCCGCCTGCTCCCTGAGTGGTCGCTCTGCCTGGCACCGCCGCGACGAGAATAACGCCGGGGCGGAAGCGGATGCGCTCCGAATACCGAGTCCGAATCGACCTCTTCTAGCCGAAAATCTGGGCGTAGCTCTAATTCGAACAGTCAATTGCCATCGGGAGGATTGAAAATGAAGACTCTTGCTAGAGTTTTGACAGCTGCTGTTGTCTCGCTGGCCCTCTTGGGGCAAACAGCGACAGCCGGGACGCTTGAGAAGATCAAGTCCGCGGGTATCATTCGCATCGCCGTCGATCTCAGTGTCCCTCCCTGGGCATTCAAGGACGAAGACCTCAATCCCACTGGCTCGGAAGTCGAAACAGCTAAGCTCTTGGCTGCCGATCTCGGCGTGAAGATGGAGATCGTGGGGACGAACAGCGCCAATCGCATTCCTTTCCTGATGTCGCATCGCGCAGACGCAGTCCTTTCGGCCTTGTCGATCACTGATGAGCGCAAGAAGCTGATCGCGTTCTCGCTGCCATATTCTGGAGCGACGTCCTATGTGGCAGCACCGAAGAGCATGCAGATCAAGACGTTCGCTGATTTGTCGGGAAAGCGCATTGCCGTCACGCGCGGCACGACGAACGATGCGGATGTGACTGCGGCGGCCCCGCGAGATGCGGAAATCGTGCGCTTTGAGGATGAAGCAACGACCATGACGGCGGTCGTGTCCAACCAGCTTGACTTGGTCGCGCAGGTGCCGACCCTTGTCGACCTGATCAATAAGAAGAACCCGGCCAAAGAGCTTGAGCTGAAGCTGCCGCTTCGGACCGCGCCTATGGGTGTTGGCATGCGTAAGGAGGATACGGATCTGAAGGAATGGGTCGACAGCTGGGTGAAGAAGAACATCGCCAACGGAAAACTCCAAGCGATCTTCAAGAAGTTTCAGGGCGCCGACCTGCCCCAGGAAGTCATCGCCGCGTCTCAATGACATGGCCTACGGCCCTTGAAACGAGCAAAGTCCTATGACTTACAATTTCGACTTCGCAGCCGTGCTGGCTTATTGGCCGCTCCTGTTGGAGGGTATCTGGACGACGCTACGGCTCACTTTATTCTGCACGGTGTTCGGCATCCTTTTAGGTGGTGCCTGCGCCGTGGTCCGGACCGGCGGGCCAACCTGGGCCCGTTGGATCGTCTCCTTGTATGTGGAGTTCATCCGCAATACGCCGCTGCTCGTGCAGTGCTACTTCCTAATCTTTGGCATTGCGAGCATGGGAATTCGGTTGCCCATCCTGGTTGGTGCGACCATCGCGCTGACGGTCAATATCGGAGCTTATACGACTGAGATCGTGCGTGCGGGCATTGAATCGATCCATCGCGGCCAGCTTGAGGCGGCGACCTGCCTTGGACTGTCGCGCACCCAAACCTATCTGCATGTGATTATTCGGCCAGCGCTGGAGCGCGTCTATCCGGCGCTGTCGAGCCAGTATGTTCTGTTGATGCTGGCCTCGAGCATCGTGTCCTCGGTTGGCGTTGAGGAGCTATTCGGGATCTCTAACCGTATCCAGAGCGAGACTTATCGCAATTTCGAAATCTTCGTCGTGCTCGGCGGCATCTATCTAGGTCTCGCCATACTGGTACGTGGGGGTTTTGCTCTCCTCGGGCTTGCGATGTTTCCTCGCCGCCGCAAGCTCGGAACCCCGCTGTGAGCATGGAGATAGCAGATGAATAGCGCCTACATTCTCTCGTTGCTCCAGGGGCTATGGGCGACGGTCGTATTGAGCCTGTTAACTTTCCTGTTTGGCGGCATCGCCGGCTTCATCGTCGCTCTGGCACGCATCTCGCGGAATTGGGCGATTTCGCGCGGGGCGGCGGCCTATATCGAGATCATGCAGGGACTTCCGTTGCTCGTCCTCATGGGTCTGTGCTTTTACGGGCCGAGCATTTTGGGCTACGACTCCTTATCTCCGCTGACGGCAGCGACCTTCGCGCTCACACTTTACAGCAGCGCCTATCTGGGCGAGATCTGGCGCGGCTGCATTCAGGCGGTGGCGAAGCCGCAATGGGAAGCCGCAGAGTGCCTCGGCCTGACGCGCTGGCAGCGCATGAGGGCTGTCATCCTGCCGCAAGCTCTGCGCATTGCCATTCCACCGACAGTCGGCTTCTTGGTCCAGATCGTCAAGAACACATCGATCGCCTCACTTGTGGTCGGATACGCCGAGCTCTCCTACAACGCAAAGATCATCAACAACGCAACATTTGAGCCGTTTCTCTACTTCGGCATCGCTGCCCTGATGTACTTTGCGATCTGCTATCCGCTGTCGGTTCAAAGCAGAGCCCTCGAAAGGAAACTCAATGTCGCCAATCGTTGAATTAAAGGACGTGCGCAAGAGCTTTGGCGAGCTGGAAGTCCTTAAAGGTGTCACCTTTGAGGTGAACAGGGGCGAAGTCGCCGCTATCATCGGCCAGAGCGGATCGGGCAAGAGCACGGCGCTACGTTGCATGGATCGCCTGGAGACCATCCAAGGCGGCTCGATGCTGATCTGCGGCCACGAGCTCCATGATGACGACATCGACTTGAAGTCTTTGAGACGCGATGTCGGAATCGTTTTTCAAAGCTATAACCTCTTCCCGCACCTGACCGTGGCCGAAAATATCATGTTGGCCCCGCGCATGGTAAAAGGCATGAAGCAGCGGCAGGCCCGCGAAATTGCGGATACTGTGATCGCCAAAGTGGGGCTGCGGGAGAAGATGGACTGCTATCCGGAACAGCTTTCCGGCGGGCAACAGCAGCGCGTAGCCATTGCCCGCAGCCTTGCCATGGAGCCTAAGTTGATGCTGTTCGATGAAGTGACTTCAGCGCTCGACCCGCAGCTTACGGGAGAAGTGTTGCGTGTCATGGAGCAGCTCGCGGCCGACGGCATGACCATGATCCTGGTGACCCATGAAATGGCCTTTGCCCGCAAGGTGGCGGACCGCGTCATTTATATGCGCGATGGCAAGGTGCACGAAATGGGATCGTCGGACATCCTGCGGATGCCTGCGACGCCCGAGCTGGCGGCGTTCGTCGCCGAATCAGCTGAGCATTAAGCTGCGGCAGTGAACGGGCGCTCAAACGGTCCATCTCAAATGGTTTGAATGGCGTTCTATGATCACCAACCAGCTTTTGACGGCCGGTGCGGCTCGACTTGGCTTCTCGGCGTCCGCTGGCGGACGCGTGACCTCTCTCGAGCTGTGCAGCAGCAAGGGTAGCGGCTTGCCGCGACGGGTCTTGCGTCCGTTCCCGGCCGGGGTAGAGCCCGCTCAGTTACTGCGCTGGCCCAAGGGTGGTATCTATCCCCTCGTCCCCTATAGCAACCGCGTGAGGGATGGGGTTCTTCTCTTCCAGGGTAAGCGGTACGAGCTTGCGGCCCATCCCGACGCGCTGCCGCATACGTTGCACGGGCATGCGCACAGGATGCCTTGGGAGACGATCTCGCTGACGCCATCGCAGGTGACGATGCGATACTCGCACAAGGGAGGCGCCGACTGGCCTTGGGCGTTCAGCGCAACTCTTAAGGTCGAACTTGAACCCTCGCGTGCCATATTTTGTCTCAATCTTCGAAACGAGGCGCAGACGCCGATGCCGGGTGGAATCGGCCTGCATCCCTATTTCGAGCACCAAGTCGATGACAACATAGAGTTTGACGCACCGATCGACTGGGCCGTGACGACGGACTATCTCGCCGCGCTGCCGGATGCCCATTCTGCCGGGCCCACAGCAGATTCATTGCCGCCCGGTGAGGTGACGCTTTATCGCAGTGGATGGCGCGGGCTCTGCGTTATTCACCGCTCGAATGGTGATCGGATTGAAATGCGAGGGGATCCTGCATTTTCGCATTTTGTGCTGCATCGGCCCGCTGATGCCGCACATCTATGCGCAGAGCCCGTCAGCCACGTTGCGGACGGGTTCAACCTGTTCGCTCGCGGTTGTGCTGACACTGGAACTGTGATTCTGGAACCCGGAGACGAGCTGAAGGGCTCTGTTGTGATTTCCATGAGTTGATAGCCGCGGATGGTCAAAGCTGCGGATGGCGTCGGACATTTGGTCTCCCTTTGCAAGCGCCGCGCCCCGGCAGGGATGGACCGTTCAGGCGAGCATTGTTCGAAAGTGCCAAACATTGCGAGACCCTAGCCTGCCAGTTGCATGCATTACCGAGAGATTCCGCTGAGCGGACGAAGTAATTCAGGGAACATAGACTGATGTGAATAGGGATAGGGTGCTGGCGAGGCGCTCACTTGGTTCAAGCGCTCCACCTCCTTGATGGAAAGTTGCCAGTCGAGGGCTGCGATGTTTTCAACGAGCTGTTCGGCCGTGCGGGCGCCAATGACGACACTTGAGACGGTTGGCCGGGCGAGTAGCCAATTGATCGCAACTTGAGACGCGCTTGTCCCGCGCTCCTGCGCGATATCGTTGAGCGCATCCACGATGTCAAAGAGCTTGGCGTCGCGCTCGGTCAGGCCTCCGAATTTCGCCGCTCGGCTGTCGGCCTGCGGCGGCCGGTCACGGCTGATCTTGCCGCTAAGCTTGCCGCCGGATAGCGGGCTCCATATGATGGCGCCTATGCCCTGATCGAAACCCGCGGGCATCAATTCGTGTTCATAGTCCCTGCACAGCAAGGAATAGTGGACCTGATGCGAGATGGGGCGCGGCAAGCCAAGCCAGTCAGCGGTGGTGGCCATCTTGGCCAGCTGCCATCCGGAGAAGTTAGACGCCCCAATATAGCGGACCTTCCCGGCCTTGATCAGTTCCTCGAAGGCGCGCAGTGTTTCCTCGATCGGTGTATTTTCGTCATAGCCGTGGAGTTGCAGCAGGTCGAGGTGATCGCAGCCAAGTCGCTTCAGCGAGGCCTCGCACGCCATTATGATGTGCTGCCGGCTCGCCCCCATTCCGTTCGGCCCGCTATGCGAGCGGTAGCCGAGCTTGGTGGCGATCAGGGCCTGCGATCGGCGTGAGCCCAGAGCCTTTCCGAGGATTTCTTCCGCCGCGCCCATCGAGTAGACGTCGGCGGTGTCAAAGAGATTCAGCCCCGCATCGAGGCATATGTCGACGAGCCGTCGGGCCTCCGATAGATCGGTCGTGCCCCACTTGCGAAAGAACTCGTTCCCACCGCCGAAAGTCGCTGTCCCAAAGGCCAGGGCTGGGATCCTCAGCCCTGAACGGCCGACACCCCTATGTTCCATCACATTGTCCTAGCCATAAGCACCCTGTGCTTGCCTCGTTGCAAAGCGGCTCATTTTGGATGCTCGATCTCGGGGGAGCGTCATCAGACTTCATCAATCACAGCGCCCATCTCGATCCGGGTCTGGCTCGACACAAGAGCACGGATCCGAGCCTTGCGGACGGGAGCGTGCCTGGAGTTACGGTGCGCCTCGACGGCCTCGTAGTCGTCGAAGAGTTCATTGGACATGAAAGTATCCGGCAGCACCACGCCATCAGGATTAACCGCCTGCAGGATTTCGAAGCGACGACAGCCAGGCTCCTCCGCCAGGGCGATTGCCGCAGCCTCTAGTAGTGTAGCCCTCAATTCCTCCTCACAACCCGCCTTCGCGACAAAGCGCGCGACGATGGCTAAAGTTCCTGACATGGCTTTCTACCTCAAGAGCGGAGAGACGGTCGCGGCATATGCCGACCGATAAGAAACAAGAAATAAGCCGCCGGTCGTCACGGGCGCGAGCGCTAGAAATCGAAAGGATCGCGCTCGACGAGACTAACCCAACGAAAGCCTCCCCTGGCGCACTTGGAAGGGGCTCAATTTAGCCGAAGGCGCAGGTCAAACCGGCAGCCCAGAGCTTCTCAGAAAGGACTGCCTGGCTTGGATCGCATCGGTTCGTGCAAACCGATGCGCTAAGATGCAAAGAACCGCTAGTCAGTCATTGAAGGGTATACCAGGCGCCGGTGTCGTCGGAAGCCCCGGCTCGGTAATGCGCGCGCAGTTGCTTGGCGTCTTTTTGCCTTCAAGTGTCTGTTTGAAGAACGCCAATGCGTCCGGGAAAGCGGCAATCAGGCCCCCGTTGTGAGTGGCACCAGGATAGGTGTTCCAAACGACCTCGTTTCCGGCCGAGCATAAGGCCGCCACGGCTGCATATTGGCGACGGGGCGGCAGTACTGAATCGGCCAGACCCGTGCCAAGCAGAACGGGCACCGGCAGCCGCACGGGCTTCATGTCGGTCGGAGACGCAAGGCTCGCTTCGATGTTCGCGATCGGTTGGACATAGGCGTTGTCGGCGGTGACAGTATCTTTCTGCGCGATCGCGCGCATCTCGCCGGTGCAGCCTTCTCGTGCTGCGCGTAAGACGAGCCTTCCCTTGTCAGTCACGAGGTTGTCTACGGGGGGTGCCTCATCGGGAAGCGAACCGCCGAGCATCATGAGGGTGAGGTAAATCGGCGAGCCAACCTTGAATGCCTCCGCAGGCCGGTAAGGGCCGTCGGGAAAGGTCGACACGACCCCTGTGGCGACTGTGGCGAGCAAGGGTACATCTGGCGCATAGTTCGGTGCGACCGTTGTTGCGCCCAAAGCTGCGCCTGAGCCTTGCGACTGACCACTGATGAAGACCTTGGGAGCGAGCTTGTCGCCATGGGCGGCGCGCGCTGCCCGGACGGCATCGAGCACGGAATGCCCTTCAGCTTCCCAGATCAGGTAAGGATGCGGGCCGGGACCGCCGAGACCCTGGTAATCGGTGGCAACGACCGCAAACCCATTCTCTAGCCATTTTTGGATGTAGGTTGCATCGCGCGGCTTGTGCCCGGCCCAGGACGGCGCGCACACGTCCGCAACGCCCAGCGTGCCATGAGCCCAGGCCACGAGGGGCCAGCCTCCGGCCGGCGGTTCTCCAACCGGCAGATACAGTGTCCCGCTCACCGGTACGATCCCGGCGTGCCAACGTACATCCGTCGAACTGTAGAGAATGCGTTCGGCGAGAGCCGCTTTCGTGATCTCCGGCTGGGCCTTCATTGGCTCTTCACGCAGCATCACGCCCGGCCTTGTGGGCAGCGGATCGGTCCAACGATAAAAAGCCGATAGGTTTTGATCGCCCCATTGGGGGCCAGTCGGCAGCGCGGTGTTCTGCGCGAAGGCCTCGGATAATGCCAAGGCCGAAAGGATCGAGATTGCGAGCACCGACTTCATTGTGAACCTGTTGGGATTGAGCTTTAGCAGCCTGTTCATTTTCTTCATCCGATCTGGTTCCATAACGGGCTATCGTGCGATGGACTTGAGCGCCTCTTCATGGGCAGCGCGCAGGAGGCCGAGAATGTAGCCGTTTGCGAACGCAAAGCCTATCACGTAAGAGGGATCATCCTGATGACGCGGACTATGATCGGCCAGCAGTGAGCCGCCGCTGTCGCGAAGCAGGCGAATGATGTTGAACAAGTCCACATCGCCCTCGTCATGATAGACCTCGACGAAGTCGTTCTGGCTGGCGCGGACATTGCGGAAGTGGATCTGATGAATCTTCTTTCTCTTGATCAAACCGTATAACAGCGCAAGCTGATCAACCCCTTCAGGCATCGATTCCCGTGAGACCCCGGTATCGTATTGAAAGCCATTATGAGGTGAATCGTACAGCTTCTCGTATTTGAGCAGCGCGTTCGCATAATCGCCGGCATCGAAGCTGTCGACACCGAGATAGCCGAGAGGCAGGCCGCCCGGATCGTAGGGGTGGCAAGCCATTTTGACCCCGCTCTCCGCGGCCACGGGGATGACGCGGGACGCCCAAACATGCAGGCGCTCCCAATAGTCGTCCGCTGAGACACGGCCTGCAGGGGTCGGCGGGAGGTCGCGCCAATTGTCTTCTAGCTTGAACGCGTCGTATTCCGACCCACCACGGCCCTGAACTTTGCGATTGCGCCGGATCGGGGTCAAATTCCAATGATAGCTGATGATCTTGACCCCGGCGCGGCCGGCGGTTTGGACGTTTTCGCAAATCAGATCCAGATAACGGTCGCGTTCCGGCCCCGGCGCCATCGCGATGTACGCCGAATCCATCCGGATGCTCTCCCAGATGAGATCGTTTTTCTGCAGCGTGTCGGCGATGCGCATCATGCCTTCGAGGCTCCAGCGCGTGGTGGGCTGAAGCCGCGCGCCTCCCATGCCCGTGCCGAGCGCCTGAGCGCGAGCAAGCGCACCCTCGTCGGGCGTATCGCTTCCAAAGACGTCCGGAGCGGCGTTTCTCGTCTCCAGCGAGACATCGAGATAGCGAATGCCCCACCGCTGGTGCCACTGCATGTTCTGCCGCGAGGTCACCGGTCCTCTGTCGAAGTTGCGTTGGCCACCCAGCCTGATCTTGTCGTTGACGCGCACGGCAAGCGAAGGGACGCCGCCGCTTGGCTCCTGCTCCGCGACCGCTGCACCTGACATGCCAGCGCTGGCGGACATGGCCAATAGGGCCTTTGTAAAGTCGCGCCGATCCATTTGTTGCATCTCCAACACGCCAGATCAGGATAGCGACTTCAGCAGCAGGGTCGCGATCACAATCATGATCGCCCCGCCGACACGAGTGGCGATCTGGGCGAATGCCATGAGGCCCATGCGATCGGCGGCGCCAAGGATGGCAACATCCCCGGTGCCGCCCAGTCCCGAATGGCAGGCGGTGACGATCGCAGCCTCGACCGGATACATGTTTAGCCACTTGCCGACATAAAAGCCGGAGGCAATCATGGCCAGCACGGTCGCGGTGCAGATCATGATGTATCCCGGGTTGAAGGAGGCGACGAGTTGTTCCCATTTGACCAGCAATGCGCCCATGGCGACGAGGATCGCAAAGGTCAGGTTGGTCGACATGAACTTGTTGATCTGGTAGGCGCCGAGCTCCATCTCGTTCGGTAGGATCTTGGTCAGCTTCAACGCGACCGCCGCGATGATCATCATGATCGGTCCAGGTATCCCTGTAAATGGCGCTAGGGTCATGCCAAGCACGAATAGACCGCAGGACAGCACCATACCTGCTCCCAGCAATCCGAGATCAATAGGCCGATCGGGCCGCACGTCGCCTAGGATGTCATTGTCGCCGGTCTTGACCAGCATGCCCTGCCCGCTCAGATCGCGCCGTCTCTCGCCAAGGCGCGCAAGAAGCCCGGCGCAAACGATTGCGACCACGTTGCCGAGCAATGCCGCAGGCACCATGTGTGCGACAAGATCGGCTTGCGGCCGCTGCAAGATCTCGGAATAAGCAATGGAGAGCGGCAATACGCCCTCGGCAAGGCCGCCGCCGACGATCGGAATGATGATGAAGAAGAACGTGTCCTTGGGAGTATACCCGAATGCCAGCCCGACCAGAATGCCGGCCGAGACGGCGGCAATGGTCCCGATCAGAAGCGGAACGAACATGCGGATGAAGCCTTGAACCAAGACGCGGTAGGGCATTCCGAGGATTGAGCCTGCGACGAGACAGGCGATGAAGAAGTATTGAAAATTGGCGGTCCGGAACGTCGTGGTGATTGCTTTAAGGGCGGCATCCGGCATCAAGCCATAGCTTACCAGTGCTGCCGGAACGAACAGGCATAGGATCGCGGTCCCACCGATCTGCTTGAGAACCGGTATCGTCTGGCCAAGCTTGCCCAGCAGAAAGCCGAGCAGCATGAGGACCAGGAGACCGCCGATCACATCGTTCGGGAGCTTTCCAGAGTAAACCGCGGCAGCACAGACGATGGCCGCTCCGACGTATATGCTGATTGGCAACGGGCCGATCTTGACGCCGTTGAGCTTCGTCGAAGGGATTGCCTCCGGCGCGGCCGGACGAAAAGTCGTGTCAACCAAAGTTCCCTCCAATTTTGTTATTTTCGTCATCCGGGCTGCGGCCAGTCTGCTGGCCGCGAGGACTGGCTTGCCAGTCAGAAGATCCAGGGATTCTCCGCAGCATGGCGTGCTTCGAAAGCGCGGATGTCGTCAGCAAGGACCAGGGTTGATGCGACGAAATCCCGGCCCGTCAGGAACGCCTCTTTCCTCGTCGGCTCGATGTCGAATTTGATCGGGCGGCGGCCACGGTCGAAGCGGATCGTCTGCGCTGCAAGATCAACGAAGACGTCGTTGCGCTCACGATGTGCCACAGCGTTAGCGATCTCAGCTACGAGATCGGGTTCGAGCGAGATCGTCAACAGGCCGTTGTTGCCGCAATTGTCATTGAATATCCCGGCGAAGCTGGTGCCGATCAATGCCCGGATGCCGAGCTGTTGAAGCCCCCACACCGCGTGCTCGCGGCTCGAACCGCAGCCGAAATTTGGGCCGACCACGAGGAAGCAAGCGTTGCGATAACCGTCCTGATTGAGAATAAACTCGGGATTGGGTTTACCGGCGGAGAAGCGCAGCAGATTGAAGGCGCCCTCGCCCAGCCCGCTCCGGTCCACGCCCTTAAGAAACATTTTGGGCATGATCACGTCGGTGTCGATGTTTGGCGACATCATGGGTGCAGCGACGCCTGAAACTTGATCGAATGGCATCATTGGCCTGCAACTCCCAGCAGTGAACGAACGTCAGCGATGTGGCCGGTGACCGCGGCCGCGGCCACCATTGCCGGACTCATGAGATGCGTGCGGGCGCCTGGTCCCTGGCGGCCTTCGAAATTTCGGTTGGTCGAGGACGCACACCGCTCTCCGGGCTTGAGCACATCGTCATTCATGGCAAGGCACATCGAGCAGCCGGATTGCCGCCATTCGACGCCGGCATCCGTGAACACTTTTGCAAGGCCTTCAGCCTCGGCTTGCGCTCTGACGTGGGTCGATCCCGGCACTACGATTGCCCGTACACCGGCCGCAACACGGCGGCCACGAAAGACCTCGGCCGCGTCGCGCAAATCCTCGATGCGCGAATTCGTGCAGGAGCCGATGAACGCAAAATCGATCGGGACGGATTGAATGGGATCACCGGCTCGAAGCCCCATATAGCTCAGGGCGCGAAGGGCCGCGGCCTTGCGTTCAGGCGCCACCTGTTGCGCAGGATCGGGGATAATATCGGTCACTGCAATTGCCTGGTCGGGGCTGGTTCCCCAGGTGACGAGAGGGGCGACATCCGCGACATCGAGCGCAACCTCGCGGTCGAACCGGGCATCGGGGTCCGAGGCGAGCGTCAGCCATTTCTTGGCCGCTCGCTCCCACATCTCGCCCTTTGGCGCGCGCGGCCGGCCCTTTAAATAGTCCAGCACCTTCTGGTCCGGGGCGACCACGACACCACGCGCGCCCGCTTCGACGATCATGATGGACATGACGATGCGGCCTTCGACGCTCATGTTTGAGACGACGGGGCCAGTGAACTCAACGGCATAGCCAGTAGCCCCGTCGGCGCCGATCCGCCGGATGATCTCCATGACGATATCTTTCGGCGTGACCCCGAACGGGACGTCTCCGGTGAGGTGGATGCGCATCGTTTTGAGGCGTCGGTAGCGCACCGTCGAGGTTGCAAGATAGTGCTCGATATCGGAGGTCCCGATGCCATAGCCGAGCGCGCCGAAGGCGCCATAGGCGGTGCTGTGGCTGTCGCCGGCGGCGATGACCATACCTGGCATGACGAGGCCCTGCTCGGGGGCGACGACGTGCTCGATGCCTTGGCGCGGATCGAGAATATCGAAATATTCGATGCCGAAATCCCGGGCGTTTTCAGCGAAGTAGTCAACTTGGCGCGCGGCGCCGCTATCCGGCATGGCGCGGGTGCGTTGTGCGGCTGTAGGGTTGACGTGATCGACCACCATCAGCGCCGCTTTGGGATTCCAAACTTTCCGCCCCGCGGCGCGCAGGCCGGCAAACGCCTGGGGGCTGGTATACTCGTTGAGGACGGTTCGGTCGACGTACAGCAGGACGAGCCCGGCATCATCCAGATTGCGGACCACATGGGAGTCCACCAGCTTGTCATACAACGTGCGCGCGGCCATCCCGCCTTCCTCCAAAGCTTCTTTCCGGCCACCGTGACGCGCGCGCGACTAGAAATCCAATGCCGGATGCTGATATCGTTATGCAAGGCCTGCATAAACGAGAGCTCTCCATGGAGATCAACTGGTTATACGATTTCATCGCGGTTGCGACAGCGCGCAGTTTTTCACGGGCCGCAGAGGAGCGAAACTGTTCCCAGCCGGCGCTCAGCCGGAGGATACAGGCGCTCGAGGTCTGGGCTGGCGCATCGCTGCTCGATCGCACCACGCACAGCGTCAATCTGACGCCCGCTGGTGAAGCCTTTCGTCACACTGCTGACGATATCGTGCGCAGATTGAGTGCCGGCCGGCTCGAGGCGCAGGAGCGGGCGCGCGGTGCCTCGGACGTACTGAAGTTCGCCTCGACCAATGCGCTGTCGCTGACGTTCTTTCCGGATTGGCTGCGTCGCATCGAGACCGAGCTACCATTCGTGCCCAACGTACAGCTCGTTGCCAATCATATGGAAGGCTGCGAACGGATCCTCTTGGCGAGCGATGCCCATTTTTTGCTTTGCCATTATCATCCGGCCGCCACGACGGCGTTGACGCCGTCGCATTTTCGCTCGCTGCATGTTGGTGACGATCGGCTGATCCCCGCATCGGTGCCGGTTTCGCGCCGCAACCGCAAGCCTCGCTTCAAGCTTCCGGGAACGGAGGGCGCGCCTGTACAGTTCTTGAGCTTCCGTTCAGAATCAGGGATGGGACGGATCCTGGAAGCGGTGCGTGCCACCTCCCCCTTGCAAGCTCATCTTCACACAACATTCACGTCGCATCTGGCGAAGCTTTTGGTCACGATGGTTCAGGCAGGCCGGGGCATGGCGTGGCTGCCGGAAAGCCTGATCAGTGATCAGCTTGCCTCTGGCGAGATTGTCGCGGCAGGCGGGCAGCAGTGGTACGTGCCGATCGAGATCCACGTATTCCGGCCTAAACTGCGGCTCGCCCAGGCGGCGGAGGCATTCTGGCAGCACATCGAGAAAGCAGCCACACATTCACGATGACGTAAGTAAAGTTGATGCCGCAGCAGTCACGCTTTTGGCCCGGCTATCTCAGTCGCTTATCAGCAGCGATGAAGTCGATAAATGTCCGGACCTTGGCTGAGAGGTATTTGCGCGTCGGATAAACCGCGAACAATTGGCTTTCGAAGATGCTCTGCTCCGGCAGCACTTGTTCCAGGCGCCCGGCGGCGAGATCCTCGCTGATCAGCCATTTGGGCAGCACCGCGAGCCCCATGCCTTCCAGGGCGGCCAGGTGCAGCAGAGTCTCGTTGCCGCTGAGCAAAACGGGGTTGAATTTGATAGTCTGCGTCCCACTTTCGCCCTGGATGGTGATACTCTCGCCTGGAGAGTGCAGCGCATAGTGCAAGAGGCTGTGTCCGGACAATTCAGCCAGATTCTTCGGGCGCTTTGCGCGATCGAGATAAGCGGGCGTGGCAACCATATAAAATGGGACCCTTGTGATCGGCCGCGCGATCAATGCCTCGTCAGGCGTGCCCGTCGCACGCAAGGCCAGGTCAAAACCTTCCTCGACCAGATTGACCAATCGTCCACTGAGATCGATGTTCAGCCGCACCTGTGGATAGCGAGCCTGATAGTCTGCCAAGACTTTCGAAAACTTCGGATTGGCCATCCAGACCGGTGCGGTTAGCCGCAATGTGCCGCGAGGAACTACGGTCACGTTGCTGACGGCCGCCTCTACCTCATCCAGGGACTCGAGCATTTGACGCGTCTGCTCGAAATATAATGCGCCGCTTTCGCTCAGGCTGACGCGTCGGCTCGTGCGGTTGAGCAGCCGTGAGCCCAGACGCTTCTCAAGCTGCATCACATGCTTACTCGCCATGGCGGGCGAGATGCCCAGCCGCTCTGCCGCGGCTGCAAAGCTCTTGAGCTCGGCAACCAGGCAAAAGACCTTCATGCTGACCAGCGTATCCATTCAGATCATCAACATATAGGAAATGAATCCATCCCAAAACAGATAATGATCCAAAATCGTGAAGCGACCAAACATGGTGACAGCCCTGTGATCGTCGGAGTGCCTGCCATGTCCACCGCCACCGCCCAAGCCGCCCCGCGGGAACGTCCCCTATGCGTGAGCCTTTGGATCGCTCAAGCCCTCCTCTTTTGCGTGTTCGCTTCGTCCGGGCTCGCGAAGCTGTTCATGCCGATTCCGCAGTTAGCGGCAATGATGCCATGGACAGGTCAGCACTCTGAAGCATTTGTCCGGGTCATCGGACTGATCGACCTCGCCGGAGGAATTGGCGTTCTCGTGCCTGCGTTAACCCGGATTATGCCGCGGCTGACAGTGCTTGCCGCGCTTGGCTGCTCCGTGTTGCAGGTCTTCGCTATCGTTTTTCATGTCTCTCGCGGCGAGGCCGAGCTCACGCCTCTCAACTTCATCTTGCTGGCCCTTAGCGTCTTTGTTGTCTGGGGGCGCGGGCGCAAGATACCGGTCGCGCCGCGCCGATCCTGATGCCGAGCTCCTAACCAGCCATGGCGGTGCTTCCCGAAGGCTCTCAGGGGATCGATTGGCGTCGAATTATCCCGGCGGCACGCTCCCACGATGCAGCTTCGCTCATCGCAGCATGTCTTCGCCCCTCCAAATGGATGGTAGCAGCAATCAGCCTCAGGCAAACCGGGTGTCCAGTTGCGCGCCACTTAAAGCGTTTCATGAGTACGATATAGCGGAGGTCCCGCTGGGCAATGATCCCTAGATCTCCATCGCGCGAGGGCGCTTTAGGCCTATATTCCGAACAGCAAGGCTTGCCGATGTTCGGCCAGCCATTCGCTCAAGGAGACGGGCATCCGTCCTAGGGTGCGCTCAACGAAGTCATTGCGCGCCCAAACCACCTCGTTCTGTTCTTCGTACTGGAAGAAATCCCAGAGATAGTGCAGCCGGATCTCTCCGAGCTCCCGGTACGCCTCG
Source organism: Bradyrhizobium sp. CCBAU 53340 (assembly GCF_015291645.1). Classification (NCBI taxonomy): domain Bacteria; kingdom Pseudomonadati; phylum Pseudomonadota; class Alphaproteobacteria; order Hyphomicrobiales; family Nitrobacteraceae; genus Bradyrhizobium; species Bradyrhizobium sp. CCBAU 53340. The sequence continues at coordinate 441,497 of NZ_CP030056.1, forward strand.
AAGAAGCCCGCTCTGCTGCCGTCGTGAACAATTCTTTCCTGAAAAACCTTGGTCATGAGATCGGCGACGTCGCTGAACCTCAGTATGTCCTGTCCGTTGTTCAGAGTGTGAAATTGACCAATGTGCCGATGATTGCTCGACAGGAAAAGACGTCCGGCCACTTCCGCAATGTCGCGTGGATCGATATAGGGAATCAAGCGTTCGGGCCAGATCAGCTTTCGCTCCTTCCTCAAGCCGTCCTTCATCCAGTAGAAGTTGTCCATGAAGGTTGCGCCGATGTTCAGGTAGGTGACAGGCAGACCGCTTTCGTCGAGGATTTCTTTTGCGATGGGGTGTTGGATGGGTAAACCAAGACCATGCTCGCGGAGAGACTGAGGAATTCGCCTTCGATTCGCTTCGGGTTGTAGGCCGACAAGACGTATAACGTGAACGGCGGACCTTGCCTTCTTGAGCAGGACAACGAGATTTGTCATCGCGTCGGCCTCGTTCGTGCCGCTTCTGGTCAGTACGAAGATTCCTTCCATTCCGTCGACCGCCTTCTCAAGCGATGCGAGATCAAAATAGCTGGCAATGACGACCTCCGCATGCGGGTGCTCGCGGCGAAGGACGTCACAATTGGCGGGATTGCTTGTTACGAGGCGCAGCTTGATCTGCGGCGCCTCCTCGCGCAAGAAGTGCGCAAGTGGGCCGCCGATATGAGCCGCTGCACCGAAAATGAGAATCGTGCTCGGAATCTTCTTCTGACCGTGTCGCATTAACAGACCTCAATAAACCCTGGCGAAGGCCCCAACCTGCCGCGAGCGGCTGGGTGGCCGCCTCAAGCCCCGAAGTTTTTCTGGATCGCCTTGTCGAGCGTCTCGCCGCCGATGAAACGCTGGCGCAATTCCCGCTTGAGCAGCTTGCCGGACGGATTCTTCGGCAGGCTGTCGACAAAGATCACGCGCTTGGGCACCTTGAAATGCGCCATCGATCCCGCACAATGCGTGATGACGGCATCCTCGTCGAGCTTCTCGCCGCTCTTAACCACGACAATCGCGGTTACGGCCTCGATCCAGTGCGGATCGGGCAGGCCCACGACGGCGACCTCGGAGATCGCCGGGATCTTGTAGATCATCTCCTCGACCTCGCGGCTGGCGACATTCTCGCCGCCGGACTTGATCATGTCCTTCACGCGGTCGACAACGGTGATGTAGCCCTCGGCATCGACGGTGGCGAGGTCGCCGGAGTGGAACCAGCCGCCAGCGAAAGCCGCCGCGGTCTTCACGGGATCGTTGTAATAGCCCGACAACAGATGCGGCGAGCGGTGTACGATTTCGCCGATCTCGCCGACGCCAACGTCCTCCATTGCCGTGTTGACGACGCGGGTCTCGACGTTGATGGCGGGTTTGCCGGCGGAGCCCGCCTTGCGGAGCTGGTCCTCGGGCGTCAGCACGGTCGCAAGCGGCGCGATCTCGGTCTGACCGTAAAAGTTCCAGAACTTGACGTTGGGCAGGCGGCGCTGGAGCTCGAGCAGCACCTCCACCGGCATGATCGAAGCGCCGTAATAGCCCTTTTGCAGCGACGACAGATCGCTCTTGTCGAAATTTGGCGAGCGCAGCATCGCGATCCAGATCGTCGGCGGCGCGAAGAAGCAGGTGATCCCGTGCGCCTGGATCAGCGCCAGAATGTTGTCTGCGGTCGGCTTGCCCGTGATCACGCCGGAGGCGCCGAGATAGACTTGCGGGCCGAGGAAGACGTCGAGCTGAGCGCAATGATAGAGCGGCAGCGCGTGCAGCACTTTATCGTCGGCGCTCATGCCGCCGTCGATGATGCAGCTCACATACTGCCACATCACGGCTTCATGGCTCAGCATCGCACCCTTGGGCAGGGATTCCGTGCCCGAGGTGTAAACAATCTGTGCGAGATCGCGGCTGTCGACGGAGGCCTCAAACAACGAGCTGTCGGCATCGAGAAGATCGTCGAAGCTGGTGAGGCCCGCCGGCTGCGCAGCGGGATCCTCGCCCGGCAACCAGATGAGCTTCTCCACCGCGCAGCCCTTACTGCTCGCGGCGCGTGCGGCCTCGACGAAATCGGGGCCGGTCGCGAGCAGCCTGGCGCCGGAGCTTTTCAGGATGAAATTGATCTCGTCGGGATTGAGCATGAAGTTGATCGGCACCAGCACCGCGCCGATCCGCGCTACCGCGAAGCGCAGCGCCGCAAAGGCATGCGAGTTGCGCGACAGCACGGCGAGACGGTCGCCCTTCCCGACGCCGAGGCCGGGTAGGCCACGCGCCAGTCGATTGCAGATCGCGTCCAGTTCGGCAAACGTCCAGCGCACCGCGCCGCAGCTCAAGGCTAGCTTGCTCGGCTCGCGGGCAGCCGAGCGGCGCAAGAGATCGCCAATCGAATGCTCGCGGGCTTTCGCGATCGTAACTCCGATATCTGCGTTCATCTCCCCTCCCTTGTGCTCGCTTCTGTCAGACCGTGTCCTGCTAGGGCAGCCCCACCGGCCTCGCGCTATCTTGCATATATTTTCCATATGGTCTAATTTGTATCAAGGGTCCGGGAGAGACCCCGCATGATCAGTCTAAGGGAGGATAAGCGGCATGATCGCCAGGATCGCAATCGTGGCCGCGGCCATGTTGGCCGTCAGCATTCAGGCAAAGGCCGACGACCGTCCGCTGAAGATCGGCTGGCTGATGAGCTATACCGGGCCGGGCGCCGCGGCCGGCGCCGCGTCCGATGCCGCGATCCAGGTGTTTTTCCGCAAGTTCGGCACTACGGTCGCCGGTCGCAGGATCGAGATCATCAAGCGCGACACGACGGGACCCGCACCTGACGTGGCCCGCCGCCTGGCCCAGGAGCTGATCGTCAGCGAGAATGTCGATTTCCTCGCAGGAATGGACTACACGCCCAACACAATGGCTGTTGCGCCGCTATCGACCAGCGCCAAGGTGCCCCTCCTCATCGTCAACTCGGCAACTTCGGGCATCCTCGCCAAGCATCCCTTCGCCGTTCGGTTCGGCTTCACGACCACCGAAATGGCGCAGCAGCTCGCGCTCTACGCCGCCAAGCAAAAGCTGAAATCCGTATATACGTTCGTGCATGAATACGAGCCGGGCCTCGATGCGGAGGCGATGTTCGTCCGTGAATACAAAGCGGCCGGCGGCGTGATTGCCGGATCTGTGCGGGCGCCGCTCAAGGCCACGGACTTCTCCGCCTATATCCAGCGCATCAAGGACGCGAACCCGGATGGCATCTTCGTGTTCATGGCTGCCGGCGAATTGACGCCGATCTTTCTCCGCCAGTTCAAGGAGGCAGGGCTGGATCCGGCCAAGATCATCGGCATCGGGGACATCACGGACGAATCGTCACTACCTGCCGCGGGCGAGGCCGCTCTCGGAGTTGTTACGGCCTTCCATTACACCCCGACGCATGATTCGGAGGTCAACCGAGAGTTCGCAGCCGCGTTCAACGCGGTCGCGCAGGGCCGGCCGCTCGGTTTCATACCGGTCGTCAGCTACGACGTCCTGCGTGCCATCTATACGGTCGTTGATGCGCAGAAGGGCGATCTCAATCCCGAGCGCACGATCGAGCTTCTGAAGCAAACAAGATTCGAAAGCCCGCGCGGCCCGATTGCGATCGACCCGTCGACCCGTGAGATCGTGCAGAACATCTACTTCCGAAGGGTCGAGAATCGGGACGGACAGATGGTCAATTTGGAGTTTGCGACCATTCCCGACGTCAAGGATCCTGGATCGGCGCGCTAGATCATGGTCGGCTTCGTCAACGTTCTGATCGGCGGCATCGCTTATGGGTTCGTGCTGTTTCTGATGGCTGGTGGCCTCTCCATCACGCTCGGGCTGATGGGCTTCGCCAATATGGCGCATGCGGCGCTGGCCATGGTTGGAGGCTACACGGCGGCATTGCTGATCGGCAAGGCCGGGTGGCCGTTCCTTGCGGCGGTGGCAGCGGCTGCCGCCATCGCGGCCGCCGTGGGTGCGATCCTCGAGCGCAGCCTTTTCCGGAGACTGTACGAGGCCTCGGAGCTGGAACAGGTCCTGCTGACGATCGGCGTCGTCTACGTGTCGATTGCCGCAGCCACCTATCTGGTCGGTCCAGAGCAGATGGCGATCGCGGTGCCTTCATGGCTGGACGGAAACGTCCGCATCGGCGCTGTCGAGGTCAGCCGCTACCGGCTTTTTCTGATCGGCTTCGGCACGGCACTTCTTCTGTCGCTGCTTGTTCTGATCGATCATACGAATTTTGGCGCCAGGATAAGGGCGGCCGTTTTCAACCGGCGGATGACGGCATCCTGCGGCATCGACGTCGCAAGACTGTACGCCCTCGCCTTCGCTCTCGGCTCCGCGCTTGCTGGACTAGGCGGCGCGCTCAGCGTGAAGCTCCTTGGCCTCGACCCGAACTTCCCCATCAAATTTCTGACGGAGTTGCTGATCGTGGTCAGCGTCGGCGGGCTCGGCTCCTTGCGCGGAACGTTTGCCGCCTGCCTCATGTTCGGGGTCCTTGACGTGGCCGGGAAATATCTGCTTCCGGAGATCGGCGCGTTTATCATCTATGCAACGGCGCTTTCCGTCCTGACGGTGCGCCCGCAAGGCCTAGCCGGCCGTCCGCAATGAGCGACATCACTCTCGACCTCGCGCGAACTGCGGTGCGCTTTCGCGCCAGATGGACCTTGGTCGAGCTGGTCTTTTGGATCGCTGCAGCGGCCTGCTATGTCCTCTTTCCCGGCAAGCTCGTCCTTCTCACACAGATCCTAATCGGCGGCCTGTTTGCGATGTCGCTCGATCTGTTGCTCGGCTATGGCGGGATTCCGTCCTTCGGACATGCCGCCTTTTTCGGACTCGGCGCCTACACGGCGGGATTGCTCGCTGCGCATGGCTGGGGCGAGCCGATCTCCGGCGTTCTTGCTGCCGGGCTCGTGACCGGCGCTCTCGGCTTCGCCTTCAGCACGCTGATTGCAAAAGTCCGCGGCGCCGCAGTGCTCATGGTGACGCTTTGCATCGGGCTTCTGCTCTATGAAGGCGCAAGCCGCCTGCCTTGGCTCACCGGCGGCGACAGCGGTCTCCAGGGAATCGAGATGTGGCCGCTGCTCGGGCTGTTCGAGTTCGATCTCTTCGGCCGAACCGCGTTCTGGTATGCCTATTGCAGCGCATTGACGCTTTATCTTGTCGCCCGGCGTTATGTCCACTCGCCGGAGGGTCTCGCGCTGCAGGCCATTCGCGAGAACCAGACCCGCGTTCCGATGCTCGGCGTCTCCATCACACGGCGCAAGATGATCGCTTTCACGATATCGGCGGCGAGGCGCGCTGCTGGCGCAGACCACACAGATCGTCGCACTGGAAACGTTGAGCTTCGAACGATCGGTGTCGGCCCTCGTCATGCTGATCGTCGGCGGAATTGGCACGCTTATCGGCGGCTTCATTGGGGCTGCCGCGTTCATCTGGATGCGCGACCTGCTGTCGACGGTCAATCCTGTATATTGGATGTTCTGGCTCGGCCTGGTGCTGATCGCGATCGTGTTGACGGCTAGAGGCGGCCTACTCGGCGTCGTGAGCCTGGTTCGGAGCAAGATCGTGCGCTGGAGGCGAGCGAGATGACGGTTGCCGCGCTCCAGACACGCGACCTTTGCAAGCAATTTGGCGCCTTGAAGGTCACCAATGCCGTCAGCCTCGTGCTAAAGGCAGGCGGTCGACATGCCCTGATCGGGCCGAACGGCGCCGGCAAGAGCACGCTGATCAACCTGCTCACCGGCGTGCTGGCCCCGAGCAGCGGCAGCATTCTGCTGGAGGGCGAGCCAATCGATCGATTGAGCACCGATCAGCGTGTCGCACGCGGATTGGGGCGGACTTTCCAGATTAACGCCCTGTTCCCGCATCTGACGCCGCTGGAATCGATCATGCTCGCGGTCGCCCGGCGCCGCGGACGGCTTGGCAGGCCTCTTCAGGCCTTACATCGGCAGCCCGACACCACGGACGAGGCGTATGAGTTGGCGCGTTCGGTCGGGCTTGACCGCGACTGCCTGCGGCGGACTGCCGAACTATCTTACGGTCGCCAGCGCCTTGTGGAGATTGCTCTCGCCCTCGCCGGCCGTCCCCGCGTGCTGCTGTTGGACGAGCCGGCGGCGGGAGTTCCCGCCGGCGAGAGCTTTGAGCTGATGCAGGCTATCGAATCCCTCCCCGATCAGATCGCCGTTCTCTTCATCGAGCACGACATGGATCTGGTCTTTCGTTTTGCCGACACGATCACCGTTCTCGTCGCCGGTTCGGTATTTCGCCAAGGCAAGCCCGGCGAGATCGCGACCGACCCGGAGGTGCGGCGGATTTATCTCGGAGATGACCGTGACTGAGCCGCTGCTCGAGGTCGACCAGCTCAACGTGGGCTATGGTGAAGGAATCGTCATCAGCGGACTGTCCTTCGCGATTGAGGCCGGCGGCTCTCTTGCGGTTCTGGGCCGAAACGGGGCCGGAAAATCAACCCTGATGCTCGCCCTTGCGGGTCATCTCACGCCCCGCTCGGGGCGAATTCGTTTTCGCGGCAACGAGATCGCCGACCTAGCGCCACACCGGCGATGCCGACTGGGCATCGGGTGGGTGCCGCAAGGCCGCGAGATATTCGCCCCCCTCACTGTCGAGGAGAACCTGCAGATTGCCGCGACGAACGGACCTTGGACAATCGAGCGCATCTTCGAGATGTTTCCAAGTCTGAAGGCACGTCGCACCAATTTCGGAGATCAGCTGTCGGGCGGCGAACAGCAGATGCTGGCGATCGGTCGAGCCCTGGTGACGAACCCGCGCTTGCTGCTGCTCGACGAGCCGCTCGAAGGCCTCGCCCCCGTCGTCGCGCAGGACGTCGCGCGCTGCATCACCGCGATCACCGAGACCGAGAGCATGGCGGTCATTCTGATCGAGCAGCACGCAGGCTTCGCGCTCAGGCTGGCGCGGCAGGCGATCATCCTGGAGCGCGGCATTGCCGTTCGCAACGGAGAAAGCAGCGCTATTGCGGCGGATCGCGGTGCCCTCGAACAATATGTCGGCATCCGCAAACCCGGTCGCGCCGCGTAGCCGAAGGCTTGCTCATTATACTGTCCATATGGTAGATTTAGCGTAATAATAATTTCCTGGGAGAACCACATGGCCTTTCGTTTCGATCCCGAGGAGCGGAACTTCGTGGACGACCCCTATCCCACCTACAAGGTGTTGCGCGACGACCATCCGGTCTATCTGCACGAAGGGAGCGGGTTCTACATCATCACGCGAAACGAGGACGTGGCGCGCATCCTCAACGACTACGAGGTCTTCTCTTCGGCGCGTGGCAATGCGCTGGTCGATTCACCCTTGCGGGTGGGCAGGACGCTCGGATCGACCGATCCGCCGCGTCATGACGAACTTCGCCGTGTGGTGATGAAGGGCTTCACGCCCGCGCGCATCGAATCCATGCTGCCCGCCATTCAGCGCGACGTCGATCGACTGCTGCACAAGTTCGGCACCCGTCGTGAGTGCGACTTCATGGCAGATATCAGCAGGCCCATCCTCTATGGCGCACTCGGGCGGATGCTCGGGTTGGACGGCGAAGCTGCGGACCGGGCGGCGGATTTGTCGCGGGACATCTTTCATACCGATACGGGACCGATGGGCCCGGCTGCGAGGCCGGGCTTGATGGAAGGGGTGTTTGAACTGCTCACCGAGCAGCTCGAGCGACGTCGCAAGGACCGCAGTGACGATCTGTTCTCGTTCCTGCTCGACGCACAGGAGGGGGGAGCACCACTTTCCGACGGCGAGATTCTGGGCAACATGTCGACCGTCCTGCTCGCGGGCAACGCGTCCATCGGGCATTATTTCTCTAACTTGATCTACGCGCTCTGGACCAATCCGGACGAGCGTCGCAAGTTGCAGGCCGATCCGGCCCTGCTGGATGCCGCCGTGAACGAAGGCGTTCGCTGGGATACGTCAACCCAGGCTTTCGGACGGCAGACCACGAAGGAGGTCAAGCTGCACGGAATCGCAATTCCGGCAGACAGCCGGCTCGTGGTCTGTTTCGCGGCCGCCAATCGCGACGAACGCGCTATCCCGGATCCGGACCGCTTTGACATCAGCCGGCCAAAGACCCGGCATTTTGGCTTCGGCTCCGGCCCCCATATCTGCCTTGGGGCGCCCGCAGCACGGGCCATGATGCGAACGGTCATGACCCCTCTGCTGCCGGCGCTCGGCGACTATGAGCTCGACGTCGCGAACGCCGAACGCGTCGCTCACATGATGGTACGCGGCTTTTACAAGCTGACGATCCGCTGGTGAACGAGGTGAGCGAGTTCGACCTCACCGGCAATGGGTTTCTCGATGACCCCTATCCGACCTATCGTCGCCTGCGCTCCGAATGTCCGGTCTATCATTGCCCTACCACAAAGCTCTGGTTCGTGAGCCGCTATGCGGATATCGCCTATGCACTGAACAATCCCGTCCTGCTCTCGTCCTCCGCCGGGAACGCCCTCAGCGATTCTCCGCTGCGCGTGGGCAAGACGCTCGGCTCGATCGACCCGCCACGGCATGACGAGCTTCGCCGGATCATCATGCGGGGACTGAGCCCGGCGCGTATCGAGCTGGTTCTGCCCTGGATCCGCGATACTCTCGCTAAGGGCCTGGAAGCGCTTGGCACCCGGCGCCGATGCGACTTTGTCGCCGAAGTGAGCCGCCCGGTGCTGTTCGGCGCGCTAGGCAGGATGCTGGGGCTGGGACCCGATTCGGCGCAGCGCGCAGCCGAGCTGTCGGAGCGTTTATTTCGCGGGAATTCCGGCCCCGCGGGGCCTGCGCTCTCCGAGGAAGAACGCGCCAAGGTCATTGCGCTGCTGTCCGAGGAGTTGGAACGCCGGCGTGTCGAACGTGGGGACGATCTCTTCTCGGTCCTGATCGCTGCTCAACAGGATGGAGCGCCCCTCACGGATACCGAGATCGTCGCAAACATGATGACCGTGCTCCTGGCCGGCAATGCCTCCATCGGCCACTTTCTACCCAACCTGGTCCATGCGCTCTGGCGCCACCCCGAGCAGCGATCGCGCATCCTGGCCGATCAGAGCTTGGTCGAAGCTACCATCGAAGAGGGTGTGCGCTGGGATACCTCGACACAGTGTTTCGCGCGGATCACTTCCAGCCCGGTCGCCCTCAGCGAAACCGACATTCCAGCAGGCAGCCGGGTGGTGTTGCTTTACGGCTCCGCCAATCGCGATGAGAGCGCAATTACAAATGCCGAGACCTTCAATGTCGACCGGGGCAAGGTTCGCCATTTCGGCTTCGGTTCGGGGCCGCATATTTGCCTCGGCGCCCCCGCGACACGCGCCATGCTCCGCACCATTCTGCCGAAAGTGCTGAGCACTTTCGGGGACTTCGAGATTGACCTCGCCCGCGCAGTTCGTGTTCGTCACCTGATGGTGCGCGGCTTCAGGAGCTTGCCGCTCGCTTGGTAACGCGTTTTGCGTCTTTGTTTCGCGGAGCGAGCTTACGCCGGCGAGGTTGCTCTGCCGGCTCGCGGAAAAACAGCGCGCAGCAGGTGCGGATGTGCTCATCAACGAATTTCTTTGAAAAAGGCGAGTGGCCCATCACCTGCTGGACCTCGGCCGAAAGCATGAAGATACGCGTTACCGCACCGATGAACAGATACTGGAGATGATAGGGATCGCCCTCGACGTAACGGTCTTGCTTTTGAGCCGCACGGATGAGCTTCGCGACGACGTTGAAATAGTTGCGGACCCGATCTTCGACTAGCCAGGTCAGCCGTTCGCTCTCGCGCTTTCCCTCGTGTGACATCAGCCAATGGAAGTTCGGATTGGCAGCGGCGAAGCGGATGAACTGCTCCTGGAGAACCCTGAGCTGTCCCACCTCGTCCTGCTTAGAGACGCCGGCAAGGTAGTCTTGGAAGTGCCGGCTGAAATTCACGCTCGTCGTTGATAGGACGGCGCGCCAAAGCCCGTCCTTGTTCTTGAAATGATAAGTCACGAGCGGATGCTGAACGCCGGCCTTGGCTGCAACCGTCCGTGTCGACGCTCCCTCAAAGCCACGCTCGGCGAATTCCTCGAAAGCGGCCTCCAGGATCCGTTCCCTTGTGTCGAGGGAACGCTGCTGGCGCCGGCGCTGATTCACGACCTCGTCGAGGGTTTCCTTGGTCAGATCCGTCGCCAAAACAGCTCCGCGTGGCATGCCATGTCCGCACGAAGCCTATCCGCCGGAGCGACCGGTTTGTCAACACCGCGCCCGACGCGCACAAGCGGAACACACAGACCGGAGCGACACAGGCGTGAACTCCGCCGGCAAGTCGCCTCGCCGGCGGCAGTCGCTCGCTGTGCCGGGAAATTTAGGACCAGACGGCGAAGCCGATACCCGTGCCTGTACCGGCCGGGGTCCTATAGCCTGGATAGTATTCCGTCCAGTCGTTGTCGAGATGCTCGGACATGCCCGCGACCATCACCCAATTCAGGAGTTCCGAAGAGCCGGAGTTCAACTCTCCCCTGGTCAGCGACTTGAGGACGGACACGTCCTTGCGCTTGATCGCATCGAGCACCTTGCGATCGAGCTTCTCGTCCACGACAAAATGGCTCAGGCCGCCGCTGGCCACCACGGCCACTCGGGCATCCAACTTCGACCGTGAAATGAGGCTCGCGATCGCCTGTCCGACGCCATAGGCGCGTCGTGCCGTCGGGGCATTGGGCGGAAAGTAGGTGTTCAGCAGGACCGGCAGAACCGGAATGGACTTTCCCTTGAACAGCCGCTCGATGATGAAGCCGTAGGCATGGCCGAATCCGGCCTTGTGCGGGTCATCCACCTTCGCTGCTGCTCCGATGTCCACGTCGTTCTCGATCAGACCATGGATCAGCTCGCGGGCGAGCTCTGGACAGCCCGGAAACGTATGGACTGCATCCATGGCATATCCCTTCATGACCGTGCCGATCCAATTCGGCGTCTGCGGCGTGAGATGGCGCTCATGCGTCAGGATCTCCTCTCCATAGAAGATGGAGATTGCGGGCATGTTGGATAGGCTGAACAATTCGGCCTGATCGTCCCCCACGATCAGCACGACGTCGGGTGCAACCTGCGCCAGGCGGTCGGCCATGTAATCCAGAGCCTTCTGCGATGCGGCCTCGATCTCCAGGAACTTCGCCTCGGTCGCCAGCGCCGCATAAGGAGCGCCGTTTTCGCGGGCGAGCTCGTCGTAGGACACATAGCGGCCATCGGAGAGATTGAGAGCTTTGTTCTTGAGATCGTCAGCCGCGCGCTCGCTCCAACGCTTTCCCTCCAGCGCGAGCATGGGGGTGTGCGACGCGGCGAGGCCGAGAACGATTTTCGCCATTGGACATTTCCTCTCTTTTAATTTTACCAGATGGACTATATTGCTACGAGCGATCGCGAATGGCAATCGCCTCGACGCAATTCCCAGGGCTTGCGACGGTCGCTTTTTAATTATACCATGTGGAAGATTTAGTGGTCGCAAGACCCGCGCTATCCATCCAGGGAGAAATGTCCGCATGATCATCGACGCCCACGCGCATCTCGTCGCGCCGCCGAGCTTCTACGCCCATCGCGGAAATCTCCAGGTCGCGCGCGGCCAATACGGCATCTATCACGCCAAGATCCCGGATGCAGAGCTTGAGAAATCAGCAGCCCAGAACGTGCAGATCATGGACGGCGTCGGCACCGACATCCAGGTTCTCTCACCCCGGCCTTTCATGATGCTGCATGGCGAGAACCGCTGGGACGACATCGTCAGCTGGGCGCAGGACAACAACGACATGATCGCACGCACGATCAAGTTGCACCCCAAGCGCTTCCGCGGCGTGGGCGGCCTGCCTCAAGCGACGGGCGTGCCGGTTGAAAAGATGTTCGACGAGATCAAGCGGTGCATCAACGATCTCGGCTTTCTGGGCGTGTTGATCAATCCCGATCCTTCGGAGGGGGCCGGCAAGTCGCCGCCGATGGGCGATTCCTATTGGTATCCCCTATACGAATTCCTCTGCGAGCACGATATCCCTGGTCACATCCACAGCTGCGCCTGCTGCGGCCGCGAAACGTATGACGAGCACTTCATCACGGAAGAGAGCCTTGCCATCACCTCGATCTCCCGGTCCGACGTGTTCAAGCGCTTTCCCAGCTTGAAGCTGCTGATCAGCCATGGCGGCGGCTCCGTGCCGTATCAAGTCGGTCGCTGGCGCTCGAATCGCCAAATGTTCGCCGCCGCCTCGGGGGCGAAGGCCGAGACTTTCGACGAGACGCTCAAGCGCTTCTGGTTCGATACGGTACTGCACTACAAGAAATCGCTGGAGCTGCTGTTCGACGTGGTCGGCGCCGATCGGTGCGTCTTCGGCACCGAGCGGCCGGGCAGCGGCGGCGGCATCGATCCAAATTCGGGCAAGCCCTATGACGACATCAGGCCGGTAATCGAATCGATCACCGAGATCAGCGAAGCTGACAAGAAGGGCATTTTCGAAGGCAACGCGCGCCGTCTGTTCGCGCGGCTTGACGTCTGACCGGTTGGGGAGGAGCAGCAATGACTGCACGCCGCAGCATCGAAATCGAAGGCTTCAGCCATGGCGCTCAGCCGATACCCGCAGCGTCTCGCGTCGGCAATATCGTCATGACCGGCGGTGTCTATGGGTTGGATCTCGCGGCAGGAAAGATTCCTGACGAGGTCGAGAAACAGGTTGAACTGATGTTCGACAATCTCAAGCGCATCATGGCGGCAGCCGGAGGTGCGATGGATCGCATCGTCAAGATGACGGTTTACGTCAAGGTTCCGGAAGCCCGACCGGCCGTCAACAAGCATTGGCTGGAAGCGTTCCCCGATGCAGCTTCGCGACCTGCACGGCATACATTCCAGAACGATCATCTGCCGGCCAACATGCTGGTCCAATGCGATGCCATGGCGGTTCTCGAGTGACCACCTCAACGACATCTGACATTGTCGCCAGACTGATGGAACTCGACACCTGCGCGGTGTCCGACGCGCTCGACAAGCTCAACTTGCCGGGCGCTGTCATCGGAGTCTCGGCCCTCACCGGCCCGACGCGAGTCGCCGGACGAGCCGTTACGACGAAGCTCGGCGCACCTCTGCCGAACCTCCCGAAACGCCACCTCGGCGCGGGAGCGGTGATGGCGGCAGAACGTGGCGACATCATCGTCGTCGAGCATCGCGGACGGACCGATGTGTCTGGCTGGGGCGGCCTGCTCAGCCTCGGCGCCGTCAAGAAGGGCGTTTCCGCTATTCTGATTGACGGCGCCTGCCGAGACCTTGATGAAAGTCGCGCGCTCGGGCTTCCGGTCTTTGCGCGCGCAGCCGTACCCGTGACCGCTCGCGGCCGGATCGCGGAGCATTCGTTCCAGGAGCCGATCACGTTCGGCAACGTCGCCGTCAAGCCGGGAGACTATGTCCTAGCCGATGGCAGCGGCGTGGTGTTCGTCGACCAACTCCGCGCCGAGGAGATCATCGCTACGGAGCCGAGGACATTTTTGGGCGCGAGCGGGCGATGGCGGCAGCCATCGATCGCGGCGAAGCGATCGGCAACGTCATGGCCGGGAACTACGAAGATATGCTGAAAGGGTAGCGCAGCAAATGACACAGGACGCGGCTGAAAACCTCAAGACATTCGGGGTGACGACCCTGTCAGATGCACTGGATCGACTGGGCATCGAGGGGCAGTGTCTCGGGATCATGCCGTTTGCGCGCTCGATGCGTCTTGCCGGCCCGGCCTTTACGATCCGAATGCTACCGACCGGCCAGAGCGGCGGTTCGGTCGGCGACTATATCGATGATGTGCAGCCCGGCCAGATCGTCGTCATCGACAATGACGGTCGCATGGACGCCACGGTCTGGGGCGACATTCTGACCCTGGTCGCCGACCGCCGCGGCATCGGCGGCACCGTCATTGACGGCGTCTGCCGCGATATCGACCGCAGCATCGAACTCGACTATCCGATCTATGCCCGGGCCAACACGATGCGGACTGGCAAGGATCGCGTCACTGCCGACGCCTACAATGTGACCGTGCAAATTGCCGGTATCCGCATCGCGCCTGGCGATTGGCTGGTCGGGGATGGCGACGGCGTGATCTGCATCCCGGCGAGCCGCGTCCAAGAGGTGATCGAAGTCGCCGGACAGATCGCAGCCGCAGAGGAGAAGATCCGCGAAGCCGTGCTGCGCGGCGATCGCCTCGACGAGACACGGAAGAAGTTGCGCTACCATGCGCTGCAAACGCGCGAGAGCGGCGCCAAGGCTTGAATTTAGAGACGCGTCTGCTCGGCAGACGATGGCTCGGCTTTGCGATTCACGCAGTTTCTGGCTTCAAGGAAGCTGCAGGCGGTCTAGAGGCCTGCCAATAGTGGAAATTAGCCCATGCATGTTGCGCATACCGGTCGTGGCAGCGGGCCTGCGCCGGGCGCGTGCCGGCAGGCGACTCGACAGGAGAGCGTCAATGCCTATTTCTGGCTCCGAATTTAACCTCCTGTTAGTAACGCTGTTAAGTCCCCAAGCATTTTAAGATGACGACCAGTCGATCCCTCCTAGGCTTTCAAAAAGTCACGGAGCGCGATTGATGAATGATCCCTTAATGACGTTGGGAGATGTGTACCGTCGGACGGTTCGCGACGTTGCGATCGGGCTTGTCTTAACTGTTCCGCTGGTTTGGCTAGCATACGCCTATCTGTTCGGACCGGAGGGCAACGTGAGCAGCCTTTATGCGACAGGTTGCGTCGCTCTGCTTGGTACGCTCGCCTCCATTGGAATTGGAGGCGCCATGAGCCTGCGCAGCAACCTGCTGCAGCAAAAGTTGATCGCGACCCAGGCCGAGCTCCTAAGACTTTCGAGAGTTGACCAACTCACCGGTCTCTTGAATCGAAGAGGATTTAACGAGGTTGCAGCCAAGGCTCTCGCAGAGGCATACGATCGTCACCTTCCCGCTATAGGCTTGATGATGGATATCGATCGGTTCAAGGGCATAAATGATCAATACGGTCATGATTTCGGTGATGCGGTGCTGGTTGAAATCGGGGACGTGCTCAAGTCGTTCGCGAAGGAGCATAGCCTCGTGATTGGCAGGCATGGAGGCGAAGAATTCGCGGCGCTGCTGTTGGGCGTATCTCCGAGCGATGCAGTTTTACTCGCTGAGCAGTTGCGGCAGGCTTGCGGGCAGAGAGAAGTTGCCCGAAATGGTGCCTTGACCAAGGTCACGGTTAGCATTGGGCTGGCGGTTTCCAAGGGAAGCGAGGGATTGTCGAAAGTACTTGGCCTTGCAGACGAAGCTTTGTATCGCGCCAAGCGTGCAGGGCGAGATCAGGTTTCGGTGCGCTATAGCGATACCATTGGCGTTTCCGCTTTGGGCTTCACCTAATCGTAGCAACCGCACTCTTTCTCCACGCGCGCGCAGCAGCCTCACTTGGCGCGAACTCCGAGACTCTAACTGCTGCTGGATGAAAATTCAGTGGCAGGTCAAGCCGCCGCGAGCGAGCGCTTCCTGCTATTGCTCAAAGCTAAGATCGGGATGGCCAAGGCTTTGGCCAATCTACCCAAAAAAGATTTGCGTGTGTCGAAGACAGACGTTGATCGAGCTTTACGAGTCCGGATCAACTCGATAGCCTTCGAACAGATCTTGCCTTGATCCGAAAAGAGAGGCCGTACTCTTGGTAGTAGAGTACGGCCAAGTGGGAGGGAGCTTGGTGAACACTCCGCCGGGAACTTAGAGAAACAATCAGCGCCACGGGCGCATTGGTCATTCAGTCAGTGATCGAGTGTCGAGTTTAGAGTGAATAGGGCTGCAGCTCAGCTTTGATCGTCACCCATTGCCATTGAGTGAACTCTTCCCAGTTAGCGATACCGCCGATCGATGTGCCATTGCCCGATGTGCCGGAGCCGCCGAAGGGATTGACCACATCGTCGTTGATCGTCTGATCATTGATGTGTAGCAAACCCGTTCGTAATTGCTCGCCAATTGCCATTGCCCTGCCGATGTTGCGCGAGATGATCACAGCAGAGAGCCCATATTCGGTATCATTCGCCATTTGCCCGGCCTGTACATCCGTCTCAAATGGGACAAGCACCGCGACCGGAGCGAAGAGCTCGTCACGATAGGCCGGATTGGTGGGTGAGATCTCCGCCAGCACGGAGGGCTGAAGAAACAGGCCCTCCGCCTTGCCTCCCGTTAGCAGCCGAGCTCCCTCGGTGACGGAGCGGTCAATCAGGGTTAGTGCATGATTTAGCTGATGCTGATTGATCATCGGACCGAGGGCAACGGAAGGGTCGAGAGGGTTGCCAACTTTCAAAGTCTTCGCATATCTGACGAGCGCATCGCTGAAAGCGTCGAAGATGTTTCTCTGCACGAGAATGCGTCCAGCGCTCATGCAAACTTGTCCTTGATGAAAGAACGCCGAAAAGGCGGCGGCACGAACGGCGGTATCCAGATCTGCGTCGTCTAGGATGATAAGTGAGTTCTTGCCGCCAAGTTCGAGGGACACCTTCTTGAGATGCTGTCCAGCCACCTGTCCGACCATTCGCCCCGCCCTGCTCGACCCGGTAAATTGGATCATCGCCACATTGGGGTCCTTGCACAGAGCCTCACCAGCATCCTCTCGACCGGGCAGCACCTGAAGAACGCCTTTCGGCACACCCGCCAATTCGAAGAGGCGCGCAATAACGAAGCCACCACAAATAGCAGTCCGCAGATCCGGCTTGACTACCACCGCGTTTCCGACGGCCAGGGCCGGCGCAATGGCGCGCTCGGCAAGGTAGAGCGGGAAATTGAAGGGTGATATCACGCCGATCACCCCGAGTGGGCGTCGCCGCACGAAGCTGATGCGCCCTCCCGGGCTTGGAAGCACGTTCCCTTGAGCTTGCGAGGGCATCGCAGCCGCAAGCCGGATTGCTTTGAGCGTACCTGCGAGCTCGATCTCAGCCTTCAAGCGGACCGCGCCGCTCTCTCGCATGATCCAGGTGACGATGTCATCCCTATAACGCTCGCCGACTTCGCACGCCTTTAGAAGTATGTTTTCGCGTGCATCTGGCGCCGTCGCGGCCCACGAGACCTGCGCCTGCCGTGCATTCGCAGAAGCGCTCCCAATGTCGACCGCGCTTGCAAGACCAACCTTACCAATCACCGCACCGGTCGCAGGTTCGACTGCCTCAAAGGCGGATTTGCTAGATGACCATTCGCCCGTGAAGAATTGCCCAGTCAGCACCGAGCCTGCCACGATGTTGTCGCTAACCATTTCTTTCATTCTCCAAAATGTCCCGGGTCAATTGGCGTCGAGCACGCTCGACTGCTTCTCAAGAGCCCTCACCTGAACGGCGGGGGCGGATTGTCCAGGTGCACTTCAGCGCAGCATGATAGGGACAGCCAGCCCATGCCTGATCCTCGGCATGACGTCCGATAAAGTAGGATGGAAACTGTTCATCAAGGACATTGATCCGATTACGCAGCTTCTTCCTGTTTTCCGCCGGCATACTGCTCCTTTGTTCCATGTAGCTGATCCGCGGATCAGGAAGGAGCGTCTTTGCAATCCAGGCCACGCAGCCCAACGATCGCGGTATGAGTACTTGAGCCAAGGGATGCGCCGGCGGAATGCCATGCGCCTTCAGCGTCGAAGGCAGCGCCATTGATCGCAACATCTGGTGACCCAACCACCGCAAGCCTGGCGGAAAATAGCGATAGCTGAACTGATCGAAGAGCGCGTTGACGATCAGATTCCCTCTCTCGGTCACTGATCGCTCCCTGCTTTCGAAATCCCGGCAAAATGCAACGAGACCGTCCCAGTCCTTAGGATACCCGTGTAAAGGTACGCCACCTTCGGCGACGAATAGCTTTGCCATCTCACCCCAAAACTTGTGAGCTGCTATTTTTGCTTCTCGTTGAAGCCCTTCAATCCCATCGCCTTGAATGCCAGATCCATGGCGATCGCCGTGAAGGCAAGCGTGTAGATCTAATCTTCGTGATCAGAAAAATCGCCCGGGTACTGTTTGGCATAATGGGCGTGGAGCTTGTTGATGTTTTCGACGGATTTGATGGTGCGATCGTCCTGAGGACCGTAATACCACCAGGTTGTGTTGTTGATTCCGGTCTGTTCGGCGCGATGAGTGGCTCTATAAAGAAGCTTTCCGCCATCCTCGCGCCAAACGGCCCGAGCGCCCCACTCAGTCACTACGAAGTTGGGAAATGTGAAACAATACGAAAAATTCTGTATGAAATCCGTCAGGCCGTAACAGCTGGATAGCCGCCAAATTTCAGCATAATCGACGTGCGGATCGAGTTGCTCGATCCTCCTGTTGATCCACTTGTAGCCCTTCTTCATGATCGTTACTCCGCCATTCCATGACTTCGCGGCTTGGCGCGGAGCTCGGCTTGTACAAAGAGCCGCATCGCATACGCAGGGAGTCGACCGGCGTTTCCCCAATGCGCGCAACCAGTAGCGCAGACACGAACTTCAAACTGATTTTGCAAAGGCGATTGAGCACCTAGGCGGCGCTCTTGCAAAATGCGGTGCCGCGACAACTCGTGCCGGGGCCCTGCGCAAGCTGCGGGAGGAGCTTGCCGGCGGCTGTGCATCGACTTGAGTGAGAAAAATCGAAAGCGCGCGGAAACAGGCGACCAATCGGGACGTCGCTCGAAATGAGCTACTCGGTCAAGCGAACCAAATGTTGGCTGATCCTTAAGACCAGCACACACAATCCGGACGCTCCGACTTGAGCCTGACGGAGCCTTCGACTGCTCGAACAGGCGGACTAAGCCCATCGGACGGATCCTCCTATATGTCAGTTTTGACTTATAGTAAGAATACATCAGGTTATCGCATATGGCAATCCTTACATATTACCTGCCGGTGGACCAACCTTATGTTTTTCTGTTTCTGCTCAGCAAAGCGGAATTCCCGAATGCGGGGCGGCGAGGTGTGTACCGCGCTCGCCGATTGCCTGATTGAAAGGTATGAACGCGAAGAATTCGCCGTGGCAACCGCCGAGCAGTAGCGGCAAACAAGAAGGTAGGAAGAAGTTACCACGATTGCCCTATCGAACCTTAGTCGGCATCGACGTGATCACGGATGGCGCGATGGCCGCCTAGGCGATGAGACTTCCCTGGCGATGCGGTCACTTTATTCGGCGAAAGGATCGTAGACTTCGCACTTCATGCGAGCTTAGACGGAGGTGCCTCCGTCGATGTTCTTGCGCAGCTCCGAGGAAAGAACGTCCGGACTT
This sequence comes from Bradyrhizobium sp. CCBAU 53340, assembly GCF_015291645.1. Taxonomy (NCBI): domain Bacteria; kingdom Pseudomonadati; phylum Pseudomonadota; class Alphaproteobacteria; order Hyphomicrobiales; family Nitrobacteraceae; genus Bradyrhizobium; species Bradyrhizobium sp. CCBAU 53340. Next base: position 460,709 of record NZ_CP030056.1, read on the forward strand.
GTGTTGAACGTTAATATCTGACTTAACGATGCGACCAGCGAGTGTCGTCGCGAAAACCGAACAACGAAATGGTCAAACATCAGATTAATGCTCACACCTTTGGTCAACTCGAAGAACCGAGACTGACATCCGAGATGTTGTTGTCGATAGCAAAGCTCGCAACCCTGCTCCAATTCGAACCATGCCGTCTCCGGAGCCGGCGGATCATTATCAGCTGAATGCCGCCCTCTCGGCAAAAGCGATCATGGCGACTGCGCCTTATGTGCATGTCGCGGAAAGGGTCGTGATTGTGCCTGACGCAATCACCCTATTCGGCGTAACAGCGGCGAGAGAGCGTCCCCGCGAGAACGTATTGGCGGAGAGGCCTCTTTGAGCCCGGCCCCTATACCTCTTTCGACATCTCTCGCTCGCACCGGTGCCAGGCACCTGGGGAATTTGCCAAAGGGGTTGCGTCGAATTGGATAAAAGCGAATGAGAACTTGGCTGCTCGCAGAAACTAGATCGGCATCTCAACGTCTTTCAGCATTTCGAATCCGCGCGTAGCGTTGGCTCTCGTCAGGCTCCGGCAAGCCAAGAGATCTGCCTACTGGTTTAGCTGCGGCAACGGCTGGATAGCGGATGTGGCTCTCTGTGATGCAGCAATGAAGCAGCAGAGAGCAATGAGATCGACGGCCGCTGCCGCCGACCCGAGACCAAGATAGCCAGTCGTCTGGACCAATGTCCCGCCCAGGAGCGGTCCAATCATGTTGCCGACCAACATGGCTGGGGTCGCAGCAACCGCGCGCCCGGTGAGATCAAGGCGCGCGAGATGCCCGAAGACAAAAGTATGCGTGAACAACATTATGAACGGGAAAACGACCGCTCCGACCGCATACGGCAAGAAACCGCTAGAGCAAGAGATTAGGACAGCTACCGCTCCCTGCAGCAGGGTTCCAGTCATCGCGACCCGCATCGGCGGAAGCCGCTTTTGGAGAAACGCGGCGAGCAGGGTCGGTGTCATAGCCACCAGACCTAACGTGACCAGAACGCTTTGGATCTGGACAGGCGACAGTCCGCGATCGGTGCCCATCGGTTGTAGGAAACTGAATATCATTGCCTGGACGAGCGACATCAGGACGATTCCAGTGATAATGAACCACACAGGGCGTGTGAATCCAGCGGCATCCCTGACGAGGTCTTCGCTGATGGAAGCAGAGGGAAAGAAGAAAGTCGCTATTGCGGCTGCCACGGCCGTAACTGCGGCAAAGACCTCAAAGATGGCTGGTGGACCGAATTTCGTGATGAGAGTCGCCGATGCGCCGAGCAATATTACCGCGAAGACTCCAAGCGTTAACCCCCCCATTGCAAAGACACGATGTGGGTTATCCGTGCGACTCCTGTCGCCAATCCAGCGACGAAGTGGCCAACTGCCAGAATGCTAAATTCGGTGAAGCCGGCCATCACATAGAAGGTCCCGGCACTGATGCCGAAGCCCAGCGTCGGCATCCAGCGCCCCGGAGCGCGATGGAAGAATGGCGATAGTGTAACGCTTGCAAAGACCATGGCTCCTAGAAAGAGGGTCGGAAGCGCCCCCGCTCGCGCCGGTGAAAACGCATATTCCGAGATCAGAACACCGACCCAAATCGGAAGTGCGGGCTGGTCTATCATCCCAGCCATGTGCCCTGTCACTAATGAAATCTTTGACCCCAACGAGTTAATCTGCGCCATTTTTTCCTCCCGTATGATAGTCGGCCCTCGTGAATTGCAGCTCCGCACCGATGCAGGCATGATGAAGGCATCCGACAGCTATGGAGAGCCGCGACGCTCGCTCCCCACTGCCATCGAAACTCTTGAGCTGCCGGCGCGCGCCTCACAGAGTGCTTTGCTATCCATCGAGAGCATCATGGATGAGAGCTCTAGACGGGACGATTGCCCGTTGCTTCAACTAGCCATCGCGGCCAATTACCAATGGCATCTGCACAAAGCGCAGCTGCTTGCGAAAATGGCTTCACCGTTGATCAGCAATTGAGGATACCCAGCACCGGTCAGAGCGTTTGGTGCAGAGTTCGGACGTCATTCCGAACAGGTCAGGTGCGTCCACCCCCGAGCGGCAATTCACGGCCTTCCTCCATATGTCATTTATTACTTACTGGCTAGCAGGCATGAACATATATGTCAAATCTGACGTATGGATGCGCGTGGCCGGCAACTATGCAGAACCGCAAAGAGCGCCAGATTTGAAGCTTGGGGCTTTTGTTGTGCCCACGAGAATACGCCGATTGGGACGGCTGATGTCGTCGCATTCGACAACGTCTGGCAGGAGAGCAGACCTGATAAGAAGGTCTACGACATTGCTAGCAGTGGTCTTGTTCTCGACCATACCCATGTTGCGCCGTGCGCTTTCATAAGCACGGTCGGAAACGCACGTCCGAGCCACGTCGACTGTAGCTGGGCCGAGTTCGACGCGTCACCGGCATTCTGAGACGAGACCAATGTGCCACGCTCCTGATCAATTCAGTGGCGCTGCGCTTTCGATAGCCGTGGACGCTACGGGAGAGACATTCAGGACGATGATGTGGCGAGCTTTTTTAACGTCGTTCTGGTGCTCGGTCTCGCGATCGATTGTTTGATTCTCCTAAGGACCATCACTCGGTAGCTCGACAGCTACGGCGGTGACATCATTTCACGACGCTCGTGGATTGTGAAAGCGCGGTGAACGTCGTGCGACGCTGCCGGCAATCGCCGATCGTCGTGCACCGGATCGCCAAGCCCGAAGAGCTCTACGGTCGGATCCGGTGCAGGGAAAGGCATCACGAACTCCCGGTACAAACCGGCGCGGAGCGTGGCGGTTACCAAGCAGGACGCCAAAGGCCTTGTGGCATCGCGCTCGGGCTTCCCTATGGTGAGCTGGCCCTGGCGAGCCTGCTGGGCTCCTCCTGGCGCGAAGAAGAGTCCTTTAGTGGGGCTTCTACACGGAACCAGGCGATGTAAAGCGCCGGCAAGAAAAAGAGAGTCAGGAAGGTCGCAGCCATGATGCCACCGATCATCGATAGCGCCATAGGACCCCAGAAGACCTGCGGCGCGATCGGAAGCATGCCGAGGCTTGCTGCGGCGGCCGTCAGCAGGATTGGCCGCATGCGATGCTGTGTTGCCAGCACGACTGCCGACCATTGATCGTGACCCTCGTCAAGCATTTCGTCGATCTGCGCCATCAAGATAATCGAATTGCGAATGATGATCCCGATAAGGGCTAACGTACCGAGAATCGCGACAAAACCCATCGGTTTTCCGGATACGAGGAGAGCGAACACAACGCCGATCAAGCCGAGGGGAGCCACGCTTACGACAAGGAACAGCTTCGCAAAGCTTTGCAGCTGGACCATAATGAAGAACGCCATCGCAAGCAGCATCACAGGCACGACCGCAACGATTGGACCCTGACCCTTTGAGCTCTCCTCGACGGCGCCTCCGGTTGCGATCTTCATCGACGCCGGCAGGTTCGCGGCGAAGGTCTCGATAGCCGGCGCAAGCTGTTGGACGACAGTTGCCGGTTGCGTGCCATCGTGGATGGTGCCTCGAATCGTGATTGTTGGGACACGGTCGCGTCGCCAAATAATGGGCTGCTCCAGGTCATAGCGAAGTGTTGCGAACGAGAGCAACGGGACCACCTGTCCATTGCCAGTCGGGATCTGCAACGACTGCAGCGTTTCGATTCGGCTGCGTTCGTCGTTTGCGGCGCGCCCAACGATGTTGACCTGATAAATGCTATCGCGCATCTGTGTAATGGACGTCCCGCCGACAAGGCCGTTCAGTATCGAGGCAACATCGACGGAGTCGAGCCCGAGCTGCCTCGCCTTGTCTTGCGCTATTTCGACTTGAACGACCTTGCCTGGCTCGTTCCAATCAAATGTCGGAGGGTCAAGATGCGGGTTGTCGCTCATGATTTTGGCGATCTCCAGTGCCTTGGCGCGCAATTGCTGGATGTCCGGCCCGCTGAGGCGGTATTGCAGCGGACGTCCAACCGGAGGTCCAAGGTCGAGCGGGTGGATGAAGACGTCGATCCCGATGAATTGATCGGCCGCGGTCTTTCGCAATCTGCTTTCGATCCGATTGCGAGCTTCAAGTGACTTGGCTACGACGACCACCTGGCCGAAATAGTTAAAGGCCATCTGCTGGTCGAGTGGCAGATAGAAGCGGATCGCACCTTGCCCAACATAAGAGCTCCAGCTTTCGACGTCAGGATCGGAGGCCAGCCCTTTTTCGAACTGGTCGATCTGCTTCTTGGTCTCAAGGATCGTGCTGCCCTGCGGAAGCGTCAAGTCGACGAGCAGCTCGGACCGGTCTGACGACGGGAAGAACTGCTGCTGCACAAATCCCATACCGACGATTGCCACCGCGAGCAGACCGAGGCTTCCGCCGATTGTGACCCAGCGGAAGCGCATCGCGGCCTCCAGTAGAACGACAAAGTAGCGGGATAGCCGGCCGACACCGATATGGTCGTGATGTTTCATGGTTTTTGGAAGGACCATGACGCCGATCAGTGGAGCGAACAGAACGGCTACCACCCAGCTGGTTAGTAGCGATGCTGCGATTACGAGGAACAGAGTGTAGGTGTATTCGCCAGCCGATGAGCCGTTGAACCCAATCGGGATAAAGCCTGCGACAGTTACCAGGGTTCCGGTTAGCATCGGAAATGCGGTCGAGGTGTAAGCAAAGGTCACTGCGTTATAGAGATTGTCCCCGCGCTCAAGGCGGTGCACCATCATCTCGACTGTTATCATTGCATCATCGACGAGCAGTCCAAGCGCGATGATCAGCGCACCTAGGGAAATGCGCTGCAGCGTTACTCCAAAATACTGCATGATGACGAACACGACCGCCAGCACGAGCGGAATTGAGAACGAGACCACCAGCCCTGCCCTCACTCCAAGACTGATCAGGCTTACCACCAACACGATGGCTATGGCCTCAACGAGCGCTTCGGTGAAGCCGCCGACTGCCTGCTCAACTATCTTCGGCTGATCGGAAACCAGGTGGAGTTCGACGCCTACCGGAAGCGTGGCCAAGATGTCGCGCATCTTTGCTCTCAGCGCCTCACCAAATTGAAGCACATTGCTAGAGGCCATCATCGCGATGCCGAGCCCGATCGCAGGCTTTCCATCGACACGAAATAGCGGATCGGGTGGATCGCGATATCCACGGGTGATGGTCGCGACGTCGCTAAGCGGAAGGAAGCGGTTGTCGATGCGCAGGTTGGTGCTTCGAAGGGCCTCTTCCGAAGCGAATTGACCGCTTACGCGCAGCGAAACTTGTTCTGGGCCCGCTTGTACGACGCCTGACGGCTGCACTGTGTTTTGATTTTGCAGTGTCTTGATGAGCGACTGCATATTAAGACCGAGTGCCGCCAGCTTGCGCGTGGAGATGTCGAGATAGATGACCTCATCTTGTGCTCCGATCACCGTGATCTTGCCGATGCTTGGCACGGTGAGAAGTTCCGAGCGCACCCGCTCGACATAGTCGCGCAATTGCCGTGGGCTGAGTCCGTCGGACGTAAACGCGTAGATGTTGCCGAAGACATCGCCAAATTCGTCGTTGAAGGAGGCTGCGCCTACGCCTGAAGGCAGGGTGTACTGGATGTCCTGAACATGTTTGCGGACCTCATAGAATAGCCACGGCACGTCCTTTGGCTTGGTGGTGTCCTTCAGATTGACCAAAATCGTGGTCTGACCGGGCGTCGTGTAGCTCTTGACGTAGTCGACCGCGCCGATCTGTTTCACCTCCTTTTCAATCCGGTCGGTCACTTGATTGAGCATGTCGTCAACCGTCGCGCCGGGCCATTGTTGCTGGATCACCATAGTCTTGATGGTGAACGGAGGATCTTCCTCGCGACCGAGGCTGCGGTAGGCGAGCAGGCCCGCTATCGCGGACGCTATCATCAGGAACCAAACGAACGAGCGATGCTTTAGGGCCCATTCAGATAGATTGAAGGAGGTCACGACTGATTCTCTTGCAAAAGTTTGACGAGTTGTCCTTCGGAGAGGGAATGCACGCCGGCAGTGATGACGCGATCGCCAATCGACAAGCCGGATGTAACTGCCACGCGGTCTCCCCTGTGGGCGCCGAGCATCACAGGACGTGCTAGAGCCCTCTTGTTTGCTCCCACGATCCAGACGGCGTCCTGACCTTCGATTTTCAAAAGAGCACTAACCGGAATCTCCATTTGGCCCTCCTGTGCAGCCGCGAGGCGGATCGTGGTTCCCAGCCGAAACGCTTCAGGTGGATCTTCGATGGTGAACCGAATGCGCCGAGTTCTGGTCGAGGAGTCCGACTGCGGCGCGATCTCACGGACGACCGCCTTGGCTGCGATGCTATCCTGGACGAGGAGCGATGCCCGAGAGGATGAACCTTCGATGAATTGGCCAATTCGGTCGTCCGGTATGTCGAACACACCGTCGCGAAAAGTTGGGCGAGCGATGGTGACAACCGTCTGGCCTACCGAGACGACCTGGCCGATTTCCGTGGACCAGGAGACGACGACACCGTCATAGCTGCTGTTTAGGGTCGTGTAGCCGAGTTGTTCGGTCGCCTTCTGCAGACTCGCCTCAGCTTGCGTGGCGCGTGATTGGGCGCTCTGCTGGGCTGCTGTTGCCGCATCGAGGTCCGCCTGTGTCCCGCTGCCCGTGCTGAACAGTTTGTGCTTTCGTTCCAGAGTGGCCTCGGCATTGGCAAGGACCGCTCGAGCGTTGGCCAGATCGGCCTGGCTTGAGACGATCGCGAGCTGCGCGACGGTCGAATCAAGGGACCCGAGTCTTTGCCCCTTGGCAACGAGATCTCCCACATTGACGTCGCGCGAGCTCATTCGCCCCATTGTTTGAAAGCCAAGCTCGGCCTGGTACCGAGGCTGCACCGTTCCGGTGAAGGTGTCGATCCTCTACGAGGCCGGTTGCACAACCATGGTGAGCACGGGACGAATGACGGGCGATTCGAGGCTCTTCTCCTCGCACCCGGAAAGCGCCGCGGCGCAGGCGAAAAGTAGCAGCCGCAAGACCGTGGGTGCGGGCGACGTCATGGCTCGGCTCCGTAGGCGACCGCGACAACCTTCCCTGGATACAGCAGTTGTACGCTGGAAGTTACGACACGCTCGCCTTCTTCCAATCCGGCGGCCAACGCGACCGCTCCAGTGAGATATTCCTGCACGACGACCCCGCGAAGCCGGGCCTTGTTCTCGCTATCCAATATCCAGACTGCGGGCTTACCGTTGGCTGCAAACAGCGCGCTCGATGGAATGACAAAGGCAGGCGATAACTCCCAACGGGCTCTACCGACGACGGCCGAACCGAGTGTCAAATCGGCCGGCGCTCGTTCGACCGCGACCTTGAGCGTAACGGTGCCGGTGGCCTGATCCAAAATCGGCGAGATCTCGCGCACAGAGCCGGCAACAGTTACATTCGGCATCGATTGCGAGGTGATGTCGACAGTCCTGTCGTTTGGCGGATTGGTGACAAGAATCTCGGGAACTTGGAATACCGCATCCCGCGGGCCATCCTCGGCAAGGGCGAAAGCCGTCTGTCCGGCCTGCACAACCTGGCCGACTTCGATACTACGTGAGACAATGATGCCGTCCCGTCCTGCCTTCAATTCCGTGTAGGTTAGCCGCTCGCGTGCCGTATTCAGGGCAGCTTGTGCGCTGTTGACCTGCGCCTCATCTGTTCGAAGCGTGGCTAACGCCTGATCGAATCGCTCACGTGTGGTAGAGCCACTGCTAAGCAGAGACTGTTGTCGCTCGAAATTTCGTTGGGCTTCCAGCAACTGCGCATTCGCAGCATTCAGCGCTGCTTCAGCACTGGTAACATCGGTCTGCTGCTCGGTCCGTTCAAGATGCGCGAGAGTTTGACCTGCTTTGACATACTGCCCAACCTCGACGTCGCGACGGACAACTCGTCCACTGGTCTGAAATGCAATGTTCGAAAGGATGCGAGCCTGGATCGTCCCAGTGAGGGGAAGGTCTGGCGTGATGTGTTGCCGGCGGGCGGTGGCGACGGTCACGCGCAACAGCGCCGAAGACTTGTCACCCGCTCGCGCCATCGAGTTCGGGAACGCTGTAAGCACGGTCGCGACGAGCGCGAGCGACGTGCGGAATTGCGCCCTGTTGGCCAGCCGCGGCATTAGGTCCCCTTCTTCGCTGGGCATTTGCAACATGCTGATTTAACTCAAAGTTTCAAGTTGTCTGAGCGCCCCGCCAAAGAACTCCAAGGCGTAATATTCAACAGGCGTTGAATATTTAGTTGCATCGTTCTAAACGTCAAGAGGTCGGAATGGTCGATGGAGGAGGAGGGATGTCTCGAAAAGCCGTGAGAACGCGCGGTCGACCACGGAAGGGCTCAGAACTAGAGGCCGACAACCTTCTCGATGCAGCGCTCGACGCATTTGCCGAGCACGGTTTCGAAAAGGCAAACCTCCGCTCAATCGCTGCTGCCGCGAAAGTTGATGTCGCCCTGATCTCTTACCACTACGGATCAAAACTCGAACTATGGAAGGCCGTAATCGAGTCGTTTTCGGGGGAGGCGATGGCTCTGCTCGCATCCGTGCGATCGGATGGGGCAGAAGTGTCTTCGAGGGAGCGCCTAGAGCTTACGATTGAACAATTGATCAATGTGGGCCAGCGTAAGCCGCAATTTGCGCGATTTGTCATCAACGAGGTTGCCGGGATCGACCAGAGCGAGCGATTTGAGTTCTTTCACAATGCCCTAACTAAGCCACTCCGAGAAACCTTGGTACCCTTGATCGCAGCAGTCAATCGGAGTGGCAACAGCCGGAAAGTCGATCCGAACTTGCGATTCTTTGCCGCCCTCGGCGCGATGTCGATGTCCATGGCTAACCGGCAATTCATCGCGCGATTTGCGCCGGTTGCTAAAGACGACAAGCAATTCCGCAAGGAGCTGATCGCCGTCATTAGCGCAGTGATGTGTCCCGAAAACGCCTAGCAGGCTGCTGAATTAGTAGCCGATCGACGGGCGAAAAAGAGAATGTCGTCGCCGCCTGAGTTTACCAAAAGGAAGTAGGAGGCTGCCCAGCCACGTCGTGATCGCAACGTTTCCACGACACGGCTCACAGCTGCACCGCCAGCAAAGTTTGTGAGGCGGCGGTCGTGACTAGTGTGGGTGCTGACCTGTCACTCAATTGTTATCCAGCGGACGATCAGAGTCTGCGGGGTTTCCGCAACGAACTCGAGGCAAACATATTGAGTGCTATCCCGACATGACTATCGACGGTGTGTCCAGGTGACCTTGTGGTGAGTGCCCGTTCAAGACGAGCAATGAGACGTTCAGCCCGGAGAGTTCCGGCGAGGACAGGTGATCCGTGTTAGGCCCGTTAGGCTGCGCGGATCGCTTCCAGGAATGTGGCGACCTCGGTCTCTAGCCGGTTGCTTTCGCCGGACAGTGACTTCGCGGCGGCGAGCACGTTGAATGACGCCGTTTCGGTCTCGCTGGCGCCCCTCTGTACATCAACGATGCTGGCCGAAACCTGTCGGGTACCATGCGCCGCCTGCTGCACGTTGCGGGAGATTTCGCGCGTTGCCGCGCCCTGCTCCTCAACCGCCGCCGCGATCGTGGAGGCGATTTCTGACATGCGGCCGATGGTGTCTCCGATCGACTTGATCGCGCCGACCGAGTCCTGGGTTGCGCTCTGAATGCCTGTTATCTGCTGACCGATTTCGTCGGTTGCTTTGGCCGTCTGCTCGGCCAGAGCCTTGACCTCCGACGCCACCACCGCGAACCCGCGGCCGGCCTCCCCGGCGCGTGCCGCTTCTATAGTGGCGTTGAGGGCCAATAGGTTGGTTTGGCTTGCGATCTGGCTAATGAGTTCGACTACGTCGCCGATCCGACGGGCCGCCTTGGCGAGTTCGGCGACATGCTCGTTGGTCCGTCCCGCCTGCAGCACCGCTTCGCCAGCAATGCGGGCTGAATCTTGCACTTGGCGACCAATCTCGTCGACGGACGACGACATCTCCTCGGCGGCCGCCGCCACGGTCTGCACGTTGGTCGAAGCTTGTTCGGAGGAGCCAGCCACGGCAGCCGTGATCTGTTTGGATTGCTCGGCCGTGCTAGTCAGCATACCGGCCGACGCTTCCAACGCCGCGGAGGCGGACGAAACGGTCCTGATCACATCGCCGATCATGGCCTCGAATTCGCGCGCAATCTGGTCCAAGCGTTGGCCGCGTTTGAGTTTGCCCTCGGCTTCGCTGGCGGCCGCGGCGTCGGCAGCCTTTTGGGCGACTAGCTTGTCTTTGAAATGCTGTAGCGAGCCGGCAACTTGGCCGACTTCATCATTCCGGCCGGTCGATGGGATCTCGACGTCATGGTTTCCGGCCGCAAGAGTGCCGATCACCTCCGCAAGCTGGCCTAGCGGCGTCACCACGCGTCGGCGCAGCATTATGGTCACGCCAGCGAGCGTACCGAGCAGGGCCAGCACTGCAACTCCTGCAAGCACCAGCATCCCCAGCGCGCCGTCACGGACCGCCGAGGCGCGCTCGGCAGCTTCGGCCAAGGCGGCATCGCGGACGCCGAAGAACATCTGGATAGCGGGCACAATGACCTTGGCCATGTCGGAGGGACTGAGACTGTATTTGCCGTCGCCTCTGGCCGCCGGCATTTCCTTCTCGACGACCGGAATCGCCTTTCCGAAATAGGCTTCGACGGCCGCTTTCATGGCCGTGGCAAGGCGGGGCGGATTGCCGAGCTGGTCGATCGTGCCCTCGATGCGTTCTCGGTCGGCATCTAAGCGGCCCTGCATACGATCCATCAGCGCAAATTCAGCGGGAGTGAGCGGACGCGAGGCGCTCAAGGCCGGCGACAGTGGCGAGGCGTGGCTGCCGGCGGTCACCCGCAAATCCTGCGCGGTTCGCGCCAGGCTCAGCAGCGTTGCAAGTGAAGAATCGGCGCTGACCACCTGCCCCTCCAGCCGATTCAGGATCGGCTCGATCGCGCCGATCATCTCGGCAACAGTGGGAAGGAGTTCTTTGACCACCGCACTATCGCGCGATCCGAGGGATACGCGCACGGCCCGATCGGCCGCCGCATGAACATCCTTGAAACGGCGCCCGGTACGGTCCAGGCTTTGGATCATCGGTTCGCCACCATCAAGGGCCAGCAAACTGTTGCGGGCCAGGTCGAAGGCCGCATCGGCGGCGCTCGACGCCTTGCCCATCGCTTCGATCTGGGTCGGCGTGGCGGGCGTTTCCTGAAAGATCGTGATGTAGGGTGTACGAAGGCCCGCCAGGTGTTGACTGACCATCAGCACCGCGCCGAAAGCCTCGACCATTTTGATGGATTCGGAGCGACTAACGAAGATGCGCGTCTGCGGAAGCAGAACCTCGGCGCCGAGAATAACCGCAAACGTGGTCACCGTCAGCATCGACAGCGCAAAGAGCTTTCCGATTCGCATGCGTACCCCACATTTCGCATAAGTTTCCGAGAACCTATCGCGCTCTCGCTAATTCATCATTAAGTCCGGGACGCATCTTGGTGGCGGTATGCCTATGTATAGAATTGTCGTGTCGTCGATTGCGCCGCATCTCCTTGCCATCGACAGGAAATGGAAGGCGGCGAATCACGGCGTCTCGGGTGTGCGGTGATGCATCCCTCGCTACGGCTTTAACACCAGCTTGCCCATAACTTCCCGGCCATCAAGCATTCGATGCGCTTGCACAGCCTCCCTAAGCGGCAATCGCACCGTCACGGACGGATTGATGGCTCTTGCTTCCACGAGTTTGAAGACCTCTGACGCAATCCGTACGCGCTCTTGAGGAAATGGATCGTAGACGTGAACGCTATAAGCACGCACTGAGATGCTGCGGTCCATGTTCTTGCGCAAGTCCGCGAATAGGTCGGACGATGGAAGTCCCGACAGCGCATTGAACGTGACGATCTGTCCCAAGGGAGCAACGAGCTTGATGTTGTCGCGGAAATCCGGACCGACCAATTGGTCGAACATCAAGTCGACGCCCGTACCTTTGGTGATATCCAAGATCCGGGCACCAACCGCTTCAGAGCTGCTGTCGATCGCATAGCTTGCACCCCGCTCCAAGGCGAACGCTGCCTTGTTCGGGGCCCGGCAGACAGCTATCAGCTGTATCCCAGCAGCGCGGCAAAGATCGATCATGGCGCAGCCGACGCCGCCAGTAGCTCCGTTGATGGAGGCGACCTTTACCCGGCGCAGATCTGCAGCGTCATTCAACATGCCCCATGCGACCTGATAGTCGGGAATTGCGACCGCGCCCTCAATGTCTATGCCTTCAGGCAGCTTCGTGATCTCGTGGACATCGCAGGCGACATATTCGGCGTAACATCGGCGAGAAAACTTCCATGCGAGAACGGGCTGGCCCGGGGAGAAGCCTTCAACACCATCTCCCACCCGCTCAACATAGCCGGTTACACTGATCCCCGGCACCTCCGGATACTCCACGGGCCACGGGTAGCGTCCAGTCCTGACCAGCGCATCGTATTTCCCGACCCCGATGGTGTCGGTCCGAATGAGGACTTGCCCAGCCGCCGGTGTGGGAATTGGCAGATCGATGTATTTGAGGACCTCGGGTCCTCCCGGCTTTTCGACTTGAACAGCTTTCATCATGGCTGCGGGCATGAACACCTCCGTGCGCTGAATTGGTAAGGTCGTATTGGCGCGCTTAACCGCGGGCCGTTGTTGAAAGCAGATTGTTGGGTCCGCCTATCGGGAAGGTTTTAAGCGGCCGCTTTCGGGCGAGCTTTCACGTCGGTTCGTCGATCACCGCGTTTTCCAAAATTCCGACGCCTGAGATCTCCACCTCGACCCGGTCGCCAGCGCGCAGCCAACGCGGCGGAACGCGACGCGACCCAACTCCTGCTGGAGTACCGGTCGCGATGATATCGCCTGGCAGGAGCCTGAGAACACTGGACAGATAGCTTATAAGCCGCGGTAACCCATAGATCAGCTGGCTCGTCGATGCCTGTTGAACCACCTCGCCGTTTAAGCGCGTGGAAAGCGCGAGGCGGTCCGGATGCGGGACGTCAGTCGCCGCCACGATCCAGGGTCCTATGGATCCGCTCGAATCGAAATTCTTGCCCGTCATGCCAGTGGCAGAGTGTTTTTGGTAATCTCGGACACTGCCCTCGTTTAGACAGGTGTACCCGCCGACGTAGTCGAGCGCCCTTCCCTCCTCCACTCTGTGGCACGTCCGGCCGATGATGAGAGCAAGCTCCCCCTCGTAATCGAGGCGCTCAGACACTTTAGGCCGAAGCAGCAGCTGGCGATTCCCAACGAAGCTCTCGTGCGTTCGCTGGAAAAAAGTCGGGTAAGCAGGCGCCTCGTTTCCGGTCTCGTCTACGTGAGCTTTATAGTTGAAGCCAACGCAGAACACCCTGGCCCTAGCAGACAGGGGAGGAAGAAACTCAACGTCACCAATCTTCAGGTCAGGCTCGCGTGTCATAAGCTTTTCTGCGCGAGCCCAGCCTTCCGCAGCCACTACTTCATCGATATCAGATAGGCCTTTATCAAACGGCGACAGGGAGATGATGCCGTCGCCCTTCACAAGGCCGATGCTGACCGAGCCATTCCGAGCAAATCGAGCTACTTTCATTGAGATACCTTCTTTTTTTGAGGCGCTGATGAAGGCTGACTCAGCCGCTCTTTTCGCCGTTTTGGCTTAACGAGGCGGATGGGATCAAAGCAAAGATGACTGACGCCGCCAGCATCAGGGCGCTACTGGCGATGAGCGCGATGTCGTAGTTTCCCCGCAAGGCTTGAACCGCGGAAAACATCAGCGGGCCAATGGCTACGCCAATGGCGAACACGACGATAAACAGCCCGATCTTTTGCCCCAGCTGGGCAACGCCGAATTGCCGTGCGACAGTGTATGGGATGAGATCCGACTCTGCTCCCGCTCCAAGCGCAAGAAGAGCTGCGGCCAAATAAACCATAGAAGTCTGCCGTGTCGAGACCAACAGCAGTCCGGCAGCCACAGGACCGAGGCAACCAACGACCGCTACCAACCGTGGAGACCATCGATCAAGCATGGACCCGAGCAAGAAGCGGGCTACCAGCATCGTCATGCCGTATGTCGCCATCACAGCCGCCGCATCGACGGGCCGAAAGCCGCGATCGATCAACAACGGTGTCATGTGGACAATCATACCTTGAATGGCGAGCGTCATCAGTAGGAATGCCAACGCAAGCATCCAAAAAATTGGAGCAGACAAAAGCTCACCGAAGACAAGCTTGGAGGATTGCGCGGAAGCGGCGGACTTCTGAAAGCGCTCCTTGCCGGGAATGAGCCAGATGACGGCTACTGCGCCAAGGATTGCGACCCCAGCGCCGATCGCTGCGTAGCTGTTGCGCCAGCCGTATTCTGCAATGGAAAAGGTGGCGATCGCGGGCATTAACATGATGCCGGCGGCCGAGGCTGCATTAATGATGCCGAGCGCAAACCCACGAAAGGTCGAAAAAGTCCGAGTGACTATGTAGGTGAAAGCCGTGATCCCTTGCCCCGCGCCAAGGAGTCCGAGCAGGCCCATAAAGATTGCAAAACTTAAGGGATCACGTGGAAGTTGACCGAGTGCAATCAGGCCGAGCGCAAACAAAGCGAAAGAAAAGCCTGCAAAGACGCGCGGCCCATATCGGTCGACCAGCCACCCGACGATTGGCTGCGAGAAGCCGGAGCAGAGAGCAGCTGGCGCAAGAGCGGCAGCCACGCTGGCCCTCGACCAGCCCGTATCGTTGACAATTGGCAGCAGGAATGTTCCGAAAGTATAGATTACGATCGGCCCGAAATTGGTCAACATGCCAATTCCGGAACCGAGCACGACCTTTGTTGCCTCTATTCCACGTAGCTGAACCTGCGGCGACAGGTCGCCAACGGCCGGCAGCGCAGGCGTATTAACGCTCGTCATCATCTTCCTCCCCTTTTCAGCTCATGTTTTATTTTTTCTTGAGTTCGGTCACCGTTTTCTTTCTTGCGATCAACCAGCGCCCGTCGCTCCGATGCAGCTCGTCTTCGTAACGGCCAAATCCTGCTACGCCATCAAATGGCAGAGGAAACTGTTGAGGAGTGGTCTCACTGCGCTGGCTGAGCAGAGTTACGTACGCGTGAATAAGAATGCGATCTTCGTTCAGCCATTCCGATCTGATGTTGGAGATCAGGTGTCGGACGACCAGGTTGCGATCGCGGCGATTGATAAGATCAACAAGCATGCCCTTGCCGCGTACAAGGCCATCGCCGCGGTGCCAGACACCATCTTCTGTGAAGAGCCCTGCAGCGGCCTCGGCATTGCCATAGTCAAAATGCTCCATGAAGCTCAAGACCGTCGCTTGAGCCTCGAGGATATCCGCCGCTCGTTCTAGCCTATCCCGCTGCATGGGCCCTCAGATCTTAAGCAGCTGGTCTAATGGCTCGCCGGCGCGGAAGCGCGCCAAGAAATCCTTCGGGTCGACATCAATGCCAGAGGGATTGTTCTTGAAAGCGTCAGAGTCGATGAAGGCCTTGAGTTTCTCGGCGTCGTCAAAATTGTTGCAGCAAAGCTCAACGACGTTCTGGTCTGGATCTGAGAAATAATAGCTTGTCACTGGACCGTGGTTGGAAGCGCGGTGGGCTTGCAGACCAGCGCCGAGCAACAATTCCACGCGATCCAGCAGCGCCGCCAGATTTGCGTGACGAAATTGAAAGTGATTCAAGCCGGGATCGCGGCTGGGCGAGTCGGATAGCTCTGGCAGCTCGAATAGCGCCAGGACCTGCCCATGAACCGGCGAGCGGTCCAAGAACATGAAACAGGATCGCACGTCGCTAGCTCGGGTCTGTTTGGGCGAGCCGGCGAAACGGCGCCGGTTTTCCGGGGCACCGCCAGGATTTGTGATGCTCCAGCTCAATCCCAGCACAGATGAGTACCAGTCGCGCATCAGCTCGTACTGTGCAGTTTGCAGAACGATCTCCGAAACGCGCGGCGAAGGCAGCGCGGAGGTTGCCTTGTGCAGGTCGGCGGGTAGCGATTGGACGCTCATGGGGACAGATTCCTCATATGACACTTTTGACTTATAGTTCTAGGTTATCAGGGCTCGACGATATGTCAACTATTACATATGGCGCCATGCAGCATTTGTCTGGAGTTGAGCGCGGGCGCTTGTTCGTGAATGATCAAACGCCCGTCATGCTGAAGCGGCAACATGCAAGGCCGTCCAAGATCGCCGTCCCTGGCGCGACGGTCGCCTCACGAGCGAAATCAGCCACAGGCAGGTCACCACAAGAGATGTTACATCCTCTTGTGGTTGCCTGTGGCTGAGGTCAGCTGGTTGCTGTCCGTAGTGGAGCCGTGTCAGTTTGGTGCAGTGAGCTCGCTTGAAGGCACCGAGTTGCCGTGCAAGCCGTTGCGTAGCCGCAGCGGTAAGTGAGCGACTGCGACCGGGCCATCTGCAAAATGTTGAGTGTCCAAGATGACGAGGCCGCTCCGCCTTTCGTCGAGCCTGTTGACGAGCGCAATGACGTAGCCGTCTCCCTCCGGCGCATTAGGGGATCGGGGAGCAAACACCGGTTCTTGGACAGACGAGGTGGGACCGGGTAGCCAGCGCTCGCTCTTTCCGGTCGCTATATCCAGGTGAGCGAGGCCGTTGAGGAAAGCGTTGACCGAGGGCGGGCCACAGCGATCCGCGTCATACGGAGCGAAGGGGTCGATAAGGGCGAGAAAGGCATGACGATAGGGCCGCGTGGCGTAACGCTCGTCCACATGGGGGAACTCGCCCATCGTTTGGGTAAAGATCTCGGCCTGAGGAACGGGGCTGTTGCTAGATAGATCAAATGTCCATCTCGTCATGGCTTGACGCAGGGACCGGGGATCAGGCACGTGCCCACTATATTCTGGGAAGAACCAGAACACGTTGTCATTGACGACGGGCAGGTCGAGATAGACTTTGTGTCCTTCGTCCCATGCATTGATGGTGTGGCCCTGGAAGCCGTTCGTCGGCACTGTAAACCAACGAATATCTTTTCCGCTGCCGCGGCGGGGCAGAACCCCATAGATTTGGTCCACATTCGGCTGCCAGGCAAAGGCCGGTTCGCCCTGCTTCAGGCGTTCGATGTCCGACGTCAGCGAGCTCACGGGAAAGACGACATAGTTTTCCGTCACGGCGAAGTCGTGTATCATCGCTGCCCGCGGCGCATTAAACCAAGCTTCATGCACCACGTGTCCGCCGCGATCGATGACGTAATAGGCGATATCGGTGGTCGTCACACCCTTGGCGGCATAACCAAAGCCAATCAGCTCGCCATTGGTCGGATCGATCTTGGGGTGAGCCGTAAATGTCTGACTGGTCATCTTTCCGTCAAAACGGTAGTTACCGATCGTTTCAAGCGTATCTGGCCGCATCGCGACCGGCGGTCCGTCCTCCTTCAGCGCGAGCAACAGCCCATGGTGAACGACGACGTTGGTATTGGCCGTGCTTCGGATAGTACCGGCAACCGATGGATCGTCAGTGAACGGATTGCGGTAGGCGCCGTAGAGGGCGCGGCGCGCCGCCCGCTCCGCAACGAACTTGTCGGTCAGGACATATTTCGACGTAAAGTCGACATGACCATCCTTGAAACGGAAGGCGCCAACCATGCCATCGCCGTTAAAAAAGATGTCACGGCCAAGCTCGGCGGCCATTGTGGTTCGGGAGCTACACGAAAAAGGTGCCGTCGAGATCGGTTGGAATGCGTCCTTCAACGTCAAGATCGAACACGTGTGCCTCTACACGGCCAGGAGCGTCGAAGCCATGATAAATCGGATCGTCAGGGAAACGCTTCGTCATTTGTCACCTCGGTTTTCATGCCTTTAGCGTAGTGCGCGCGCTAGCGTCCAAGTGAGGCGCCGCATTTTCGTAACCTGCGAGCGCCTCCCCAAGGCGCCGCCGGAACAATTCGATCGCCTTTTGCTTCACGTGGCCGAAGCCACGCACCTCGAGCGGTAGCTCAGCAATGGCGACAGCCTGTGGAAGCGATGCCGCTGACAATCGACGGGGTAAGCGGTTCAAGGCATCGATGAATTCGGCGATCAGAGCACGCTCGGTGCGGCGCTCGGCGCTCCTTCCGAAGACGTCGAAGGGTGTTCCGCGCAAGATCTTCAAGGCCGCCAAGATTCTGAAGACGGGCAAGATCCAAGCTCCGAACCGGATCTTGCGCGGCTCTCCCGTTGTCTTGTCGCGGCGAGACAGAAAAGGCGGTGCAAGATAGATTGACAGCTTTGCGAAGCTATCAAACTGAGATCGGACTGCCCGCTCGAACTCTCCGCTCGTATAGAGTCTGGCAACCTCGTACTCATCCTTGTAGGCCATCAGCTTGAACAGGGATCGCGCAGCAGCCAGCGTTAGCGAATGGCCAGTATGAACCTTAGTCTCCGCCTCACGGATGTGGTTGATGACATCAAGGAAACGCTGGCTGTAGTCATTGCTCTGATAGTTGCGAAGAAATGTCGTAAGATCTTGGATCTCCGCCTCAGGGGTGCGCTGCTCAGTCTTTTCGGCCAGGCCTGCTGCAACAAAGACGAATTGAGGGTCGGAAGCTAACCGACGCCCCCACTCAAGCGCAGCGAGATTTGCCTCCTTGGCGGCGCCATTGAGTTCGATCGCCTGGTGGAGGTCCTCAAGGTTAAGGCCAAGCCAGCCTTTCTGATAAGCGCACCCGATCATCATGAAATTGGCGGCGATCGAATCGCCGAACAAAGATTGTGCCAAAGCCGTGAAGGGAAACACCGCGAAATGTTCCGGTTCAACTTGTGTGCTCAGCCGTCTCGTCAGCAAACTCGAATTCACGACGGCCTGACGATTAGTGACGAAATCTCCAGTGATGGACACGTCAGCATTGGCGAGGACGCGGCTCCGCCCTCGGTTGAGAGATGCCATCACGTCCGATGCATTGCCGACGATCTGGTCGCAAGCCAGGAGAAGGTCACAGTGCTCCGCTGGAATCCGCAAAGCATGAATGGGGCCGCCAAGATGAACGTGACTTGTAACCGCCCCGCCCTTCTGAGCCATTCCGATCTGGTCCAGCACCGCGGCCCCTCGACCTGCCAGGTGTCCGGCCATTGCCAGCACCGCGCTCGTCGTCACGATTCCGGTCCCACCTACGCCGGCAAGAAGAATGCGGCTGTGTTGCGGCGGCGCAGCGCTCACCAGGGGCAGCAATGGTTGGTCGATCGTAAGCTGCGGTTTTGGCCCGCGGTTCACACGGGCACCCTCGACAGTTACGAAACTGGGACAGAAGCCTCGAATGCAACTGAGATCGGTGTTGCAGCTCGATTGATTGATTCTTCGCTTCGTACCTAGTGGAGTGTCGACCGGCTCCACGGATAGGCAGTTTGACTTGATCGAGCAATCGCCGCAGCCTTCGCAGACCAGCTGATTGATGAAGACGCGGCGGCTGGTTTCCTTCAGTTGGCCACGTTTGCGTTTCCGCCGGCGCTCGGTAGCACACATCTGGTCATATACGATGATGCTTACACCCGGTTGGGCTCGCAATTTGAGCTGTACGGCATCAAGTTCGTCGCGATCCACCACCTCTCCCGCCAGGGAGTGGACCTCGGCATGCTCACGATAGGACGCCAGATCATCGGTGACCAAAATTATTGTGCTGACGCCCTCGGCCCGGAGCTGGCGCAGAAGCCGCTCGAGGGAAAGGTCGCCATCGACTGCTTGACCGCCTGTCATCGCGACAGCACTGTTGTAGAGCAGCTTGTAGGTGATGTTCAGCTTAGCAGAGACCGCCTGGCGGATTGCGAGCAGGCCTGAATGGAAATACGTGCCATCGCCCATATTCGAAAACACATGCGATTCGTCGGTGAACGGAGCGAGGCCGAGCCAGTGGATTCCCTCGCCGCCCATCTGGGAATAGCTGAACGTGTCAGGGCGATTGCGCGCGGCTAAACCGTGGCAGCCAATCCCAGCGAGAGCTCGACTGCCATCTGGCACGGCTGTCGACCGGTTATGCGGACACCCGGAACAGAAGAATGGACGCCGGGATGCGGGCACATCTGCAAATCCGCGTTGGTTCGTGTGCCGGCGCAAGCGTTCGCCTCGTGCTGCTACGACCTGATCACCGGATATCCTTGCGATGACCGCCGCGATCTGGACAGCAATCTGCTCGGGCGTTAGATCGCCCGTTGCAGAAAACATCGGGTGTTGCTCCGGTCCACATTTGCCCCAAACCGAGGGAGCCTGTGACCGGCCGTAGAGTATAGACTTTACTTGGCGCTCGATCAGCGGCGCCTTCTCCTCCACGATGACGAGCTCCTGCAGGCCTTCGGCAAAGGCTGTGAGGCCCTGAGGCTCTAGCGGCCAGATCATCGCCGGCTTGTAGAGAGCCAGCCCGAGCTCGATCAGCCGTGAATCGTGAAGGCCCAGCAGGTCGAGTGCTTCGCGCAAATCATTCCAAGATTTGCCGGCCGCGACGAAACCGACCCGCGCGTCCTTAGGCCTCACCGCGACGCGATCGAGACCGTTTGCCCGGACATAAGCAAGCGCAGCCGGCAAACGGAATTCATGCTGCCGCCGTTCCTGATCGAGCGGCAAGTCAGGCCAGCGGTTATGCAGGCCAATGTCCGGCACAGTGACGTCGGGCCGAACGGGCAAATTACCTAATTCTGCGGCCGGCACGGTGCGTGTACTGTCGGCCACTTCCGTCAGCACTTTTAGCGCAACCCAAGATCCCGTCAGCCGCGACATGGCAAAGCCGTGGAGTCCATAGCTGACGATCTCGCCGGGATCAGCCGGGTAGAGCAGCGGGAGGAGGAGACTGGCGACAGTCTCGTCGCTGTAGCAGGCGACCGTTGAGGATTTTGCCAGATGATCGTCACCCACGGCGACGACCACCCCGCCGTTCGGCGAAGAACCTTGCGAGTTGCCGTGCCTAATCGCGTCCGCCGCGCGATCCAGTCCAGGGCCCTTGCCGTACCACAACGCAAAAACACCATCGACCCGGGCGCCGGGTGATTGATGGATCTGCTGCGTACCGGCCACGGCGGTGGCCGCGAGTTCTTCATTGACCGCCGGCTGCACCACAATCTTTTGGTCGCTCGTTAGCCGCTTCGCAGAGGCAAACGCGGCATCGAGCGTACCAAGGGGTGAACCCCGATAACCGCTGACGAAACCCGCGCTCGACAAGCCATTCATCCGATCTCGCTCGGCCTGTAATAGCATCAGGCGGACGAGCGCCTGCACTCCGCCGAGGAGAACTGTTCCGCCGCGCTTGGAATAACGATCATCGAGCGAGATAGAGGAATTACTCATTCGCAACTCCATTGGATGCGCTGGCGCAAAAGACTTTCCGGCACGCCGGCATTAGCTCCGTGCGGTATCGATAGCGGAGCTGATCTGCACGCCGGGTGGGGCCGGCAAGTCGCCCGGAACGAACATGTCTCCCATCAAAGGCAGCGCCGGATCCACGCTATAATGCGTAAACTCGCGCACCCCCTCGTCATAGAGCACCGTGTCGTCAATCAGAAAGTTGCCCGTGAAGGCGCGCGCAGGCTTTGAGAGGATGGCATGGGCTGCGTCGGCCATGCTCTCCGGCTTGCGGCAATGACGCATTCCGTTCTCTCCGAGCAATGCAAATTGGATGGCAGCCGTCGCAATGGCGGTTCGGGGCCAGAGAGCATTGACAGCAATACCGCGATCGGCAAATTCCGCGCTCATGCCGAGCACGCACATGCTCATGCCGAACTTCGCCATGGTGTAGGCGGTGTGCGGCGCGAACCACTTGGGCGTCATGTCAAGCGGCGGAGATATCATCAAGACATGCGGATTAGCTGCCTTCATCAGGTGCGGAAGGCATGCCTTGGTAGTGATGAAGGTCCCGCGTGCGTTGACTTGAGCCATCAAGTCGAAGCGCCGGATATCCGTTTGTAGGGTGCCGGCCAGATGGATCGCTGATGCATTATTGATGCAAATGTCGATGCCGCCGAACGTCTTTGCCGCTTGGGCAACGCCGGCCTCGACGGAGGATTCATCACGGACGTCGACGGCCAGCGGCAACGCCCTGCCCCCAGCTCGCTCGATGGCTTCGGCGGCAGAATAGATCGTGCCGGGAAGATGCCGGTGCGCCTCGACAGTCTTGGCTGCAATTGCAACGTTGGCGCCGTCTTGCGCGGCTCGCAGCGCAATGGCGAGCCCAATGCCTCGGCTTGCGCCGGTAATGAACAGGGTTTTGCCGGTCAGACTCATGAGGCCACGCTGCCCATGCTCAAGGGAAGCGTTCTTAATGCCGACGTGCCCTGCACGCCGCCCGCGCCGCGGATGCGATCAATGAGCCGCGCCGGCTCTTCAGGAATAGCGTCCCCAATCCAGCTGATGTGTCCGTCCGGGCGGACCAAAGCGTAGCGGCGCCCGTAGACGGCGATGGTGTTTGGCTCCGGGATGAGCTGATGACGGATTGGCAGCCCAACCGCGTGCGCCGCACGGGTCAGACCGCCCACAGCAGCACCCACCTCCGATGCGAACTCCAGCAGCACGAACCCACGACCGAATAAGTCTAACGTGGAGTGGCCCGGCGAGAGCCAAACATGAGGTGCGCGGCCGCCGGCCTCGGCTACTTGCACGAAGTTCGCGACATCGGGCTCGGCTCGTTCGAACGATTCAGCGACGACGATCGGCGAATTGCGATAGACCGCCCCAAGATGAATTCCGAACGACCTCCATTCCCGCTGCATGGCCTGCTGGGTATAGGCTCCTGTTGCGCGCCGCGCCGTCTCGCCCGCAGGGCCTTGGTCGAGCAGCATCGGCTCTGGAGGAACCGAGCGCATCGCGGCTAGGTTCGCGGACGCCTGCGACACGTTGCGCATGGCGATCGGGCGCCGCTCTGTGTCGTAGCTTTCCAGGAGTGTGGGGCCGCCCCACCCCTCCAACACAGCTGCGATCTTCCATGACAGATCAACCGCCTCGGCAATGCCCGTATTCATGCCGTATCCGCCGGTCGGAGAGAGCTGATGGGCCGAATCGCCGACGAGGAAGCAGCGCCCGGAGCTGAACTTCGGCGCAGTGATCTCACGACGGGACCACGGCAACCAAGAGAGCACCTCGTAGTCAACATCGGCTCCGATTCCTCGTCGCACAAAAGTGTTGATCTGCGCCTCGCTCCAATTGGGCCAGGTCTCGTCGCCGAGCAGTTGAAGCCGCCAGGTATCGCGCCCGTCTATATTGACGAAGCTTCCCCAAACCCCCTCAGGCCCGACTAACACGTACCGATACGCCCGTTGGGCGAGCGTCTTCTGCGCCAGAGCCGGACACCGAACGAAGATGTTCGTGCTACAACTCAATACCTTGCTGTTTGTCGGACCAAGCGAGAGTCGCTGTGCGACTGTGCTGCTTGCCCCATCGCAGGCGGCAAGGTACTGCGCACGCACGCATAGTGGTTCGCCACCAAGCAGCGGGCGCACGTGAGCGATGACGTGGTCGCCCTTGTCCTCGAATTCCTCTAGGCGGTGCTGATACAGCAACTGGTTGGTCGAGTAGCTCGAAGCTGCGTTCTGGAGTACGGGGTCGAAAAAATTTTGAGGGCATAGCTCGTGCTTTTGCGGGCTAAACGGTGGCGGGACCGCGTGCGCTTTATCAGGGTAGACATCGCGCGCCAGTTCGTGGCCGAGGACCCCCGTCGCATAGACGATGCTGACCGGCAGATCGCGAGGAAACCCGGCCATTTCGATGGCCTCGACAATTCCCCAGCGTCGGCAGAATTCCATAGTGCGAATGCCGACATTGTCCATGCGAGGATGAACCATCCGGGCCGTCGGCCGCTCCTGCTCTATGAGCAGCGCTTCGACACCGCGCCAACCGAGATCGATTGCAAGCGACAAGCCGACCGGCCCTCCGCCGACTATCAAGACGGGCGTATCGATCGTTTCCACGGACATTCCTCCTGAATTGAACTGCTCGCCGGAGACCGTCTGGCCGCACCGGTCAATGGGCTGCGGCGCTAGAGGTGGTGTTTCGGCAGCGACCGAGGCTTTCCAAGAGGCATGCCCCTGCCCTGCATTTTTGAGAATTGGCCGGGCGCGCTGCTCTCCGGAACGTCCCTCTGCGGGCATGCCACTCATTCTTCAGAGGCCCTCGCAATAACCCGAACGCCGGCTGCGCAACGGGGCTTAGTGGGCATTCGACGCCGGGAAGCATCGATTTCCTCCATATGTCATATATTACATATGTGAGTAACAGGCGAATGTGCATATGTCAAATGTTGCCGATGGTAAAAGCTCGCCCTCCAGACTATGCAGGGTCAGGGCAAGGTCACTGAATGCTCCGTAAGAGCGTGATTGTGCTTGGAGATTAGGCGAGCTTGGAACTAGCGATGGCGAAGAAGAAGACGACCGTAAAACGGAAGGCCCCTGCGGCAACTCCTCCAGCAATTCCGACGCTTGGTTATGTCATTCTGACGAGCTTGGCCCACCATCCTCATACCGGTTATGAGCTGACTCAATTGATGGGCCCCCCGCGCAATTACATGTGGGAGGCCAAGCACAGCCAAGTCTATCCGACGCTGCAGCTGCTAGCGGAACACGGCTATGTCACGTTCGAGGACATTGCGCAGGAAAGCAAACCGGACAAGAAGGTCTACGAGGTTACGGAGCGCGGCCTCGAAGCTCTCAAGGAGTGGGCGAGAAAAGGTCCGACCCATGTGCCTGTCCGGGACGAGTTCAGCGTAAAGATGGCGGCATTGCGGTTGCTTCCGCCCAGTGAAGCTGTGGCCGTGCTCAACCGGCAAATCGAGCTCGTTGAAGGAGAGATAGCGGCCATCAACCTACACTTGGTCGATTTTGTTGATCGTTTCCGTTTGCCGGAGCCGGCACAGAGCAATCATCGCCAATTCTGCCTGCTATCTGCCATTCGACTCTCGCGCGACCTGAAGCTGACGGCTATGGAAGCCTATCGAAAATTGGCCGGCGAATTGTCGCGCGCCACTGAGCCAGCCAAGGCATCTAGAGCACAGTCAAAATGAAGACCCTCGGCAGTTTACAGCCATCTGCCGCTGGCCCTTGTTCCAGGGTCTCGTCCCGACGTTGAATTGCCACCATTACCCTGTATAGGGACGCATGGGTGTTCGCTGCATTGGGGCGGCGTCAGGTAACGCGATGGTCGGGCCGCCACGCGGACGATCTGCGCCTATGAACCACGATCCTAAATTCGGCGATCTTCCGACAGCTCAGCGATTGGCAGAACAGGCTGCGAACACACTTAACCGATTTCTGCATATTGAGGCAGTAAGCGGCGCGGTGCTTCTCGTTGCAGCAGCCGCGGCCTTGATCTGGGCGAATTCGACCGCGGCCCCGAGTTACCACCTCTTTTGGACTCTCCCTGTCACCATTGGCCTTGGTGAGTACGTCTTTTCCCAGTCGCTGCATTTCTGGGTGAATGACGCATTGATGACCGTCTTCTTCCTTGTTGTGGGCATGGAGATTCGGCGGGAGGTTCATGAGGGCGCACTGAGCCGCTTTGACCAGGCCGTTCTGCCGCTGATTGCTTCGGCCGGTGGCGTCCTCGTTCCCGCGCTTATCTATCTAAGCCTCAACAATGATGCTGCTCGGGGACACGGCTGGGCCGTGCCGACCGCGACGGACATCGCCTTTGCTGTTGGCGTCCTCGCCCTGCTTGGACGAAGAATCCCGGTCAATGTGCGAGTGTTCCTACTCGCTCTAGCGATCATCGACGACATCATTGCGATTTTGATCATCGCCGTCTTTTACACCGAAACTCTGCAATTAGGCGGCCTTGCTATCGCAGCCGTTGGCGTTCTCGGGGTCTTGGGATTCCAGCGGATGGGGATCGGTGCGGCATCGCCATATGTGGTGCCAGGTTTGTTGGTTTGGGTCGGATTGTTCGTTGCCGGGGTCCACCCAACACTTGCTGGAGTGGTGCTCGGGTTGATGACTCCGGCTCGCCCCATAGCGATGCGAGAACCTCCGCTGGAGGTGGCGTCGCAAGCGCTCGGACAGTTGAAAACTGGCGATGCGATGAAAACAGGAGATCTGCATTTGTTGCAGCAGCCGTTGCGCGACCTTCGCATAGCTCACCGTGAGATTTTGCCGCCCGCGTCGCGCGTGCAGATGGTACTTCATCCGTGGGTAGCTTACGGAGTGATGCCAATGTTTGCGCTGGCGAATTCGGGGGTCAGCATAAAGGGCGCGGATCTACCCGCTGCCGGCCTGCTGGTGACGATGGGCACCGCACTTGCTTTGATAGTGGGAAAGCCGCTTGGCATTTTCGGAGCGGCCTGGATCGCCGTACGATCGGGGTTCTGCTGCCTTGCTCCCGGGGTTTCTTGGGGCGGCGTCTTTCTCGTCGGACTGCTAGCGGGCATCGGCTTCACCATGTCCATCTTCATCTCGATGCTGGCCTTCTCCAGTGAAGGTTTTTTAAGGGCAGCAAAATTGGGCGTGTTGTTGGGCTCGGCCATAGCCGTGACGCTCGGCCTTGGCTGGGGCGCCTTCTACGTGCGACGTTCGTGACGTCGGTTCGTGTCCTTCCAGGCTCGGCACGGCCCGCGATATCGTCGCTGTCACGATCATCGGTCCGGTTTGTTGATCCGACGTAGCCTAGCAAAACCTGCCACCGCGCAGGGCGACATCGGCTCTTTTGCGCTTCCAGATCGGCTACTCCAGCAGAGGAGCTACCAAAGTTTGCGCTCTCACACGGCCATTCAGCCGGCAGTAATCTTGATAGGCTGCCCAGTTGTGCCTGGCGCTTGAAACAGCCCAGCGGCCGGTTAGTTTCTCTCGGGCTTTTAGCCACTCGCTCCCCAAGTCTCAACCGACCGCCGCTTGAAGCACGGCACGGAACCGAATAACGATCTTGATCCGAACCACGGCGCAGCCACCGCTATCAAAGACATGGCCCGAAAAAAGAACCTCCGCTCGGATCCGAAAAAAGCTAAGGGCCTTCCAGCTGGCGGCAGGCTCCGGTCAAAGGGAATGCCGCTGCGTGAACGGGAGGACGGGGAAGAGGCCGGCAACGGCATCCGTGCCATGCTCGTTGGTCTATCAATGCTACAGGCGATCGCGAAGGAGCGCCGGCCGCTTCCGCTTAAGGATGTTGCCACCGTCAGCGGACTCAGCCCGAGCCGGGCTCATAGGTATTTGTCAAGCCTGCTCGCGGCGGGCTTTATGGAGCAGGACGTCAGATCAGGCCATTACGCTTTGGGGCAAGCCGTTGTCGAATTAGGATTGGTTGCCCTCGGTCAATTGGATCACATTCGGATCGGCGTGGATGCGCTCGTCGCCTTCAGTGAGGAGACCGGCTTTGACGGACATCTCTCCGTTTGGGGCTCATTTGGTCCGACGGTGGTGCGTTGGCAATCCGGACGCTTGGGCTATCATTTCCGGATCGACGAAGGCCGCGTGCTCCCGCTCTTATGGTCGGCAACCGGGCGCGTGCTCATGGCCTATCGCGAGGGAGGGGAAATTGCCCCGCTGGTGAAGCAAGAGCTTGCCGTGTGGAATCGCGAGAACCCCGAACAGCAGATTCGGCGCCAGGACGTGACGCGCATGTGTGCGGCGGTTCGCGAGTTCGGTCTCTCAGCATCGGTTCCATCGCAGCAACGCAATGGTCTGCTCGACCCCGTATTTCCCACAGTCATCAGACTAGGATTGGAAACCACAGCAGCGCCGATTTTCGATCATCGCGGCCGTGTGCCAATGGCCCTCACGTTTTTTGGGTCAGTCCATGGTTCGTCCATCAATAGCGAACCTGCACTTCAAAAGAAGCTCCGCGCCGCCGCGCAAGCAGCTTCGCGGCGCCTGGGCGGCCTAGCCGAGCCGCCAACTTAGGAGCATTGGTCTCGCAAGAGCCAGCAGTTGGACGAATGTTGTGGAAGTCCAATCATTGGCTTGCCGCTCGACACGCCGCGCCGCAGCGTCCACATTCGGTCATGGAAGCCAATGGCCGCAGACGAGGTGAAGCCGAGCGCAGGTGGCGGGCTCGCTCCTTCACTCCCCTCCCGTCAGAGACTTGGCCGCGAGCTACGGTCCGGTCGCCTTTCCGAGGCCGCTCTCCTTACCGTCATGCAAGCCCCGACCTGCCATGCTTTACATCAGAGTATTCGGTGCTTCGCTGTGCAATTCGAGTAAAAAATTGCGCTGTTCCAGCGCTTGCAAAATTCCATACTATTTTGATTGGTGGGTTTGACGCCTAGTGACATTGCGTCGGTCGCGACGTGCAGCGTCGGATGCGCCTTGGTTTATGCACCTTAGGCGGCGGCTTTCAGCGGGATGCGAGGAGTACTTCGATGAAACTAGCTTTGTTCAACGAGTTCATACCCGGGGCAATCAAAGAGAATGAAATTGTCGACATCACAAAGCCGGTTTCCGCGCTCGCGAAATGCGGGCCTCAATACCTGATGGAAGGTCTGATGACTAACTGGGCGACCTACCGGCCGCTCTTGGAGGATTACGTGTCGCGCACGAAGGGCCGCCCAGTCTCCGAAGTGCGGCTGAGAGCGCCGCTGCCGCGACCATCTAAAATTCTGTGCGCCGCAGCGAACTATAAAGAGGGGATCGAAGGCAATATCAGCGATCTTGAGTTCTTTCACAAATCGCCATCTGCGATCATTGGCGATGGCGACACAATGATTCTTCCTAAGGTCGAAGTGACCATCGTCCATCACGAATTGGAACTAGGCGTGGTCATAGGCAAGACCTGCAAGGACGTCTCGGAGAGCGAAGCGTTGGATTATGTTTTTGGATACACGATCGTTCAAGACGGGTCCGCACGCGGCATATTGTCGAACGGTCAGATGTCATTTTTCACGCAAAAGAATTGGGATACGTTTGCGCCTCTTGGTCCCTTGGTCGTGACAAAGGATGAAGTGCGGGACCCTCACGATCTGCAGGTCCGGCTTTGGGCCAACGGCGAGCTACGGCAGGACTACCACACAAGTGACATGGCCCATCGAATCCCGGCGCTCATTCACAAGGCCTCGATGTTCAATACGTTCTTCCCAGGCGATATAATCGCGACAGGCTGCAACCGTCAGGGTTTAGGTCCGATGCAGCATGGCGATACCATCGTTCAGGAAATAACGGGGCTCGGTCGGCTGACGACGTTAGTGGAGGACCCTCTCAAGCGCAGCTGGCCATACGGCGTCGATGCCGAGTTTGCAGACTTCGTGAAGAAGCCGCGCACCCAGCGTGGCGCTCTGGGGCCGCCGCGGATCGTCCCCGCGAATTCGCGGCTGCCGACCTAGTTCAAGCGGTCCGACCCGCGGTTCGCACTGTCAGATCTTTCAAAAGGGCTGAGCGGGCTTGGCAGCGCGCCATGCCTGCTCTGTCGACACCGAGCCATCGCGGGCCTGTCTAGGCCCGATCTCATCTGCAAATTAGGCTGGTCGCCTTATCCAAGCGTGCCAGCCTTAGCCTAGCCGTCATGATCCAGTGTCGACTGGACAGGTGACAAGTTCCGTTCGGTAGGACCTCCCTATCACTGATAGGCCCGACCTCCGTCGCAGACATAGTTGCTGCCTGTGATGTACTGAGCCTCCGAACTGACCAGGAACAGCAAGAGATTTGCTATTTCTAGGGGAATTGCCAGCCGCCTCAGCGCGTACCTCGCCAGAAAAGCGTCTTGTTGCGAGGCTGACTTTCCGGCCAAAAATCGGTCCATCATCTCAGTATCGACGGCCCCCGGGCAGACGCAGTTCACTCGTATATCGGGCGCCAACTGGGCAGCAAGTGTCTTGGTAAATTGGATGACGCCGGCCTTTGCGGCTCCGTACGCCGCGCTGCTTACACCGGGTCGTATACCTGCCAGTGCCGACACGTTGACGATGGCTGCTGCTCGAGTCTTTCGAAGATGTGGCAATGCTGCTCTGCAGACCAGGTAGTGAGACGTAAGGTTGGTGCGAAGACTCGCGTCCCAACGAGCTAAGTCGATATCTTCTAGAACAGCGGCCTCGGCATTGCCGACGCAATTGATGATACCATCGAGACAGCCCATAAGGGCCGCGGCGTCGTTCACCGCGGCAAATGCTTGCGCCTCGTCGGTAAGATCCGCCGCAATAGCGTGTCCTCGCGTCAACCTGGCGACCTCTTTCAAGCAATCGAGCCGCCGTCCGACAACAGTCACCACCGCTCCTTCCTCGGCGCATCGCATGGCGGTGGCATGGCCGATTCCGCTTCCGCCGCCCGAGATCAAAATGTGACGTCCAGCCAGACGGCCAGCCATTATTGTTTAACCTCGCTCGCAGCAGGGTCGCATCGATTGGTGCACGTCGCACTGCTATGTGGCGGCGGTGCGCTTTGAACGGCCCCGCATAGTGGAAAGCTGCACCGAACAGGAGAGATCAGCTGTTTCATAGGTCAGCAAAAGTTGTGTAGCGGCGGGCGTATGCATGCCGCAGGGCTTGAGGGTATCGCCGGAACTTACAATCGGTGCGACTAGCGGAATAGGACAATACTGCGCCGCATACTTGTGCGACGGAAAGAGTTTGGCTTGGGGTTTGCCGCCAGGACTGGGCGCTGCTTGACAAACGACAGAATAGGAAACACGTTTACCAAAATGACAAGGCGGCAGCGCGACGTAGGTCGATGATTGACCGGGCAGTGAGTAGCCCGGAAAGCTCGCCTTAACCCGCAGCGCTCTGGTCGGTTCGACGACTGGTGAGCTTAACCTGCGAATAAAGGATATCGGTCACAGATGTCCAACTACGGGAGGATGGCTATGCGTGCCCTGATTGTCGGAGCCGGAGTGGCCGGACTGGCTACGGCGGTTGCTTTGCGTCGTAACGGCATCGACGTGACCGTCATCGAGCGAGCGGCGGAGTTAAGCGAGGTTGGAGCAGGTGTTGTCCTTGGACCTCATGCTATGCGCGTTCTTGAATCGCTGGGCATTGCGGCGGAGATAAAGCGCTCGGATGAGCCGCCCGAGACGATTACATTTTATGATATGGTGAGCGGTGAGGTACGCAATCGCACCCAACTGGGCGAAGCGGGAGCCAAGCTGTATGGCGCCCCGCTTTACAAGACGCATCGCCGCGATTTGATCGACGCTCTTGCAAGACATTTGGACGGAACGGAGATCCGGCTCAACTGCTCTGTTGTCGATGTGAAGCAAGATGATCGAAGTGTTACCGTCATTCTCGAGAGGGGTGAGGCTGTTCTTGGCGATCTCCTAATCGGAGCCGATGGCCTGCGTTCCAAGGTGCGAAGCGCAATTTTTGGAGAAAGCGAGTCGATATCTACGGGCCTCCTCGCCTGGCGGACCGTTCTACCAACGACGCTTCTCAGCAAAGCGCTAACATTGGATACCAATGTGTGGAGCGGTGCGGGTCGCCACGTGGTTTGCTATCCGATTCGTCGCGGCAAACAGTTTTATGCAGCCTTCTACGTACCTGCCGATGAGATCCATCGTGAGGACTGGGCCACAGCTGGGGATGTCGCGGATTTGCGCGCCTCATTTAAGGACGCCTGCAAAGACGTCCGAGAGATCACTGAGGCTGTAACCGAAGCTTTCATCACGGCGATCAATTATCGTTATCCCCTGCCAGAATGGCATCGCGGGCGAATAGTTCTGATTGGCGACGCGGCCCACCCGGTGCTGCCGACATCCGGCTCCGGTGCGGCGATGGCGCTCGAAGATTCGGTGGCGTTGGCGGCTTGTTTGCACCGGAGCGGGAGCAACTTGGAAGCCGCTTTTTCCGAGTTTCAAGCGCGGCGGAAGCCGCGGACCACTCGGTTGCTTCACCAAAGTCGCGGCGATCTTACGGCATTTCATGAAAAGGCACCCGAGCGTCAGGCGGCTTACGGACGGATGGGGCGGGGCATGCTGAAGCTCGACCAAGCTGGGTATGAGCGGTTTGCGTGGCTCTATGGCTATGATGAAGTCGCCGAATCAAACAAGCCATTCGACCTGTTTAACGCCAGTCCATTGGTGCGGCCGTCGCGGCCGGCCGCCGCCCGCGCGTTCGATCTTTGGTCGAATGCTCTCAAGTTCGAAGATGAAGACTGGATGAGCGAACGGGCTGCTTACGAGCGGTTCATGTCGAGTCTATGTGCGTTGCCAGAGGATGTGTCGGTAGAAACCGTCGACTGCGACGGGGTGCCTGCGTTATGCGTCATTCCCCCCGGCGGGAAAAGTGGTCCTGCCGTTCTTCATCTTCATGGGGGAGGATATGTGTTTGGTTCGGCTAAGAGCTCGGTTTTGCTTGCAGCTGGTCTAGCGCGCGCGATCGGTGGCTGGGCGTTGGTACCCGAGTTCCGACTTGTCCCGGAACATACGCCAATGCAAATGCAGGAGGATGTGCGAGCGGCCTTTGCGTGGCTTTCGCGGCGCGCAGACCCAGTTGCAGTCAGTGGCGAATGCTC
Organism: Bradyrhizobium sp. CCBAU 53340; assembly: GCF_015291645.1. Lineage (NCBI taxonomy): Bacteria > Pseudomonadati > Pseudomonadota > Alphaproteobacteria > Hyphomicrobiales > Nitrobacteraceae > Bradyrhizobium > Bradyrhizobium sp. CCBAU 53340. The sequence continues at coordinate 493,024 of NZ_CP030056.1, forward strand.
GGGCGGTGGTCTTGCTTTAAGTCTCGCCGCAAAGCTCCGTCACGAGAATGTCACTCGGCCCGCCGCCCTTTATCTCCTGTCGCCCTTTGCCGATCTCACGCTGACGGCGGCCAGTATCGACGGCAATAGACGAACCGAGCCCTGGATGACCCGGCGGCGACTACTGACTTTGGCTGGTGCGTTCATCCAAGACCGAGAGCCCGATGATCCCGCCATTTCGCCGCTTCGCGGAAATCTTGCCGGGCTACCACCGATGCGCGTCTTTGCGGCGCGTGGAGAAGCCCTCGCTGACGACGCTCGTGCATTGGTCGCTGCTGCTAAATCGGCGGGCGGAGATGCCGAACTGCACTTGTTCGACGATAGCATTCATAGTTTTGCGCTGTTCGAGTTTCTGCCGGAGACGGACGAGTTCTTTCGCGCGATTCGGCGCCACGCCCACTCCAACACTTACGTCGGGGCGACGCCATAGGGTTAGGGCATAAGCCGGCGGCTTGGCTGCCCTAACCGCTCTATCTGGATAGGAGAGAATAATATGCGGCTCTGTCGTTTCGATGGAAATCAGCTTGGTATCGTGCGAGATGGCGAAATTCTCGTCGTTACCGAGGCGCTGGACGTGCTGCCCAGCCTCAAGTGGCCGTTTCCGCAGCACGACATCATGATCGAGCATTTGGACCGCGTCATCGCCAAGGCACAGGAGCTGGCCGGGCGCGCTCGACGCATTCCCGTGAGCTCGGTTCGGCTTGATAGCCCCGTCGCTAATCCGTCTAAGATCATCGCTGCCCCTGTCAACTATCAGCTCCATCTCGACGAGGGGACGAACAATCAAGAATTGCGGCAGGGCCGATCGGAGGTTCAGACGATCGACAGAGCCGGTCTTTTTTTGAAGGCCAATAGTTCGCTAGTGGGCCCGGGATCGCTGATCAGACTGGGCGATCCGACGCGAAGGCACGACCCCGAAGCCGAGTTGGGTGTTGTTATAGGTCGACGGGGTCGCAACATCCCGCAGGCAGACGCCTTGCAGTATGTCGCTGGGTACGCCGTTGCTGTCGACGCGGTTGTCCGTGGTCCCGAAGAGCGGAGCCTGCGGAAATCAATCGACACCTATTCCGTCTTGGGACCCTGGTTGGTTACGCGAGATGAGATTCCCGATCCCGGGGTTCTTGACCTTTATCTGAGCATAAACGGCAAGGAGAAGCAGCGATCGAATACGCGACACCTCATATGGTCGGTTCCCAAGCTGATCGCGTTCGCGTCCGCCTATTATACACTTCATCCCGGCGACATCATCATGAGCGGCACTCCCGAAGGAGTATCCGAAATTGTACCGGGCGACCGCGTCGTCGTTGGCGTACAGGATATTGGCGAAATGACGCTCCTGATCGAGGCCGGCGATTGGTCGGCGGACGAAATGCTCCGATCACCGCGCATAGCCAAAAATTAGAGGAGGCGCAGTCCTCGTCCTGCAATTTCATGCTAGCCGGCAGGTCTAATCAACCGCAGCGTGGCGGCAAGCTCGAACTAAAGTTGAGGAACCAAAATGTCGAACAGCACGGCTCAGCCAGATCCGAAACATGCCGATCCCACAGCCGAGCGGGCCGATCGTATGAAGCGGCTGAGTATCATTCCCATCTGGAATACCAGCGGGGTCGCCGAAGAGATGGGCTACAAGGCGCGCGGCCATGTATGGCGGTGGCGCGACTTGCACGCTGAGTTCGAGGAAGCTGTTAAGACATCATTGGCCGGGCCGGGCACTGAGCGCCGAATTCTTCTGTTTGAGAATCCCGGGATGCCACGGTCCGCAGCAGCAACGCCTACGCTCAATGGCGCGTTGCAGATGATCCTACCTGGCGAAGTCGCACCGGCGCACCGGCACACCTATTCAGCGCTGCGCTTCATCTTGTCGGGAAGTGGTGCGTTCACGGTCGTCGATGGCACGCGCGCGGATATGCACGAGCTTGATCTTTTGCTCACGCCTGGAGGGTGCTGGCATAGTCACGCGCACAATGGCGGGACGGAGCCAATGGTTTGGTTCGATGCGCTCGATACCCCATTCGTTTCATACATGCGAGCCGATTGTTTCGAGATGCATCCTAGCAAATCCTTAGAACCCTATACCAATACTGTGGGCTCTTACGAAGATATTGGCGCGCTCGGAATGCTACAAGGTCGGACGCGCGCGCAACCGCCGGCCTCGCCCCAGTTGGTGTACAAATGGGCTGCCGCCGAAGCAATGATACAAGCCGGACTGGACCGCGACGATGATGACCCGTACGAGGGTGTCGTTTACGAATACGTAAATCCTATCACGGGTGGGCATGTCATGCCGACAATCGCCTGTCACGTGAACGGATTCCGTAAAGGCTTCCACTCGAAGGCACGACGACGCACATCGAGTAGTCTTTGTGTTGTTGCGAAGGGAAGCGGTGCCACCATTATCGATGGCGTCAAGCACGAATGGTCAGAGCGCGATGTGATCGCAGAGCCGGCTTGGTCGTGGTGCGAATATATTGCGTATGAGAAATCGATTCTGTTCCGGACAAGCGATCAGCCTATATTGGAACCTTTCGGTTTGGCTCGCCAAGAAGATCATCCGAACGGACGTCAATAGGCAGCTTTCGCCTCTTGCAATCGTTGTGCCCGGCGTAGTTGTTTGCGCAGGCAATACCCGTTGGCTCGCTCCGCGTTTCCAGAAAGTTGCTCTTGTAGATAGCGCAGGCCTGATGCAGGCCGATCGTTCTATTTTGCGTGGACCGCGAGTACTTAAGCGCATCTGACGCACAGCATCGATTTGCTAGCCGGGCAAAAGGGGTGTTTGCAATTTTCTCCTATTGGGCAATGTCCGAGGTTCTTAACTTCCCAAAGCTCGTGTACGGCTCGCTCACCTCGTGAGAATTCAAGCCCCTTGGGACAAGTCGATTAGCGCCATGGCAAACAGCGAAACTCTGTTCGACAAGATCTGGCTGTCGCATGTTATCCGGGAGATTGAAGATGGCGTGTTTCTTCTTCATGTGGACCGGCACATGGTTCATGAATGCACATCGGCTGCCGCCTTCGAGGGCTTGAAGCGTGCTGGCCGCAAGACCCGTAATCCCGAACTGACCTATGCTGTTGTCGATCACATCCTTTCCACGGCGAAAGGTCGTACGGGAGAGACGTTCGCTGGTGGTCGGGAATTCGTGCAGCTGTTACGTGAAAATTGTCAGGCTCATAAGATTGAACTCATTGATGTTGACGATCCTCGGCAAGGCATTGTCCATGTAATCGCACCTGAGCTCGGCATCGTCTTGCCCGGCACAACACTGGTATGCGGCGACAGCCATACGGCAACGTGTGGAGGACTTGGTTGTTGGGCTTGGGGCATTGGCACCAGCGAGGTGGAGCATGTGCTCGCGACCCAGACAATCGTCCAGCGGCGGCCGAAACGCATGCGTATCAATTTCGAAGGCAAGCTCAACCGAGGGGTATACGCCAAGGATCTCATTTTGAGATTGATTGGTCAGATCGGCGTTGCGGCGGGACGTGGCTACGCTGTGGAATATGCCGGCAGCGTCATACGGTCTTTGTCGATAGAAGAACGCCAAACCATCTGCAATATGTCGATCGAGTTCGGTGCGAGAGCTGGACTTATAGCTGCCGATGACGTCACATTCGAATATCTCCACGATCTGCCTTATTCGCCCAAGGGAGAAATGTGGGAACAGTCATTGGCTTACTGGCGTTCGCTCCCGACCGACCCAGAAGCGGTTTTCGATCGAGAGGTCGATGTTGATTGCACGAGCATCGGCCCGCAGGTCACCTGGGGGACGACCCCCGAGGATGTTGGCAGCGTCAGCGATCCGATTCCTGATCCCGCGGCGGTTAACGACCTTGCGCGTCGCGCCGCAATGGACCGTTCGCTGACTTATCTCGGTCTTGAGGCCGGTCAGTCTCTCGAAGGGCTCACCGTCGACGTGGCGTTTATCGGTTCATGCACCAACAGCCGCCTTTCCGATATAGAGGCTGCCGCCGAAGTCGTGCGGGGGCGCAAGGTCGCTTCGCATGTACGCGCGCTTGTGGTACCCGGCTCAGCGCAGGTTAAACATGCCGCTGAATCTCTGGGGCTCGACAAAGTCTTCCTGGAAGCTGGGTTTGAGTGGCGGGAGGCCGGATGTTCCATGTGCGTCGCCATCAATGATGACTTTGTAGGACCCGGTAAGCGTTGCATCTCTACGTCGAACCGCAATTTCGAGGGGCGCCAAGGCCAAAAGAGTCGCACCCACCTAGCCAGTCCCGCCTCGGTGGCCGCCGCTGCGATTGCCGGGGCGGTAACGGACGTCAGAAGGTACTTAACCTAGGCCGCCGGAGAATTCGTATGGAGAAATACACACGTGTCGAGGGTGTCGCGGCCAGTTTCCCGCGCCCTAACATCGATACAGACGCGATCATTTCGGTCGCTTGGCAACGCAGCTTGAAGAGCAATCCGGGGGAAGGCCTGTTTGCGATCTGGCGGTATGATCTGCAAGGCCAAGAGGTGCCGGACTTTATCTTGAACCGCGCCCCCTTTCGCAAGAGCAAAGTTATTGTTGCGGGAGCCAATTTTGGTTGTGGCAGCTCCCGCGAGTTCGCGGTTTGGGCCCTGGTACGGTTCGGTATTCGCTGCGTGATTGCACCCACCTTTGGCGACATTTTTTACGAAAACTCGTTCAAGAACGGGCTGCTACTCGTCACGTTACCGCAGGCAGAGGTTGATGAGATCCATCACCACCTGGCGACCACGAACGATCCGACGATGTCGGTGGATCTCGAAAGCTGCACCATCGAATTACCGAACGACAGGACAATCGCTTTTAACATTCCAACTGCCCGTCGCGCAACGCTGCTAGAGGGCCTCGACGAGATTGGTCAAACGCTAAGATTCGTCGCCGACATTGAGGACTTCCAGCAGAAGAGCCGAGCGTGCCAGCCCTGGTTATACGCGCGACCTGAACCTCGGCATTCTCCCTGAGTGGGGCCGACGAACCAGAGTTGCGCGGTTAGGCGAATCTAAAGCGTTTTTGTCAGACCTGCATCCGCATCGATAGCAGCCCCTTGCAGGAGACGACCGCGATCTGACAAGACAAATCTAACCAGCGCCGCGATATCCTCAGGCTCGCCGATTCGCGCAATGCGCAACTCGCGGCTGAGCTGATATTCCATTTCGGCAGGGTCGATGCGTCGTTCGCGGCTCTCCAGCGTCAGGCGCTTTGTCAATCTGTCTGTCCTCACCAAGCCGGGATTGATACAATTGACCCTCACGCCGTCCCTAATGCCAAGCTCGGCGAGGAATTTGCTGAAACTATTGAGTGCGGCATTCACTGGCGAACCGATAGCGAAATAGATGTCGGGTGTTCGGCCGCCTGCACCGGCGATATTCACGACGGATCCACTCGTCTGAACAAGTGTAGGCCAGGCCGCCCGACAGAGGCGCATTGCACCAAAGAATTTTAGGCCGAAACCATCCTCCCAATCACTATCGGGCAGCTCCAGGAAGTGCCCCCGCGTGGTCGCACCGGCGTTGTTGACAAGAATATCAATCTTCTGAAAAGCGGCCAAGGCCCGGTCGATCGTCCAGGAAACGGTTTCCACGTTTCGCAGGTCGCCAGCAACGACCTCTACCCTTGTTCCAAATGATCGTGCGCGTTCGGCAACGCTGTTGAGCATGGCCTCATCCCGGGCGACGATAACGGAATCGACGCCTGCTTGCGCGAGCTCGAGCGCAATGGCAGCACCGATGCCTCGGCTTGCGCCCGTTACGATCGCAACCTTGCCCCGGAGGGACGCATCTTCGCCTCCCGCCAGGCGAGGCTCCTGTTTGGTGTGTCCTGTCATCGTGGAAGTCTCCGTGTCTGGTCGATTGAATGGGATTGTTGACAGAACCGGCCACACGCATCGGGACGCAACATTAGTCTGAGCTGCCCAGATGTGTGCCTTGCGAGCTCGGTTGAGTAAAAGGCCAGGCTCGACCGGCCTTGGCGCCTGTCGAGATCTACTCCATGTCGTCACGTCGGACACTGACCCAGCGAACCAAGAGACCACGCGCTTGGCTGAGTGCACTATGGCATGGCGCACCCTTTGGCTAGCTAAGGTGGCCACTCGTCATGCGACCTCGTCCATGAAAGAAGAGTGCGACGTTCTCCTCTGGCTTGAGCAGTACTAGCCCTGAGGCCCGCCGTGTCGCCACAGGATTTTGCGCGAGTACAGGGTTTTAGGCGCTGATCCGCTAGCAAGAAATTGCAATGCTATCGGGGCAGCCCATCGTGCAATTTTCTCCTAGTGATGCCGGCGCCTGTCGGTTGATAGTACACGTGCTTTATGAAACGTGCTGAGTCCAACGATGGTCTTCTGCACTGGAGCGACCTTCACTAACCGCTTTCACGGTTGTCGGACTCGCGTCGTTGCCGTACTCGCATCATTGGGTGTCTTTTGAAAGCTCGTATTCCTCTGCGCAAGGTCATGGAAGCCGGACGACCGCTCGTCCTTCCGGTTGCTCAAGATGCTTTTGCCGCCCGGCTGATAGGGCGGGCTGGGTTCAAAGCGTTTGCAATTGGTGGGTCGGCAATGCTTGCTGCCCGTTACGGGTTGCCGGACCTAGGCATTGCGGCGCTTGGCGAGATGGTCGCCGGTATTCAGGATATTGCGGCGGCCTCCGATCTACCCTTCATCACCGATGGCGATGACGGCTACGGTGACATCAAGAGCGTTGTTCGCATGATCCGCGCGTACGAGGCGCTTGGTGTTGGCGCCGTGATCCTGGAGGACCAGGCTCGCCCGAGCAAGCAACCCGGCGATAATCCTGCTCCTGCTGTTGTCGCGATGGCAGAATTCGAAACAAAGCTTCGGGCAGCTGTTGATGCCCGCAGTTCAGGCGACATGTTGATTATCGCCCGCACGGACTCCTTAACAACGCTTGGCCTAGATGGCGCCCTAAAGCGAGCGGAGCGCAGCTTAGCCGCGGGCGCGGATGGTGTATTTATTCCAGGATTGAAAGCACATGACGATCTCGTGACGGTTGGGAGTGCCTTCCGGGGGAAACACCAGCTGCTTGCCCTAACTGAAGATGGGAAAGCGCAACTGCCGCGGGCACAAGATCTCTTTGTGATGGGCTACGATCTTATCGCTTATCCGAGTTATTTGATGCTGCGGACCACAGAAGCGATGGCGAGCGCGCTCGCAGGGTTGTTGTTGTCCACGGCCGACGGGTCCCCTCTCCCGGCACTGGCCGATTTTCCGGCGGCTCGCGCGGCCTTTGCTGAGGCGGTCGGACTTCGAGACTGGCAGGCGCTCGACAAAGTTGCCCGGTCCCAGGCCTCTGCGCCCGCCACGTAACTCGTCCGCGGTTCCGCATTTTCGGACTGCTGCGATGGAAATCTCGGTGCTAGAGCAAGCAAGGATAGTTTAGTGCAGATTTCGCTGAAAAGCCGAACCGCAATCGTAACGGGCGGAAGCCGAGGCATTGGCCGAGCGATAGCTCTGGCGTTCGCCGAGGCCGGCGCTTCTGTTGCAATTCTCGCCCGAGATAAACAACAAGTGAGTGATACCGCCGACCAGATAAGTAGCACAACCGGTCAGCGCGTGATTGGAATCTCATGTGATCTCGGAAACAAATTGCAGATTGACCAGGCCTGGTCGAGGCTCTCCCCCGACTTCAGTCATGTTGACGTCCTCGTTAACAACGCAGGCAACGCTGCCCACGAGCCAATATCGGGAGTTGAGTGGGACGCACTCCAGTCCGATTTCATGCTGAAAGTCGGAGGGGCACTTTACTTAACTCAGCGTTGCCTCTCTGGAATGCGAGCAAGACGCTGGGGACGAGTTGTCAATATTCTCAGCATTGCGGCAAAGGCCGGTACCGGCGCCGCTCCGTCGGCGCTGAGCCGGGCGGCCGGCCTATCCATGACGAAGCTGCTGGCTAACGAATGCGCGCCGGATAACGTCCTTATCAACGCCATCTGCCTTGGATCGATCGAAACCGACCAGTGGAAACGAATGCACCGGTCCACCGCACCGCAAGCGAGCTACGAAGACTTCGTTTTGCAGAAAGGAAAGAGCGTGCGTCTCGGTCGGCTTGGAACTGTGACCGAGGTTGCGAATGTGGCCTGCTTTCTAGCCTCGGACCTAGCCTCGTTCGTAACGGGAACAGCCATTAATGTCGATGGAGGCAATTGTCCCGTACCGTAACCTCGGCACTGGTATCGTTGCCGGTAGGTATGTAATCGGAGGTCGTCTACCTCCCTAGCTGATGCCAACGAGGCTCGATAGAACGGACTTATTGCCCGCCAGATCGTTGCTTTTGCCGTTCCAAACCACTTGGCCTCGATCCAGAATTAGGGCCTGGACCGTTAGTGACAGCGCTAGATCAACATGGTGTTCTACGAGGATAAACGTCATATCGCTTTCTTTTCTGATGCGTTTGAGCGCTTCCACAAGCTGGTCAACAATGACCGGAGCCAATCCTTCGAACGGCTCGTCGAGAATAAGCAAAGCGGGATTGCTGACGAGCGCTCGGCCGACAGCCAGCATCTGCTGCTCTCCACCCGACAAATGATTTCCGAAGTTCTGCCGTCGCTCAGCAAGCCGGGGGAATAGCTCAAACACGGATTCAATGTTCCACTTTCCCCGATCAACCCTTGCAACGGAAAGGTTTTCCTCTACCGTCAGGGAAGGAAAGATCTCTCGTTCCTGAGGCACGTAACCGAGGCCCAGGCGAGCCCGCTCGTAGGTATCGATGCCTCCGATCTCGCCGCCGTCAAATGTGATCTTGCCGGAGGCCATTTGCGTTAGGCCCATAATGGTCGCAAGCAGGGACGTCTTGCCGACACCATTGCGTCCCAACACGGCCAATGACGACCCTCTCGGGAGCGAAAGAGCCACGTTTTCAATAGCCGCGGCGCCATAGCCATATCCTGCGGTGACAGCTTCCAGTCTCAGCAAATCAGTCATTGCGCGCCTGTCCGAGGTAAACCTCTCGTACCTTAGCATCTGCTCGAATCTCGGACGGGGTTCCCTGCGTCAGCACGCTTCCCTCTGCCAACACCGTGATACGGTCAGCGAAACCAAAAACGATCTGCATGTCGTGCTCGATGACGATGACTGCGAGGTCGGCGGGCAACCGCCGCAGCAATTCCGAAAGTTTTCCGCTGTCTTCTTTCGGCAAGCCAGCAGCAGGTTCGTCGAGAATGAGCACCTTTGGCTTGAGAGCCAGCGCCAGCGCGAGCTCAACGAGCCGCCGTTGACCATATGCGAGATTGGAAATCAATTGGCATGCCGAACCACTGAGGTTAAAAACGTCTAGGAGCCGCTCGAGTTCGATCAGAACCTGCTTGCGCCTATTGAGCGCGCCCCACAGTTTTGCGTCGATATGCATATTTGCAACGACCGCGAGGGCAATATTTTCGACCACCGTCATGGACGGGAATAGCGAGTTTATTTGAAACGTTCGCGCGAGCCCCAGAGAGACTCGGCGTTGCGGCGAATACCGTGTGATGTCACGTCCTTCAAGTCGGATCGACCCAGAGGATGGAGCCAACGCTCCCGTGATGAGATTTACAAGGGTGGTCTTTCCTGCGCCATTCGGACCAATCAGAGCGTGTCTTGCACCAATCTCAAGGCGGAAGTTGATATTACGCGTGACGGCGAGAGCACCGAAGCTTTTGTGCAGACCGACGATTTCGAGGACCGTATCATTCATGGTTTCCGCCTGCGATCGAGGAGATAGCCACCCATACGATCAATCCAGGGACCAACGCCTTGAGGTGTAAACCTGACGGCGAGAATGAGGAGTCCACCCAGCATAAACAACCAATTGAAGGGGTCTATCGCCGCGGCCCGATCAGAAAAAATGACGAAAATAATGCCCCCAATGAATGCGCCGGTCAGGCGCCCCATCCCGCCGATTAGCAACATGATGAGGACGTTTCCGGATAGCAGGAATGAGAGTGAGTCGGTTGCGACAAGCCCGGTGACTTGTGCGGAAATTGCACCGGCCACACCCGCTATTGCTGCCGAAATCGAATAGATGAGAAGCAACCGTGCGGCGACCGGTACGCCTAGCATGCGCATGCGTTGGTCGTTGTCGCGTATCCCACGCAGAACATATCCAAATGGCGAGTTTACCAAGATCCGGGCAAGGGCAAACACGAAGGCCAGCACGCAAAGCGAATAGAGATAGGCAGTATGGCCATAGAGGTCGAACGAGTAACGTCCCAAGATGGGTGCGACCTGATACCCCGCAAGGCCATCATCTCCGCCCGTTACTGATTTCCAGGTTGTCGCAACTTGGAGGACGACGGCACCAATGGCGATCGTGAGGATGACTTGAGTCAAGCCGCGAACACGAAGAACCAGCAAACCCGTGACGAAGCCGAACGCGCCGGCAGCTAGCCCTCCTACCACAAGGCCGGTCAAGGGTTCAGATAAAACATTGAGCGCAAAAAGGGCGGCGGCGTAGGCTCCGATACCAAAAAAGACGGCATGACCTAAACTTTCGATTCCAGAGTAACCGATGGCGAGATCGAGCGACAGAGCCAAGATGATCATGATGATGACTTGGGTGCCGAGCTGGTGATAGGCGCCCAAGAAGAAATAAGCGAAAATTGCAAGCGCCCACACCAGCGCATCGCTAAGTCCCAAGCGGTGGGATCCAAAGGACGCGGCGATGTCCCGTTTAGGTGTGTCCTTTGAGGGAGTTACCTTAAGCACGGCCATAAAGCCCAAAAGGTCGAATGGACAGAATGAGGGCCAGAAGAATGTAGATGCCGAAAGCGCCGGCCGCCGGAAAGAGATAGCGAAAATAGGTATCGAAGATGCTATAGCCGAGCGCGGCGATAAGCGATCCTTTGAGACTGCCAAAGCCGCCAACCGCAACGACGATCAAAACCATGACCATATAGTTCGTGGCATAGTATGGCTGCAGCGGCAGCATCTGCGTTCCAAGTACGCCGGCTATGGCCGCTAACGCGCACCCAGCAACGAAGGTCTGAGCGAACACCCGCCGCACATTGATCCCGACACAGCGAGCCATGCGCGGATTATCGACGGAGGCGCGCAAGCGGGCGCCAAAATCGGTCTGTTCGATGACGTACCAAATCAGGCCTGCGATTGTCAGGCTGACGATTGAAAGAAAGCTACGGTAAGCAGAAATCGATATCTCTTCAAAATGCCATGCTCCCGCCAGGAATTCAGGCGTTGGTAATGTATGCGTCAGCGAGCCATAACCGGCGTTGATCGAGGCGATCATTATGAATGTGAGGCCAATTGTCATCAGGATTTGACCGAGAGCACTCGTCTCATAGATCCATCGATATACGGTCCGTTCAAGAATGGCCCCGAGTATCGCCGTGATTGCAACAGCAATCGGAAGCGCGGCGAGCAAACCCAGGCCAAAATGATTGACGAGCGAGAGTGCAGTGTAACCGCCGATCATGGCGAAACCACAATGTGCAATGTTTAGAAGACGCATCACGCCGAGCGTGATCGTCAGGCCAGAGGAGATCAGAAAGAGGATCATCCCGAAGGACAGGCCGTCGATCAAAAGCGATATACCCGTCGTCCAGTAGCTATTCACTTGATCCCTCAAACACCGCCTGCATCACAAGCATGCTGCCAATGGCCATTACGTCCCGCCGCATTGGCCTGGAGTCATGCGGCCTGATTCTACTCCCCTATTTTCGCGCGCCTAAACGTCGTCAGCGCGAGGCAGGATTGGCCTCCTTCCAGGGATCTTTGAGATTCGGAATTACGGCGACCTGTTTATTTACGAGGACGCCGTCGATCTTCTCGACCTTTCGGATATAGACGTTTTGGATCAGGTCCCGTTCGACCGGATCGATCCGCGCGGGCTCTCCCAGGAGTACCCTTTGGCGGCCGCCAAGGCTTTTTCACCATCAAGTTTCCCGTCGGTTGCTTCGGTCATATGGGCGATCAGGTGTATGCCGTCCCACGCCTCAACGGTCCCGATATTAGGTATGGCGCCCTTCCCGTATTTTGCTTCCAGCGCATTGACGAACTCCTTATTCGCGGTGCTTTCTGGCGAATGAGGACCATAAAAGAGAGAGGAATATACACCGATGGCCAGTTCGCCGGTTTGTCCCAATGCCGCGAGGGGTGCCTCCTCGGTTTCACCGAGGCCAAAGTACTGCAAGCCCCGTTGTGCCAAGCCGCGCTCGAAATACCCTTTGAACAGTGCAACGGAGATGGGCCCGTTCGGGACGAACGTAAATAGAACGTCAGCGTTCGCGTCCTGCAGCCGCTGGAAGTAGCTGGAGAAGTCAGTTGTATCCAAAGGCACCTTTACGACATCGACGATCTTGCCGCCGAGCTTGCCGTAATTGGCATCATAAGCTGCAATTGCGTCGTGACCGGGGGCGTAGTCGACGGCAAAGACAACAGCTTTCTTCTTGCCCTGATCAATAGCATAGCGCGTGATGCCATACGCCAATTGCCAGATGGTGCAGCCCACTCTTAAAAAATATGGCGATTTACGTGTGGTATCTGCGGTATTTGCGTTGAAAATGACGAAGGGAATTTTCGCTTGCGTCACAACATCGGCAACGGCTACCGCGTTAGGCGTGAAGTCCATACCGCCGAGAAATTGTACCCCCTCTCGGGTGATCAGCTCTTGAGCGAGTTGTTTCGCTCGAGCGGGATTTGGGCCGCCAGAATCACGATAGAGGACCTCAACGGTGTGGCCTCCAAGCTTTCCTCCGTGCTTCTCGACATAGAGGTCAACGGCTCGTTTGAATTGGACGCCCCACTCGGCATAGGGGCCGCTAAAAGAGCCGATGATGCCGATCTTGACCTCGGCAGAATGCGCATCTGTAGAAATGGACAGTGAGGCAAGAACCGCCGCGAAGGCCAGCAAGCTGAAGCGCTTCATTGTTTCCGTCCCCCTATTTGTGCACCGCCATGCGCCGCAAGCAAGGCGACGACTGCGCCCATCGTTCGGCCCAGATAGAGGGCATTAGAGGAGTGCATTCTTGTATAATCTTGCGGGACGCCGGGACTGTTAGTCGCAGGTCGCGGAGGGCAGACCAGTTAAGGGCTGCTCACGCTATATTACGCGGATGTCACAAGGTCCATGTCCGGGGCTGAGAGTCGCTTCTTTCCCGTCCATTTCAGATCGATGGATCTGACGGTTGCCGCCGCCTCACCGAGCAGCCATTGCGCGGAACGCGACAAGTGCCGGCAAATCGCTCTTTTCGGTTGGATAAGCGAGATAGAATGCCATCTGGTTGCGGACAATGAGATTGAACGGTGCGATCAGTCGGCCGGTTTCGAGATCCCTTTCAATCAAGGGAAGATGCACAATTGCAATACCAAGGCCGTCGATAGCTGCTTGGCACGCGAGCCCCGAGTTTTCAAATCGTAGGCCCGTGTTGGCCGGGACCTGCGGCGCGCCTGCAGTCTGGAGCCATTGCCGCCAAAAATCCGGGCGCTGCAAGGAATGGAGAAGAACGTGATGATCGAGTTCGTGCGGATAGCGCGGGACCGGCATTCCATTCGCAAGCTTGGGGCCGCATACGACGATGAGCAGTTCGTCGAACAGATGTTTGGCCTCGAGCCCAGGCCACTGGCCCAATCCGTACTCGATCGAGGCATCGATGCCTTGCGCTTCAAAATTGGCAGGGGATTGTTGTGAGGTTGAGACCTGAATTTCCACCTGCGGATATTGCTCGCGAAACCTCGCGAGGCGAGGGATCAACCAGCGCATGGCAAAGGTGGGTAAACACCTAAGCTTTAGGACATTGTGTTTTGACGACGCGCAGATCTCGGACGTCGCGGACCTTATCTCGTCAAACGCAACCTGAAGCCGCTTATGATATCGTCGAGCCTCTTCCGTCAGTTCGATGCGACGATGCTTACGAACAAATAACTTTATTCCGAGGTGGGTCTCAAGTACCGCGATATGCCTGCTGACGGCCCCTTGGGTAATGCAAAGCTCTTCCGCCGCTCGACTGAAATTGCCATGACGCGCCGCAGCATCGAAGGCTCGTAGCGCATTCATGGGCAAGTATTGGCCCATAACCCATTATTCTCCCTAGGTTTTCGCTTATATCGCAAAAACTCATGCAAGTCATCAGTTAACTTGCTTTGCGCGGCATGCTGATCGCCTTCATCCTCAGCCCCGCGATGAAACTCGTCCACTGCAGCAAGAGTTGGACATGACTTGTGGGATGGAAACGGCAGTCGTATCGGCAGACGCATTCTCTGCTCCGCCCGGCGACCCTGACGGAAGCATTACAGAAGTTGCGCTCGCGTTTATTAAGAAGAGCCCTGAGATCAGGATTACGCTTCGCGATCTTGAGCGTCAGACGGGCGCAAGTATCTTTCAACTGATTAGGGCATTCCGAAGAGATTTGGGAGTAACGCCCCATGCCTATCTGATAAAACGGCGCGTCGCGCGCGGCGCTGATCTTCTTCTTCAGGGAGAGCCAGCGGCACAAGTAGCTTACGAGGTCGGTTTCGTTGACCAAAGTCACTTCACGAAGCACTTCAAGCGTGTCCACGGCGTGACGCCAAAGCGCTATGTTGCGGTAGCCACCAGCTAGCTGGCAAATCGAGCGCATGAGAAGTTCGCCACTGGCGACAGACCTTTTGCAAAAGCTTGTCTAGAGTTCTTGAGGGTCTAATCCGCTCCGGCGCACAACAAGGCGCGGTTGCCGGCGCAATCGGAGCAGTCAAGTGATCACGCGGTCAGTGGTGTACTTGTTGCGCGCGGCGTCGACGACATTCCGATGCCAGCAGCCGTCAACAGGATATCGAGGCCAGTCGTCATATTCACAGCAAAGAAAGCTTCCTTATGGCCCCCTTTCGAGGACTAAATCGCCGCATGGCCGAAAATGGCCATTTACTGAACGGCTATTGCGCGATCCCCGATGCGTTTTCGGCAGAACTTTATGCTCGACAAGGCTTCGACGTAATCACGCTTGACCTGCAGCATGGTCTCATCGGGTACGATGCCGCCGTCGCGATGCTACAAGCCATTACGGCCGTGGACGTGCTCCCGTTGGTACGCATCCCCTGGCTCGACCCGGCAATCATCATGAAAGCGCTTGATGCAGGTGCTCTTGGTGTGACATGCCCTATGGTCAACACGGCAGCGGACGCTGAGCGCCTCGTCCAATATTGCAAATATCCACCGATGGGCCAGCGCAGCTTAGGCCCCGTCCGTGCGGCGACGGCCTATGGCGAGGACTATGCTGCGCATGCGAACCGGGAGCTCAGCGTCATCGCTATGATTGAAACCGCTGAAGCCGTCGCCAACATCGAGAGTATTCTTGATGTGCCAGGTCTGGATGGTGTCTATATCGGACCAGGCGATCTCTCGCTGTCCCTGAACAGGAAGCCGCAGCTGGAGGAGTTTGATACCGAGGTGGACGCTGCCATCGATCGCGTTTTGAAGGGGTGCATTAAGAAGGGTCTGATTGCAGGCATTTTCGCACCTGGTCCCGAACAAGCGTGGCGCATGGTCACGCGTGGCTTTCGATTCGTCACGCTTTCCACTGACGCTCGCGCATTGGCGTTCCAGGCCAAGTCTTGGGTTGAGAAGTTTCGACTGCTCAGTCGAGAGCCGTCCCGTGTTACCGGTGCATCGGGCCTGAAGGGGTAAGGACTAAATATCAAAAAGTGGGCGACCGGACCATAAGCCCTCATCCGCTCGAAATTGCAATTTCTTACTAGTCGACGAGCTCCTCCTGCATCAAGACCGGTGTCGCCGATCACGCAATTGGCGTGAAGCCTACCCGCTCTTAGCGTGGGAGCAACTCGGCCATGGTGTAACATGATCCAACCGCGGTCTATCTTTGAAAAGATCTGGAACAGTCATGTCATCCGGGAAATGGGTGACGGCGTCTTCTTGCTCTATGTCGATCGCCACATCATCCAGGAATCGGCGAGCGGACAAGCATTTGATGGGCTACGGCGCGCCTCGCGATCTGTGCGTCGACCTGATCTCACTTTCGGTGTCACGGATCACATCGTTTCGACACGTCCTGGGCGCACGGTCGATTCGAACCCCGAGGGGCGCGAGCTAATCACCTTGATGGAACGGAACTGCAGCGAACACGGAATTGAGCTGTTTGACTTGGCTGATGCCAGGCAGGGTATCGAACACGTCGTGGCGCCGGAGCTCGGGCTTATCACGCCAGGGATGACTGTTGTTTGCGCAGACAGCCATACACCAACAAATGGCGCGCTCGGTGCCTATGCGTGGGGTTTTGGCACAAGCGATGTCGAGCACGTTCTAGCAACCCAAACCGTACTTCAGCGCAAGCCAAAGGCGCTACGGGTGACGTTCGCCGGACGTCTGGGAAAGGATGTCTGTGCCAAGGACCTCATACTTTACTTGATCGGCAAAGAGGGAACACAGGCGGCGCGCGGATATGCCATCGAATATTGCGGACCCGTCATTCGTGCGATGTCCATGGAAGGCAGGATGACGATCTGCAACATGTCCATTGAATTTGGTGGACGTGCTGGCATGATCGGGCCGGACGATACCACGTATGAATATATCGCTGGCCGCGACTATGCTCCCAAAGGTGCGCATTGGCAGGCCGCATTAGATCAGTGGCGCACTCTTAACACAGACGAGCAAGCTCTCTTCGACAAGGAAATCAGGGTTAACTGTAGCGAGATTGCCCCCCAGGTGACGTGGGGGACAACACCTGGCGATGTCGTAGGTATCGACGAAAACATCCCAGATCCCGTGTTGATTGGCGATCCTGTCCGTCGCGCCATGGCGGAGCAGGCGCTGCACTATATCGGCCTCAAACCTAATCAGCCTCTTGAAGGCATTCCGATCAACGTCGCCTTCATTGGATCCTGCACCAACAGCCGCCTATCGGACCTTCAGGCGGCAGCGGCCATCGTCAAGGGGCGCAAGGTCGCCAAAGGCGTGCGGGCGCTGGTTGTGCCTGGATCGACGTCGGTCAAGCGCGCGGCTGAGGCCCTCGGTCTAAACAAAGTATTTCTCGATGCAGGCTTCGACTGGAGAGAGGCCGGGTGTTCAATGTGTCTGGGGATCAACGACGACCAAGTCGCGCCAGGTGAGCGCTGCATGGCGACCTCTAATCGCAACTTCGAGCATCGCCAAGGACCAAATAGCCGCACGCATCTTGCAAGTCCGGCATCGGTGGCGGCGGCCGCCGTGACGGGTGTCATCACCGACGTTCGCAAGCTCGCGCACGCATAGAGGCGGCAAATGGAAAAGTTTGTGACGTTGGAAGGTGTCGCCGCAGTGCTGGCGGACCCGAATATTGATACAGATGCAATTATCCCTGCCCGCTTCATGCGTTCTGCGAACGCTAATTTGGGTAAGGCCCTGTTCGCCAACAGCCGATTTCAGGACGACGGATCCGAACGCGCCGACTTTGTGCTGAATATTCCGCCATTTCGGAGCAGCTCGATCCTCGTGGCAGGCGATAACTTTGGCTGCGGCAGCTCGCGAGAAGCAGCAGTCTGGGCGCTGAAGCAATTTGGTATTCGCTGCGTTATCGCGAGAGCTTCGGGGAAATATTCTTCGAGAACTGCTTCAAGAATGGCGTTCTTCCGATCACATTGCCCAAAGCCGACTATGAGCAAATCCTAGGCGCGCTTGCGAAAGACCCCGGGCGTGAAATTAAGGTCGATCTTGAGCGATGTGAGATCAGGATGTCGTGTTCGCTATCGATACCGTTTGTCGTGTCGCCTTCGCGTCGGACAGCATTGCTTGAAGGGCTCGACGATATCCAGCTGACGCTGCGTTATGTCAGCGATATCGACGCATTCGAGGCCTTCGACGGGGTCGCGCGGCCATGGATGCGTCGCCCCACGTCATCTTTTGGCCGATCGCCGTAGAGCTGATGACGTCAGTTTCGTGGTGGGAGCCTTGGCAATTCAAGGCTCTGTCGTCCGGTGAACGCTAGCGGAAACGAAAAGACGCAAATGGTTACGCATTCCACGACATTTGATGATACGAATCTCTTGGAGCGAGCTTGGGTTTAACGCGCATCCAGCCCGGGCTCGGCTTCTCTCCTATGCGAAAAGCCTCGCGACTTTCGCTGGGGATATGGAGCGCTGTCTTTGTTTGTGAACCCCACGGCTCAAGATTATGACATTGTCCTCCTGGGTACGAGGTCAGTTCTTCAGTTCAAGACATTCGTCCTCCAGTCAAGTTTGAACGAAGATCTTGCAGCAACGCCACGGGGAAGCCGACCGGCCGAAGATGTTCGAAGGCGACCAAGGTGGATGAAAAGAGGCCAAGATCTCGCAGAATTGCACTTCGACGCAACCTCTTGCCGCTGTTTTTTGCGATCAGCGTCGCTCCTTTGGTCGGCCAAGGGCTCGCCCGGCACACCGGCAGTGTCATCTTGAAATAGACCAGCGTACCGGATTTGCGCCTCCTCAAAACTCCAGAGCATTACGGACCGTTTGCGAACACGCCAAAGAGATTCCTCACGAATGGCCATTCGGAAGAATCTATTCGGTTCGAGACGCGCTCATCATCAATGTGGCCCGGCAGATTTCTCATCTTCGCGAGAGGCCGTTGTCGCCCCAGCAGCGATCGGAATAAAGCCGATTTGGAAACCGAATGCGCGACCTATTTTGTCTAGCGTTTGCGCAGTAGGATTGGCCGCTCCTCTTTCAATGTCGGCGACTTGGCGCGGTGTCAGCTTAAACAGTCGGGCGAACTCAATCTGGGTGAGCCCGAGGGCTTGACGCATCTCGGCGACAGCCTCCGGCAAGCGGAGAGTACCCGCGCGCGCTTTGGCTGCAATTGCGGCGCGACGATCTCGGATCTCCTCTTTCGTAGGTTTACGCCATCTGGCCATGAGGCTCGCCTAATCTGTCACATTGCGCAGTTTGGCAACACCGTTCGCCATATCTTCGTTGCGAATGATTGCATTCGTCACGACGGAGACCGGCACGCCGCACTTTCTTGCAATCTCTGGAAGGGCCCGGAGAAGATCTTCCTTAGCTGCCAAAGCGGACATCAATTTGTGGGCGGGCACCTTGGGGCTAGAAACTGTCTCACAGACGAGCCTCCAATCAGGATTGGTGTCCTGTCCTCCACCATCGAGCATGCACCCCCACCTTGTGGAACGGACGATGCCCGCTGTCGCGATCTTCATTGGTGCGAAATCGAACAAGGGGGCGAGACGTATGCTTCCATCCGGGAATTTTCTAAGCGCGGCGTTTCGACCATGATTATCGGGATTGCCCATAGCCAGGTTCAAGACATCTCGCAGCAGATACTCCGTCGTGTCCTCCAGCGGACACGACGAGACCTGTTGGATTGTTTTCAGATAAGTTTCGTGCCTGCTCTGAAATGCAAACTCCGCAACGCCAATCGCAGAGACCAGACTCTCTTGTCCGTAGCGGATTAGACCACCCGACGTCACCCTGCGGTCAAACCGTGGAATGACAAGCACACCATTGCCGTAGGTGCTCGTGCGTTCGACGTTGACGCCAAACTCTTTTGCGACCACCGAATAGCCCGATTCAGACTCCAGGATCCGCTGATCCACCGGCTCATCACTACGCAGAAGCTTTACGATGATAAATTCGAGGGCGTCCGCGTCCGGGACCATCGAATTCGGATACCAAAGTCCGTCTCGGGAGCGAGTCAGTGACACCTTGGGCCAGTCACCTTGCAGCCCACTCGAACCCGAGGCAAGCAAGGAAAAGCGATCAGCAACTTCGAGAAACGCATCGCTCCGATCGAGAATTTCTTCCATAGTGATTCCCGCGACCGATATGTCCTGAAGACGTTCGACCTCCTGATCATATGCTTCTTTGATGCGAATATTGCCGACGGGAGAACTCGCAGCTCTCATGAGAAGATGGACTTGGGTAGAAGGCGCCTCGACCGGAAGGTTCAGAAATCGCGCGATCCTCTCGGCGTGGTGACCTTGAGGAATTAGGTCCAGTAGAAAAGCTGGCCAGGTGCTTGCTGCGCGATCCACCAGATCGACTGGGGCGTTGATCGAGTAAGCATGTACGCCTTTAAGGGGACGGTCTTCCGCAAATGGAATGGCGCCGAACTTGGCAAAATAGCCCATTTCGTAGCTAGTTCTGGAAGGCGTCGTGTAGCCCTTTTCGGGGGCTTCCAAGTTGACAATGGCCGCCTCGTGCCACGTGCCTTCTATGAAAGTTTCTACAGTCAGGTCCATTTACAAATCCCTTTAGGGATGTATATGGCAGGTGAGCTCAAGAATCAACCCATTATAATGGAAGTATTAATAGCGGAGGATCCGTTCGGACACTGCAGTCGTTGCCCATCATGCTTTTGGCCTGCCGGATCTTTGCGCCGCCACCACGGACTGAGCGGCCCCTCAGAGATGCTCGCCCCGCGATCAAGTGCGGTGACGGCGCAGCCCTGTATTCAGCTCTCATTCTGATGGGCTTCATGCTGAAGAGCGGACCCGGCCAGAGGACCCAGAGGGCGCCTCCTTCGGCAAGACCTAAAAAGCGCAAAGGCTGGCTGTTATGATGGAGCGTCGCACGCTCAAACATCAAAAGCCCGAACGGACTTTTACCATCAACTGAGTAAGCGGCACTCGTACGACGAGATGCGCGCTATCCCGATCCAAACTGTGGTCTTCCCGGGCGCATGCATGTACGGTCCCCGATCTCACCACGGCCCGCTTCTCACTATCGTGCAAGACTGCTCGATTCCGCGAAAGCTGCGCGACATTTGCTGCCGTTACATAAAGGCTTCGAAATAGGAACGAGCCGCACATCAACGAGGATTAATGCGCACGCCCCCCTAGTCACGTGAATCTAAAGTTCGCCGCATAAAGTCTGCTGGGCTTTGTGGCAGAAGCGTTTGACGGAAGCCAAGATCTGGTCTGCAGACTTGGTCCATTTGAAGGGCCTCGGGTTATTGTTGTGCAGTTCGATGAAGGTACGGATGTCGGCCTCGAGCTGTCTGACGGAGGTGTGAACACCTCGCTGGATCTGCTTTCTGGTGAGTTCAGCGAACCAGCGCTCGTTCTGATTGATCCATGACGCGGAAGTCGGCGTAAAGTGGACATGGTTGTGCGGCCGGCGAGCGAGCCACGCCTTGATCTTAGGTGTCTTGTGGGTGGCGTAGTTGTCCATGACGATGTGGACCGCAAGCCCCTCGGGGATTTGAGCGTCGATTTCCTTGAGGAACTTCAAGAACTCGACCGCCCGATGACGCTTGTAGCATTTGCCAATGACAAAGCCGGAAGCGACATCGAGCGCGGCAAACAGTGTGGTCGTGCCATGTCGCACATAACTGTGCGTGCGACGTTCTGGCATCCCAGGCATCATCGGCAAGACCGGCTGCTCGCGATCGAGTGCCAGGATCTGGCTTTCTCATCAACGCTGAGGACAACGGCTCGGTTCGGTGGGGATAGATAAAGGCCGACAATGTACCTTGTCGACGAACAGTGGATCGCTCGACAACTTGAATGTCTGGCTACGGTGCGGTTGCAAGCTGAACGCCGACCACATTCGGCGGATCGTGGTGTGGGAAAAGCCAGTTTCCGCAGCCATCGAGCGGATCAACCAGTGCGTCGCGTCGGCCGGCGTCGTACGCAATGTCCGCTCGATTACCTCAGCAACCTGATCGTCGTCGATGGTGCGAGGGCGGCTCGGGCGGGCTTCATCAAGCAGGCCATCACAGCGATCCTTCTAAAAAAACCGACGGCGCCACTTGCCAACGGTGTGTTCATGGATGCCGAGTTCAGCAGCCACAGACTTGCTTGGCAGGCCATCCGCACATCGCAGGATCGCGCGGCATCGCTCAGATAGCACCGCGCGACACGATGACGACGAACTTGCCTCTCTAGGTACGTGCGCTCCTGCGGACTGAGCACTAACGGCGCGATCGGCCGGCCTCTCACACCTGCATTCCCCACAAGCGCTCTCCTCTACAAAGATTCGAGCCATCAACTAATGTGATGAACTTGCGTTCCAGATGACTAGTAAGGATACATCCAATAGGTCGCGTTGAGCTCGTTAGGCATCGAGCGCAAAGTTGGGGTCCGCTGCGGTGGCTTGAGGTGGCTAGATGAGGAGATGATCCGGCCGATATCGTCGAGGACCGCCCGGCTCGTTGAATAGGTACTATGATTGAGCGCGAACATTTCGCTTCCGACCGCAGAGACATCGATCGTCTCGATGCCCGAGACGAGAGTTGGACCGCTCTTAGTCACATAGCCCATTCGCGATTTCGACTGCGCCTTCTTCATCGAGGCGAGCAGAGCCAGATCAGTTGACGAGGCGTACACGGTCACCGCACCCGCGGCCGCTTTGATCTGGTTAGCCCGCTCCAGATAGAGGTCACGGTCGACGTCGGGTGCTGCGAAAATCAGCTCGGTAATGCCAAGCGCTGTTTGGCTCAGCGCTGCCTGCTGCAAGGCGCCCAATACCACTTCGCTGCCAAGGCTGTGTGCGATCAGGATGATCCGCGAAACGTTCCCCTCCGTCTTGATGAGCTTGAGAAGATCGAACAATCCATCGGTGGCATGCAAAGCACTTTCGCGGTCGTAATCGTAATCCGCCAACCCGCCTTTCGAGGGCCAGGAATAAATCATGACGCGGCCCTTGTAATTTGCATCGAAGGCAATCTGAGCGGCCTTGAACGCTGCATCCGAGAAAGGAACATTGTAGCCATGGACGAACAGCATCAGGCTGTCGGCAGGATTGGCGATCGCGGAGGCAAACTCCTCTCGTGAGAGCTTCGATAGAGTCTGGATTCGAAAGTGCTTTCCGTCCTGCTCGGCCTCTGTCCAAATGCCGTACAGATATGTCTTTGGCGTTTCGACTTCGCCCATCTTGTGAACGATCGGTATGCTCACAGTCACGCAGCCATAGGTATTCGTGGCCGAACGATCATAGGTGATCTGTTTCAGCTGCAGATTCGGGCCTCCCATCACCTCGCGGTTGGTCGCAAAATAAACGGGCACCAAGCCCTTGATGGCGGGCTTGTTGGGAGCCTCGGCGCCAGTTGGCGTCGGTTTCTCGGGAGGTGCTTCCTCACTTGCCTCACCCGTTGTGGGGCGATGATAGCCATAATCATGGCGTCTCGGACCATAATACCTCGGGCCGTAATACCTTGCGGCATGATGGTGATATCCTGTCAATGCACGCCCGTGGTGCTGATGCGTGTTTTGGGCTTGGGGCTTTGACGGTCTCGAGATAGGTGCTTGATGAGCGCAGCCGACGACAAACATGCAGACCAGAGCAATTAAAGCCGCGCGGAGCTGCCGGAACGACGAGAGCCAGTGCAGCGCATTTGAAGAATCGGCTCGCAATGTCGAGACGACCATGGCCCCTCCTCCTTACTTCGCAAGAACTTGAGATAGATTGACGGTAGCACCGAGCCATCCACGGTACCGATCGACGGCGGGTCCACTGGTCAGCTTGTAGGTGAAGCGCGCCTCTGCACCGCCATCGTTGATGGCGCAAGCAATGTTGCCGGCTCCGTTTGCCGTCTCGACATGCCAGGAGCAGCCGGTGATACGGTAGCCCGGCTCGGCTGGGAACGTCTCGGCGTAGTCGGCCGAATGCTCGGCAAACACGACGGGATGATCATCCTTGGTCTTGTCGACGGTGTATGAGCGCTCGATCTGCTTGAGCTCGACGAGTTGCGATAGCGGAACATTGACGATGAGCCGCCGGTCTTCTGGAAGCAACGTGTGAAGCGCGCCGGCCAGGATCTCGGGAATTTTCACGCCCTGATTGGCTTGCGTCTGCACATGGGTCGAGTTGAGCTTGCTCCAGTTCTCGAATGAGATTGTAGTGTCGACCCATTTGGTCCAGCAGACGGATGGTTGGGGGATAGCCGCAATCAGCTTGTAGAGCGGACTCGCGGCTATGACCGTGGCAGGAATGATGAAATTCACTCCGTTGACCTGGGCATCGTTCCATTTGACGATGCCGCCGACAGCGATACCGAGGAGCGCGCCGAACTCGTTGAACGCGGGACCTCCGCTGTTGCCGACGTTCATGACAGTATCGGTTTGCCAGCGCCCATTTGGGCTGGTTTGATTGCTGATCAGGCCGCTCGATATGCTCAGATCCAGGTCGAGGGGATAGCCGAGCAGATAGAGTTGGGTTCCCATTGGGGCCTGCTGGCTTTCATTGATGACCGGCATTGGGCAGCGCGATGCTCCGCCGCTGTTGCTGGCCGGCTGGGCCAACTCGAGAAGGGCAAGATCGTTGGCGTCGTCGCGGTGAATCGCGCTGACTTTGATTGGGTTTGCGTTGCGCGAGCCAAGGCGAGCATCGACCTCAAAGCTCTTGTAGTTTTCCTCGCGTCCGACCACATGGCTGTTGGTGAGCACGAGGTTGTCGCCGATCAGAAGGCCGGAGCCGCCTCCGACTTCCTGCTTGCCGTTGTACATAACGCCGACAAACTGGACATGAACAGTCCTGACGTTATAGCGCGCGGCGATCTGCACCGCGGCGCGATCGGCTAGCGCCTGCCCGGAGATGACAAAGAGCAAGGCGAGGGTCAGGACGGATAAAACGTTCTGACGGCTGCGATATCGAGTGGGCTGAGTTGTCCGCTTCCGTTCCATGCTGGATTACAATAGTTCATGATGGAATTGGGGTCGTATTTAGTGACTTTGTAGTCGCCGACCGATCCTGAAAATTTCTCGTTGCGGCACTGTTCCGGAGCATCGTCGCGGTTCTGCTCGTGAGTAAAGCCGAGCGCGTGCCCGAATTCGTGGACAGCGACCGCACGAATGCAGAATTCGCGCTTATTGATGCATCCTTTACTCCAATGATTGGAGCTGAAATTCAAGGTCATGCCCGAAGACTTGCCATCGAGATACTTGCCGACGACGTCGGTGTGCGCGCCCTCGTCGGCGATGCGCACATGGACGCCGGCTGCGCCCTCTTTACAGGCAGGCCAGGTCTTGGCGAACCAAACGCCTCCTTGTGCTGCGCTTT
Organism: Bradyrhizobium sp. CCBAU 53340; assembly: GCF_015291645.1. Taxonomy (NCBI): domain Bacteria; kingdom Pseudomonadati; phylum Pseudomonadota; class Alphaproteobacteria; order Hyphomicrobiales; family Nitrobacteraceae; genus Bradyrhizobium; species Bradyrhizobium sp. CCBAU 53340. The sequence goes on from NZ_CP030056.1 coordinate 517,951, forward strand.
CCCAGGTCTCGGCCACGGCTTTTCGGACGAGTTCTGCATATTTCTGGTCATGAGGATTGAGGTTTTCCCAGCAGACCGGGATTTCCTTCACGTCCCATTTGGAGCTGCGGATCACAGTTCCGAAGAGCTCCATCTCCGACACCCCTGAGGGAAGCGCAGGCTGAGCCTTCGCGCTGCTGCAGGGGAGGAGCACGAGAAGAACCAGCAATCCGAGCAGGCAGTAACGAGTCATGTTTTATTGAGTAGGCGTTGGAGATGGCGGGAAGACTGGCACCGGCGCGAAGATAAAGCCGTTCGTCCGCGGGCCACCACCAGCCCTTGGCCGGCGGGCTGCGGCCCCCCCGCTCTCCGGCAACTCCTGCGACTTTTCCCCTCCCGGGATTGGTGTCGTGTAAATCGGATTGTCCTTTGATCCGAGCGCCGGCTGTTTGGCTGCATAGCTGGCCGAGCCAGACTTTGCTCCGTTGGCCAAGACGGCATTCGGCCCATTGATGTAGATACCGAGATTGCTGAATTGCTGCGCAGATGCGGAGGCTTGGATGGCGGCCGGTGTCCAGCGCGCCGATGTAAGGGAGTATTTGGCCTCGATGCCTCCGGTCACTTGGATCGAAAAAGTATAGGTCATCTGCGCTGGCTCAGCTATTTCCGATGGCATAGCCGGCGTCAGGTTGTTGGCGGCGATCAAAATTGCATTGTCGCGCAGCCAGGCCGCCAATGGCTTGGAGGCATCGACGGTGATGCGCTTGAAAGCGGCCCGTTCCGGATATTTGTTTTCGGCGAGAGCTTCGAGCTCGAGGAGCTCGGTCGGCGTTCCCCGGTAGCAGCCGCGCTCATATGTTGCCGGGCTAGATGCCAGCGGCAAGGTATCAGACGCAAGCTCGGCATTCTGTTTCAAGAGAAATGACCAGATCAGGTCGTAGGTGTCCTGCGCCGAAGCCGTGGGGCCGACATGGGTCACTTCGGCGGTGGTGGCACTTAGAACGCGCTTATAGTCGAAGGCGGTGCCGGACCCGACACCGCCGGTATCGGTTACTTTCAGTTCCAGGAAGAAGGTGCCGTATAGGAACGGGTCGATGTCGAAATGGGCGAAGCGGTCGAACGCCTCTTCCGGCCTGGTCTTGTAGATCTTGAGGTAGTGCTTCCGCCTTTCGCGCTCGATCTGATAAAAGGTGACGACCTCGCACCGGATCGATTTGAGAAAATATGGCAGTTCGCCGGCTGTGATCACGCCAGTCTGCGGATCGTGCACATAGTACAGGCTGGTGCATCCGCCCATCGCAAAGCAGGCGCCAAGGCAAGCCGCGGCCCGGCTGATCTTCCACATCGATTGTGCCCCCTGTCCGCTTCGCGTCGCTCGCGCGCGGATCTCCCGCCCAGATTGAAATGCTTTGCTCGTGCTTCGTCAAGAGTATCGGAAGCCATATGCAGCTTTTCGTTGCCATCGTATAATTCGATGCAGAGTTTCTGCGCGTTCTGACATTCAGAGCAACTGCGCCCGCAGCTAGATGATGAGACGCGCGTAAGTCACAGTCGGGCCGATTGCAAATAGCGAACCGTACGCCTATCAATGGCACATATTGGCGAAGTCGTTTGGACGAGTCGTTTGCCTGGGCCTGCGGACAGCCGCCTGAAGACAACGGAGTTCGGCAAGTGGAAGAAGGCAGCTGGTGAGCTTGCTCAATCACAGGCCTCGATGACGCATGCCAGAAGGGACGAACTGAGGAAGGCTCTGATCGAGCTCGACAAGTTGTTCCGCAAGGCGCCGCCGAGCGTGTACAAGGCTTACCGCAATCTTTCGGAGCGGCGTCTTGAAGAATCTGCCCGGAGTTTCGGTGACAGCGTCGGAGAAGGCCGCCTCCTTTGGTCCGTTTCCGAGGAGACCCCCGAGCAGGTTGCTGTGTCGCTTGGAGGTCTCATCCGGGCCATCGACCGCGTGCTGCTCGAGCGGCGGTCGCAATGGCCGATTGCATCGGGCGAGTGGCGCCTGGAGGCGCTCGGATGCTGGTTCATTCCGCGACAGGGCGTGAGCGCCGGCCGCCCTGCCCGGCGGAGCCAAGCCTATTCAAAGCGAGGCCTGCTATTTCATCGGATCCTGCCCACCTTCATTGACGGCTATGCCGTCGAGGTGGTCGATAGCCGTACCTTGCATAGTGCCGCTCAAGACCCCACGAATTGGAAAATGGGCGCCTGCCTTTTCGAGGCGCTCAAGCTTGAGGCGGAGTTCGCAACGGTAGACGGGGACAAGCGTTTCATCGTCAGCGGCGTCGATGCGCCGGCGGCGGGGAACGCGGTCTTGCTTCAGATGGCGAACGCGTTGCAGGAGAACTGCATCGCAATCGTCTGGCCCGAGCTCACGGTACCACCAGGACTGCGAGAAAAGATCGTCAAGTTCATCCGCGAGCGAGATGTGGCCGACCCGCTGGAGCCTCCGGAGATCGTCATTCCGGGAACGTGGCACGAGGTGGCAGGCAAGGAGATTGTGAATCGGGCCCGGATTTATGACGGTTATGGCGAGGAGCGGCTCGTCTACGACAAGATCGCCCCTTACGCCGATGACGACTGGGGGATCGAAAACATAACTGCTGGCGAGCGGATGTGCGTGCTTGCGACTGAAGGCGCCCTGATTGGCGTCGCAATTTGCCTCGACTTCTGTGACGTCTGCGACACGCCCTTCAGGGACCTGGATGTCGATGTGATGCTGGTCCCCTCGATGGGGAACGACCGCACCATGCAGGGCCACCAGACGACTGCGAGCCAGGTGGAAGTGAAGTTCGGCACGCGAAGTTTTGTCGTGCAACATCCCACCCACAACCGCTACGGGGATGGCCGGCTTGGTACTATATTACCCCTCCTCAAAGAGCCGAACGCTGTTTCCGCCCGGGAACTCGGTCAAAAGACCGTTTGGACTGCCTACAAATGGGGCCGGTGACACCCTAGATTCAGAGACTAAAATCAGAGTAAAGCGTTGTAAAATGATCTTAAGGGTTGTGACGTAGGGTATGGCCATGTCGGACGTAGCATTGGAAAAGATAGAGAGCGGCGAGGCCACCGCGACTGAGGCGCGGAGCGTCATTTCGGAATTCCTTAAAGAGGGATCCGAAAGCAGCCTGGAGCGTATTTACGCAACACTTGGGGCTTGGCTCTGGAATTCTCTGGAGAGCCGGCGCCGCGATCCGGAGCTGCGGGAATGGTTTGATATTCTGCGTCGGGTGAGCGCCTCGCTCGCGCCGAAGAATGCCGCCTATGCCGAGCGCTTCAGAGCGTTTTACGATCTTCTGCAGATGTCGATCAACACCGCCAAGGTTGCTCGTCCAAGCGAGGTCATGCACCGTCAGCATGTCGTCGAGATACTTCGGTTGTTGCGGGATGCACCGTCGCGTCAGCTGGAGAAGACGGTCATTGCTAAGAAACTGGATCTGAAGGATGCCAATCTCAGCCGCATTCTTCGCCTGATGACCAATGCGCGTTTTGTGGAACGAACGGCGGCTGGAAAGTTTGCTCATTTCGCGCTGACGCGCGATGGCCTTATGGCGCTTGAAAGGCACGAAGGGCCCACAGCAAGGGGCGCTGGCCAATTGGCGCAGCTTATGCGCAGGAAAATGGGTCTCAGAACCCACCCTGCCCTCACGGCTGAAGAAAATGTCGTTCTTCGCAGCCTGTTTGATTTGCCGAGCCCGATGCATCCTACGTTGCATGCGGCGGGACTAGTGATGCGTGACCCGCTTGGCGTCCGTCAGGTGATGGAGGACTACCTGCTTCATCCGCCGGCACCGACAGCTCCCGGCTATATGAAGGCGCGAACGAAGAGCTCGTATCATGGCTCGTCGGTGACGGTCGTGCAGGTGAAGAAAGCCGAAGGTCACGGCGCCTCCACATCGATTGAGGCGGTGAACAGTCCAAAGCCCGTCTCGTTCCCTTCGGGTATGCTGCACTTGAGCGCAGGAGAGGACTCCGAGCATGTCGAATGAGGATCTCGGGGCTTCGACAACGGAGCAGGCGCAAGGCGAATCGGAATCGCTAGTATTGTATGGAAACACCCTGCTCGATCGGTTGACCTTTGTTTCGACGACGTTCAGCTCGCTCATCATGAGCATGGGAAGGGTCGGGCGCGACAACCGCGAGGTGTTGGTGCCACTGGTCGAAGTCAGATTCGAAGGTCCCTCTGGCCAGGACGAAAGCGCCTTGAAGTCTTTCTTTTCGGAGCTCGTGCCGCTGGAAAACCTCGCCTTCGTCCTCGAAGACATCTCGGGTGATCTTGCAACTGTTTGCCACCAGCTGAGCGCTGTGAGCGAGGGACCGGTCAAGCCTGATCTCAGGCGGCTTGCCGAAACGAGCAGGTTCCTGCAGGACGCCAAAAGCAACCTGGACAAGTGTCTCGCCGATCTGGAGCGAATTGGTCAGCCGCCCAATCTTCCCTAGCGGAAGTCTTGAGAGCATCTGCGGCGAGACGATTCTTTTGCTTCTAACGCACAAAATTGTCCAGTCGCAATTGACCGCGTCATTCTGAGTTCGAAATGCGATTTTGATTTATCAACCGCGGGGCGTGCCTAGAAGCGTTCGCGGCGGGCTTCGGCTTCGCCGCGAAAGTGCGAGCCGATCGGATCGTGAATTAGCCCCGAGTGGCAAGACTATCTTACTGTCGGCGGGCGGCATGCGTTTCCCAAAAATGGAAATTCCCCTCTTCCATTTTTGGGAAATCGACGGTAGTATCCCTTCATGCTGGTGGTCGGCACGGACCTTGGTGAGCGCTATTTTGCCGAACGCTCTGGTCATCGGGGCATCGATGCAGCGCGCGCTCAATACAGGGCATGGCTGGCAATTGCTGAGGCTTCGGACTGGCGGACGCCGCAACAGGTGAAGCGATCGCATCCCAAGGCAAGCATCCTGAAAGGCGGACGCGTGGTGTTCAACATCAAGGCCAATGACTACCGCCTGATCGCCATGGTTCAATATCGTGATGGCGTGTTGATGATCCGCTTTTTCGGCAGTCATGAAGACTGTGACAAGGTGGACGCGGAGACGGTGTGATGAAGGCAACATTGATAATTATCCAGAACCAGGCCGATCATGAGGCGGCCAAGGCGCTTGTCGGCAAGCTGATGCAATCTAACGAGGCTGCCGATCGAGCGCGTATGGTAGCTCAGGCTCGCCTTATCGAGGCTTATGAACGCGCACGCTGGCCGCGCAAAGCGCCGCCGTTGCCCGATTTGCTAACCTATCTGGTGGAACAACATGGTTTGACGCGCGCTGATCTTGTGCCGCTTCTGGGCACTGCTAGTCGCGTCAGTGAGGTCATGTCCGGCAAGCGCGAATTGAGCATGACGATGGTGAAGCGTCTGCGCGAACGTTTCCATATTCCAGCGGATTTGCTGATCTCCGCGAGCGGAAGTGTTGCGGCTTAGGTCAATCGGGACCATGACTTTCGATAGGGGGCTACTTTGCTCGGCGGCCGTGAATATTTGCATCGACGCGAGAAAGTTCAGCGCATGCGATTCCAACGCCTTTTAGGGATTAGGGTCATCCATTGCTTGCAGCAGCTCGACTATGCACGGATACGAGCATCGGCGCCCCCGGTGGGCTTGATCCATTTGCTCACGATTCTCGCTCCGGAACAGGTCGAACGCCGGTATTGGACTGCGACTTGACGGCATTGAACAAAAAGTGAACAATCCCCTGACGACCCCTCTCGGATGGGCATAAAGCGCCAAAGCGCGCGAGGCGAGTGCTCGAAGGCTCTGCCGGACTTTCGGTCGGCGCTAGCTATGAAGGCTGGCTAGTTTTGTCAGAGGCAGGCAGTCAACAGGATGACGGGGAATGCTTGAGCAGGCAGAACAGACTCGACCAGTCATGACGGCGGACGAGAAGTCTTATTTGTTGCAGCTTTTCAATATGTTAATCCCCGCCGGATAGGCTCGCCGAGCGACCCCGGCAAGGAACCTTGGTTATCGGCGAGTTGTTCACAAGCTGGGACCATTTCTAGCAGCGTGGGCGCGCAATCCTGTAATAGGCTGTCTGTCATGGCCAAGAGCGACTTACTCATATCTCTCGTGCGCGCCGGTGTGACCGGCGATCGGCCAATGATGCGCTCGGCGGTCGAAGCGATTGTGGCTGATGAGCGCGCAAAGAGTCATCACGCGCTGGCCGATCGGCTTGAGCGAGCGCTGCAGACGATAGCTGTGACGCCGCCAAGTCTGGTTGCCTCTCAGCGGTCTCCGCAAGCTGCTGGGCGCGACACGATTTTAGAAGTTACGCCACGCATATCTCTCGATGAGCTGGTTTTACCCTTGCCTGCGCGCGCCGAAGGGATGCAGCTGATCGAGGAGCATGTGCGGGCAGACGTGCTGCGGGCAAGCGGATATGAGCCGCGGCATCGGGTTCTCCTGTCTGGTCCTCCAGGCAACGGCAAAACTTCCTTTGCAGAAGCGATTGCAGAGGGCCTTTCTCTGCCGTTTTTCGTGGTGCGGTACGACGCGCTCGTAGGAAGCTATCTAGGCGAAACAAACGCGCGTCTTCGCGCGCTATTCGACTATGCGCGAACCCAACCTTGCGTTTTGTTTTTCGACGAGTTCGATGCGATTGGAAAAGAGCGTGGAGATGATCACGAAACGGGCGAAATCAAGCGCGTTGTTTCGTTTCTCTTGATGCAGATCGATAAACTTCCCAGTTACGTGGTAACAATAGCGGCTACGAATCATGCTGAATTGCTTGATCGAGCCGTATGGAGACGTTTTCAGATAAAGATTGCATTTCCCGCTCCGCAAGTTGCGGAAATCGCACATTTCATAGAACGAATTTATATGGGCTGGCCCGAGCGCCCTTCGCTGTCGGCTTTTGAACTCGCGCAAAAGATTGACGCAACCTCCTATGCTGAAGTGCTTGATTTCTGTCAGAACGTTCGACGGCGACAAATTCTTGGTCTTGGTGAGATCTCGATCGATTCTGCGGTCAAGACTGAACTCGAATTTTGGTCATCGAGAGTAAAGCCAGAGAACCTGCATGGCGGCCGATCCAACGAAGCCTCTGCTGCGACTGACGCCAGGCAATCAGGCGGCAAGACCAAAAGGCAGGCCGCAACCGATCCCCAGGCCGGCTAAATTCACGGCTGCTGCACAGAATGCAGCATTTGGCCCCCGCTTCCGTCGCCTCGAACAAGTCTTGGGTCGAGACCCAAGCGGCTTAACTTTGCGATCAGACCCGTCCGCGCTGGCGCCAGAGCGGCTGCTGGTTTTTGAGGTTCGGGGGGCAGTTGCGAATTTTGCGAATGCGATCCGAAGAGTGCCTGGTCTGGAGCTCATCGATGAAGAGGAGCTGGAGGGCGATGAGAAGGACAAGTCGCCTGAGGCCTATCTTCTTGTGCCAGATGTCACGGCTTTGCAGAACATCCTGTCGCTCTGGAAGAGATGGGTATCCGGGCAAGCAATTGGGGAGGGGTTCGCACCCTGGCGGGATGTCTTTGCGACGCTCCGTGACATCAGAGTATGGGGGCCGGGAGATCGTGTTCAAGATGGTGATCGAGAGATCCTTGCGCACGAGATCGAGCTCATGGGAGATGAGGAAATTCTCCCCGTTGAGATCGAGCTTGTGTTTCGATCGTCGGAGGACATGGCGGCTTCGAACCAACAAGGAGTCATCAGCGAGATTAGGGCGGTCGGTGGCACTCTTGTGACGCAGTGCCGGATCCCGGACATCGCCTATCATGCCCTTTTGGCTAACCTGCCAGTTGCCGCGATCCGGCAAATTACCGAGCGCTCCGCGACCGGGTTGAGCGGCATGGACCCGGTCATGCACATTCGGCCACAGAGTATTGTTGCGCCGGTGCAAGTCGAAGACGCCAGTCAGCTCCAAGGCGGACTGGGACCGCTTCCTTCTGAAGGCCAACCAATTTTGGCCTTATTGGATGGCGTGCCCGTTTCCCAGCACCCTCTGCTTCGTGATCGAATGAATGTCGACGATCAATTCGATTTAGAGGGCGCAGCCGTCGTGGCTGAAAGGGCTCACGGCACAGCTATGGCTTCTCTGATCGTGCATGGCGACCGAAACACCAATGAGCCGCCGCTGGCGCGCCGCATCCATTGCATACCGCTCTTGGGGGCTGCTGATCAATTTCCTGAGGACCGGCTGATTGTCGACCTGGTTTATCAAGCTGTGGTCTCGATGCGGCGCAACGACGATCCGAGCGCTCCGTCAGTTGTGATCGTCAATCTTTCGCTCGGCAATGTCCGAAAGCCATTTCATGGGCGGCTGTCGCCCTGGGCGAGGTTGGTCGACAGATTGGCCCATCGATATGGAATTCTGTTCTGCGTGAGTGCCGGCAATCACGCCGGCTCATTCGAGATAGCATCCATCCCCACCATGGCTGCTTATGAAGCGACGGACCAGCCCGATCGGGCCAGACATACGTTGTCCGCGCTGTCGCGATTGATCACTTCTCGCCGGCTGCTTTCACCGTCGGAAACAGTGAACGGGATCACGGTAGGCTCCGCCAATATCGACGCCGTTAGCGCAGCCGATCGCCGTAGCGCTAGAGGCAGGGTCGATCCGTATCATCCGATGATCATCACCAATCCATCCAGCGGATTGGGTCCAGGATTTGCAAACGGCGTCAAACCGGATATTTTGATGCCTGGCTCTCGTGAGCATTTAACCATGGTGGCCAGTGGAACGGCGCTTGCTGTAAGGCCAAGTGGACCTGCTCGACCGCATGGGCTCAAGGTTGCAGCTCCGCCGCGCGAGGGCAGCAGCAATTGGGAGCATTACACTTCCGGCACAAGTGCTGCGGCAGCTCTGGCCTCCAGGACGGCTCACAGAATTCATGACGCTTTGGAAGACACGTACGGGCAGGACTTTCTGTCCCTGCCCCACCATCAGCGCGCCGCGCTTCTCAAGGCGCTGTTAGTGCATACAGCCTCGTGGCCGCAAGATAGCGCCGAGCTCATCAAGAGCGTGCTAGGTCCAGCTGATGCAAAGCAATTCGTCAGGCAGAAGGATAATATCCGGCGCTTCTTAGGCTACGGCGTTGTTAGTCCGGACGATGCAATTTATTGCGCTTCCGACAGGGCGACGTTTTGGGCCGTCGGAACGCTGGCGCAGGAGACAAGACGTTCGGTTGTTGTTCCGTTACCGGCTTGCATGAGCGGCCAATCTCTCCCCCACTCGGTGACCGCAACGCTTGCATGGTTCACGCCCGTGCATCCCGGTCGACAATCGTATCGCTCAGTGAAGCTTTCGCTTTTGGCGAGTTCAGATGAGATCGATCAGTTCCGCGTGCAGCCATCCAAGACGCAGCCTGATGTCAATCAGGCAAGCAAGGGGACCGTTTTCTCTCGGCGCTGGCTGGGCGACAAGGCGCCGGCTCTGACAGTCGATTCTGAAATCGAGCTGATCATTCAACGCGAGCCTGACAGAGGCAGCAAGATAGACGAGCAAGTTCCGTTCGGCGTTGCTGTAACCGTAGCCATGCCAGGCATCATTGAGGTCTACAATGAGGCTCGAGCGCGGATTGCGCCGCCCATTGCCGTTCCGGTCCGCTAGCTCGATTGTGCTCGACCTTTGAAAGACGGATCTCACCAGCGATGGGCCTGCCTAAGGTGCCCGGAGGTGCCGCATCAATCCAAGAGGTTGAAATCCCGGGCCAAACGGCGCAGCTTTTGCACCTTTGAAATTCTCAGGTTCTCAGGCAATGAAGCCCAAGGTCTCTGGTTGCTCGCCTTCGATTCCCGCAGCGTGGACGGTTTCGTGTTCGGCGCGAGCTATCCGGCCTTGAAGAATCTCATCTCGTAAGATCGGCGACGTCCGCCTCCTCTAATGCCGCTGAACTTTCGGGAATATGTCGTTGAGCGCACAGTTTTCAGGAGCAGGGACGATTTTTCATGACCGGCGTTTGCCCGAAGCCGGTGCTCCGGCCGGCTATGCCGCCCTCATCGACGCTTATCACCTCTCCGCTCCAATTCCACGGACGCTCTCGGCGATCGGGACCAAGCATCGTATCCTAGAGCAGGATGGCTGGCGCCTTTACACACCTCGGCACGCCCCAGAAGCTTCCCTTGAGGCGCATCTAACATTGCGCTGAAATACGAGGGCGTGGATCTTGCCGTCCTGAAGCGGCTTTTTCTTGCTGTGGCCGAAGGCGAAATCGTCGAGCTGGTCAAACAGAAGCTGACCGGTCTTTACAGGCGTCGCATCTGGTTCCTGTATGAGTGGCTGCTCGGTCGAGAGCTGAACTGAGAAAGATCTTCCGAATGAAGCCAGAGTTCTTCAAGGGTTCGACACGTTCTGCGCCGGCGTCGAGCGTTTAGTCGATATGCCCGAGAGGACGCTGAATAACCTCTTCGGCTTTCTTCGGCAAAATCAAGGTAAGCTATCAAACCGCGCACGAGCCAATGAGTTCGCGGCGCTGACCCAAGAGGAAGTCGAGAGGATTGAACAGTTATACGCAGGTTCATTTGGCAAAGCAGAGCCGTAGCCAAGTCTCTGCCGTGCAGCGAGCGAGTATCGCTTTTTCAGATCCTGGAATCTGAATATGACTGCTCAAGTGGATCAGACTCGACGCGAGATCGGCTACCCCAGCCCGGATCGGGGGAGGCACGGAAGCAATCGAGAGCTTAGCGTATGTCCCTGGCTTACGCAGCTTCCCACGGGTTTGCCCAAGCAGGAAAATCAAACCCCTCGTGCTGCTTCTGAGGACGACGCCATAAACGTCAATGGTTCAGTCAACGAGCGAACGGTGGCGTCGGCCACAAGTGGAGGCCAGACCTGATTACGTCCTTTGCCTTTGGCGGCATACAGGGCGTGATCGGCCGCAGCAATTAATTCCAGAGGAGACAAATCCGACGGCGAACAAGCTGCGACGCCAAAACTGGCGGTGACGATGCCTAAGAGGCTCCGGCCTTCATTGGGGATCGCAGCAATTTCGATCGATCGGCGAATGCGTTCGGCCAGCCGCACGGCATCCATCATCGCCATATCCGGCAGGATTATCAGGAATTCTTCGCCTCCATATCGGGCGACGAGGTCACCCGTCCTTCGTATCTCTGCCTGAAGTATGGCGGCGACTCGTTTCAGGCAGAGGTCGCCTGCAGCATGTCCGTAGCGATCGTTCAAGTGCTTGAAATGGTCGATATCGATCATGACAGCTGAAACGGGCGATGCTCGGCACTCGGGGCGAGACCAAACTCGCGACAGTTCATCATCAAGATGCAGCCGGTTTGCTAACCCCGTCAATGGATCGCGGCGTGAAGCGGCGTCCGCATCGGCGTGCCTGAGCCGATCTCTCAGCGAATAGAGGTAGGCTCTACGGAGATCGCGCTCCATTGTATAGTTTGCGATCAGAGTGATGTAACCGCAGATGAGGAGCTGAACGATGATGGTCACCGCTATCGGGGCGGAGATGTAGCTTGCGGATATGACGAACGCGGTGTGAAGCAACAGGATCGCGGCAGTCACGACACGAGCGAAGCGGAATTCGAGTCTGTGCAGTGAGACATTGGTGTAGAGCAAAGTTGGAATCACCACGTACTGGTAGTGCGCAGCGCTCTCGCTCGCCGTCAGGGCAAAACCGAGGTCGATCTGCAAGATGATGAGTAGCGGAACACTGGCTGCTAGGAGCTCCCGTACGAAGGGCCTCGGTTTGCGCGATACGAGCCAGGCGACCAATAGCATCCACGGAGTCACTATTGAGAAATGTACCCACATGGCCAGCCGCACGACGTCCGGGACCAGCAGCCAATCTCCGAGCAGAAAAAGGTTATAGAGGGGAGCCGAAACGAGCAGTCCGATCGTCAAGCGCTTACACCGCTTGTCGTGCATGTCGGCTTCAAATTGCCGTTCGATGTCCGGGGGGAATCTGATCGATCGCGTCCGTCGCCCGTTCACGCAGGCGTCGACGGAAGCTAATGTTACTGCGATCTCGTTCATTCCAACCTGCCACTCGGACAAGCGGCAGTATAGTTTCTATGCGTTACCGGACCACTTCGGCGAAGCGTAAATATTCCGTTTGATTTCCGGTTTGATCTTACCCTCTCCAGAATCTTGGCCATTTCAGCAGGAGATGAATGCCGTCGGTCCCGTATTTTCCCGGTGAAAGATCAGCAGACCAGTGGCGACTATTCGGCTGCTCCTCACCGTGGCTCGCCGAGCCGACCGCCCCTTCAGGCGTGTGCGTCCGCGGAGGGTTGTATTTGGGGCGCGGTGAGACGCGCCCGCGGGTCGGGCGGCATTAAGAATGGCAGCCCAGGCCAGAAGTCCATAGACGCAACCCAAGCTCCGAGGACGGGTGCAGCCGAACCAGATGGTTGACATCCTCAAGTCCGCTTTCCTGGAACGACAGCTCGGGATCTGGCACTTTCTTGGCGATCTTGCCGCAGCAATACCCTTCCGGGAAATAGCTGACGCTGCTCGCAAAAAATTAGGTTACGTTGAGGGGTGCCATGAGCGCAGCCGGAAGTACCGCATCAGAGGACATCGAACTGGAACGCCGGCTGTTCTATCTGCCGACGCTTCATCTCGATCCATGGACGAAGGCTTGTGTTGACGGTCGCGCAATCTACCTCGATGGGCTTGAGGCGTTCAAGATTAGGAGGGCTATGCCAGCATCTCGCGCATAAGATTGTTACCGAGTTTGTCGATGCATCTACGTAGAAAGGAGGACGCGAACCAGGAGTACGCCGGATCGAAGTGCGCCTCGACGAGATTGAGCGCGAAATCAGACGCGTCCATCCGAAAGCCGCAACTGGCTTCGCCAAACTTCGCGTTGCGCCTCCTTAAGTTGGAAGGCGGCGGACTTGGAGCCTTGCCACAGCGGCAATGTTCGCATCCTTAGTACAATAGCTCCAAGTTGACTTCGCTCTTGGCCACGAGTTACATCCACATGCTGGCAAACGGGAAAGAAAGACCTTTGAATCGAGATGCTCGGCCGTTGTCGCCCATCTCACGACGGCCCAAGAAAAAGAGCCCGCTCGGTCGTGCCGAGCACTTGGCTGGGCTCATTTTGTCCGTTGTCCGTCGCGATGGGATGAAGACCGGCGATCGCCTCATCGAGCAAAAGCTTGCCGATGCGCTTGGCCTGTCGCGCGCGCCAATTCGCCTAGGCTTAAAGGCTCTAGAAGAGGCGGGGTTCGCGCGCGGTGAATTGCACCGCGGCTTTGTCTTGACAAGAGACCCTACGAGCGTAGCCGCACAATCCACACTGGCGGCGGTAAGCCGCGCGGAAGAGGCCTACGCGACGATTGCAACGGACGTGGTCGCAAAGCGCCTTCCCGCCGATGTCACGGAAGCCGAATTGCTGCGCCGTTACGATCTAACACGCACCGAATTACAACGACTGCTGGATCGGATCGCAGCGGAAGGGTGGATCGCGCGCTCACCGGGCTACGGGTGGCGTTTTGCTGAAACTGTATCAAGTCCCGAAGCGCAGACACAAGTTATGGCGTTCCGCGCGGTGATCGAACCAGCAGCAATTGCTCAACCTGGTTACGCTCTGGCGCCAGAGGTCATCGAGCGACTTCGCGAGCGCCAGCTGCGCATTTTTGATGGCGAGCTGGAAAAATTCACGATAGGTGAAGTGTTTCAATGGGGATGTGATTTCCATGAGGAGATCGCGCGCGGTGCCAAGAATCCCTTCTTCGTCGAGTCACTTAAGCGCGTAAATTCGATTCGTCGCTTGTTTGCATACCGAAGCTTCGCTGATCGCGACGGCATGCGCCGGCACGTGAAGGAACACCTGAGGCTGCTCGACGTCCTGGAGGCCCGCCGGTATGCTGATGCATCGGCTCTGATGATGCGTCATATTCGACGCCCGCTTAAGGTGTACGTCTTCAGATAGGTGCCACAGGCGGATCCGTTTCCGAGTTGCATTTCGACAGCTTAAACTGCTCGCCGGACACTGTCGACAAAGCGTGGCACGTCGTCAGTTGTAAGGCCGGCCAGATTGATCCTGCCGTTTCCAACGATATAGATCGCATCATCCTTGCGGAGACGGTCGATCGTGGCAGAATGCAAGGGTAAGGTGGAGAACATTCCCTTTTGCGCCCCGAGCTGAGAAAATTCGGGCATACCCCGTCCGACGGCCGCACGAATTTTTAAAATTCTTTCCCGCATCGTCGTGAGCTCGCGAAGCCAATCCTGACGAAGGGCGGTGTTCGACAGGATAGTGCCGACGACCGCAGCACCATGGTCGGGCGGCATGGACCAGTTAACTCTCGCTAGGGCAGCCATGGCTTGAACAGTCCGCCCTACTGAGACCGGGTTCGTGCCATAGACGAAGAGCGCTCCGGTCCGCTCCCGATACAGTCCGAAGTTTTTGCTACAAGAATAAGCGACGAACGCTTCGCTCACGCTGGACAGCACTATTTCTAGTCCTTCTCTATCCTGCTCTAAACCATCACCGAATCCCTGATAGGCAAAGTCGATGAGAGGAATGAGGCCTCTCTCCTCCACAAGTTGCGCGATCGCCCGCCATTGATCAAGGCTAAGATCCGTGCCCGATGGATTGTGGCAAGTCGCGTGAAGCAGCACGATATCCCCTCTCCTTGCGCTCTTGAGCGATGAGAGCATTTCGTCGAAGCGAAGCGTTTGAGAAATGACGTCGTAATAGGTGTACGTACCTATTTCCAATCCCACGGCCTCAAAGATTGGAATGTGGTTGCCCCATGTCGGCAGGCCCACAAATATCCGGCTAAAGGGTGCCGCCAGCTTTATGACCTCGCAAGCTAACCGGACCGCACCGCCGCCGCCAGGTGTCTGAACGCCACCTAGTCGATCCACCTCGATGTTTCCGATCGCGAGCTCGCGGATAAGGCTGACGAACTTTGTGTCACCGAGTGGGCTTACGTATGATTTGGTGTCCTGTCCCTCGAGCAAGAGATGTTCGGCGGCCTTCACCGCGGACAGGACGGGCGTAACGCCGTTATCGTTTCGATAGACCCCCACACTCAGGTCGATCTTGTCCCGCCGAGGATCGTTGCGGCATGCCTCGGCTAACGCCAACACGGCGTCGGCCGGCAGATCAGGCAGGGCTTGAAACATAGCTTCTCCTTACTGAACGATCGTTTGTGCGGCTCATTGGCTCTATGCAATGAGGGCTGGAGTTGGCGCGCCTCTTCAATCGGGCACGGGCGTGGCTTCGTGGACGAAAGGCATTCTTGGTGCGGCGCTTCCGTTTCACCAAGAACGCTATTTGGCTTACGCCAGAACCGCAGGGCGAAAGGATTCCGTCGGGATGCACCCCTGAAGCGGACGCCCGATGAATATCGCCGCGCGGCGCGCGAACAGGCAGCGCCAGGCAGTTCAGCCAACAGGATAATCCATGCAAACCTCACCCGAAAATAGAATTCCGCGGAATGCGAGCGGATCATGTCCTGGCCGCCCACCGGCAGAGCCTCGTTCCGGGGCCCCCGAAGCGGTTCGGAATCTTCATTGACAGATGATGTCACATATTGTTCTTTAATGCAAGAATATACAATAGGGCGCCAATGGACAATTCACCGGATGTGCACATCTGCGAAGTTGCACCGCGCGATGGCCTTCAAAACTTGGATGTCATTGTGCCAACAGGCGCAAAATGCGAGCTGATCAGTGCGATCGTCGCCGCGGGGGTGAGCGAGGTCGATGCGGGCTCATTTGTACCGGCTACGGTCGTGCCGCAATTCGGCGACGTTGGAGCAGTTGTTGCGCACGCGTTGACCCATAAGTCTACGACCATCGGCGCGGTCGTACCGAACGTTAAAGGTGCTGAGCGCGCGCTCGCGGCCGGAGTCAACAGCATGTATTTCGTGATCTCGGCGAGCGAAACGCACAACCGGGCGAATGTGCGCCGCACGATTGAGGAACAGCTCGAAGCATTCCGTGTAGTTCGTGCGAGGATCAACGCGCAAAAAGCTCCTGAGCGGCCGCATCTTGTGGGCGCTGTAGCGACAGCTTTTGGCTGCTCAATGGAAGGCGACGTCAGTGAGGCCGCGGTGTGTCGCCTTGTGCAGGGTTTCGCCGAGGCGGGTGCGGACGAGATCGGACTAGCAGATACCGTCGGCTACGGCACCCCAACGCAGGTTAAGCGGATCGTACGCGCGGTTCGCAACGAGACCGGCCCAAAAATGATGCTCAGGCTACATCTGCATGACACGCTTGGCGCCGGTCTTGCCAACGTCGTCGCGGGGCTCGAAGCGGATGTCCGGCGCTTCGATGCTGCTGTTTCGGGGCTTGGCGGCTGTCCCTTCGCACCGGGCGCACGGGGCAATATTGTGACTGAGGATCTCGTGTTCATGCTCGAACGGATGGGCCTCTCCACTGGGATCGATCTGGATCGGTTGATGGCGACACGCGAAATTCTCGCCCGGCACGTTGAGCAGAAGCACCTGACAGGTCATCTGCACGAGGCTGGAATTCCAAGGGTGTTGCGGAGGGTGGCATGATGGGCGGCAATCCCACATCAGGGCCGACAATTCCCCGCCCCCTCGAAGGCGTGCGCGTCGTTGAATTCAGTCAGATGGTCATGGGCCCTACCTGTGGGCTCATCCTCGCCGACCTGGGCGCCGATGTGGTCAAAGTCGAGCCGCTCAAGGGCGATCGCACTCGCTATTTCAAGGGGCCTGCCGCGGGTTTTTTTGCGACATACAGCAGGAACAAACGCAGCATCGCGCTCGACACGTCGAGCCCGGGAGGCAAACAGGTGGCGCGCCGGCTCACTGAGCGCAGCGATGTTTTGATCGAAAACTTCCGACCGGGTTTGATGAAGAGGGTCGGTCTCGACTACAATTCAGTGGCCGCATTCGCGCCGCGGCTGATTTATTGCTCACTCAAGGGATATCTCCCCGGACCCTACGAGAACCGTCTTGCGCTCGATGAAGTCGTTCAGATGATGGGCGGGCTCGCCTACATGACCGGCCTGCCGGGCCAGCCAATGCGCGCGGGCGCCTCAGTGAATGACGTCATGGGTGGCATGTTTGGGGTGATCGCGATCCAAGCCGCGCTCGCCGAACGACAGCGCACCGGCCGCGGTCGTTACATCCAAAGCGCCCTCTTCGAGAACAACGTCTTTCTAATGGCACAGGCGATGATGTGCGAGGTCGTCACCGGACGCCCTTCAATTCCGTACTCGGTGAAGGACAGTCCTTGGCCGATCTATGACCTGTTCGATACAAAGGACGGATCAAAGCTTTTCGTCACTGTCGTTGGGGAGGAGCAATGGCAGGCGTTCTGCCTCGCGTTTGATCGGGCTGCCTGGCTGAGCGATCCGCGTTTCATCACGGCTCAAGGTCGAGTTGATCATCGCGACTGGCTGATCCCGGAAGTCGCCAAGATATTTGGCGGCTGGAACAAGGCCGAACTTGCCGCGAAGCTGGAAGAACTTGAGCTGCCCTATGCGCCCGTGAACAAACCGGGTGATTTGTTCAGCGATCCCCACCTCAATAAATCGGGTGGTTTGACCGAGATCCGCTTGCCCGATGGCCGTAACACCAAAACCCCCTTGCTGCCGATATCGCTCGACGGCCGCCGCCTCGCAAATGGCAATGACCCGCCTCAGGTCGGCGAACATACACACGACATCCTCGGCGATATCGGGTTTTCGACAAACGAAATCGCTGCGTTAGAAAAAGCGGGGACAATCGCCTCGTCGGCCGTATGACGGATCTTAAGCGCCTGGTTCGCAACAAGCAGCAGGGGAGTAATGCATGACCATCACACGGCGCCGAGTCCTTGTTTCGGGCTCCGCATTTGCGGGCACCTCGTTGCTGCCGAGCCAGTCGCGCGCTCAAGGCAAGCCGGTCACCCTCGCCTTCGGCCCCACAACGCCAATCTATGCCATCGGCATGATCGCCGAGCTCAAGAACTATTTCAGGGATGAAGGACTCAATTCGAAACTGATTACAGGCAACTCGGGCAGTTTCGGTCGCCAGATGCTCGCTTCGGACCAAGCGATGTTCGCCCACGGTGACGCCAGTCACCCCCTTCAACTCACGGCGCGCGGCAAGGCATGCAAAATTCTGCTCGCAACTGAAATGGCGTGCTCGTACGCCAATGTTGTTGTGCGGCAAGACCTCTATGAAAGCGGCATCACGTCGCTCGAGAAGCTAGCGGCCTACAAGCGCCCAGACGGGGCCAAGCCGATCATCGCGGCCACGGCCATCGGATCGGGCAGTTGGGTCTATGGCACTTATCTGTTTGAAGCACGAGGGCTTGGCGGAAAAGTGAATTGGGTCGCTGGCGGCGGGCAGGAGATCATGTTTCCGTCTCTCGAAACCAAGCAGTTTGATGCCATCATGGCACCGCCAAGTTGGATCATCGAAATCAAGAAAAAGGGCTTTGGCACTCTGATCTACGATACCTCCCAACCGGGGATGTTTGAGAAAGATTTCGGGGGCACGGTTCCGGTGCTGGTCGTCTACACGCTGGCGGACACGATCGAGCAGGACAAGCCGACGGTACAGGCCTTCGTGAACGCGATTTATCGGGCGATGAAGTGGGTCAAAACGACGCCGCTCGCCGAAGTCCAGGCACTGGTTGCGCCCAAGTGGTTTTCTGGAATCGATCCCACCGCCGTTAGCGCAGAGCTTGGCTTTGACAAATTGACTTGGGCATATGACGGAAACATCGACAAAGCCGCCTATGATCGGGGCAGCAGAATTTGGTCCCGCAAGGGTACAGAAATTCCGGAGACTGCATACGAGGACGTTGTCGATATGAGCTTTCTCAATGTAGCGAAGGCAAAATACAAGTGATGTCCGCGCCTGGCCCCAGCCTCGCCGTTGCCCGAGAAACGACGAATGCGGACGCTGGTCGCACTCGGATTGCTGTGCAAGGACTAGTTAAGCGCTTCAGCGCCGGTCGAGGCGATTTTGCTGCCGTCGACAATGTATCATTCGAGGTTCGCCAAGGCGAATTCGTTGCCTTGCTCGGCCCCTCCGGCTGCGGAAAGAGCACGATCCTCAACATGGTGGCCGGGCTCTTGCCACATTCAGGCGGCCGAATTCTCGTCGACGGCGACTTAGTTGATACCGGCAAGGTAAATTCCAACGTCGGTTACGTGTTTCAGCGCGACACACTATTTCCTTGGCGAACGGTCGAGCAGAATATCGGCTACGGGCTCGAAATCTCCGGTATCACGAAGACGGAGCGTTCCGCGCGGGTTGCCGATGCGATTGGAAAGGCCGGGTTGACTGGCTTCGGCCAGAGCTTTCCTCGGATGCTTTCGGGCGGGATGCGTCAGCGGGTGGCCTTAATGCGCACCCTCATCCTCGAACCTGAAATTCTCCTGATGGATGAGCCTTTCGGCGCGCTTGATACTCATACCAAGCTGGAAATGCACAAGACATTGCTCGATATCTGGGAGCGCGAACGGCAGACTGTGCTGTTCGTAACTCACGACCTCGGCGAGGCGCTTACACTGGCCAGCCGCATCATCGTCCTGTCCGCAAGGCCCGGACGGCTGAAGGATGACTTCCAGGTGCCCTTTCCTCGTCCGCGAGATCCAGTCGGGTTGCGCGAAACGGCCGAATTCGGCCGCCTGTATTCTCACATCTGGCATTCGCTTGGCGAAGAGTTTCGCCGTACCAAGGCCGATTGATCATGGCTACCCGTCGTCAGGTGATCGTGCTCTGGCAGATCGCAATTTTCGCTTTTCTGCTTGTGATTTGGCAATGGGGCTTTGAATGGAGCAAAGCAGTTCTGCCAAGAGCCTATGTTCCCAAGATTCTCGACCCGTATTTCGTGGCGAAGCCGTCATTGATCTGGCAGAGCTTCTTGCGGCTTAGCTGCCTCAACGACCCATCGGATTTTCTGGTCTGCTTCAGGAATGCCGATAACAATCTTTGGATAGCGACGCTTGTCACGCTGAAGAATACTTGGTGGGGATTTCTGTTCGGCTCGGCCGCCGGCATCGTCGTTGGCCTCCTCCTCGGACGCTCGGACGTTCTTGCGCGCATATTTGGACCGTTCATTCTGGCGTTCAATTCGATCCCACGCATCGCGCTCGTGCCACTGATCATTCTCATGTTTGGCCTTGGCGATGTGTCGAAGGTGGTGACCGCCGCACTCGTCGTGTTCTTCATCGTGTTCTTTAATACGTTCGAAGGCACGCGGGCGGTCGACAGAGATCAAATTGCCGCCGCCCGCCTATTGGGCGCGAGCGAGCTGACCATCTTGCGTACCGTTGTCATTCCGTCTGCGCTGGCCTGGGTGTTCGCGTCTCTGCTCCCTGCAGTGTCGTTTGCACTTGTCGGCGTGATCGTCGGAGAGTTTATCGGCGCTGAACGTGGCCTCGGCAAGCTCATCATTGAGGCAGAGGCACGCGCCAATGCCAGCGAAATGATGGTCGCGATCTTTATAATGATGATCGTCGGAACCATGCTGGCGCTGCTTGTACAATATTTGCAATCATACCTCTTGCGTTGGCAGCCGCAGTTCGAAAGATCTGCATAAATCGTCGACCGGCAGATGATGGAACAGCGACGATGAATGCGCAATTTGGCACGCTCGCAGCGCGGGTGGGCGGCGGTGAACGTCTCAGCTTAAGTTGCCAAGCCGAGCTGATGGGGGATGTCCGGATCAGGCGGGAGGTTCCGAGTCGTCTCGTCGTCGAGCCAAATCGCAACCCCTGCAGGCGCAGTCGTCCCACTAAGAGATCCCTGGTCAGAGCTCACCCCTTGTCTGATCGGTCTGACTAAGGACGCCCGCGATGGCCAACAATGACTACGATCCAACAGCAGAAGGCGCAGAAACGAATTTCGCTGCGCGGATGTCCTATAGCGATTATCTGCGATTGGAGACCATTCTCAGCGCGCAGCATCCGCTGTCGGATGCGCACGATGAGATGCTGTTCATTGTGCAGCATCAGGCCTCGGAGCTCTGGATGCGACTTGCCATTCATGAATTGGGTGCGGCCCGCGACGCGATTGCACGCGACGCCGTCGCGCCGGCAATGAAAATGCTGGCGCGCGTCTCACGTATCTTCGAACAGTTGAACAGCGCATGGGACGTGCTGCGCACGATGACGCCAAGCGAGTATACGCATTTCCGGGCGAAGCTCGGACAGTCGTCCGGCTTCCAATCCCGTCAGTACCGCCTCATCGAATATGTTTTGGGCAATCGCAATCCAGCCATGCTGAAGCCGCACGCGCATGATGCGGAGGCGACACGGCTTCTTGAGAGGGAGCTCACAATCCCAAGCCTGTACGACGAGGTGCTGCGCCTCGGCAACCGCAAGGGGCTTGCGATTCCGCGCTCCGTACTGGAACGTGATGTCCGTGAAACGCATCGCCTCAACGATGCAGTGGTCGAGGCCTGGCGCTGTGTCTATGAGGCGCCGGAAACGCATTGGCTGCTCTACGAGCTTGCTGAGAAGCTCGTCGACTTCGAGGACTATTTCCGCCGTTGGCGCTTTAACCATGTGACCACCGTGGAGCGCATCATCGGCTTCAAACGAGGTACGGGAGGCACCGGCGGCGTCAGCTATCTCAAGCGAATGCTGGAGGTCGAACTATTCCCGGAACTCTGGCGCGTCCGAACGGTCCTATGAGCACTACAGAAAACAGATTGCGCGTTTACGAACAGACAAAGCCGCTGTTCAACATTCCGGACGGTGTGACATATCTGGATGGCAATTCGCTTGGTCCGCTGCCGCTTAGCACGGCTGATCGAATGGGCCGCGTCATCCAGCAGCAGTGGGGCGTCGAGCTGATCCGCGCCTGGAATACTGCCGGCTGGTATGTGCAGCCGCGCAAGCTGGGTGATCGGATTGCACGGCTTATTGGCGCTGAAACTGGGTCTGTCACCGTTGGCGATACGCTGTCGTTGAAGGTCTATCAGGCGCTCTCCGCCGCGCTCGAGATGAATCGTGATCGCAAAATCGTGTTGTCGGATACCGGCAATTTCCCGACCGATCTTTATATGGCCGAAGGCTTGATCGCGACCTTGGGACGCGGGCACCAATTGCGGCTCGTTCGGCCTGAGGAGATAGAGGAATCGCTGTCCGAGGAAATCGCGGTGCTCTATATCACGGAGGTGGACTATCGCACGGGGCGGCGTCATAACATGGCCGAGCTCACCGCAAGAGCCCACGCACTGGGCATCGTCACTGTCTGGGACCTCGCACATTCTACCGGCGCGTTGCCCGTCGATCTCGCACGCGTTGGCGCCGACTTCGCGGCCGGATGCACCTACAAGTATCTCAACGGCGGCCCTGGGGCGCCGGCGTTTCTCTACATTGCGCCGCGCCATGCTGATCACGCGCGGCCTGCTCTGTCGGGCTGGATGGGCCACGCCAAGCCCTTCGCCTTCGATCTCGGCTATGCACCAGCAGTTGGCATTGAGCGCATGAGGATCGGCACTCCGCCCGTGCTCGCTATGGCAGCGCTGGAAGCCTCGCTCGATATCTGGGACCGCATCGACATGCATGAAGTCCGCGCTCGCTCGCTCGAGCTCGCCGATCTGCTGATTGGCGAAGTCGAGCGTCTCTGCCCGCAGCTCAGGCTGGTGACGCCGCGCTCGCATGAAGAGCGAGGCTCACAGGTTTCGTTCGCATTTGAAAGGGGCTACGCAGCGATGCAAGCCCTGATTGCCCATGGCGTGATCGGCGACTTTCGGGCGCCCGACATCATGCGGTTCGGTATCACCCCGCTTTATATCGGCAAGGCCGAAGTGATGAGAGCAATCGAGGTGATCGAGCGGGTATTTACGCGGGAGCTTTGGCGGCGGCCAGAATATGACGTTGTGCATGCCGTGACATGAGCGCTTAGCAATGCGTGCGTCTCCACCAAGTCTGCTCACACACAATACCCTGCTGCGAGATAGCAGGTACTCGTCTGGCGGGTGTCCCTTTCCCCGACACAAAATCGTGTTACAGTCTGTGCATACTAGTGCTCGCTGGGATTTTGCATCACCTTCCCTTGGCTGGCTAAACGCCGCTCGCATCGGTTTTTCAAGCGGGCGGCGTTTTTGCCTTTTTGTGTTTACCGCCTTGAGCCAAACGAAAAAGCCCCGGTTTGCCGCCGGGACCTCCCTTTTCCGATATACGCATTTAAGCTGTGTCGGGTGGGACTGAGGAAGCACCCGACGATCTCCGCCTAACCGCGGTGTCCTAATTCATCGTTACGGAGTCCGAATTAGGATTGAACCTACAGATAGGCATGCATGCCGTTCCCGAGCGCCCCCGGCGAGGAGCTCCGCTCCTCGTTCCGCGACGGATCGAAGCAGGATGGAGTGCGTCGTTTCGGCGTAGAGAAGAAGGGAGTGTTCGAATGAACGGTGCCTTCTGGTTATTGCTCTTACTAGCCCGGCTTATCGGTGTCGGAAACGACTGAAACTCCGAAATTTGAGCGGGATCACCCTAACGTTTTTTGGAACGACTAAAATGCGCGAGCACCTAGTGGTTCAGCTCAGTGATTTTGACTCTTTGCGGTGGCTGGATAGGCGCGGCCGAGTTTGGCGCGTGCTTTGTCAGGTTGCGAACATCCACTTGATGCGAGCTCGAGTTTTGCTTCGCCGGCTTTGCCATGCTGCGATCTCGTTTCGGGACCTTTTGGGGTCGTCGATGCGGCGGCCAAGACACTGGCGCTGAAACACGCTGATCTCGCACTCGACCATGATGAGCCAACTGGCGTGTTTCGGGGTGTAGTGACCTGCCGGCCAAGCCGTCTGGCCCCCTCGCCCGCAACCGTCGAATTTTTTGGTCGCGCGCCTTCCGGCGCCGTCGTCGCAATGCCCACTTCCCGATCGAAATTATTTCGAAAAATGATAAGAAAAGGCGCGTCACGGAAAGCGACCAGAAAGATCTGCTGTCATCGGCAAATCAAGCAGACTTCATGATCTTCACGGTCCCGAACGGTATGCTACAATGTGCATTACACGGAGTGCCCAAGCCCCATCTTTCGTCGACGTGACCTGCCACTCATCATGTGGGACAAAACGGCGTGTGGCAGTTTTAGCCTACCGATCAAATAGCCTTGTGCTGCGTTGCAGCCGAGTTTGGGCAACCACGACCATTGCTGCTCCGTTTCGATACCCTCGGCCAGCAGCGGTATTCCAAGACTCCTGGTCCTGCTCACGATGGCACGCATGATCGCGTCGGAGCGCTGGTTGGTTCCAAGCTCCGCGACGAAGGGGCGATCGACTTTGATGCGATCGAATAGGAAAGCGTGGAGGTAATCGACTGACTTGGCTTCACGAGGAATACCACGCCTATCTGCAGGCTGCTGACGAGCCGCGTCGCGGCGACCTCGATAGCCGAGGCAATCTTACGATGGCAGGGCTTCTTGATTTCTGCAAATTCTTCCTGGCCACCTGTGTTGACCAGGTCAACTTCATGGCCGGGCTTTTGGAGCCGGAAGAATTACTGAGGCGGATGGAGATTTGGACCGAGGAGGAGACGCGTGCAAAGCGCCTTCCAAAGGGTTCATGGCCTTTGCTGCGCGAAGCGGTCATGGCGGGCGAATATGCTCGGGGCCCTGCGCGCGGCCTCACCGGCTACAAAGAGCGCCAGGCGCGGGCGGTGCTCAACTCCCTTATTGAAAAGGGTTACCTCGTCTCGTCCACAACACGCTCGCCGGTGAAGCTCGGCTTCCCAACTGCGGTTGTCGATCGTTGGTTTCCAACACTGTATCAGCCAACCGCTTAGAGCCACACGCCAGCCCGCTGCAGATTCGGTCCTGTTACCGCCGCCTCAGAAATTCCGGTATCGAAGGCGGAACCCTGGGGTCAACATTGGGTGTAACCGGCATGAGCCCCCCACCTGGGCATCGCGCGAATGAGCTGCGATACAGCCTGGCATGAACTGTTTTTTGGAGGTGGGCTATGGCAGATGCCATGCATGAAGCCAGGCTTGATGCCAGGCAGGAAAGCGGCTCCTATCGTCGGATCGAGGTGATCACAGGGCAGCGTCGACGACGGCGCTGGACGGCTGAAGAGAAGGCTCGGATCGTGGCCGAGAGCTTCGAGGAAGGGGCCAATATTTCCGAGGTCGCTCGGCGCCATGGCGTTGTCCGTGGGTTGCTGACGGTGTGGCGGCGCAAGTTCGCGACGGCAGTGAGCTTTCAGGCGCCAGGCTTCGTGCCGGTCCGGATCGCTTCCGAGAGCGGTCCGGCGACGGCAGACGAGTCGGACCGGTTAGCGTGCGCGCATAAGGTGCCGCCGCAGATGGCATCGGCTCCAGGCAAGCTTGGCGGAATGATCGAGATCGAGCTGGGCGGGGCACGCATCCGGGTCGAGCCCGGAGTGGAGCTGGCGACGCTTTCGACAGTGCTATCGGCGCTTCGGGGCATCCGTTGATTGCATTACGGTCTGACCTCAAGGTGGTGCTGGCGGCACAGCCAGTCGACTTTCGCAAGTCGGTGCACACGCTGTCGGCGCTGGTGAGCGAAGCGTTGCACGCGAACCTCGTATTGCGGCGACATCTTCGTGTTCCGCAGCAAGCGCGCGGACAGAGTGAAGCTTCTGGCATGGGATGGTAGCGGCATGGTGCTGGTGACGAAGTGGCTGCACCAGGGACACTTCACCTGGCCGCCGGTCCGCGACGGCGTGGTGCATCTGAGTGCGACACAACTCGCGATGCTGCTCGACGGACTTGAGTGGACGCGTGTTTCACACAAGCCTGTGAAGCAGCCGGCCGTTGTCGGCTGAGAGGCGAAGATTTTGCTGGAGCCTGTGATGGGCGGATATATCGTTCGATCATGGCGATTCGTCCCGAAGCTCTTCCGACCGATGCAGCGGCTCTGGCCGAGATGGTGCTCGCGCTTGACGCCGAGAACGAGAAGCTACGTGTGGCGATGCAGACGCTGAAGGAGATGATCTTCGGCAAGCGCTCAGAGCGGCTGGCGGCGATCGTGGCCGAGCAGCTCGCGCTCGAACTGGACGATCTCGCGACTGGCGTCACATCACCTGCGCCAGCCAACGACGATTTGCCTGCGACGAAGCCGGCTGGGAAGCCGCGCAAGAAGGCGAGGCGCAACATCGGCGCGCTACCCAAGCATTTGCCTCGCTGCGAGCAGGTGCTCGAGCCAGACACGACAGCGTGCCCGTGCTGCCAGGGCCTTCTGCACCGGATCGGCGAGGATGTGAGCGAGGTACTGGACGTGATCCCGGCGATCCTGCGGGTACTGCGCACGATTCGTCCCAAATACGCCTGCCGCGGCTGCACCGACGGCGTGGTGCAGGCGAAGGTGCTGCCGCGTCTGATCGACAGCGGCATGGCATCGACGGCACTCGTGGCTCACGTGGTGATCTCGAAGTTCGCCTGGTATCTGCCGCTGTACCGCCAGGTGCAGATCCTGGCCGGTCAGGGCCTTCATCTCGACCGCGCGACGCTCGCCGGCTGGGTGAAGCGTGCGGCATGGTGGCTTAAGAGTCTTTATGAGCTTCAGCTGCGGACGATCCAGGCTTCGCCGCGGCTGTTCTGCGACGAGACGCCGATGCCGGTGCTCGATCCCGGACGACATCGCACTCGTATCTGCCAGTTCTGGGCGCATGCGATGGATGATCGCCCATGGGGTGGCCCATCGCCGCCGGCGGTCGCCTATGTGTTTGCGGATGGCCGCGGCACCGAGGAGATCGCCGGGCAATTGGCCGGCTTCTCCGGCATTCTGCAGGTGGATGGCTATGCCGCCTACAAAGCGCTTGCCCGCGGTCAAGGCGGGGCGATCCAGCTGGCTTTTTGTCTCGCGCATGCCCGACGCAAATTCGTCGAGGTGTACAAGACGATGCAGTCGCCGTTCGCTCACGAAGTGATCGAGCGCCTGCAAGCGGTCTACGCCATCGAGGCCGAGATCCGTGGCTTGAGCGCCGAACAGCGGCTTGCCGCCCGCCGCACCAGGTCCGCACCGCTGATGGAGGTGCTGAAGGCGCGACTGACCTCGATGCTCGACCACCTGTTCTCCCAATCGAAGCTAGTGGAGGCCATCAACTATACGCTCAATCACTGGGACGGACTGACGCTATTTCTCCGCGATGGCCGCGTCGAGGTCGACAGCAACACCGTCGAGCGTTCAATGCGCCCGATTGCGATGGGGCGCCGTAACTCATTGTTCAGCGGCAGCGAGGGCGGCGCCGAGAGCTGGGCAATCCTTGCGTCGCTGGTCAATACGGCAAAGCTCCACGAACTCGATCCGCAGGCCTATCTGGCCGATGTGCTGGAGCGCATCGTCTCCGGTCAGACCAAGAGCCACCAGCTGCACGAACTTCTCCCCTGGAACTGGAAGGCGACCCGCGAGCTCAGCGCACGGGTGGCCGCATGACCCGCCGCCGCCGTTCATCATCTTCATCATCGATGGCGGCAGCCGCGATGCCGCTCGACGAACTTGAGCCTTGGCTACAGGCTCGTGCCGAGCAGCATCCCGTCGCCACCAGTCTTCCCATGCTCGACGGCTATGTCGCCGCGATCGTGGCCGGGCCGGTGTCGATGAGTCCGCTCGACTGGATCTGTCCGCTGCTCGCCATCGACGCCGACGCATTCAACCATGGCGGCACGCCGGAGTTCGCCGCGATTTCGGCCGTCGCGCTGCGCCACAACGACATCAGTAATGTTCTTTCCACCGCACCACATCGGTTCGCACCGGTCCATGGCCGCAAGCCGAATGGCGACGTTGATGCGCGGCCGTGGTGTCAGGGATTCCATGCCGCCATGCGGTTGCGACTATCAGCCTGGGGCCCACTGCTCGACGTCAGCAACATACACCACGGCTTGCTCCTGCCCATCCTGCTGCATTGCGTCGACGATCAAGGGCGTCCACTGCTTGGACCACCAAGGAAAGGCCGCGAGACCGAGGAATTCCTGCGCAACGCCCATGCCGACATTCCGGACGTCGTCGAGGCCATGCGTCAGTACTGGATGCCGACCCGCTACGCTCGCACAGGCTGATCACTGCAGACGTGGGAGCTCATACCGGTTACCATTGGGTTGACAGTCTACACATAGTGTGTATAAATACACACTATGAAAAGCCGGGAAATTATCTCGATCCTTCAAGGGGATGGATGGTTTGAGGTGGGCCGGAAAGGCAGCCATGTGCAGTTCAAACATCCATTCAAGAAGGGTCGCGTAATTGTTCCGCACCCCGAACGGGATGTCCCACTCGGGACACTGAAGAGTATTGAAAAGCAGTCAGGTCTCAAACTGAGGTAAGCGCCATGCGTAACTATATTGGTCTTATCCATAAGGATGCCGACAGCGATTTCGGCGTCTCATTTCCAGACTTCCCCGGAGTGATCACGGCAGGCAAAAGCCTTGATGACGCTCGTGCTATGGCAGAGGAAGCCCTCACCCTTCATATCGAGGGTCTTGCTGAAGATGGAGAAGCCATTCCGGAGCCCTCTACTCTAGAGGATGTTATGGCAGATCCTGATCATCGAACTGGGGTAGCTATTTTGGTGTCGGTCAAACCCGAACAACCAAAGGCTATACGTGTGAATGTCACCCTTCCTGAGGACGTTCTGAATCAGATCGACAAATATGCTGAAGCGCACGGCTTTACGAGATCGGGCCTCCTAACTCAGGCCGCGAAGAGACTCATAGGAGAAGCAGCCTAAATCAAGGCTCTGAGTTCATTCGAAAAAGACCGCAATACGATCAGACGGACGCATTGCGGAATGGGCACCGCTATGTGGGCCGATGCGATGTTGACGCTGTTCAAAGCGACATGCCGAGACGCAGGTTGAATTCTGCCGATCGGCACGAGCGTGGTCCCCGGCACTGTTACGTTGCACCCCCGGACTCCTCGGCACTCCGAGCCTGCGCGCCTTGATCTGCGTCGACAGCACCGTGAGCCACGTTCGATGGAACGAGGCGTGGGATTGCAGTTTGATGGCGAAAGCATTTGGACGAGGTGAATTCCGGCTCCGGCAGCAATTCGGTTGCGGGGGCCGATTTCGTTGTCAGACGGCCAGCCGTAGGCTCAACGGATAGCCAATACCGAATAAAGGCCGGCGGCGTGGACAGTGGTCGGCCAGTTGCGACGGATGCGAAGAAGGCCGCGGTTGAACATGACGCGAGCATCCATGGCCGTGGACCACCTGGACGATCCGCTTAGCTCTCGCGGCATAGTTTGCCTGCCCATAGTTCCAAATTTGCCAGTTCTAAATTTTTCATCCGCCAATACCGGCATAAGAGAACGGATTTATTTCGATGAAGCAGCCGGAGCGCCTCTTCGATTCTGAGCCGCAGCCATCTTCCGGAATTCGCTCTATGGCCCCTTGGGGCCGACCGAGATCTTGTCAGGACCGACCTCGGGACTGACGTTTGCGAGAACCGGCTCTTCGCCGAACGGGCGGTTGATGATGGCAAGCGCCTCCGAGGCGGCGTACGCGGTTGCGCGCGTAGCCGGTCCGCTCCCGTAGGATGCCCACCTCTTCCAGCTGCGCGATGCCCTGGTTGATCTGGGCGGTAGAGATGTCGAGAAGTTCGCGGAGCCGTTTCGCCGTCACGACCGGATAGTTGTGAAGCTCGTCCAGCGCCCGAAGAGCCGCAGAAACCCTTACGGAATTTCCGGCGACCCCTCCAGCGTTCGGACAACTCCGACAGCGCCTGCCGGGTGCGGATGAGCTCTTCAACGGTGGCGGTCACGGCGTCGGCCATGAACGTGATGATCGGCTCCCAGTCGAGCCGCTGCTGGGCGTTCTTGAGGGATGCGTAGTACGTGCCCTTCTTGCTTTCGATGTAGGGAGAAAGGTACAGCGGTACACGCTTCTCCGCCGCCATCATGAGCGGGAGGAGGAGACGACCCACGCGACCGTTGCCGGCGCGAAAGGGGTGTACCGCTTCGAAATGGGCGTGCGCAATGGCCATGCGCGTGATGAACCCTTGAGTCATCTGCTGCATGCCCTCGTTCCGGAGGTAGTCGACCGCCTGAGCGAGGCAATCTGGCACGTCGGGTGGGGGTGGAGGATTTATACTTGAATATGCGATGTCTTTGTTCCCGCCGATCCAGACTACGCGCGTTCGGAAGTCGCCGGGATCGTCCTGATAATCCGGGTCGTCCTTCATCACGCGCGATGGAGATCCTTGATCGATCAATAGTGAAGACGCCGTAGCCAAGCTCGGTGGCCCGCGGGACAAACCTATCGAGGGCGACGGCGTAGCTGCAGACCTGGCGTGCCTCGTTGCGGGCGCCGTCATCGCCCGTCTCTTCGACGGAAAGCAGTTCGTCGAGAGTGCTCTGGGTGCCTTCGATCGACGAGGAACTGACCGCCTCGCGCCTGGTAAGGATGGCGTTGACCGTCCCGAATGCCGCTTGTGCCGCTTCCAGGGCTTTCGCTGCACCGGGGGCGAATACGCCGTCCTCTGGAGGTGCCGGTGGAACGATCCCGTAGTGGGAATCGTAGGGTGGCGGAAGCCGTTTTAGGGTTTCCCGGATGGTGCGGCTGAGATCGCTACGCTTCATGGAACCCAAACTAAGAGGCTAATTTTGCTAGTTATATTTTGGGTTGTTGCAAAAAACCATAACACACCGCGATCGCTGAGGCTTTATTTTGGTTCGCAAGGAAGCAATTCCCTCGTGTTTATGAGTTCCGGCCTTTGCAAAGCGGGTTGATGGATCTGAGGCTCTCAAAGTCTCTTTCGTTATCGGTCCACGATGGATCCGTTCGCCTCTCGGCTATGGCAGCGATGATCGTCTAGGCAGCTAGGTTTTTCGCAGTTTCTTGCGCGGGCGGGAACGCCGCAGGGCCTGGGCCGGGCGGCCTAGTCAAGAGCCGGCCCGGCGAAGGCCGCGCGCAAGCGAAATTCGTCCGCGCTTCATCGATAATTTTACTTATCATGATGGCTGCTTGATAACAATACTGATCGGTCAGCTTGAGACATGTCGGCGTTTCGATATATAATACAGATCGAATGACTTATTTGATCAGGATAATATATTGTGACTTACCAAAGTGAAGAGCTCATCAAAGCCGCCTCCGCTCAGCGCGCAAAGGCGGGCATGAGCCAACGCGCGCTGGCGGCCCGCGCGGGTATGACCCAGGCGCACATCTCGCAAATCGAGACCAGTCGCCTCGAACCGGGCCTGTCGAGCTTCATGCAGATGGCGCGGGCGCTCGACCTGGAGCTCGTCCTTGTGCCGAAGAAACTTCTTCCCGCGATAGAGGGCTTACTGCGATCAAACGCTGCCGAATTCTCGTCCGAACAAGGATCGTCGGATGTCTTCAGCAAGGCCGAACGCATCGTCTCTGGTCAAAGGAAACGCTATGGCAGTTCAGCCACCCTCGACCGCATCGCCGAATATTTTCGCTTTCTGAAACAGGTCCATCTTTCAAAAACCGACCTGGCACTTGTCTCAGATATCGTCGAGAGCCTGCGTCCCTATAGCGTCGAACCTATACCCAGGGCTCTGCTGGAAGATTCTGCAGGCGCGTTACAGGGTGTACGCAACAGGGTCGCTCATCCCGAAGAAGCCCCTCGCCCCGCCTACGCTCTCGACGATGAGGACGACGATGCCTGACGTATCCGTTCTAAATGTCCACCTGCACGATACCCCGATCGCGACTCTCACACTCGTGCAGGGCGATCGTTCGCTGCTCGCCTTCAATCAGACCTACATCGATGACGCCCACCGTTCCACCTTGAGCCTGTCTTTCAAGGACTCGTTCGGGAATCTGCTCACCTCGTTCAAACCGTATCAACAAGTTCTCGCGCCATTCTTCTCCAATCTTCTGCCGGAAGGGCCGCTTCGTCGCTATCTTGCGGAACGGGCGGGCGTGAAGGAACGGCGCGAGTTCTTCCTCCTGTGGATGCTGGGCCGAGACCTTCCGGGTGCCCTGTCGGTCCACCCGGCCGATGGAGACGCGCTGCCCCCCCAGGTCGAGGAGAATCTTACGCCCGATAAACGGCAGAACATGATGCGCTTCTCGCTTGCGGGCGTGCAGCTGAAGTTCTCCGCGCTCAAGAATGATCCCAAGAAGGGCGGACTCACTATTCCGGTCGAAGGTGTCGGCGGTTCATGGATCGTCAAGCTACCGTCACATCAGTATATCGGCGTGCCTGAGAACGAATACTCCATGATGACCCTGGCGAAGGACATCGGCATGGATGTGCCCGAGCTTCAACTGATCGACGTCGAGGCAATCAAAGGTCTTCCGGACGGAATCGGCGAACTCGAGGGGCGGGCGTTTGCCGTGAAGCGGTTCGACCGCACGGCTGATGCTCCGGTCCACATGGAGGATTTCGCTCAGGTATTCGGCGTCTTTCCGGATGAAAAATACGACAAGGCGAATTACCGAAGCATCGCGCGTGTCCTCGGCATTGAGACTGGTGAGGCCGACCTCGCCGAGTTCGTCCGACGACTCGTATTCAGCACACTGATCGGCAACGCCGACATGCACCTGAAGAACTGGTCATTGATCTACCCTGATGGGCGGACACCCGTCCTGTCGCCCGCCTACGATCTGCTCTCGACTATTGCGTACATCCCGGACGACAAGATGGCGTTGAACTATTCGCGCACGAAGAAGATGGCCGAATTCTCAAAGGACGAGCTGGCGCATCTGGCTGCCAAGGCGAAGATGTCGGAGACGCTTGCGCTCGAAACGGCTGCGGAAACGGTGCAGCGCTTCAAGAAACTTTGGAAGGAGCGCAAGACAGAACTCCCGCTGCAACGACAAGTCATCGAAGTCATCGATGCACATACCGAGACGATCCCGATCTACAAGGAGCTCTAAGGCTTGAATAGCCGGGGTTTCTGACAGAATAGAGTGAGAGACGCTTCCTTCCCACTGGTTATTTGAATTCGATGAAGTCCCTGCGCGCGGACTGTGGGGTCAGGCGAGCCTCGCCCGGCGCTGGATATGAAATTCTTGAGTTGCGAGTAGACCGTCATTGACGGTTTCTATCAGATCTATGCGTCGATCCCAGCGAAGTTGCCTCCATCGCGTTACGCACCTACGCCGCAACGTTAGTCGCATTGATGGCGGAGCGGGAGCGAATGCATGCACTGTCCTCAATGCACAAAGAGGAGGTAGCTGCGATCAGCGTTGCGCCGATTGCTCGTCTCGTCGGTCCAGCCGACGGCACGGCGATAGCTGCCCATCACCCCGGCCTCCTTGACGGTGACAAGATCGACCCGCTCTGTCTCATCGGCAAAAGGGGAGACGTAGAGCGCGTCCTCAGGACAATAGAGCTCGCAGAGGAAGCAGGTCTGGCAATCGCTCTGCCGCGCGATCACCGGAAGCCCGTCCGTTTTGTCGAATACGTTGGTCGGACATACCGCGACACAAATGTCGCAAGAGGTGCAGCGCTCGCTATCGATGACCTCGATCATTCCGCAGCCTCCGCGTAAGCCGCCTCGGCATGGGGCCGGACGGCGGTCCAGACTTCGTCAAGGCCGCCCGATGTCAGGTAGTGGCGCTGCCGATGGTCCTGCTCGGGGAAATCGTCACGACGATGCATGCCGCGGCTTTCCTGACGCGCCAGTGCGCTGCGGTACATCCATCGCGCTGTGGCCAGCATCGCCGCGCTTTCACGCGTGCGGAGCAATTCGGCCGCGCCGGCAGCGCCTGCTTCCGAGACATCGCGCCAGGCGGCATCGAGGCGCGCCAGCGCACCACCGAGCCGTGAGGCCTCGCGGAAATAATTCAGCTCATAGGGGAAGACCTCGTCCTGGACGGCTCGCGCCAGCGCGGCCGGCTCGAATGCGCGCCGCGACCGGCTCCGGAGGCCGACCGTTCCAGCCGAGGACAGCTCTCGACCGTCAGCGGCTTGCCGCGCGTAGTCCGCGGCGCCCTGCCCGGCCAGCGTCCCCGACGTCATCGCCCAGGCGGCGTTGTGGCTGCCGCCGCCGGTGAAGCCACCGCAGATCAATTCGCGCGTCGCCGCATCTCCGGCGGCATAGAGCCCGGGGACGGTGGTTGCGCAGGTCTCGTCGACGATGCGAAGGCCGCCGGTGCCACGCACGGTGCCTTCCAGTCGCAGCGTAACCGGAAAACGATCCTTGAACGGATCGATTCCGGTGCGGTCGAAGGGCAGGAAGAAATTCGGTTGCGAGGCCCGCATGTGCAGCTGGACGTCCGCGTCGGCCTTGTCGAGCCGCGCATAGACCGGCCCCCCGAAGCAGGGCTCGGGCAATCGCGGAACGACCGCCTTTGGATGCAGCACCAGCTGCCGTCTTCATAGGTGAAGTTGGCCCAGCCATAGAACAGCGTCTTGGTGACCGAGCCGAACGCCGGCGAGATCGCGTAGGGATTGGAAAACTCCATGCTGCTGAATTCGGCGCCGGCTTCGGCGGCCATGAGATAGCCGTCACCGGTGAGCACGTTCGAACCTAGCGTCTTGCTCAGAAACGCACAGCCGCCGGTCGCAATCACCACCGCTTTGGCGCGCACGGTCCAGCGATCCTGCTTCTGGCGACGCAGGCCGCTCGCGCCCGCAACCGCCCCGGCCTCGTCGAGCAATAATTCCAGCGCCGGGCTGTGATCGAGGACGGTGACGCCGGCCTGCTTGGTCCGCTTGCGCATCAAGCGCATATATTCGGGGCCTTGCAGCGAGTTGCGCTGCGACTTGCCGTGGTCATCCACGGGATAGGGATAGCCCCATTCGGCGAGGCGATTGCTCTGCTGAAAAGTGAGATCGAGCGTGCGGACCATCCAGCGGCGGTCCTGAAGATATCCGCCGAGCTTCTCGCGGCTCGCCATCGACGCCTCGCGGTCAGTCGGCGTGGGATCGACGTACCAGACGCCGGTTCCCGCCGCCGCGGTCGAGCCCGAGGTGCCGCAAAAGCCCTTATCGGCGAGAACAACACGCGCGCCGCGTTCGGCCGCGCTTACCGCTGCCCAGGTGCCCGCGGGCCCGCCACCCAGCACCAGCACGTCTGCATCATATTCGACCGATCCTGAAGGTGCGGACCTACGCTCGGCGCGATGGATTTGGTTGGTCATTGAACACGTCCCCAAGTTCGAACCATTACAATTGGCGCGCTCACGCCGAAACCGGCGCCTTCCAGCGCATGAAGCGCCGCTCGATCACCTCGAGCACAGCGTTGAACGCCAGCCCGATCACAGTGATGCCCAGGATGCCGAAATACATCTGCGGGATCAGGAAGCTGTACTGGCTGTTGATGATGAGATAGCCGAGCCCCGCCTTCGCCCCGACCATCTCGGAGGCGACCAGCACCAGCATGGCAGAGGCGCTGGCGAGGCGAATGCCGACGAAGATGGTCGGAAGCGCTGCCGGAAGAATGACCTTGCGGAACAATTGCTGCGGGCTCGCGCCCATGGTGCGCGCCGACTTGATCAGGAGCGGATCGACCTGCTTGACGGCGGCGATCGTGTTGAGCAGCAGCGGCCAGGCGCAACTGTAGATTACCATCGTGATCTTCGACATCTCGCCGATGCCGAGCAGCAGGATGAAGACCGGCAGCAGCGCCAGCGGCGCGGTGTTACGGCAGATTTCGATGAACTGGTTCAGGAGATTGCCGAGCCGCGCGTACCAGCCGACGAGAAGGCCAAGCGGAACGATCAAGGCAACCGAGATCAGAAACCCGCTCAAGGCACGCAGCAGGCTTGCTGACACGTCGTCATAGAGCTCGCCGCTCTGTGCGAGCTGCCAGCCGGCGGCAATCACCTCGGAGAACGGCGGCAGGAATACCGGATCGACCACCCCAAGTCGCGGGGCAACCTCCCACACCGACAGCAGCACGATGAGCAGCAGCGAGCGATGCCCCAATGCGCCGAGCGCGCGCAGGGCAGCATGAAGCCGGCCGGCGATCCGTGGGGATGCGCGATCTCCGCCTGACAACGCGTTCGGACGCCCATGCGCGAGCTCCAGCAGCGTCAGCGTTTCAAGGCTAGACATGCGCGATCTCCTTCACGTCACTGTTGCCGCGACGGACATCGGCGGGGCGGCTCGATTGTCCCTGCTGCGCCTTCTGCACCTCTTCCCGGAGCAGGCTCCATATCTCGTGCCTGACCTGACCGAACTCCGGCAGCGAACGCACGTCCTCATCTTCGCTGCGCAGCGAGGCCGGAATGTCGAAGATTTGCTTGATCCGGCCCGGGCGCGAGGTCATCACGGCCACGCGTTGGCCAAGCGCTACGGCCTCGTCTATGCCATGGGTGATAAAGACGATGGTCTTGCCGGTGGCGCGCCAGATCCGCAGCAGCTCGGTCTGGAGCGTCTCGCGCGTCTGGGCATCCAACGCGGCAAACGGCTCGTCCATCAGCAGCACCTCGGGATCGTAAGCAAGACTGCGGGCAATCGCGACGCGCTGCTTCATGCCGCCGGAGAGCTCGTGCGGATAGCGGCTGGCAAATCCGGACAGGCCAACGAGGTCGAGGAAATGCCGCGCGATCTCGCGTCGCTGCGCGGCCTTCAGCCCGGCGATGTCGAGCCCGAACTCGACATTCTCCAGGGCGGTGCGCCAGGGAAACAGCGCGTATTGCTGGAACACGATGCCGCGGTCGCGGCCGGGCCCTTTGATCTGCCGCCCGTCGAGCAGGATGCGGCCGCTGGTCGGCGTCGTCAGCCCACCCAACAGATCGAGCAGGGTCGATTTCCCGCAGCCGCTGGGACCGACCAGGGCCAGGAACTCACCAGTGCGAACATCGAGCGTGATGTCCTCGAGGGCGGTGAAACGGCCCAACGGGCCGCCTCCCTCGCCGCGCGTCACGAATTCCTTGCGGACGTGTTCGAAGCTGATTTTGATCGGGCTCGCTTGGGTCACTGGGCCTCCGCCGTCTTGCCGGGACGGAAATAGTTGAAGGCGTTGGTGTAGGTCTCGGAGGCCTTGACCTGGCCCGGCTTGAACAGACCGTCCTTCTCCAGCCAGTCGATCCACACCTGGATCTCGGCATCCGAGATCACCCCGCCTTTGCTCGCGACGCCCGTGCTCTTCCAGTATTTGATCGGCGTCGCGTCCTCATTACGTTTGCGCTCCGCGATGATGCGCCCGAAGCGCGCGCGCACCTCCTCGGGCGGCGTCGACTGCGCCCAAGCGATGGCGCGCGAAATGCCCTCGATCAGCTTGCGTGAGGCCTCCGGATTGTCCTTGATGAACTTGTCGCGCAGGACGTAGGAGCCGCCGGTGAAATTGCCGAACAGACCGGTGTCGTTGAACAGCGAGTGGATGCCGCCACGCTCCAGTGCCTTGTCGCGCAGCACGCCGCTAAGGGTGCTCACTTCGACCTGGCCCTGGCGTAAGGCCTGTTCACCGCTGACCGGCGGGATCGCGACCAGCGTCACCTGCTTGGCTTCCGCTGATGTCAAGCCGTTGCGGGCGAGATATTCGCGGAGCACAAATTCCAGATGGGCACCGAGCGTATTGACGGCGACCTTCTTGCCGATCAGGTCGCGCGCGGTCTTGATTGGGCTGTCGTCCCTGACGAAGTAGCCGTTATAGGTGTTGGCGTCCGAGCCGTAATAGCCGACCACGGCCTTGATGGGCGCCTTTGCCGCGATCAGCTTGAGGATCGCGCCGTAGAAAGCCCCGCCGATGTCGATATCCCCGGTCACCACGGTCTGGATGTCCTGTGGGCCGCTGATGGTGTTGCCGACCCATTTCAGCTTCAGGGGCGCCAGATAGCCGAGGTCGTCGGCGAGCTCGATGAAGGTCACCTGCCCCGCCCAGCCCTGATACCGGATCTCGCTCTTGTCGAGCGGCGGCTCGGCGAAGGCGGGAGCGGCAAGGCCCAATGCCAGCGCGCTGACAAGCAGCCGCCGTGCGGCGCTCCGTGCAGCACGATGCCGCGCTTGAAAAAATTGAAACAGAGAGTTCATGTGTCAAACCCGGTCAAGTGTTGGAGATCAAGCGGCCTTGGGCGCCTGCGCCTTCGGCGCCTTGACGCGCGTCACGCTGTGACGACCGTCGACGCTGACAGGCACTTCCCCATCGATGGTGGCGCGGCGGACGACGCGGTGCTGATCGCCATAATCGTTGACGGCGTAGTGCTGGGTTGCCCGGTTGTCCCAGATCGCGAGGTCACCGGCCTGCCAGGTCCAGCGTACGGTGTTCTCGGGCGCGGTGATGTGGGACTGGAAAAGCTCGAACAGCTTCTGGCCATCATATTTCGGCAAGCCGACGAAGCGCTGCACGAAGTTGCCGAGCACCAGGGTGCGTTCGCCGGTTTCGGGATGAACCCGCACGACCGGATGCTCCGTCTCATAGATCGTGCCGGTAAAAACCTCGTCGAAATGCTTGCGATCCGCTTCGCTCGCGGGCGTCTTCACCGCGTAGTCGTAAGCGTTGCTGTGGACCGCCCAGAGCTCGTCGGCAAGCTTGCGCAGCGGCGCCGGCAGGTCGAGATAGGCCGCCGCCGTGTTCGACCACACGGTATCGCCGCCGTATGGCGGGATCACAACGCCACGCAGCACCGAGATTTTCGGATAGGCATCGACGAAGGTGACGTCCGTGTGCCACTGGTCTGCACGACCGCCGCCACGACCTGAATCGAGCTCCAGGATCGATGAAGTGCCCTTGGTCGCACCGACCGTCGGATGCGGCACGAGCTTACCGAGCCTGATAGCAAAGCGCTCCTGCTCGGCATCGTCGAGATGCCCCTGGTTGCGGAAGAAGGTGACCTTGTGCTCCAGCAGCACATGATTGATGGCGCGAATGACGTCGTCGGACAAATCGCCTGATAATTTGACGTTCCGGATTTCGGCACCGAGCCGGGCCGCACGTTTGACGATATCGGCGCGCGGAATGACGTTGTCGATGGTGATCGGGTTGCTCATGATCGTATCTCTCATTGAATTCGTGGACAAAGCTCCGCCATACGCCGGTCATGCCGGCGGCGGCGGACAGTGACGGGTGGTTTCCTGGTTGGCCCTAGGGGATCACGTCGGCGGCTAGACAGTCGGCAGCAGGCGGATCCCGGCGGTACAGCTCTCCGCCATCGCCGCAGTGCGAAGCGATGCGCACAGCACCATTAGCCGGGCCACATTGCGAACGATGTTTGGATCGGATTGCCGCATGGTGAACGA
Source organism: Bradyrhizobium sp. CCBAU 53340 (assembly GCF_015291645.1). Classification (NCBI taxonomy): domain Bacteria; kingdom Pseudomonadati; phylum Pseudomonadota; class Alphaproteobacteria; order Hyphomicrobiales; family Nitrobacteraceae; genus Bradyrhizobium; species Bradyrhizobium sp. CCBAU 53340. The sequence continues at coordinate 556,829 of NZ_CP030056.1, forward strand.
CCTCGCTTGGACGTTGCCGATGGTAAAAGCGATGGCGCTCCAGTCAATGAAACGAAACCAGCGTTGTTTTCGGCGCCGCGCAATGATCGCTTCGTTGGGACGGCGAGCACGGAAAGATTTGCGATCATGACGGCCCATGCGAGCGCCTCACATGCGCGAAGACGAGCAAAATCGAGCCAACGGACGCACGAAACGACGCGGTTCATTTGCCTTGATCACCAGCACGAACGCACTCATCTCCCGCTAGCGACGCGCTCGTATCGTTCATGCTCGCTTCGCCGACAACAACGCAAATTCATTACATCGACAGCTTTGCGAGCATCGACATAGAGTCAACTGCAACGCGCGCGGTGACGCCGCGATCCGGAGATAACCAACCATTGCGAGCCAGATGATGAGCAAACGCCAGCTTTCCCTCAACTTCTTCATCTATCCGGACGGTCATCACGAGGCCGCGTGGCGGCACAAGGCCTCGACGACGGACCGCATTCTCGACGTCACCTACTATCAGGAACTGGCGCAACGCGCCGAAGCGCACAAGTTCGACGCGGTCTTCTTCGCCGACGGGCCGGTGCTCTCGGATAACGTCCGCTACGCGCAGCGCTTCCGGCTCGAGCCGATCACGCTTCTCGCCGCGATCGCGTCGGCTACCACGCACATCGGCCTGATCGCGACCGCTTCAACCACCTACACCGAACCCTACAATCTCGCTCGGCTGTTCGCGTCGCTCGATCACCTCAGCCGCGGGCGTGCAGGATGGAACATCGTGACGACAAGCTCGCCACAGGCAGCGCAGAACTTCGGCCTGCCTGAGCATCCTCCGCATCACGAGCGGTACGAGCGGGCGCGCGAATATCTCGATGTCGTCACCGCGCTATGGGACAGCTGGGAGGACGATGCGCTCGTCAATGACCCCGTCTCCGGCATTTTCGCTGATACCAGCAAGATCCACGCGATCGACCATATAGGGAAATACTTCCGCGTGCGCGGCCCGCTCAACGTCTCACGGACGCCGCAGGGCCGGCCCGTCTATGTCCAGGCCGGCTCTTCCGAGGACGGACGCGCCTTCGCAGCGCGCTTTGCCGAGGCCATCTTCACGGCGCACCAGACGTTGGCGAGCGCGCAGGAGTTCTATGCCGACATCAAACGGCAGGCGCGTGCGTTCGATCGCAGCCCTGACCAGATCAAGATCCTGCCCGGCATCTCGCCGTTCATCGCCAGCACACAAGCGGAGGCCGACCGGCTTCAGGACGAGTTCAACGCGCTGATCCAGCCGGAGTTCTCGCTCGCCCAGCTCCGCCAGATGACCGGGCTCGACCTCGCCGGCTTTGATCTCGATGGCCCCTTCCCACGTCACCTGATCGATACCGACGGTGCGCATGGCGTTGCCAGCCGCTTCAAGCTGATCGTCGACATCATCGATCGCGAAAAGCCCACGATCCGCCAGCTGGTGCAGCGCCTCGCCGGTGCGCGCGGGCATTGGGTCATCGCCGGCCCCCCGGAAAAGATCGCCGACAACATCCAGACCTGGTTCGAGAACGGCGCAGCCGACGGTTTCAACGTCATGCCTCCGTGGCTGCCGGGCGGGTTCGACCTGTTCGCCGAACAGGTCGTGCCGATCTTGCGCAAGCGCGGCCTCTTCCGCCGTGATTATGCGGGCAGCAGTCTGCGCGATCACTACGGTTTGAGCCGCCCGGCCAGCCTGTTCTCGGGCGCCGTGCGGGCCATTGCGTGAGGGTGGAAAACCAGTCGGGCCGTGCGCACGTCGTCTCTTCAGCAAGGTGCGTTGCCGGTTTTGAACAGAATGTCCGCCTCAGAACCGTCCAGCCTGACCAATTCGCAGCGCCGAAACGCCAAGCCAGTCGTTGAAAGCAGCAAGAAAAAATGCCGTGATCGCAGCACGTCTGGCGATCCGTCGATAAGAACGCGGGCGCCAGTTTCGGACGCCTCGATTAGTATACAGTTGCGCCACCATCGCCCGTCCGCTGCCAGGAGGGTCATCCGATGTTCATGTTCAAAACGGACGAATCGGGTTCCTCTCTTGGTCGGGAGCATCAAGACTCCGCCTGACGGCGCCTTCAAACAAAATCATTGCAATTAGAAGTCGAAGAGCAGAAGGCCAGCGCACGTCTCTGCCCAGACCGAAACATCAAAGTAACTGTGGCTTGATCCGCGCCGGCTCCGATCTAGCGGTTCTCTATAAAAAGGTGAATGCAAACAGGCTTGCGCACAGGAGGACAAATCCCGCTCCAGTCAGGCCCAGGAAGCTTCCTGAGATGAGATCATGTTCGCGCATGAGTGCCTCAGCTGTCTCTGCCAGCTTCGAATCAGAGCAGGTTTGGAGCGGCTGTTGTTAGCCCGCTTGCTCGCACTTTTTCGGCTATTGCGCGTTGAAAATGCATTTTTTGGACACTGCTCGAGACGACTGAGGCGTGTTGCAGCAGCAGGCCTCGTTTAAGGCTTGGCATACGACTTAAGCTGCTTGGACGTTGGCCGTACAAGATGGTCCAGAACCTCCGTCCAGGTAGATGTGAGCGGCTTCATAATTGCGATAAGAGTTCGGGAGTATCCTTTCGACATGCGTGGGTCTCTGATTGTCCTTGCCATCTTTGCAATTATCTTGGCCGTGCGCGGACACCAGCGTGAGAGTGTCGCGTTGCGTCCGACGGAAGCCATGCCGCCTGTCAACGTACCTTAAGGCTTGGCGGGAGCAAGGAATGCGTTGGCAAGATGCTGATCATTTGGGGCGTTTATCTCGTCAGTCAGATTCGAAGAACTATCCGCCGGCGCCGGTCGAGGGCAGAGCGCGGTGAGCAGCGCTATCGGAAGCGTTGAGACAGCCCAATCCGCGGAAACGTTCCGCCGTGCCCGCGAGATGCGGCGAGAGCCGACACAACCATCTGTTTGACATGCGATGCGTTTTTTGGAGGTTGCCGTGACAAAGCTTAGAGTTCTACTTCCCGCCTGCATTACCATCCTGGCGGGCAGCACGTCGACTGCGCTCGCGTGGGGACAGCTCGGGCATTCCGTGATTGCTGAGCTCGCGCAGCGACATCTCACCCCGGCTGCCACGACCAAGCTCAAGGACCTGATCGGAGAGACCTCGTTGGCGTCGATCTCGAACTGGGCTGACGACTACAAGTTCACGGCAGAAGGGAAGAACACGTATCGCTGGCACTTCGTCGACATCGATGTCGCCCGCGCCACTTATGATTCCGCGCTGGACTGCAATGAGGCAAACAATCAGGGCACTTGCATCGTGCGGGGCCTGCCTGAGGCGATTGCGGTGTTAAAGGACACTTCGCGCAGTAAGGACGACAGGCTGCGTGCGCTCAAGCTGGTGGTTCATCTTGCGGGTGATCTTGAGCAACCGCTTCACGCAAGTGAACGGGATGGCGACCAGGGTGGTAACAAGTTGCACGTCATATTGCGTGCCAAACGCTCGGATGGAACGTCATACACGCGCGCATCGACGTTTCACAGCATGTGGGATGATTCTCTGATCGACCTTCAGGCCTATTCGTGGGGAAGCTATGCGGACGCAATCGACGGTGCATCGTTGCCGGCGGTTGAGCCCGCTCCCTATGATGAGGCACGCATCGCTGCTTGGGCCAATGACACCCATGCGCTCGGGATAAGGGCCTATCAGCTTCTGCCTCAAGGTGCGCCGGAGCAGAACGACGCTGGTCATCCCATTGAGCTCGGAGCGGAGTATGCCGCTGCCGTCAAATCAGATCTTGATGGCGAGCTGGCAAAGGGAGCTGCGCGATTGAAAGCCATCCTTGAGGATGCACTTGGAGATTCGTGATGTGAGGCGAGCGTTGACCAACAGACGCGTCCGATCACAACTTTGTTCATCTCTCGAAGGCAACGCGAAACGCCGCCGTTGATTTGATATTTCTGCGCCCTTATTTGCGTCCTAGAGGTGGCGTCGGCTGCTACAGCACCGCCAGCTCGTTTGATGAAACCAAGGCTGGAAATGCAGTCGACGACGAAGCATTTGGACGAGATGAGAGGACCGTCGGCTCCAGCTCTCGGGGACGGTTTCGTTGTTGCGCTATTTGGACGGCGGCCACAGCGGGCTATCCGCCCACTTCCGCGCAGCTGGATCGTGCAGGGGATCGCCTCCGCAGGCGAGGCAGACGTAGCCCGGCCGGCCGGGCGCCTCGTCGTCAGGCACGGCCGTCATCGGCTTGCCGCAGGTCGGGCACAGGGTTTCGGCTTGCGTAGAGCCTTGTGATCGGATTTCCCCCCGTGTCGCGCGGCGATCAGGATGGAAGGCGCTTCCTACCCAGATTGCCGCGCTACACCTCCGCTGTGAGCTTAGTTTCTCTGGCGCCGTGAGCTCAAGCAGATCCTTTAAATCCGTCCGACGCATCAGCAGGCCCTTGACGGAACGCGCATCCGGCAATGATATTCGGGTTATCAGTGATGTTGCGGGGGGGCGTCGTGGAAGAGTTCTATAGTGGCTTTGCGCAGCGGGCGCGCGATCTAGCAGAGAAAGCCGACCCATTCACCAAGCGGCGGCTTCTCGACCTCGCCCAGCGTTACGATCTGAAGAGCAGACCGGGATCGCCAGGCGTTCGGTCCCTCCCGCCGCCCCGCGCAACGCCGCCGACGGTGCTCTTCTCCGGCGCTGGCGAAGTGTGATCCAACCCTTCGAAGCGATTACCGCCCGCCCGAGACGGTTATCTTCTCCGGACTCTCATTACGCAGGTCCCCGAATTCTCTTGCTGAGATTATGGCAATTTTCTCATCATTTGTTGCAGAGAATAGCTTGTCAGCGCAATGATTAGCTTGCATAATCTCTGCAAGAGATGATGAGATTATGGCCTACATTCATGAACTGCCTGCTTGGCCCACATTCACTTGGGATATGCAGCGGATTGCAGACCGATTGGCGGCGGTCCGTCATAAGCAGGGCCGCCTGCTCGGCCGGATGGAGCGGCTCGGATTCCCCCTCAAAACTGAGGCTACTCTTCAGACCCTCACTGAAGAAGTGGTGAAGTCGAGTGAGATCGAGGGTGAGATCCTCGATCATGCGCAGGTTCGGTCCTCCATCGCTCGTCATCTTGGTATGGACATTGGGGGCCTTATCCCTGCCGACCGGTACGTCGAAGGCGTGGTCGAGATGATCCTCGACGCCACCGAACACTATGCCGAGGAGCTAACTGCCGAACGCCTCTTCGGCTGGCATGCCGCGCTCTTCCCCACTGGGCGCAGCGGTATGACCAAGATAGTCGTCGGCGCGTGGCGGACGGTCGAGACTGGACCCATGCAAGTTGTCTCGGGCCCGATGGGTCGCGAGCGCGTACACTATGAAGCTCCATCGGCCGAGCGTCTCGATGCGCAGATGCAGACCTTCTTGGAGTGGTTTAACCGTAATATCGTTAGCATCGATCCCGTGTTGAAGGCCGCTCTCGCTCATCTTTGGTTCGTGACCATCCATCCATTTGAAGACGGCAACGGTCGTATTGCGCGTGCGATCGCTGACCTTGCGCTGGCAAGATCAGAGCGGAGCCCGCAAAGGTTTTACAGTATGTCCGCGCAGATTCGGCGCGAGCGGAACGACTACTACTCAATTCTCGAGCGGATCCAGAAAGGAAACCTCGACATCACCGATTGGATGGCGTGGTTCCTGGATTGCTTAGATCGCGCCTTTGACAACGCGGATGCCATTCTCGGGAGAATTCTCCAGAAAGCGGACTTCTGGGATCGTCATGCGGCTCGCCAGCTCAATGAACGTCAACGAACTGTGCTTAATTGCCTGTTCGATGGATTTGAGGGCAAGCTAACGTCCTCAAAGTGGGCAAAGCTAACGAAGGTCTCCCAGGCGACGGCGGCAAGGGACATTGAGGAATTGATCGAACATGGCATCCTTAAGAAAGATGCCGCCGGGGGCAGAAGCACCAGCTACTCGCTCGTTGACACACACAGCTGATGGCGGAACGGGAAGGATGAGGAGGAAGAAGCATTTGAGAAGATCCTCTCAACGCAACTTAACCGCAACATCGACGTCGTTAATTCGTCGAGACAAGAACTCTCGTTGCTGAGGCTTCCTCAACACGGGTGATCGGCTCTATCAACCTGCTGATCGAGTAGGCCGGCTTGCCTGCTTACGCTGTGATGACCTATTGTGCAGATGTCCATCGATGTGCGGATGCCAAGCGCAAGTTCGTGTTCACGGCAATCTTGATCCTTCGCCGCCGCCGATCTCCTAGGGTGCTCGCCATTTACTGCGTTAACCTCGGACTCGTTCATCCTCGTCCTTAAGAGAGACTGTCGTTCTAGAACGCCGAAGTAGGGCAATTTGAAAGGCGTTGAATGCGATGATTGGCACCGAGACACGAACTGCAGCCGGCATTCTCACACTCACCGCTTTGCGCGGTATCGGCCCTGCTACGGCCGAGCGTCTCGCTGAACGATTCTCGCTTCTTGAAGCGATTTTGGGCGCCGAGCCTGCGAAGCTTCGATCGGTCGTTTCGGCCGCGGTGGCTGAATGCCTTCAGGAGCCCGCCGCCATTGTTAAAGCCAGCGAGAAGGCACAGCGAGTGCTCGACGAGGCGGATCGGCGTGGGGTGCGTGTTCTGTCGATCTTCGATACGGATTATCCAGTGGCTCTGCGCTCTCTTGCCGATCGCCCGCCCATCCTGTTTGTGAAGGGCCAGCTTCCGCCGCGCCGCAGCGTCGCTTGCATCGGCACGCGCGAGCCGTCCGAATTCGGCGAAATCGTCAGCGATAGGATCGTGGAGACACTGGTCGGCGCCAATTGGGCGATCGTGAGTGGCCTTGCGATCGGCGTCGATACGTTGAGCCACCAAAGCGCATTGCATCACGGCGGGCGGACCGTCGCTGTGATGGCGGGTGGTCTTGAGGGCATTTACCCGAAGCAGAATAGCAAGCTCGCCGAAGAGATTCTGGAAAAGGATGGCGCGCTGATCAGCGAGCAGCCTTTCGGCGTGCCGCCATCCCCGCGCAATCTTGTGCAGCGCGATCGCCTGCAAAGCGGGCTTTCGATAGCAACCTTTGTCATGCAGACAGACATCAAGGGCGGCTCGATGCACACGGTGCGCTTCACGATCCAACAGGACCGCGTGCTGTTTGCGCCAGTGCCGCAGGGCCGTCATGCCACAGAGCCTAAGAGCCAGGGCATCTTGGCCATGACGCAGTTGCCCGCGAGCCGCTTCGCCGAAGCTGTGCGGGCTGAAGGTGACTACCGACGCATACTCGCCGAGAGGTATGGCAACCGCCCGGTGGCTGTGCCGCTAGCCAGCAAGGAAGACTACGCCTCCATGCTTGGCTTATTGGAAAGCCGCTTGGCTGGTGGCGAAACCCAAACAGTCGCTCCGCCGTCGTCACCCACGCAGATGTCGATGCTCTAACGGCTGGGATGTTCCTGTTTGACCTCGACATGACGCTTTTCGATAGCTCGGCCATTGCGCAGCAACGTCGCTTTCAGATGTGGGACAATGTCCGGCAGAATATGCATCTGATCCGGCCGTTCCCCGCGCAAGGCCGCGCGGCGCCTCATGAGCTTCCCGCCCTTCTCAGGGCGGACGGACAGAGGATCGGCATCGTCACCTCTTCGCCTGAATGGTACGCGACTTCAGTCCTCCAGCAATTCCGCATCCCTTACGACGTGCTGGTCAGCTACGGCAATACCCAGAACCACAAACCCGACCCCGAGCCGATCCTGGAAGCGCTACGTCGTGTCGGCGTGGCTGCGACGACGGAAACGCTCTACATCGGTGATGATGTCGGTGACATCGAAGCCAGTTACCATGCCGGGGTGACTTCTGTTGCGGTCCGATGGGGGCCTACGTCAATCTTCGAGCTTTCCTCCAGTGCACCGGACGTCTTCATGTCGAAGGCATCCACCTTGCTGAGACGCGAACATTCCTGGCCGCGGCTATATTGGCGAAGCGTGAGCGCAGCCGTGTTGTCGCTGAAGAGTGATGATACCCACGCCAAGATTCTCGGTGAGGCCGTAGGTCGAGCCATCGCAACCCTCGACTGGGCACCGGACTATGTTGTGCCGGTTCCGATGAAGCCTTCTCAACAGCGCAATCGCTTTGAATTGCTGCTCAATGAGGCAGCAGATCATTTCGATGAGGACATCGAACTGGAGCTGAAGGGCCTGCGTGTCGTCAAGGAAATCGAGGGCTACAAGCAGATGAATTCGCTGGAGCGCGCCGAAGCAATCAAAGGCGCTTTCCATTCTAATTTCAGATGGAACAATAACAAGATCTTGCTGATCGACGATGTCTACACGACCGGGGAGACCACCGGGGAATGTGTCCGGACACTCGCCGCCAGCGGCGCCGGCGAAGTCAGGATCATGACGCTGGCGAAGGACCAGCGGGTATTTGCTCGCAAGACCTGCCCCGCCTGCGGTCGCTCTATGAAAATCCGGGAGAATCACACAACCCATTTCAAATTCTGGGGCTGCTCGGGTTATCCTCACCACTGCCAAAACACTGAAAACTTCTAGAGCATGATCCCGAGAAGTGTGCAGCGGTTTTCGGAGGCTCAAACAATAACCTAAAGCGCGACGAGGATTCATCTCATTCTCATCGCGCTTTAATGTGCGCGTGAGCGATTGATCCGCGCTCCAAGCCAGAAAACATGCCGAGCGAGCGCGGAACGAACGACGCCATCGACAACGACCGGCATTGAAGAAGAGGAAGACGGACGTGGATCTGAATGGCCAGCGGTTTGAGGCCCGTCCAATCAGACGTGCAGAGCTCACGCGAGATGAGAGTTGACGTTGACGAATAACCCGGCCGAACCGTTTCCACCCGTCTGCTCGTCGCTCACTCCGCTCGGGCGGTCTTGCGGGCACGCACAACATGATCCCGTGTAGAGAGTGCCAAACGGCGGCGGCTAAATCGCGTCAGGCGAGCCATTTTCCGGAGCGCCGCGCTCTGCCTGCTCCTGCAGCTCGCGTTCGGCTTGATGCCAGAATTCGAGTTCGCGCCCTTCCGGCCTGCCTGCTTTCTCCCAGAGCTCGTGGGCCTTGTTTTTGATCTGCTCTTCGGTCGGGAATGCCATGGCGGACTCCGCGGGGGCACGGTCCCGCCTTTGGGGGGCTTTGGGGGTATGCGGCAGGACCGTGGGGGCACAAGGGCCCTTTCATTGAACCGCCCAGAAGCCAGCATGTTCCAATAACCAGGGCGAGGCATGAGATGCGCCCGAGCAAAATTAGCGCGCTCCAACCTCAGAAGGCCGGAAGGCCTAGCTAAATTTCCCCTCAGCACGATCTTACCTTCACGAGCGTATGATGCGTTTAGATGCAGACGTGCGGGCCGCTGCCGGCCGCCTTGGCGACCGGCTCCATCCGCGTGCAGCCAAAGGCGTCGCTAGAACACCGGCTTGCTTGTTGTCATGCGCTGCGGCTCGCCAGCTACAATCGCATCGAGAAAAGCGCTGTTGATATTGGTGCCCTCGCTGACAGCAGGCGACTTTACTTCCATCGCCTCCAGGGCACGGGGCTCTGTTCGGTGACGCGCTATCTCGATCGATGCGCTCGATCAACTTCTGAGAAAAGGCTAGCTCAAGTATGCGATCATTCTTCTCGAGCGCTTGGCCTAATCGGATCCACCGTAGCTAAACCTGGTATATTTGCTTGAGATCCGGCATCTGTGCGAGGCCGTCTTTGCCGGTGGCCAGGATGTTCAACACGAACCTTGAAAGTCACAGCCACGCCCTTCCCTAGCGCCACATCGTCGGCGTCGAGCGAAGTGCCTCAAGCGCGACCTGCCTTAGGCGCTCCGCTGTTGTCTCACCCTTGGTTGCGGCTTCGATCAACTTGGAGGCGACATGGGCACGAAGGCCAGTTTCACTGCGGGAGATCTCCTGGCAGACCTCATCAAGCACGGCGCGGAGAAGGACACTCGTCGCTGGGTCCAACACGGGCGACTCCGAAAACGTGAAGGAAAATAAGGGCACGAGCAGGCACGTTGCAAATTTGATCTTTCGTCTGAAAGTAGGACAATATAAACTGTTAGCCCGGATGACGCACCCAGGCCGGGTGTCAACGAACACGGACGACATTGCGCAACTAGGGGCAAGAACGGACCCGGCTGTCCTGGCGGAATTCGGCGTTGAACTGGGATTTGTTGATGATTTTCACCGCAGCGGGATTGCAACAGGCCGATCCAGCTGTTCAGCACGCCCCCCAACGGTTGGATGTGAACCCATCCGCTAGGCAGGCGCGGCCGAGCGGGTGGTCCGGAACTCGCCGCGCGCAGACGAACAATGGATTCGATGTCCGACCGTTTTCCCTATTATGAGATTTTGCTCACTCGCCGTGGCCGCGGCTGGTTCTGGTCGCTCTCGACGGATGAAGGGATGCTGGTCATGGCAGGTTCAAAACGTAGCCGGCTGGCCGCCCGGTATGAGGCTAACAGGGCTTTGTTTTTGCTGCTCAGCGCGCCAGGCGGCGCGCGACATCCAGCTTCACCGCCGCGAGCTGGCGAGCGGCCAGGTGTGCGGCGTTAGCTGCTGCGGCGCCGTCCCGAAATCAACCAGATATGTTCGGAGAATGATGATGACGAAGCGCGGACCGAAGGAGCTATCTCAAGCCGGCATCGTTTTTCCAAAGAAACCTCGCCCGGCAAAAGCAAAAAAGCTGACGGCGACAATGAAGCGTCGTGCACTCAAGGTGCAAAAGGTCGAACGAGCTGCAACATCATCGCAGTGAGCGCGGCTGGGATCAGCACGCGCGCTGGAGCACCGCCCTGCCTCCTGGCGCGACGGAGATCGTGCTCGCTTATCACCGCGCGGTCAGCCTGCGAGCCTCCGTGGTATCGAGCAGGATGTTGTCGATCAGCCGGGTTGAGCCAACATAACCTGCGACACAAATCGCAGCAGGACGCGTCAGCTCGCTTGTAGCTGGCGTGAGCGTTTCGGCATCGACGATTTCCAGGTATTGCAGCTCGTCGATCTCTATAGTCTGCCTGGCGAGTGACAACAGCCGGATGGAATCGCGCTCGCCTGCCTGAAAGACAGCCTTTGCTGCGAAAAGGCCGCGGCTGATGGAAAGGGCGCTGCTGCGTTCAGGAGCGCTGAGATAGCGGTTCCGGCTGCTCATGGCGAGCCCGTCCGGATCGCGAACCGTCGGGACGGTGACGATTTCGATCGGGAGATTGAGATCGGTGACCATCCGCCGCACTACGGCACATTGCTGAAAGTCCTTTTGTCCGAAGAACGCCAGATCAGGCTGCACCATGTTGAACAGCTTGCAGACGACGGTCGTAACACCCCGAAAGTGGCCGGGCCTGAACGGGCCACAGAGGGGCTGTGCCGGTGCACCCGGTTCGACAAAGGTGTCGAACCCCGACCGATACACTTCCTCCGCCCCGGGAGCAAAGATAATATCGACGTCAGCCTCGCGGCACAGTCGTTCGTCTCGGGGGAAGTCCCGTGGATACACGCTGAGATCTTCCTTCGGGCCAAACTGGGCCGGGTTGACGAAGATGCTGACGACCGTGGTGTTGCAGCGTGCCCGGCTCGCTTTAACAAGCGCGAGATGACCATCGTGCAGGTATCCCATTGTGGGCACAAATCCGACGCGACCATTCGGTTTGTGACCAGCGAGGGCGCGGCGCAGCTCGCGGACGGTTTTTATGGTGCGCACGACGCTAAATTCCGTCCCGCTCGCCTGGCGTCCAGTTTGCGACGACCTCCGCCAGGGATTCCGGCAAACGGTAGGACTCCTGAGCGTCCGGAAATGTGCCCTCCCGGACATCGGTCGCCCAGCTTGCGAGGGCATCCTGCAAGACCTGAAATCCGTTCGAATAGGGGCGCACGAATTTCGGCCGGTGCCCCTCCGTCAATCCGACCACGTCGTGGAACACGAGTACCTGGCCCGAACATTTCGCTCCCGCGCCGATCCCAATGGTCGGAATCTTCAGGATCTCGGTCACACGCGCTGCAAGCTCGGCCGGAATGCCCTCGAGCACGAGCGCAAAGCATCCCGCTTGCTCTAACCGGTGCGCGTCCTCGAGCAGTTGCAATGCAGCCTCGCTCGTGCGACCCTGCACCCTGAAGCCGCCCATGACGTTGACGCTTTGCGGGGTGAGGCCGAGGTGTCCCATCACCGGGATTTCGCATTGGACCAGCGCGCGTATCATGTCGATGCGCTTGGCGCCCCCTTCCAGCTTGACGGCATCTGCTCCCCGTTGCAGGAAGCCACCTGCGTTGCGGATAGTTTCCTGCGGGCTGACATGGAAGCTGAGAAACGGCATATCAGCCACGAGCAGCGCACGAGGTCTTGTGCGCGCGACAGCCTCCAGATGATAGTTCATCATCGGCATGCTGACCGGAAGGGTATTGTCGTAGCCGAGACAGACATTGCCGACGCTGTCGCCCACGAGGAGGATATCGACGATGGAATCGGCAATCCGCGCTGTCACGGCGTCATAGGCGGTGGTCATCGTTATGCGCCGCCGTTCCTCCTTCCATTGTTGAAGGAGCGGAATCGTCACTCGCGCACTGGGCGCTTGAGATATGTGGCTCATCTGCGATCCCCGGTTGTGTTCAATCCGCATTCGTTGCAGCTGCGCTTCTTAGGGGAGACGACAGAAATGGGTCAATGGTCAATTTAAGAAAGAGAAAATGTCTCTCTGAATGGCAACATCAGCAGGCCGGAGGTTTTGATGATTGCGCGATCATGGTGTGAGTACTTCTTCGCGTAACCAAATCCCGCGGCGTTGAGCACGTGGAGGGGCGCAACTGTTCCGGTGATGGACGGCTTGCGGCGCGCGGCCGGGGACATTGCAGACGAGGTTAGGCAACAGAAACACGTCTATTGCACGCCGAACCAAAAATGCCGCGCGGGTCTTAGGGACGTCCGAAAGGCAGCAGCGTCCCTTGGGCGCCAATGGCTTGATCTCGGAAAAGGCGACACGGGAGTGGTCGTCAATGTAGACGGGCTGGGAGCGCCGGGTAATGCCGTCTCCGATCCCTCCAAAAACGCCACAGCGTTATGATGTCGATGTGAATGATCTCGCCTGGGCTTTCACGCTCATATCGGCCTTCCCCGCTCAGTCAGCTCCTCGCGATCCGGTTCAATTCTAAGCGACGAGGATGGCTGACGGCGGCCGTCGACACTTCGACCTGGTCGGCGATCTGCGTGCCGGTGTAGATGTCGGCGCAATGCGTCGAAGCCTGCACATGTGGCTGGCGGGACTTGGCGACGAAAGGGTCTGGAGGAGCGATTGCGCAACCAAGCAACACCTTCCGCGCGGAACCGCTTGACCTATTTTCAATCGTCTTCGGCAAGATGTTTCACAGGTCAGCCATCGGCTTGCGGCAGCCTACTCCTCCGCAGCATCGCCTATCGACCTTTGGGCATCAACGGCGCATTCTTGTGGGTGTTCATCCGGTCTCTCCCAGAACACTGCAGCTTCGGAAACTCAGCTTTCTCGGTTCAGAACGGATGGGCACTTCCTGAAAGATCACAGCTACGTTGAGCCGAATTATTAGCCAAACTTGAACAGTACGCCGTAACCACCTCGCGGATAGCTCCACTCGATGTCACCTCTCTCCTCGCAGATCACGCGGCAAGTGCCGCACTCGATGCAGCCGTCCACGGCGACTTCTATCTGGTGCTTGTCGTTAGCTACATAGCAGTGAGCCGGGCAGGTTGTCAGCATGCTCACGAGCTCCGAGGATGGCATCGTGTGTGGCCGCACCTTGATGTGAGGGTGCCCAGGATCAAGCAGGTAGCGGTTGTAGAATAGCCTGTCCTCGACGCGCGCGGATCGGTCGGTCGACATGGTTAGCCCTCATGGGGGTGTGAGAGAAGCGTTACCGCCAAGCGCGCGCGAGGCGAACGGCATCACCGAGCAGGCCGCTCCACGAACGGCTCTTGACGAAGGAGTTTAGTGATTGCTTTTCCTTTTCGGCCTTTGGTGTCCCGTCGACCCGCAAGAAATTCTGCATCGATTCCGAGACGAGCTCCGGATATGTCAGAAAAAAGTTCCGGGAGTAGGTGTGCATCAGCGCGGGCATGTCTTTGTACTTCCTTAGGTCCCTAATGACAAACGAATGGTCCAACATCGTCTTGTAAATTGACAGATTCGTCGCTGTCATTGGGGCGCCGCGCGACTTGACTTGGATGATCGCTTCGGCCGCGAGTCGCCCCGATGTCATTGCGAGGTTTGAGCCCTCGCGATGCATAGCGTTGTTGAGTTGAGCGGCGTCGCCTACGACGACCCAGCCCTCGCCATATAGCTGCGGAATGGCCTTGAAGCCACCCTCGGGAATGAGGTGAGCGGCATATTCCTTGACTTCCGATCCCTCGATCAGCGGAGCGACCGAAGGATGCCGCTTGAAGCGATCGAGCAGACCATACGGTGTTTCCCCGGTGCTTGTGAAGTGCGCGACCAGGCATCCGATGCCAAGGGAGATGCATTCCTTATTGGTGTAGATGAAGCCCATGCCTGTCATGCCGCGGGAGATGGTGCCCGCAGCCTCAATGACGAGCCCTTCATCGCCCTTAAGATTGAAGCGGGCCTCGATAACTTCGCGCGGTAGGAAGTGCATCTCCTTCACGGCGAGTGCGACCGTGTCCGGCGTAGGCCGCTTGCGTACGCCGGCCCGCGTGCCAAGAAGGCCGTTGACGCCTTCCGCGAGGACCACCGCGCCAGCATGGATCTCGCCATCGGCGCGGTCAGTCCGCACACCCACCACCTTGCCGTTAGCATCTTGCATTAGTTCGGTTGCCGTTGTCTCGCATAGCACCGTGGCGCCAGCTTCGCGAACTTTCTGCGAGAACCACCTATCGAACTGAGCGCGGATGATAGTATAGCGGTTCGGCCTTTCTTCGTTGAAGTCGTCGGAGCGGTAGTGCAGGCCGGTGTGAGAGCGGTCATCCATCATCCAGAAGCGCTGTTCGACCAGATGCCGCTCAAGCGGCGCGTCTTGTCGAAAGTTAGCGACAAGCGCCTCCAGCATATCGGCATAGAGGATCGCACCCTGCACGTTCTTCGACCCGGGATATTCGCCACGCTCGAGCTGAAGAACCTTCAGGCCGTGCTTGGCAAGCGTGAGCGCCGCTGCATTGCCGGCCATACCTGCCCCGACGACGATGATGTCAAATGTTTCCGCGGTCACGAGGTCTCTCCTTGTCCTATCCTGCGATCCGGTCGCGCGAATGCGGCGACAGCCGGGCGCGAAACGCCTCGGTCAGGATTGGCAGCAACCGGATCGCGTCCTCGACAATGCCTAAATGCGAGAACTCGAAGATAGGCGCGTTCCTTTCGGTGTTGATGGCGACGATAAGGTCGGCGCCGTCGACACCGACGCGGTGCTGAATGGCTCCGGAGATTCCGGCGGCGATGTAGAGCTTTGGCCTGATGGTTTTGCCGGTTTGGCCAATTTGCCGGTCGGATGTGACCCAACCCTTTTGCACCAGGGGGCGCGAGCAGCCAAACTCGGCACCTAGCACGTCGGCGAGCCGGCGCACGAGCCGGAAGTTTTCAGACGAACCAAGGCCGAGGCCTCCGGCAACGACAACATCGGCATAAGCGAGATTGGATCGTGCGGAATCGCGATCCGGTAGGAACGACAGCACCTTCGTTACGATATCGTCCTCGACAAGTCCAAGCGGGAGGGTGATGATGCGGCCGATCGGGCGCGCGCAGCGTTCTGGCACAGGCATCACGCGCGGCCGGACTGTAGCCATCTGCGGACGGTAGTTCAGCGTATAGATCGTGCATAGCAGCGAGCCGCCAAAGGTCGGACGCGTCGCGGCGAGGGAACCGTCGGCATCGACGTCGAGCTCTGTGCAATCGGCAGTCAGACCAGTGCGCAATGTCGTTGCGACTGAACCTGCTAGGTCGCGGCCTAGAGTGGTCGCGCCTAGGAGCAAGATCTCGGGCTTGTAGCTATTGACGAGCTTGGTGAGCGCCTTGATATAGGATTCGTTGCGATAGTCCTTGAGCAGATCATCGGCGACCATATAGACAAGGTCGGCTCCGTAGCAGAACGACTCGGTAGCGGCGGCCTGCGATGCCTCGCCCTCTTGCCCGATCACCACTGCGGCGAGATCAACTTTGAGCTTGTCAGCAAGCTTGCGGCCAACGCCCATTAGCTCCCAGGATACAGAGTGGACCTGGCCGCGTTCTTGCTCGATGAAGACCCACACATGTTTGTAGGTCTTGAAGCGGTCAGACAGCTGCTTCTTAGCCGCGGCGCGACTCGAAGGGGAAGCGCCGATTTCAGATGCGGTATTCATGTTGCGCCTTTCTTTAGCTCAATAGCCGCGCGCCAGTGCCGCGAGCTCGATCTCGAGGGCCGGCCGGCACCTGAAAATAGCGTTGATCAATGCCTCCGCGGGCTGCTCGTCAGGCTCTATCATCGTGGCCTTCTCGTTGCGGGCGGCTGGTGCGAAAACGCGCTTGACGACGGTGGGCGAGCCCCGCAAGCCGCATTGTGAAATGTCATCAACCCCCGCCTGTTGCGCGCTCCATTTCAGGATCGTCGCGCGGGCAGCGCGCAGCGCATCAGCCATCGCACCGCGGCGGATCTGGTTCGTCGCTTCGAGCATCGTGACCAGGCAGGGGAGCCGTGTCCGAAGCAACTGGACGCCACCCTCAGAGCGTCGCTCGACGTCGATGGTGCGGGCATGCAAGTCCAGTGCGCTGATCTTGCCAACATAGGTGAGCTGAAACAGGCCAAGCCGTTTTGCGATGCCAGGGCCGACCTGTGCGGTGTCTCCATCGATGGTCTGCTTTCCTGTGAAGACAATGTCAGGGGCGCCGAACTCGCTCGAGATCCTACGGATCGCTGTCGCCAAAGCGTAGGTTGTGGCTAGGGTGTCCGCGCCCGCGAAAAAGCGATCGGTCAGGAGCACCGCACGATCCGCGCCGAAGGTGAGCGCCTTGCGAAGACTGTCCTCGGCAGAAGGGGGGCCCATAGTCAACACCGTGACTTCGCCGCCGAACTGATCGCGTAGCTCAAGGGCAGCTTCCAATGCAAAGAGATCGTACGGGTTGATGATGGTCGGCACGCCCTGACGCATGATGGTATTTGTCACGGGATGCACGCGGATCTGTCCGGAGTCTGGAACCTGCTTGATGCAAACGAGCAAGTGCATGATCTTCTCCAAGACTAATCTCCCCAAAACAGTTCAGAGTGGAATGGCAATCACACCAACGAGAACGAGAACGTTTCAGTCGGCGGAGGTTTCGGGTGTAACCGCTAGGCGCCCGGAGGGCAGTACGCCGCTGCGACTAGGCGTAGCCAGTCCGACAGAGGGCAGTTCAATTTCGTTACCAATCTGCACTAGTACGGGTACAGGCTTGGTGTCGGGCGCGGCGTCCTTTAAGACCTTGAACACGCGCTGTTCAATCGGCGGTGACGTGACGAAATCTGAATATGCGCGCTCAAGCACGAGTTTGCACCGTTTAGCAACGCTGTCGTCCGCCAGATCGCTAAGGCTCTCCTTAGCAAGATATTCGCCCATGCGCCTGAGAATGTGCAGCCGCGCAACGTTGACCACTTTAGGATCGTAGTCGACGCCTAACAGAGCGAAGAACTCTTCGGCAGAAGCGGCTTTGCTGAGGCGCGCGATAATTCCATCAGACATTCAAGTTCCTTCATACTCTGCGGTCTCTACCGGCCGGGTCTGCTTCGCGGGTGCGCTGATATGCCGAGCGAGCGTTGCGCCTCAACGTCCGGCCCGGTGCGATCTAATTGGTGGCGATCTGCACGCCGCGAGTCCGCATCGGCGCGCTCACTCCGGGCGTCGGCAACAGTGGCCGATGCTGGTAGTCCGGAGCCGACCGTCGTCGGACGAGTTGGCTGGCACGACGGACCGGTGTTCGCGCAAGGCCGTCACTTCCCCATGAAGCTGTGGCGTTGTTGATGCTTGCGGAAATTAGCGCTGATGCGATCGGCACCGTCTTGCTTTCTGGAGGTTGGCGCTTGGTGTGCCATCGGTCGAGATGATGTTGTTGGTCGACGAGAGATCGGGACTGATCAAGGTCTGATGGTGTCGGGCGGGGTGCCGTCATCTGGGTCTTTCCATATTCATTCCAATCATCGAAGTGAGCAATGCACGTGCCACCTCAGCTACAGCTTGCGTTCGACCAGGCGGCTCTCACCGCTCTCTTCGCCAAAGCAACGACCAAAATCGGCGCATTGGGTGCAGACTGGCGCCCTGCACATACCTAAACTATCGCGTTCGCAGAGCACGCGATAGAAGAAGCGCTTCCAACGCATATTCCCGGTGTTCCGGCGGGCCAGTGGCGCGAAATGGCGCGTCAGGAGACGGGACAGCTCCGTACGCCCGCGCAGCCCGAGATCCTGCCAGAGGTGGTGAGGCTCCATTGCACGTCGCGCTACCATTGCCGCGAGCCAATGGCCGACGTCGCCGGCAGTCGAACGCTGCGCGAGCAGGAGCTCGCGCAGGACAGCGGTTTCGTCATGGACGTCGGAGGATGAGTTTGGTATCCATGTGAAGGCGCGGGCCGCGGCCGCCGGGAAAAAGCCGGCGAGCAGTTTTCTCAGGGCATGCTCTGGAATTCCAACGCGTTCTACGATCGAGCCGCCATCCAACGCGGCAGCGACCAGGATTGAGGCCAGTGCATGACGATCGAAATCATCGTCGGCGCTGATTTCGGCTTCCGCTGGGTTGCTGCCCGTGAGCAGTCGATAGAGCGCGATTCCGACCTGTTGCACAACGGCGCTCGGCTCAGCCGATCGAGAGTTCGACACTTCCATGTTACTCGCTTGCACCTCAGCCAAGAAATGCCCCGCCGCTATTGGAAAGACCGCTGGATAGCCGGCCCCATGAGACGAGGAGACCGGCAGGATCCTTATGGCGTCGCGGGCTGGGCCGCGGTTTTGCCGATCTGGCTCTCGTCTACCGCCTTCATGATCCCGTGTTCCATCAGCATATCCTCCAGCTCGTCCATGCTGATCGGGGTCGGAACAACGCCCTTCCCGCCGTTGTTGTGTATCTTGGATGCAAGGTTGCGATAATGATCCGCCTGCTTGGAGTCCGGCGCATACTCCAGCACCGTCATGCGGCGCAGCTCAGCATGCTGCACGATGTTGTCTCGCGGCACGAAGTAGATGAGCTGAGTTCCCAGCTTCTTCGCCAGCGCGTCCGCTAGCTCCAGCTCCTTGTCGGTCTGACGCTCGTTGCAGACAAGCCCCCCAAGACGGACGCCGCCTGAATGGGCGTATTTCAGAATGCCTTTGGAGATGTTATTGGCGGCGTACATGGCCATCATCTCGCCGGACATCACAATGTAGATTTCCTGCGCCTTGTTCTCGCGGATCGGCATTGCGAAGCCGCCGCAGACGACGTCGCCGAGCACGTCGTAGGATACGTAGTCGATGTCCTCATAGGCACCGTTGTGTTCTAGAAAATTGATGGAGGTGATGACCCCCCGCCCAGCACAACCGACGCCAGGCTCTGGACCACCGGACTCCACGCAGCGGATGTCCTTATATCCGATTTTCATGACGTCCTCGATCTCAAGGTCTTCGACGCTGCCGACACTGGCGGCGAGGCTGAGAATGGTGTCTTGCGCCTTAGCGTGCAGGATCAAGCGCGTAGAGTCCGCCTTAGGATCGCATCCCACGATAAGGATTCTGTGGCCCATCTCAGCAAGCGCTGCGAGCGTGTTCTGGGACGTAGTCGACTTTCCGATACCACCTTTGCCGTAAAATGCGATTTGCCTCAGTGACGACATGTTCATCTCCATTAAGCGGGTGCCAAAAGCACCGCGCAGTCTCGCGTCGCATTGAGCCACCGTCAGAAGCGGCGACCCGAGGATTCGGTAGGGAGAGTTTGGAGCCGCCAGCCGAGCTCTCAGCTCCCACCGTGTTGCTGTATGCGAAGTGCAACTGGTGTGCCGTTGGCTCCGCGCGGACTAAGGCGCTGAGTACGCTCGCAAAGTGGTTCGCCCGGAGCCGAAGTTGGAAGGGATGTCGCCTCTACGAAAGTCAGGCCAGTGTGAGGATCCAGACAAAGGAGCGCCGCCATGGTAAGATCACAGCGTATCTGCGCCGCCATAGGCGGGGGAAAGGTTGCTTCAGGTTGGGCGCTAGCGTTTAGACGCGTCGGTGCAGATCGGTATTGCGACAGTTAAGGAGCCATTGTCCAATGTCTGTGACGGACGAAAGTGGATCAGCTATGCCGCCCAGAGCCTGTCGCATGCGGGAATCGAGAGCGACAGCCTCGCCTCGGGCGGAGGCCGACTCTCCCGAAAGGGGCGTGGGCTGGCTGAACCCTGCTCGGCTGCTGTTCGGCGCCTTCTTGATGGAGCGCAGCGTTAAACCGATCGCCTAAGGCAGGAAGCGCGCTCCCGGCGCGAACATCTCGCTGTCGTCGACAAGTGCGACGAAGCCACGGATAAGCGATGAATACTGGCGCTAACGGCTGTTGCAATCATGCAGGTGCTTGAAGACGTTCGGGCAACCTGAACTGCAGGCGCCTCGCCAAAGCGCGATAAGAAGGAGCTTCTGGCGCGAGCAATGGACCGCACAGCGATGGTGCGGCTTCCTTAGGAAGACGCCTGTCACGTTATGGCTGGACTGGCCGCGGCAGGGAAACCCGAGAGCCGAGATAGAGCGAGCCGGGTCGGATGCGGCGGCGCCTAGTTACGCCAATGCTCTGGGATATTCTGGTCTTACCCCTGGCTGACGAGCGCTGAAGCGAGCGTCGATCGCGAGGCCTCAGGCCGGCCATTGGCCAGCGAAGAGCCGGAAGTGTGCACCGGCCGCCGTTGTCCTGCCGTGCAGAAGCACCGCCGTGTGTGCGATCTTCCATAAAAGCACGTTCTCACTGGAATAATCGTACGTAGATGCGTCGCTCGTGTGCCCTCTCATGTTTCGATGTGCATCCGGTGATGCCTTCGTGCCGCAAGCGCATGCGTACCGCCCGCTTTCTCGCCTGGGAGGCGACCGACCGCCACCCGCGGAATCAACGATTTGGATCGACAGGTCTGCATAGTGTCGGTCAGCAACATAATGCGCCTAGTTGGTCGGCGCGCGCCTAGACATCGTCGGTCGATTCTTGGAAAAGACGCGGTCGTGGTGCCGATCGACTGCCCCTTACGTGCCGGCGACTAACAATTGTCAATCCAGCGCGACTATCAGCACTCGTCCGGTAACTGGACGTGCCTGATGCCGTCGCGCGGCGCAACGCGATCAAGCTCCTTGCGCTTCATCCCGACGCGGCGACCGCTTTCGATGAAATCGACGCCATAAATGTAGAATCGCTGGAGGAAGGTGCCAATCGAGACGACATAGCCGATCTCGCCCTTCACAGCGAGAACCTCGCCGATCTCCTTGCCAGCATACGTCCCATCATTTCGAATGGTGCGCGTTGCCCGCACTTTCTCTCCATAGCTGAAAAACGGCTGGGCCGTTAGCTCGATAAAGTCGTCGTCGTTCACGTGGTCGCTCATACTCGCATTTCCTCGCTCCAGCGGAGGGGTGGCCGGCGGCCGCGCGCGTTTTGCACGAGGCTATCATGGCTTTCGCCCCGCACCATGAGCTCGCCAGCCACGGCACGAGCCGTAACGCTGAAATGGATGTCGGATGGCGGGCCGTCAAGTGCACTGCAGCGTGGCGTTAGGTAAGCATGCCGGGTAGCCATGCGTAAAATGCCTTGGGCCACGACCGGGTGGACATTGGCCTCGTCTTGATTATCCCTCCAGGGAGCTCCGGTGTTAGCCGGTACATGCTAGCATCTGAGTTTTCGCCGGCCTCGCCGGCAACGATCGGCTGCAGGCTGCCATTCTCGATCGGCTTTCGAACTCGCATCTTCGTCGCGCGATGCGGAGCGTTTCGCGACGGCACACCAAATTGCTCGGCCAGGCGTTGAGGGGATGCCCGCGGATCTGTTGACGAGATCGCCCAGCAGAGGTGACGCAAGACCAGAATGAGAGCCCTACTGCGATTGCGCAGCGACGATACGCGAATATGGCGGGTGGGCCTCGTCGAGGCGCTGGGCGAGGAAAAGGCGGTGCGGTGCTAGCAATGGTACACCTAAGCGCGACTGATCTGGTAGGCGCCCGCGCCATGGACCGCCAATTCAGACAACGATTGCGTCGACCTGGCGTTCCGGTCGAGAGCCTCGACGCCGCCATAACTCATCATAGTGTCTGTCCTCTCGAACACGTTCAGCAAAACCTTGGCGTCGATTGTATCGCTGGGGTCGAGCTCCAGTAGCTCCTGGATCTCGAGCCGCCGCTCGGCGACCCGGCCCGCCGGTCGGGGCTCAGCGGTTACGCTCGGGCGGCTGCCAGGCTGGGAGCAGTCGCCCGAGCAGAAAGCTGCCTCCAATGCCGCGGTCGCTGCGGGGCATTCTTGACGTCGATTGGCGCGTTGTCGGTATGACCATGAAGGTCATGCTGTTTCCCCTCTAGCAGGCGCTTGGTAGCGCGGTAGCGAGGTATCGATGACGCAGGTTCTGTCCACAGGACAAACGGCCACACATTGCGGCTCGTCGAAGTGCCCGATGCACTCAGTGCACTTCTTTGAATCGATTACGAAAGAGCCATCCCTCTCAAAGATTGCTGCATTCGGACATTCCAGCTCGCAGGCGGAGCAGCCCGTACATTGCGAAGAAACGATCTTGAATGGCATTGATGTCTCCTCAAGCTGCAGAAATAACCGTGGCGTTGCGACTGCCGGCCTGAATGCGCTGCACGTGTGCAATCTCGCCGCTGTTGACTTTCTTCAGATAGGCTGTGAACCACACGATCGCCGACTTGACGATGAAGTCATGGGCGAATTGATCGACTGGCGTGATGCCTGCCTTGATCAGGGCCTCCCTCGGGCAGGCGCCGATCTTAGCCACGAACACTGCGTGGCAATCATTGATTGCGCTGATAATCGAAGCCAAGCTGCCCTCCTCGCCGTAGCCGCCCTGGCAATAGACATCGACGCGGCGGTGGCCTACGAATTTCGCCCCTGCCTTCGAGAGCTCGTAAACCTGGAACTCCGCAGCGTGGCCAAAGTGCTCATTGATCAGACCAGAGCCCTTAGTCGCGACCGCAGCCAGCACCTTGATGTCGCTTGACACATCCGCCAGTCCGACAAGCGCGTCATGCCCTGCCACAATCATAGCGGCGCGCTCCTTCTCGACCTTGGCTCGGTAAGCCTTACGGGTGTCCATATCGTAGTTCAGCTCCATTGACATGATCCTCTCGATGGTGAACTCGGCGGTGCGGCTCTCGCCAAGCAGACCGACAGCGTCAGCGCGGCACTGACGGCAGTGCCGCATCATAATCATCTCGCCTTCGCAGGAGTCTTGAACGGCTTTCAACTCCTGAGGGCTCGGGCCACGCTGACCGCTGGCGCCGAAAGCAGTGCCGTGCTCCGGTGAGGAGATAAGCGGCATGATGTTGTGCAAAAAACCGCCGCGCGATTTCACTACCTTGTTGACCTCCGCAAGGTGATGGTCGTTAATCCCCGGTATCATTACAGAGTTGACTTTGGTGAGGACACCGCGCTCGGTGAGCATCTGAAGCCCCTGAAGCTGGCGTTCAGTCAAAATCTTAGCCGCTTCATGGCCGGTGTAACGCTTGTGCTTATAGAAGATCCAAGGATAGATCCGAGTGCCGATCTCAGGATCGACCGTGTTGATGGTGATCGTGACATGGTCGACGTTGAAATTGGAAATGGCGTCGATGTAATCCGGCAGCATAAGCCCATTTGTGGACAGGCACAGCTTTATGTCGGGGGCCGCGGTCTTGACTAGCTCGAAGGTTTTGAACGTCCTTTTGGGGTTCGCCAGCGGATCGCCCGGGCCAGCAATGCCGAGCACCGTCATCTGCGGGACGGCCGAGGCGACCGCCAGTACTTTCTTGACAGCTTGTTCGGGCGACAGCCTCTCGCTGACCACGCCAGGGCGCGACTCGTTTGCGCAGTCGTATTTGCGATTACAGTAGTTACACTGAATATTGCAAGCGGGTGCCACCGCGACATGCATGCGCGCGTAGTGATGATGCGCCTCCTCGCTATAGCATGGATGGGTCTTCACTTTGTCCCAGAGTCCGGACGGCAGATCTCCCTGCCCTTTTTGCGATCCGCACTTTCCTTGACCGCAACAACCTGAGGTGCTGCAGCTCTTGCGCCCGACCTGCTTGGTATCGCCGAGAGCGGTGAGGATATCGCTCCTGCTAGCGCCGTGTTGAGCTGAAGCGTACATTTGGTCATTCTCCCTGGAGACCGAATAGATTGGAAGCTCGGATCTTGCCAAGCGTCTGATGCGTCGTTCTAGAACGGCCTTCAGCAACCTCTATGCCAGCGTTGGGTCCATGCGCTGGTTTGCGCCTGCAAGATTGGTCGTTACAGAAGTCGAGTATGTCGGGTAGCCGACGCACGTTGGAAAATGGACGAATTTGGCGTTACCAGAGAGCGCTTTTACGAAAATGGTCTGCGCATCCCCGGTTCGACCGATCGTATCTGGCTATCATGAGCCAGAGCGTCAGCCCGAACCTGGCCGCGCGCGCAAATTAAAATGAATCGAATTGAAGCCCAGGGCGCAAAGAGGAGTTCGCTCTAAAGACAGCGTTTGGTCGCGCGCCGAAGGGGGACGCCCGCCAAGCGTAGGGGCGTCCGTCGCGTTCTAGCAGGCCGTTGAAAAAAAGTCGCTCGCCGCTGATGGTGGTACCGTGATCCATTGGCGGCTCCGACAAACTTCGGAGATGGTGCCTGGGTCGCGGCGATAATCGAATGGGCGAGCTGTATAGCTAGCTTGATCTGGAGACGCGGGTGCGGCGTGATCATCCGCCGCGATTCTAACGATTGTGAACGAGGCGCTGTCGGCGTTGGAGCGGGACTGCGCTGCGCTCTATTCGACGATTGGACGGGCTGCGATCTCGCAGAGTGAAGCTGCTGCGGGCGACGCTGTTGCAGGCGTTTTATTTGATCCGCGCGGAACGGCTTGTGAAGAGCGGCTGGAATACCCGCCCGCTGTCCGCTGGTTTGTCGCAATCGGGGGTGACGACGTGGTCCGGGATGTTCGATGTTCTCGAAAAACGGCGGCCGGGTGCTCAATCGGCAGTCCGAAGGACGACTCTGGCGAGCCGCCGGCCCGACTTCCATAGCCAAAACACGCTGGAAGGACCTCCATGCGTCGACCACCAGTCCCGATGCTAGGCGCTACCGCGCTGCAGGAAGGGCAAAGGCAAGAGGACGCCACTGTGGACACGGGCTGATGCAGAACCGCCACGACCGGCTGGCCGACGCCTGCCTCATGCTGGCGGGCATGCCGAATGCATCGCAGCGCTGCACATGATGGAGCCGCGTGCTGAATGGCCGGCCCACGATGCGGAAGAGTTCGTCAATGAGCCGCGCTCGATGAACGTGACGCGCATGTTTCACAGAATACCAGCGGCCGTAGCTCTGAGTTTGGGTCGGTCACTAGCCGTAAGCCAGCGCATCTGCAAGCGGGTCGGGAGGCATTCGGCGGGATCAATACGGTTGCCGGGCAAGAGACAGGTTTCATGGTGGTGAGCGCGCCAAATGGGCCTCTATCTTCGTTGCCACCGCCTACAAGCTGGTGCGATTGCCGAATCTTATCGCGGGACCGGGCTGAAGGCTAAGGTGCACGGCTTCGGCTGGGGCTTGGCCGGTCGCTGACGAACATTGTCAAGATGGACAACCGGGACAGAGAGTTTCTCGATCTTGTCGAAGAGGCGCATCTCACCTTCGAGGACAAGCCCGACAACAAATGTGCCTTCGCTGCCCTGAAGGGCTTCCTTGATGGCTGCCAAGTCACCCGCCACGGATCGCCCCGCACCGAGTTGTCATGTGTCGGCGATGAGCCACTTCTAGATCCACATTGGCGACGACTTTGCGTTCGCTGTAGACGCGGCTGAGTTCTTCAACAGCCCGGTAGGTGCGCAGGAGTTGCCCGTTTTCTGCTGCAGGCGAAAAACGTGAAGACCGTAGCCGATGCAGCACGCCTTATGACTGTGGTCCATCCTTCTTTCGCGGCTTGCCATAAAAAAAACCGTACCAGCGATCATCGCCGAGATCGGTGCGGGCTACGCCAGGTGGGCGGGGTCAAATGGCAGCGCCCGGCGAAGAGGGCTTCCCGTTGCGCAATTTTACTAGCCTCTTCTGATTGGCGGCAACTTAAGCGGCGAAAACGAATGTGGCTTGGCGAAGGCGCTTGCAGGGGTGCCTTCTCACGGGGCATGGGCGGACTTGGTGAGGTCTTCTGATGTGCTTCAGCGCCGGGGTGGGGCCGGCGAATTCGTGTATGGGGCGAGCGCATTCATCACTCCTATCCCTCTCCGCCCCGCTTCCTGGCGCTGATCGTGATGGGCAACTGGGTGTCGGAGGCCATGTGCGGCAGGTCGAGCACCCAGCCATTGGCGATCTTGATCCACCCGCCCCACAGCGTCTCGTGCTCGGCTTCGACGATTGGCTCCTCGAGATCCTTCTTCGGCACGTAAATCGACAGACCGGTCTCCGTTGAGCGGCGGATCGTGACTTTCATGATCTGAACTTCTGGTTGCGGGAGCCGCTGCTCGTGCGCTCTTCGCACGGCGGATGCGATGCTCTCTGATTCCATAGGGACTCGGGCAGTGCGTGCATCACATCGCTACTTCGTTAGTCGTTGTGTGAGTTCACATTGGGGTTATCAAACGTGAAACCGGAGCCATCTAGACCCACGACGAAGTCCATGGTGGTGCCGTTGAGGTGCGTCAGGCTCTTGCGATCGACGAACAGCTTGACGCCGTGACGCTCGATAACAGTATCGTCCGGATTGGCTTCCACGGCGAGGGCCATCACGTACTTGAACCCGGCGCAGCCGCCGGTTTCGACTATGATGCGCAAACCGCTCGTTTGTTGCGGCGCCATCGAGATCGCTGCCTTCACCGCATTCACCGCGCTCTCCGTCAAATCAATCATCGCACGTCCCGCTGTTATGGATCGTTCAACAGATCGCAACTCTCGTGCCAGAGCACACAGAAGACGGAAATCACTGGCATTTCGCCGCCACCGCCCGTTGCTCCGCCTCGCGTGTCGGATCTGCGACAACCGGCCTCGGTGGCGCACGAGAAGCGGAATGGCACAGCTGTACCGGGCGTACCGCACACAGCAGTCCGGAATCCCATGTATGGAAACGTTCGTCGACGCCGGCGGACTAAGGCGGCCGAAAACCATCGCGCCTGTGACAGGTCGGCGGCGCTAACTCTGGCGCTGTCGGCGGACTCGTCCATAGATGTGTACTATCATCCCATCCCGCGTCGCCTTCTTGGAGGTCGATCGGACCAGACACGAACGGCTCTTTTTCGTTGTCTCAACGCTGCCGTGGCGTACCCCAAAGCTAGGGCGTCACGGTCAGGGCGTCGTAAGCGATGATCGGCGTGGTGACGAATAGTTCGCTGTCGGCGATGCGTTTGCCGAGCCTTAGGCATTAAGCACATCCGCGCTAACCTAAGCTCCATAGCACTAAGAACAACGTGCTCAGGAGCTGCCCACTGGTTGCGGCAAAACAACTTGCACCGGAGCATGGTGGTACAGGCGCACAACGCCGGCTAGCGGGTTCGGTCTGTTCAAGGACAAGCCCTCGAGGCTCAGAGCACGGTCGCACGAGAGAGCAGACCGTCGTCAGGTTCACCGGGCTCGGTGTGTTCACAGTTCCAAGTAGAAAAGTTACGCGGGGGAACGGGTGCGATCGGGTTCGTCGCAGTGATGTCCGGCGCCGAGCCGCCCACGGGCCGACAGATGGCTTGCGGAGGCCAAGAACGCTGCCTAAAACGGCGGCGGATCGACTTGCGGGTTCGTCCACTCCGGCCCGAGTTCAAGCGGCCGGGTGTGAGTCTGGCAGTTCGCAGGACAGATCCGCGAACAGGCGCCGCAGCCGATGCATGCACCGGCGTCTTGCATCACCATGGCCTTCCTCTCTAAGTCACCATCATCATCATCGAGGCCGATGACCTCGCCATCCTCGTTGATGCCCTTCAGCGTCATGACTTGCCGGCCGCAAACCTTATAGCAGCGGCCGCAGCCGATGCACTTCTGGGTATCGATTGATACCAGATAGTCCGGTATCCAGGCGCGTCCGTCGCGGGTTACGTAGGACATGATTGCGATCATTTTGCGCTGTTTTCTGTCTCTTCTGTTTGCGCTTGCGATCAAGCTTGGTGAAGGCATCATGAGCCTTCTGCGCGACGCTCAGGATCGAGGCCAAGTTCGGCGTAAGCGCCGTCGATAGATCGTGCAGGTCCGATTGGCCTACGCCGCTCGGCCGACAGACATATTAACCGTGGCTGCGAGCGTGCCGAAATCGTCGAAGTCTAAGCGGTTCACGTCGCGCGGTTGTTTGTTGATGACGATGAACCGGCCGCCGAGCAGGTCCATGCGCTCAAATTCTTCGAGGTGCATCTCTAAGTATCGTCAAGATCATGACGCCAGTCGCTTTCTCGATTGCGAGCGCGGCCGACTCGAGTCGCAGTGCGGGAGAAAGCGGGTTAAGCAGCGTCTGTCATGGAAGCGTCCTGCAGTCGTCAAAATGGAGGGGGGCTTTGCTCGTACCTCCGAGCGCCTTGCGCAACCAGGGTGGTGGGGAGCCCTTCAGCGCATCTTCGAGCTTGATGCAGAGGGTCTCGATCGCCTCGCGCTTGATCACCGTTAACGGATGGATTTTGTTGGCAACGACGCGTGCCGCGGCCGAGCCGCCGATCGCAGCGACATAAAGGATCGTGCAGTCCTTGATGGCGTCGATTTTCCGCGTCAGCTTATCCTTGCGGCCATCTTCCGTGAGATCGTCACCGAACTCGATGACCTGAAGGATGCGGTGAGCGTCCGGAGTGACGTCGTAGATAGCGATGTTCTTGGCCCAACCGAAATGCGCATCCACGCACTTCAGATCCTGGGTGGCAAAAGCGACTTTCAAGATCTATTCTCCTTATTGGGTTATTGCGGGTAGGACGGGACGGTCTTGAAGTCGCGGTCAACGCTTCGCCAAGTATCGGGCGTCGGCTGGTGCTTCGCCTCGCGATCGGCAATGACAAGATTGGCGAGGCCGAAGATGAGATCGCGCGTGCCGCGGTAGCCGACTGAGAGCTGGTGGCCGGCGCCAAGACGATCGAACATCGGGAAGCCAGCGCGAAAAAACGGGATGTTAAGGCGCGAGGCCGCCTGGCGGCCGTGCGAATGG
Source organism: Bradyrhizobium sp. CCBAU 53340 (assembly GCF_015291645.1). Taxonomy (NCBI): domain Bacteria; kingdom Pseudomonadati; phylum Pseudomonadota; class Alphaproteobacteria; order Hyphomicrobiales; family Nitrobacteraceae; genus Bradyrhizobium; species Bradyrhizobium sp. CCBAU 53340. The sequence continues at coordinate 585,981 of NZ_CP030056.1, forward strand.
GTGATGAGGAGATTGCAGCCGTGGGTCTTGGCAAGTTCCTCGAGATCTTCGAGATCTCCGATCAGGACCTCCTCCGTCCTGATACGCTGCAACACGGGGGAGGCTGTTGTGGTCACGGCGACTGCGATATTGGCACCCATGTCGTACAGCATGCTGGAGAGATCGAAGAGCAAGTCCGGCTCGGCGCCGATCGCCAGCTTACGGCCCCCGATGTAGAAATGCGCATCCAACATAGCATCCGCGAGTTGGCCGCGCTGCCGGCGGTACTTTAGCGGAACTGGCCGGTCACTGATCTTGCTCAGAAACGCGATGAACTCGTCGTTGGGAACGAGGCCGCAGAGGCGTTCGAACAAGCGAAATCGTACGCCTGTTTTCGCATACATGGCCTCCGCCGCACGTTGCATCTGCGCGCCGATCGCGATCGTCCATGCCGCCTGCCCCATTGTCGCAATCTCGTCGACCCCGATGCCGCCGATCGTGGTGGGCGTGAACTCATCGGGAATTTGACCGTCGAGCGAACCGGCCAGGTCCGGCAGGAAGGATGGTTTCAGTCCGAAATCCTCCAGGATCGTCCGCAGCTCATTGAGATCGCCTGGCGTGAGGTGGCAGCCCGGCAGAACATTGATGCGAGCGGGATCCCGCGCCCGACCCGTCTCGACGGGATGGACCAGGACTTCCACCATTCGTGCGACCGTCTTGTCCCAGCCGTCCTGGAACGCGCCCTTGAAATCCGGGGTCGAGACGTAAACCAGCGGAAGCCTTTCGAGCTGTGGGTGCTTTTGCTGAATCAGGTAAATGAATCGTTCGACGTCCTCTCCCTTTATCTCGGTCAGGCCGGTCGAATTGATCCCGATGATTTCCGGTTTCGCACCATTGTAGATGTTAAGTATCGCCTGTTCGACATTTTCCTGACCGCCGAACACGGCCTCGACTTCACTCATTGCGGTGGTCTGCATCGGCACTGCCTCCCTGAAGTGCCGCACGAACAGGGTCAGGCCGAACGAGGTGCAGCCCTGGGAGCCGTGTAGCAGCGGCATCGCGCCGCGAAGGCCCATAAAGGCGAAAGAGCCGCCGATCGGCTGGCTCATCTTGAGCGGATTGACCGTGCAGGATTTCTCGGAGGTGGAGACGATGGCCATTGGCAGACGCCCTATTCCGACGCCTGGACGGCGCATGTTGCCTGCGCAGCGGAAATGTGCCCAACGACCCACCTGCCCGAGGCATTGGCGCGTTCCTTGAATCCGGCGGCGCTGGAATGACCTCGCACGGCGGTGGAATTCTCTGCGGCGTGCGAATCCGTGTGCGGGATGTTGGTCTGCCGATTGACCTCCGCTTCGTCCCAAGGCGCGGGACGGCGTAGTTGGGTCCATATTGGATTGTAGAGCGCCTTATCAATCTCCTCCATCAGCTTGACCATGCCAATATACCCCATGTACGCCTGAGAACGCTCCTGGTTGATGTCAAGCCAAGGTATCATCGCCTTCAGCGCGACGAACTGCGACTTGCCGCCGGAGAGCATCATATCAGCCCGGGAGTTCATCAACATTTTGTAGATGTCGCGCGGCGCCGCTTCCTCGATCATAAGGGCGTGCCGGCCCATCAGCTCCTTGATGCGGTCTTTGTCCTCTTTGGTGGACTTCTTCACGGAGGTGCCGGCGATCTCTAGACCGGCCTCCTGCAGCGCCGCGACCACCGACCACGACTTAACACCGCCGGTGATCAACAGAACCTTCTTACCCTTGAATCGTGGTTTGAAGCGCTCGATCGCCGCGCGTACCCTTGCTTCCTCACGCATGATGACAGCCTCGGTACGCCCTCCAAGCTCCAGCGGCGCGCCGCGCTCGATCAGCATGCGCGCGATCGTCCGCAAGGAGTTGCTGGAATCCTGCACGCCGTAGAACGAGCCCTCGAAGTAGGGAATGCCGTAGCGTTCCTCCATCTTACGGGCGACGTTTATCATCGCCTTGGAACACACTAGCATCGCAGCCTTTGCGCGATGCGAACAGGCCAGCTCGTGATATTTCCCATCGCCGGAGATACAAGAAAGGATGCGGATGCCAAGTTCATCGAGCAGCGGTTTGATCTGCCAGAACTCGCCGGACAAGTTGTATTCGCCGATGATATTGATGTCGTAGGGAGTGGTATAGTCCGGTTCCTCAGTGCCGATCACATGCTCAAGCAGCGCCTCGCCGGCAAGCTTGTTTCCGAGGTTCTTGGACCCGACGAACCCCGGCGAATTTACAGGAATGATAGGCTTACCGAACTTGGCCACGGCAGCCTTGCACACGGCCTTGATGTCGTCGCCAATCGCGGCTGGCACGCAGGTTTGGTAAACAAAGACAGCCGGCGGATCGAACTTGCCGATCACCTCCCCGATCGCTTGATAAAGGCGCTTTTCGCCGCCAAAGATTACATCGGTTTCGTTCATGTCGGTCGTGAAGCTTCGGCGCCAGAGATCGGAGCCTGAGGAGGCGCTGCCTCGGTTGTCCCAGGAATTGCCCTCGCAGGCGATTGGGCCGTGGACCAGATGCGCAACGTCGGTGAACGGCTGTAGCGCGATTTTGGCGCCGTCGAATGCGCATCCGCCGCCCGCCTCTCCTGGCTTCAACTGCCTAGTGCACCCCATAGTACGTTCGGCCGCCGTCTTGTTGTCGTTTCTGCCACAACCCGGCTCGTTGAAGACGTCCTCGATGGCGGACGTGTCGACGCTCATACGTATCTCCTATTTTCTTCGACCCGCCGCGCGAGCCTTGTGCCGCGACGTGGATCTTTCTGGCTAGACACCGGCCGTCGACCCTGCTCTGGCCGGCGCTAGACCAAATCATTTACGTCAGCGGATGATATCAAAGCTATAGTCCGCTCCAGTCCTGTCCATCTGGTCCAGGACCTTGTCCAGTATCTTGACAAGAACGTTTATGCCGCCCTGATAACCCCAGACGGGATACCGATGTTGATGGTGCCGATCGAACACAGGGAAACCGATGCGGATCAGTGGCGTCCCGGTATCGCGCTCGAGGTACTTCCCGTAGGTGTTGCCAATCAGGTAATCGACCGGCTCAGTGCATAATAGGGAGCGCATGTGCCAGAGATCTTTGCCGGGATATGCAGAGCAGTTCTTGCCAAACAGTGAACTAACAAACAGTTCCTCCATTTTCTCTGCCCAAGCCTTGCCACCATTCGTAGACAGCACATGAGCCGGCTCTGCACCGAGCTCCAGGAGGAATGAAGAGAGCCCGTAGCAGAGATCCGGATCGCCGTAGATCGCGAACTTCTTGCCGTGCAGATACGCACTGGAGTCTGCCATGGCGTCCACGAGACGGCCGCGCTCCCGCTCCAATGCCTTCGCGATCGGCTTGCCGGTCATGCGGGACACAGTCATTAGGAATTCGTCCGTCGCGCTGACACCGATGGGGTAGTTGAAGGCGGCAACCTCATGACCGTGCCCCTCGACGAAGGACAGTGTCTTCTCGGTGCAGTGTTGCTGCATGGAGATCGTGGCTTTGGCATGGATCGCGTTAGCCGCGTCCTCCAGCGTGGTGCCGCCATCATACATGCGGAACTCGCCGTCGGTCGGAGTATCGAAGACATCGCTGTTGTCGGCGAGTATAGTATATTCGATTCCCATCAACTCGAAGACGCGCTTAATTTCCCGGATGTTCCCGACCGTGTACCCGTCGAACCCACCGATGAAATTAATCTTGCCGTTCACCTTGCGCTCTAGTTTGGAGGCGGTGCCTGCCTTGCCATCCCAGAAGTGCTCAAGGATGCTCTTCAGCGCATTGTCATACCCGGTCACGTGGCTGCCGACAAAGGCAGGTGTATGAGCGAAGGGAACATCATATTGTGCCGGGACTGACCCCTTCTCCTTCGCTGTCTTGATGAAGGCGTTCAGGTCATCCCCGATCACTTCGGCCATGCACGTGGTGGAAACCGCGATCATCTTGGGCTTGTATATGTTGTAAGCGTTAGCGAGCCCGTCAATCATGTTGTTTAGACCACCGAACACCCCGGCGTCCTCAGTCATCGAGGAAGAGACGCAGGAGCTTGGCTCCTTAAAGTGTCTCGAAAGATGACTTCGGTAGTATGCGACGCAACCCTGTGAGCCGTGAACGAAGGGCAGCGTGCCCTCAAAACCGGAGGCAGCGAACACCGCACCGAGTGGCTGGCAGGCCTTGGCGGGGTTCACAGTCAATGCTTCACGCGCGAAGTTCTTCTCGCGGTATTCTCGCGTCTTTGACCATTCGCTGATCCGCTCGACTTCCCTTTGGTCATGCGGGTTCTCGAACAGCGCCTTCTTTTTGGCGAGCATTTGCTGATATTCCGGACCTCGGAATAGATCCAAGTGATCGAGGACGTGTTCGGCATTCTGTGTCAACGCGGCACTCTCCTTTTCGGCGATTGGTTTATCGACTAGGTTGGCCCGCCTTCTCGCATAGGCGGAGCCAGATCTGTGCATTCCTTTATTCCGCGGCCATTAGGCCTGGCGCTGGAGTATCCTTCCAAGGTGCCTTGAGTTTCTTCCAGACGGGCGAGTTTATTGCCATGTCCATGTCACGAGCGAAGATCGCGAAGCCGTCATAGCCGTGATAAGGACCGGAATAGTCCCAGGAGTGCATTTGACGGAATGGAATGCCCATTTTCTGGAAGACGTACTTCTCCTTTATGCCGGAGCCGACGAGATCTGGCTGAATGGTCTCGACGAAACGCTCAAACTCGTAGCCCGTGACGTCGTCATAGATCAGTGTGCCGTCCTTTAAGTAGTGCTGAGCAGTGCGCTGGTAGTCGTCATGATGGCCGAATTCGTAGCCCGTTCCTACGACCTCCATACCAAGGTCCTCATAGGCGCCGATTACGTGGCGGGGACGCAAGCCGCCGACGAACAGCATCACTGTCTTGCCCTGGAGGCGGGGGCGGTACTTCTCAATTACCGAGGCCATCAGCGGCTGGTACTTGGCGATCACACGCTCGGCACCTTCCTTGATGCGTTCGTCGAAGAAGCTGGCAATTTTGCGCAGCGAATCGGCGATCTTGGAAGGGCCAAAGAAGTTGTACTCGCACCATGGAATGCCGAACTTTTCCTCCATGTGTCGGGAGATGTAGTTCATCGAACGGTAGCAGTGCAATAGGTTGAGCTTCGCCCTGGGCGTTGCTTCCAGTTCGGCGAGGCTGCCGTCGCCGGACCATTGCGCAATCACACGCAGGCCCATCTCTTCGAGCAGGATACGCGATGACCAAGCGTCCCCACCGATATTGTAGTCGCCGATGATCGTGACATCGTAGGGCGTTGACTCGAACGCGGGTGTCGCTTCCGGCGACACTCTGTCCAGGATCCAGTCCCGCAGCGCATCGTTGGCGATGTGGTGGCCAAGCGACTGCGAGACGCCGCGAAACCCTTCGCAGCGAACCGGTACAATGGTCTTGCCATTGTGTTCCTTTGACTTCGCCTTCGACACAGCCTCGATGTCGTCGCCGATAAGGCCGATCGGGCACTCGGACTGAATCGTAATGCCGTGGTTGAGCGGAAAGAGCTCCTGAAGTTCGTCAATGACCTTACCGAGCTTCTTGTCGCCGCCAAACACGATGTCTTTCTCCTGGAAGTCGGAGGTGAACTGCATGGTGACGAAGCTGTCGATTCCGGTCTTGCCTATGTAGTAATTGCGGCGTGCAGCCCAGGAATATTGGCCGCAGCCGACCGGACCGTGGCTGATGTTAATCATGTCCTTGATCGGGCCCCACACGACCCCCTTGGAGCCAGCGTATGCACAGCCGCGAGTCGTCATTACTCCGGGGATCGACTTCAGGTTCGACTTAACCCCGCAATCGTGCTTACCCGCCTCGTGTACGTTCAGGTGTTTGGCGCGGCGCTTGGCGGTCTTTTCCGGGTAGATTTTTAAGGCCTCATCGATCAGTTGCTTGTTGCGGGCCTTCATCTCCGCGGCGCTCTGGGTAGTGACTATGCTCATACGAATTCCTCGGATGCGGTGCTTGAACGATCGGGCGCCTTGCGCGGCGCGCGCTTCTGGCGATCTATTAACGCGAGGCTGCATTAGAAGGCGTTTGCAACAAGTGTGCCGACGGATAGGAAGGAAAAAGGTCGGAGGCAGACAGCGTCGATGCACCCGATTGTCGCAAAGTGGACGTAGCCGCGTGCTGATATGTTCTTACTCGTAGCATTGTTCGAAATGTGACATGCCCCGTCGAGCCATATTAGCGGGACTTGTTTTATAAAGGCCGCGCTTAATAAATTTCACCTTCTGGCCGCCGCCCCTTGGGCATCGGGGCTAGCGTCTATGTGGCAGCTCATAAAAAATGTTCCTGCGGCCGGAATGGAACGTGGGCCAAAACGTGGTATCTCTCAGGCGAGAGGCGTGCCATCGCGGTCGCGCCGCGGCGTGCGAGCAACGGCGCTATCCTGGCTCGTACGGCGTGGCCGTTGGATCGAAACTGCGGAATCAGGAATTGCTAGTCGGGAGTAACGCGAGCGCTCAACGCTCCATGCGGGAGCTGCCAATTAATCGATCGCGCGTGAGTAACTCTTCTTGGTGTCTGATCACACATGCTGCCCTCCATTTGCAGGCACTTCGGCACCTGTGACATAGCTGGCAGCCTCCGAGCAAAGGAAGAAGATAACCTTCGCGACCTCGTCCGGTGTTCCGACCCGGTGCATCGGGATAGTTGGGATCAAATTGGTTTCTGTCTCCGGCGACAGAATGTCTGTCTTGATCTCGCCTGGTGCAATAGCATTGACGCGAATCCCGTAAGGCGCATAGTCATGCGCCATCTCGCGGGTCAAGCACGAAAGTGCCGCCTTTGATGTCGCATAGGCAGTACCGGCATACGGATGCACTCTCGATCCGGCGATCGAGGTGACGTTCACGATTGCACCAGAAGCGAGCGTTAGCTGATGGAAGAGCCCCTGCGAGAACATGATGGGTGCGAGCAAATTGACATGGAACACGCTCTTCCAGGTGTCGACCGGAGTGTTCAGCGAATTTAATCGGGTGCCGTCAGCGGCCTTCGGGGAAATGCCCGCATTGTTGATAAGCGCATGCAGAGGGCCGCCATTGAGCCGCTCCTTGATCTCCGCGATCGCGTGCTGCAACGCTCGAGAGTCGCTAAGTTCGGCTTGAATATGGTTGTCCAATCCTGCTTCCCAAGGACAACGGCTACCCTCGAATGGCTGCCGAGAACACGTGATGATCCGCCATCCAGCTGCCGAAAACAATTTGCCGGTCGCGTGGCCTATACCGCGGGAAGCACCAGTCAATACGAGCGTCTTCCCCTCGGCATTTTGAGTGCGCCGCTTATTGCTAGATGGGCACGCGGCGGGCGCTGGCGCGCCATCTGTTACATTTTGGCGGTCCAGCAGATTGAGGGTCACGCGAAGCTCCTGATAGCGCCTCGGCGGGCGCACTCTAATGATGCTAGCAGGTGGCCCTGCAGGACCCGGGCCACGCGTCTCCTGGCCGGTAGTCGCGATGTGCGCGGCTCGATGTCGCTTACGCGACATGTAGAGTGTAGGACGAGGCGGGCCGCTTTGATTCGGAGCGTGGCGTGCCGCGTCATCACACTCCAACAAGCGAGGCTCGTCGACAGATCCCGCTTGAACAGAACGGCGTCTAGACGGCACGGCACGGCCGCTACATGAAACTGAAAACCGGCGCTCATTGGGTATGATCCTGTCAGCTTACTGGTAAGCGCCGATTCGGGTCACGCTGGCGTACCCGGCGCCGCAGCGGTCGCTACAGGACGCCCGAGGACACGAGCGAGAGAGTTTCTCCGCAGCGTCCCGACGCACCGTCATCGATGCCATCGGGTGTCCGCCTTCGTTCCTGGTAGTTGTGTATGTCTTGGCATCACGGCCGTCTCCTGCTGCACAAAGATGTTGTTGCCGCTGACTTGCGGACAAGCCGGCCGACCGCTATGGCCTTGTGCTTTTGAAGCGCAATCATTGAGAGCTCGGCTGGAGGCGAAGTTCATGTGCAAGTGACGGCTAGATAGGCTCGACGCGTGGGCGTGGAATGGCCAATCGGCGTTTTGATCATAAGTGAGAAGGTCTCACAGTTGTCTATTAAAAAAGCTGCTTTGGGCCGGAGGCCAGCGAGCGGAAAGAGTGGCGCTAGTAGTACAGATGTCAAGCCGTGGGTTCGTCGAGCCAGGAGCTGCCATTTTGCTATTGCGCCGATCAAGCCACCGATTGTGTCTTGCAATCGGCAATCTGAAGGTCCCCGGCGCGCGAACATCGTGATCGTCGCGCCGGCAAAATCCGCCGAACGTCTCTGAGCAGTCTTCAAAGGCGCATCGATCCTGCAGTGATGATCGCTGCTTCCCAGGGAGTTCGGCGGGCTTGAGCTCTCATGCGGCATACAACATAGGTGCCTCGCTAAGGCCGGCCCGGCGCCCGGCAGTTCTCGGGAACTGAATGAATGCCGAGGATCTTCAGACATTGTGGTGGCCGCAGAAAATGGCTCGAGTTCTTTTGGTTCCGACATTCTTCCGTAAGGTAGCTGTTGGGCGTAGGCCACAGCGAACGGCTCAGCGCCGATCGCCAAACCTTCGCACGCTCGGCTGCCAGCGCCGCTTTCGGGGTGGGAACGGGATCCCGAACAGCGTCGCGATCTACATTTGTGCGACGCAGTGAATAAGCAATTGGACGCGGTGGGATTCACCAAAATGCAAGAAGCGACAGAGTCCGCGCTCAGCCTGCGCTCTGCGGCTGCTAACTCAATGTGGAACTCCGCCAGCCGATGCCTGCTAGCATGTAAGTCATTTGCGCCGTCCTGATCGATAGGGCGTTATCCGACACCATGTGAACAGAACCTATGAGCCATCCCAGCCGCATGATGCCGCAGACCCTCTCCCCGGCCTGCAAGATTTCCTCGACCGGGCAGACCTACTCGAAGTAACTCTATCCCGCCGACGTTCGGCGCCCAACACATTGACCTGGATCTGATCTTCCCCCGATAAAGTGGACGGGTTAAGCGGCTTTTAGCTCCATCTCGATCGGGGGGATATATCCGAGTGCGGAATGGAGCCTTGTCCGGTTATAGAATCCCTCGATGAAGGCGAAGATATCGCGTTGAGCTTCGGCGCGGGTCTTGTAGTTGCGATGATGGACGAGCTCGGTCTTCAGGGTATGGAAGAAGCTTTCCATCGGGGCGTTGTCGTAGCAATCGGCCCTGCGGCTCATTGATGCCGTCATGCCGGCCTCCATAAGGGTGCTGCGATAAGCGTGCGAAGCGTACTGCACACCCCGGTCGGTGTGGCAGATCAATCCGGCCTGCGGCCGCCGCTCCCGGATTGCCATCGTCAGGGCTGCGGAGGCGAGCTCGACGTGCATGTGATCGCGCATGGCCCAGCGGACGATCTTTCGGCTGAACAGATCCATGACGGCGGCCAGATAAAGCCATCCCTCGGCGGTCGGGATGTAGGTGATGTCGCCGAGCCAGACCCGGTTCGGGGCTTCCGCCGTGAAGTCGCGCGCGATCAGGTTCGGTGCGACCGGCAGGTCGTGATGGCTGTCGGTGGTGCGCACACGGCGTGGCTTTGCGGTGATGGCGCGGATGCCATGCCGGCGCATCGTCCGCTCGATCCGGCCGCGGCTGGCGCTGCGTCCCTGCCTGCGCAGGGCGGCATGGACGCGCGGACTGCCGTAGCGGCCGCTGCTGTCCTGATGGACCTGCCGTATCTCGGCCAGCAGCGCGGCATGGGATTTTGTCCGCTCACTCACGGGGCGGTCGCGCCAAGCGTAGTAGCCGGCCGGCGAGACCTCGAGCACGGCGCACATCAGCCGCACCGGATAGGTGTCGCGATGGTCCTCGATGAAGCGAAAGCTCATGTCCGGGTTCCGGCAAAGATCGCGATCGACTTCCTAAGAAACAGCCGGATTGGCGTCGCCCGGGAGGGCCTGCAACACGAAGCCTAGCGATTTCGCCCGGCGCTGTAGGTTGGCGAGGACGCGGCTACGATATTGCTGCTCATATTGGTCGGCGCCAGGATCCTTGTAGCTCATGCCGTGCCGGAGTGTGTTGTAGAATAAAACCGCAATCTTGCGAGCCGTCGCCGTCACCGCCTCAATCGACGCCCAGCACTCCGTACAGTGCGGTCCTGACATCGAAGGTGGGGATGTTGACCTGCTTGGTCTTTACGCGCGGCTTGGCTAGGTTTCCGACCGGTCTTGCTCCTTTGGTGTTCAATGCACTGATCAGGACTTCGAGCTTGCGATCACAGTCGAGCATCTTTGCCTGATAAACGTCGTAGAGCTCCAGTGATTGAGCTAACGCGAAAACATGTTCGTGGCGGTCATTGCCTACGAGCGCTGCGCGGATCGTCTCGATCGATGAGTGGCAGCGCACGTCCCGATAGGTTGCCAGGAGGTCGGGATTGCGTTCGCCTGCAACAATGGCTCGGATAATCCGCATGCCGGTCGCGCCGGTGATATCCGACACAACATGATGGAGCTGCAGGTTCATCTCCATCAGAGCCTTTTGCATATGTTGGATATGGGCGGCAGCATATTCCACGAGCCGCTCGCGCTGGCGTAGATAGGCTCGCAACGTTGCGATCTCGGCATCGGGTCGGAAGCTGCCCCGTAACAGGCCATAGGAGTGGAGCTGGCGTAACCAAGCGGCATCGCTGAGATCGGTTTTACGGCCAGGTACAATCTTGGCGTACCGCGCGTTGACCAGAATGACCTCAAACCCGCGCTGTTCTAGGATCTCGTAGACTGGGATCCAATAGACCCCAGTGGATTCCATCGCGACACTGGTCACGCCGCACATCTTGAACCAGTCCGCCAGTTCATGCAGGTCTTGCGTGAATGTGCCGAATGCACGCACTGGCTTGTCGGTGCAGGCCGGGTTTACCGCGGCCATGTGCATCTTTGATCCGATATCGATAGCGGCCGCGCCGAGGTTGACCAGCTTTAGGTCCGGGCCGCGGTCGGTTGTCCTGTTAGGCATCGCAACTCCTCCGTCCGATGATGGGCTGGAGGGTCTGGGCTATGCCAATTTGTCATCTTCCTAATCGGGATCGCCGTCGAAACGGCGTCACCACTCTCCGGCCGCTACCCTCCGAGCTAAATGATAGCACAAGGCTGTTTCTATCCCGCGCAGGCGCGCCACGACGCTGGACAGTTTTTTAAAATGTCGCGTTCCATCCGCAGCCGCTCGTTCTCCTGGCGCAGCAAGGCGAGTTCCGAAGCCTGGTCCGCCGACATCGGCGTCGCCTGCGTGGTGGGGCGCCACGCCGCCGATGCCGGCTCGCGCCGGAGCTTATCGACCCAGCGCCGCAGCACTGAGTCGCGCAGACCGAGCTCCTTGGCGACCGACCCGATCGAGCGGCCGCTCGACACCACCAATCCTGCCGCCTCGCGCTTGTACTCTTCAGTAAACGACCGTCGTGCACGTTCCATTCAACACCTCCAGGCTCAACGAGCCTACTACAGGTGTCCACTCATTCGGGAGGAAGTTCAGCTATCAACTAATGTGACGAACTTGCGTTCCAGATGACTAGCTAGTCACGTGAATCTAAAGTGCGCCACATACGCGCGGCCATGTTCGACGAGTAGCTCAGCCGGTTGGGAGAGTGGTCGCGAGCAGTGTCATTGCGCTATTCCAGGCAAGCGGATAATCAAGCCCCACCGCAAGCCAAAACAGGAGGAGATCGAGTTGAAGATGGTGTTGTGCGTCGTCGCATTAATGGCAACGATTGCGAGTGTTCGCTCAGGCGATGCCGAGCAACTGAAGGTATCGTTATCTGAAAAGGGCGCGTATAGGTCAATACAAGACGCGGTAGACGCGCTACCTCAGGCTGGTGGAAGTATAGTAGTCGCGCCGGGTACCTATCGCGGAAAGGTTAGAGTGACGAAACCCAATGTCAATATCAAGGGCGCCGGTGGTGGGCCGGATGAAGCGGTGATTGTCTACGGTGATAGCGCCGTCACTGCGGGTGGGACTGTCCGTTCCGCGACCTTAGATGCGTCGGGCGATAACTTCCGGCTCGAAAATCTGACTGTTTGGAACGACTATTCTGCCAATTCGGGCAATCCAGCATCTCAGGCAGTGGCACTTTCTGTCACCGGCGACAAGGATGTTTTTGCAAACGTCAGAATACTTGGTGCGCAAGACACATTGTTTGTCAACAAGGGGCCGAACAGGAACGCCAGTCGTCAGTTCTTCGTAAACTGCTACGTCGAAGGCCATATCGATTTTATATTTGGTAACGCCAAGGCCTACTTTAGGCAATGTGAGCTACACGGTGTTGCAAACCACGCAGTCGTCTATACCGCACAAAGCAGAGCCTTCCCGGACGAAGACAGCGCCTTTGTGTTTGATCATTGCACGCTGACAGCCGACAAGGGCGCGCGCGACATTGCTCTTGGGCGTCCATGGCGTCCCTATGCTGCGGTGATCTTCTTATCGTCGCAGATTAATGCGCCGGTCATGGCTGAGGGGTGGGTGGAATGGGACCCGGGCAAGAGCCGCCGCTTAATGAACGCCTACTATGCTGAATACAGATCCTCCGGTACTGGTGCCGATCCTAGAGGAAGAGAAAGATATGCGCGCCAGCTAAGCGATCGGGAGGCAATGCAATGGTCGCTCCAGACATTCTTCTCGCACGATACGAGCTGGATCCCGCAAGCGCGATAGAACGCAGCGGGAGTGCCCGCAATAGCAGCGCGCCGGTGCCGATTAGCGACAGGCCTGCAGACGGGCTGTCTTGGCGGGCCCGAATTGGGACCATCTGTGTGGGAGCGTGAGTATCAGGAAGCACTGGTGCGAGTTGCGTACCAAGCACGGCGGGTACGAAGCTGACCGCAACCATGCAATCCGGCTTTTACACCGGCCAATCCTTTGTGATCGTCAGCGATCGATTGGAGCTGCGGCCCGAGGGTCGCGCTCAATGCCACCGTTTTTGCTACTGGTGGCTTCAGGGAACGGGCGGAAGGCAACTACGCACGGGTTCGATGCGCCGTAATGTGGAGTAGCGGCGGCACCTGGCGGAGATGGAAATACATTGACCGCGGTCACTGTTGCATTCTCCACTTGCCAAGTTGCGCGGGGAGAAAAGCGCACATCTTCCATCGCAATATCGAGCGGATGCTGTTGATCAAAGCCTCGCATTACGAGCGTACCATCAGTCCCATAGACGTGCCTTAGGACGATCTGTTGATAAAGTGGCAAGTTATTGCCAGCGAAGGGGCCGTAGCGCGTGTCGAAGTGTATGGGCCATTTGTTATTTCTCATACATATATTCTCGTAATTAACCCGCTCAACTAAGCCGCCTCGGCTGGGATCGCTTTTAATGCGCAGACCAAATGTCGTGCCGTCCAAGGTCAGGTTGCGAACCAGCACGTCACTGACACCGGAATTCAGTTCGCTACCAATCGACATGCCGTGCCCCCAGCCGAATTGGTTGTCTAAAATGGAAATGTGGCGTGCAGGGCCGCTTGTGCCAGCCTTGATCGCGATATTGTCGTCTCCGGTGCGGATAAAGGAGTGGATTATCGTCACATCCTCGCTTGCGGCTGGGTCTATTCCGTCGGTATTGCGGGCATCAGCGGGTGTATCAATGATGACCGCCCAGATGGTAGCACGTTCCACGTGGCTCATCGCAATGTGAAAGTTTGCTGCGTTGCGCAAGGTGATGCCATGAACAGAGACGTCCTCAGCACGGTCCATTTGGATCAATCGAGGCGCGTTTTGTTTTGCGCCCTCACTTTGTGCACGACGGGCCAGTTGCCACCAAGTCTCAGCCGTGCCCGCCATCAAGGTCCCGCCTCCGCCGTCTATTGTACCGTATCCATAGAGACCGCCGCCTTTAGTCTTCGTGAAACTGATGAGGGGCCGACAGCCATCACCGCTCCGATCGATGTGGCCACAGCTTCCCGAGCTCTTTTGGTATGCTTTTGGGTCGGCTACAGCCGTCAGTATCGCGCCCCCAGCGAGCCACAGTGTTGTGCCGGACTTCATTTCGATTGGACCCGAAAGGAACGGCCCTGGGCCTAGATATACGGCGG